>JBFEQB010000017.1:0-49655 GCA_041549835.1 Luteolibacter sp. | reverse complement strand
CTGGCGGCGGAGCCTGCGGATTTTCCCGGGGCTGTGGGTTTGCCTGATCGTGACGCTTGCCGTCCTCGGGTTCTTCGGGTTTCTCGGATCGGATTTCGTAGGGTCCAAAACCTTTGCCGCGTGGCTGGCCGGGCAGGTTTCATTCTTCCAGTTCTACAACCCGGAGCATTTTCGTGGATTCGGCATCGGAGTGGCCAATGGCGCGCTCTGGACCATCACCGTGGAGCTCCAGTTCTATGCCTTCATCCCGGTCTTTCACTGGCTCACACACGGCAGAAAACCGGCGCTGCCTGCCGCCGCGCTGTTGTTCCTCGTTTCCTTCGCCGCTTATTGTGTGATGGACGGCAAGGTGAATGGCCCTGGTGGATTCACCGCCGCTCCGCTCGCCTTCAAGCTCCTGCACGTGACACTCATCCCGCACCTTTGGATGTTTATGTTGGGAATCGTCATCCACCGGCGGTTCGAAACATTCCGTCCGTGGCTGGAAGGAAAGTTCCTCTGGTATCTCGCCACCTACGCCCTGTTCATGACCGGGCTGCAAACGCTGGTGGATCTCCGCTCGCCGCCCTACTACGCCGGCCTTCTCCCGTGCCGCGCCGTCCTCGCCTTGGGAACCGTTTCCGCTGCCTTCAGCGCACGGGCGCTCTCCGGCAGACTCCTGTCCGGCACGGACCTGTCCTACGGCACCTATCTCTATCACTCGGTGGTGATCAACGTGTTCATCCAACTCGGCCTGCTGACATCGTTGTCGGCGGTCCCTTATGTGTTCATTGTATCCGTCGCCCTCGCCATGTTGAGTTGGCACGCGGTTGAAAAGCCCGCGCTCGCACGCAAGCCCTTTTCACCCGCAGCCATCTTCCTGCGATTCACGGCTCGGGTTTGAGGGCTTCCACCGGCACTGGAACCGCCTCGCACACCTGCCGCCAGCCGGGGAAGTTCCACTTGTTCGGAAACCCGGCGCATTGCTCGGGTTTCACGGGATGAATCCGGCAGGAATTGCCGTCCAGCATGATGCACTCATGGTTTTCCTTCTCGATGAGTGATAGACCCTTTCGATTCGTCCGGAGGCGGGTGAAGCGGCTGATGAACTCCTCCTCGGTGATTTCAAGAAACCCGGCCATGGGCGCGATTTCATCCTCCGCGATCCGCACGTCGCCCGGCCACTTGCAGCATGCCGTGCAGCGCTGGCAAACGTAGTGCACGGTGGGATCAAGGACGATATCCCGGTTTCCAGGGCTGCCATGATCTTTTAACGGACCAGCCATCATTCCAGACGCTGATAGTAATAGTTCACGCGGCTCTGGAACCAGCGCCACTTTTTCCCCGGCCTGCCGTTGTCCAAGAGGAAATGCGGGCAGTTCTTGTGCAGCGGGGTCCTCCCGCGACGCGGCCAGTGATAATGCGGCACCACATTATGCAACGGAATGCGGTTTCTCTTCATCAACACCGCGGTGAGCTTGGCGGTCCGGTCAATCGTCACCGCGCGGTTGCTGCCCCGCTGCTCGCACATCTCGATGCCGATCGACAAACGGTTTCCCGGGCCGTGGAAATCCGCGTGCTCCCCCTGCTCGTTGGTCGGCATGTGCTGGAGCGCGACCTTGTCGTCCACCGTGAAGTGCCAGATCAGGTAGCCGATGCGGTTGCCGTAACGCGTCTTAGGGGAACGCAGGGCGCCATTCTTGAGAGCGCGCGCGTGTTTCCGGGCGTCTGCGGTGAAGTTCTGCGTGCTGTGAATCGTGATGTAGCGGGGCGTCATCCGGCGGATCACCTTCCGGCCGTGCTTGCCGCGCCGCACCATGTCTCGCTTCAGATTCACTTCCCGCAACATCCGGGACTGCGAGACCTTTCCTCCGCTGCCACCTTGGCGCACGGACACGTTATACCGGTCCACACCGCCTCCCGGCGGTCCTATACGCTGACACTGCGAACTCGCCAATACGAGAAACGCGAGAGTGATCAATCGGCCAAGCGGACGCACGCAGGAGACCTTAACACGAGCGACAACCTTTCGGAAATCCAAAACACCGCAATGGAAGATCCTCCCCGTCTTGAGGCTTTCAAATTCCAGAATCCGCGCCTAGTTTCCCGCACCGATGACGAAATTCACCCTGATTCTGGGCATGCTCAGCAGCCTTTGCGCATGGGCGCAAGACGCCAGCGTGCCTGAATCTCCAGCCGCACCTCCGATGCTGGAATCCGGAATTCCCGACGATGGCGTGCGCGTTTCCGTGCTCGGCTACCACGATTTTTCCGACACCCAGACGGAGACGGCGATGCGCATCCACACCACCAAATTCCGCAAGCAGATGGAAACCATCCGCCAGCTCGGCATCACGGTGATTTCCCTCGAACAGTTCGCCGCATGGAAGCGCGGAGAACAGGACATCCCGCAAAAGTCCATTCTACTCACCTTCGATGATGGCTGGAAATCCGTTTACACCGAGGCCTTCCCGATCCTCAAGGAGTTCGGCTACCCCTACACCCTGTTTCTTTACAAGAACTACGTCGACGGAGGCGGCAAGGCTCTGACGACTCCGATGATTCGGGAAATGATCGCCGCCGGGGCCACCATCGGCAGCCACTCGGTCAGCCACCCCTATCCCATCACCTTCAAGAGCCACCGCAAGAAAAGCCCGGACGCCTACGATGCCTTCCTGCGCAAGGAAATGGGCGAGTCGAAGCGTTTCCTCGAATCCAGGTTCAAGATCAAGGCCGACACCTATTCGTATCCCGGCGGCTTCGTAACCGGGGAAATGCTGCCGCTCTCAAAGGAATTCGGCTACACCCATGCCTTCACCGTCCAACCGGGAAAAGTGAAACGCTCGATGCCCGACGAGATGCTTCCCCGCTACATGATCCTCGGTAACTATGACCGGATCTTCGAATTCGCCACCACCTTCCGCGAGGCCCAAAGCCCGCTCGGCGCACCCGCAGGAGCCATCGCGGGATTGATTCAAACCACCCCCTTCCCGGTGACTCCGGAACCCGGCGCGATCATCAACTCTCGTCTCCCGGAAATCTCCACCGACCTCTCGAAGCTCAAGGACCTCGACCCCACCACCCTGGTCATGAAAGTCTCGGGTTTCGGCGAGGTGCCCGCAAATTTCTCCTCGGAAACCGGAACCTTCTCGTGGCAAGTGAACCGCCGCCTGCGCCACCCCACCTGCCAGGTGTCCGTTTCCTGGAAGGACACCGCCGGCAAAACCACCGACACTCCTCTCCGCTGGTCCTTCCAACTCGACCGCGAATCCGCCTACCTCCCCGACGGCGAATAACCATTCCAAACTCCAATCTCAGATCCCCATCATGTTCTCCTCACTCGCCGACAACCTCGACAAAACCTTCCGCAACCTTCGCGGCGTAGGCCGCATCTCTGAAAAAAACATTTCCGACGCCCTGCGCGAAATCCGCATCGCCCTGCTCGAAGCCGACGTGGAATTCGCCGTCGCCAAGGACTTCATCGCCAAGGTGAAGGAAAAATCCATGGGCGAGGATGTGATGAAGTCCATCAAGCCTGGCGAGCAAATCGTCAAGATCTTCCATGACGAACTCGCCGCCCTATTAGGAGGCGATCAGGTGCCACTCGATCTCAACCCGCCCGCGCGCATCCTGATCTGCGGCCTCAACGGCGCGGGCAAGACCACCACTTCCGCCAAACTCGCCAACCGCCTCAAAAAGGAAGGCCGACGGCCCGTGCTCATTGCCTGTGATCTCTACCGGCCGGCCGCCATCGACCAGCTCGCCACCCTCGCCAGACAAGTCGACGTCCCCTGCTACACCCCGGAAGCCAGCGAAACGGACGTCGTCAAGGTCGCCAAAGACGCGCTCGACTGGGCGGAACGCCAACAGGGCACCGTCCTGATTTTCGACACCGCCGGCCGTCAGGAAATCGACGAGCGGCTCATCGCTGAACTCAAACGCCTCCATGATTTCGTCCAGCCGAAGGAAACCCTGCTCGTCGCGGACTCCGCCACCGGACAGCAAGCCGTGTCCGTCGCCCGACACTTCGACGACGCCATTGGCATCACCGGCATCGTACTCACCAAGCTCGACGGCGACGCCCGCGGCGGGGCCGCCCTTTCAATGCGAGCCGTCACCGGGAAACCCATCAAATACGCCGGCGAGGGCGAAAAACTCGACCAGTTGTTCGAGTTCCACCCGGACCGCATGGCGGACCGCATCCTAGGCATGGGCGACATCGTCGGCATGGTCGAGCAGGTCGCCGACAAGGTGAATGAACAGGACGCGATGCGTTCGATGAAGCGCATGCAGGAAGGGAAGTTCGATTTCACCGACTTCCTCGATCAGATGAAAATGATCCAGAACCTCGGCCCTCTGGAAGGCCTGCTCGGCATGATGCCCGGCTTCAGCAAGATCAAGAAACAACTCCCCGGCGGCGCGCTGGACACCTCGCGGCTCAAGCGCACCGAAGCCATCGTGCTCTCGATGACGCTTGAGGAGCGGCGCCGTCCCGAGATCATCAAGGGTTCCCGCCGCCAGCGCATCGCCGCCGGCTCCGGCACTTCCCTGATGCAGGTGAACCAGCTCATCAAACAATTCGCAGGAATGCGCAAGATGATGAAGTCCCCGCACAAGATGAAAAACATGATGAAGCAAATGGGCGGTGCCGGCGGCCTCGGCGATATGATGAAAGGCATGAAGGGCATGGGCGGCGGCAATCTCCCGTTCTAACGGGCCACTGATGCTGAACAAAAGATTCAACAACACACGCAAGCCGACCGCAGGTTGATGGCTTTACAAGTCATTGTTTATTCAACAATGGCACTACAAATCACAACCCAAAGGCCGATGACAGAGTCCAACTAACAGACTTTCGAATTTCAGCCACTCGGATCACAGGGCGATTGGCGGGAAAGCGTGCATTCATTGACCGGTCTGGATTTTAGGTTTTTGATAAATCGCGTCACTGATTTCGCCATGGTAGTGACGACATGATCGCCATCACTCCCCATGCGGCGGCTATGCGGAGCAAGGAGAACGGCGGCAGCTACGGGCCTGACCACCGACTGTGGGACGGTCTCACGTCGCCAAGGAAGTCGGCACCGGCTACGGCCGCCTGCTGCAATCCTAGGCTAGGGCGCTGCGGTGGACTCGTTGATATTCGTGACCTTGAGGCCCGCGAGTTCGCCGGCCTCGATCGTGGACTGCCCCGCGGAATCTTGGGGATGGCACTTTCAACCTCCACGGGTGATTTTTGTTTCGTTTTCATGATTCGGCAGCGAACACTCTTAATGCAACACATTTGCGTTTCTCGATCCGTCCTGAAATCACACCCCCACCCTCTCCTTTGATACGTCCCTCGCGTGCTCGATGACCGGAATAAATCAGGGATCTGGTCAGGGGCCACGGCTCCACCGTCAATGGAACTACCTTGGAGGCACAATCACCCGGTTCGGAAGCCCTTCTGACAACACAGAATTTCAAAAGTGGCCCGAAAATGGCCCGCTCGGAAATCACAACCCAACAAAAAAGGAGCCTTTCGGCTCCTTAAGTCGTTGATTTGAAGGATGGTGGGCAGGGCTGGATTCGAACCAGCGTACTCAATGAGAGCAGATTTACAGTCTGCCGCCTTTAACCACTCGGCCACCTACCCGGTTACCTTCCCGCTTGCGGCGGGCGCGGATGTATGAGGGAGAGACCGGGGTTTTGACAAGGGAAAACATTGCCCTCTCTGGAAAAAGGCCGCCGCCCATACCGGAGCATGTCGGAATTGACCTTTGGCAGCAATCCTCCCCGCCATGCGGCACCATCGGAAATCCGGATACCCCAGCACTGAACCGCACTGCGGCTTCGCTGACGACGATTGCGATGCGGAGGGGTTTCGGGTTTGTCGCAGCCGGGTTTTGAAGCGGAGAATCTCACCACAGCCCATATTTCCCGTATTGCATGATGTAGAGGCCCATCAGGAAATTAGCGATGGCGTGCATGATGACGCAGGCGCCCAGACTCTTGCTCCAGACGCAGAGCAGCCAGGTGAGACTGCCATAAACGAAGGCTCCGGCGTAATCGACCGGCGCATGAGCCGTCATGAACAGGCCGGTGACAATCCCATAGGATTTCCAGGTAGCACGGCCGAAGGACTGCTTCCAGTAGTCCCCTTCCCAATCACCGACAAAGCGCATGAGGAATCCACGCCAGAAGAGTTCCTCCACAAGCGCCACGACAACAACGGCCCGCAGGAAACGCAGCGTCAGCGACGCCCAGTATGCGACCGGGCTTTGGAAAATCCCCGGATCGAACCCCTCACGCCGGTCCTCCACACCAAGAAACCCGAGGATTCCGGTGGGCTTCCCGCTGAGCCCCCAATAATCGTAGAGCATGGTGGGCAGCAGCCAGAAGCCGATCCCGAACACTCCGAAAACCACCGCCGTCAGGCTCCATTTCCACGACCAGCGGAAGGCATAGTTTTTCCAATAGTAGACCAGCAACCCGAGACAAACGAGCGTCTGGACCGGATAGACGAACTGCGCCGGATCCTGCCGCCACCATGGAGCTTCCGGGTGTTTCCACTCGATCTTCACGGCGACCAGCTGCAGCACGAGCATGAAGCCCATGAAAACGGCGAACGGATTCACATACGCCCGGGTGAGGCGTGCTGGATCCTTGACCACCGGATGATCACCCATGGCCGTTAGAGTCTGCCGACGAAGCGTTCCATCCGGTCGGTGGCGGTGCGGATGTCCTCAAAGGCGGTGGCGTAACAACAGCGCAGGAAACCCTCTCCGGATTCCCCGAACGCGCCGCCGGGGACGCAGGCGACATTTTCCTGCTCGAGCAGTTTCATCGCGAAGTCCTTGCTGGAAAGTCCTGTGCTGCGGATGTCTGGGAAGACATAGAACGCGCCGCCCGGCGAATGGCAGTCGAGGCCGATTTCGTTGAGCCGGCGGACCAGGAAATCGCGGCGCTGGTGGTAAGCCGCACGCATTTCGAGCATGGCGGGCGCGCCGTTTTCCAACGCCTCGATGGCGGCATTCTGGCTCATGATCGGCGCGCAGAGCATCGAGTATTGGTGGATTTTCATCATCGCCTCGATGATCGGTTGCGGCGCGCAGGCGTAGCCGAGGCGGAAGCCGGTCATCGCGAAGGCCTTGGAAAATCCGTGCAGCAGGATCGTGCGCTCGCGCATGCCCGGCAGCGAAGCGATCGAAACGGGAGGCTCGTCGTCGTAACGGAGTTCGCTGTAGATTTCATCGGTAACGACGATCAAGTCGTGCTCAATTGCGAGTTTGGCGATGCCTTCGAGGTCTTCCCTGGAGGCGCACGCCCCGGTCGGATTGGTCGGGAAATTGAGCATCAGCACCCGCGATTTCGGTGTGATCACCTTGGCGAGCGCCTCGGGTTTCAACGAGAATCCGTCTTCCTTGGTGGTGACCACCGACACCGCAACCCCATGGGCCAGCACGATGCTCGGGCTGTAGGAAACGTAGCAGGGTTCGTGGTAGATCACCTCGTCGCCGGGATTGAGCAGCGCGCGCAGGGCGACATCAATGGCCTCGGAAACGCCGACTGTGACAAGAATTTCCCCTGCGGGCTCGTAGGAAATGCCAAAGAAGCCCTCGACGTAGCGGGCGATGGATTTGCGCAGCGAGAGCAGCCCGAGGTTCGAGGTATAGGTGGTCTGGCCCTTTTCCAGCGAATAGATGGCGGCCTCACGGATGTGCCATGGCGTCACAAAGTCCGGTTCGCCAACACCGAGCGAGATCACGTCGTCGCGGCCTTGCACGAGTTCAAAGAAGTCACGGATTCCCGAGCGCGGGATTGAGGCGACATTGCGGGCGATTTTCGCTTGGTAGTCCATGGAGGTTCCGCCGGCGGCGGGTGCGGAATCTCACCCGGACAACGCGTCCGCGTCAATGCCGGGCCCGGGTTTTGTTTTCCGATGGGCCATTACCCCCCCCCCAGAGTCGCAATCACGGCTCGGGTGATGGGATCGAGTAGCATCGCTGGAAACAGCCCGAGAACGACGAGTGCCACGGCGGGAATTCCAACTGCAAGAGCGTGGCCCGGGGAGACCACAAGCCCCTCACTAGCTTCGGCGGAGTCTTTCACAAAGGCCTGCTTGAGGACGGACAAGTAATAGTAGAGCGAAATCGCGCTCATGATGGCGGCCAGCCCGACCAGCCACGTCAGGCCGGGTTCGCCACCCGTCGTCGATTCCGCCAACGCGGTGCTGAACAGGGCGAACTTCCCGGCGAATCCCGCCAGCGGCGGAATCCCGGCGAGGGACGCGAGGAAAACCAACAAAGCCAGCGCCTGCAGCGGAGAACGATGAAGGAGCCCCGCGAACGAGGAGGGCGAATCATTTCCGCGGTCGCGCTCGACGGCGGCGGTCACGGCAAGCGCCCCGAGTGTGGCCAAGCCGTAGATCACCACGTAGAACAAGGCGGATCCTGCGGCGGCTTTGCCGTTCGCACTGACTCCGACAAGCAGGTAGCCGGTATTGGCGACGGCCGAATAGGCGAGCAAGCGCCGCACGCTGGTTTGCGCGAGGGCCAAAACATTTCCAAAGACCATGGAAACGGCCGCCAGCACACCGATCCAAAGCGACCAACCGGCAGCCATACCTCCCCATGCCGCAGAACCGGAGGCCGCGTGAAATCCGATCATCAGGAATCGGACGAGGACCACCATGCCCACCACCTTCGAAGCAGCGGAAACCAGTGCGACACTGGTCGCGGGCGCGCCTTGGTAGACGTCGGGAGCCCAGTAGTGGAAGGGTGCGGCGGCCAGTTTAAAACCAAGCCCGACCACCACCATCACCAAACCGGCAACGGCCAAAGGAGAAGTCGGGTTTTCGACAAGTTTTGCGGCCAGTTCCGGCAGCGTGGCTGATTGCGAGAAGTCGTAGATCAGGCTCAACCCAAACAGCAGAAAGGCCGCGGAAACACCGCCAAACAGGAAATATTTGAGCGACGCCTCAGAACTGCGCGCGCTGCGGGGAAACCCGGCAAGCAAATAGAGCGACAAGCTCGCCAGTTCGAGCGCCACGAAGAGGAAGAGCAGATGGTTGGTGCCGGTAGTGAGCAGCAGGCCCGTTAGAGCGAATAACATCAGCGCGAAAAACTCGCCGGGATTCCGGATCTCCCGCCGGGCGGGTGGCAGTAGAATGGCCAACAGGCCGAGCCCAAGCACCACCGTCTTGAACATCCGGGCCAGGGGATCCATCTCGATCAATGAACTGCCCGAATCGATATTAGCCGGCATGCAGCAGATTGCGATTCCCGCAAGGATCACCCCGATCACTGCGATGGCGGAAGCGGTGGCGGTGGCGAGAGGCTTGCCGGTTTTCGCCTCGAAGGCTACGGCCACACCGAGCAGGACAAGCGCCGTGACGACCAGCAGGGCCTCCGGCAACAGTTGGATGAAGAGCGTGGAATAATTCACGGCATGGAGAGGATCGAGTGAAACAAGGGCGAGCGGAGTCCGTCGTCGATCAGGACGATCCACGGTTTCGGATAGATCCCGATGGCGAGCGAAACGGCGAGCAACAATCCGATGGCGGAGATTTCAGGCCACGTGAGCGGCGGCAGCGAGGTGGCGGCGGCATCCGTTGGCTTGCGGGAAGGGAAACACGTTTTCTGCAAGGCCCGCAGCGAGAACGCACCGGTCAGGATGATCCCGATGGCCACCGCGATGGTCAGCCACGGATAGGCCTGCCAGAGCCCGATGACCACGGAGATTTCCGCTACAAACCCACTGAAGCCGGGCAAGCCCATCGAGGCCGCAGTGGCCAGCGTGAAGGCGATCGCCGCGCCCGGCAGGGTTTTCCAAAGATCGAATTTTTTCAACTCGGCGAGGTCCCGCGTGTGGGTGCGTTCATACACCACACGCCCGGCGATGCCGAAAAGAAGCCCGGCGATGATGCCGTGGGAGATCATCTGCAACACCGCGCCACGCAGTCCCCAGTGGGTGGCGGCCGCCATACCTAACAAAATGAACCCCATGTGGCTCACCGACGAATAACCGATCACGAATTTCAGGTCCTTTTGCGACAATGCGGTCAGCGCGCCATAGATGATTCCCACCACCGCAAGGCCGGCGATCACCGGCTGCCACTGGGCGAACCCCTGAGGGAACAGCGGCATCGCCACGCACAATGCGCCGAAAGCCCCGAGTTTCATCACCACACCCGCAAGCAACATCGAGGCGGCGGTGGGAGCCGCCACATGACCGGTGGGAGCCCAGGTGTGGAACGGCCAGATGCCGGCGAGCACCGCGAAGCCGAGGAACAGAATCGGGAACGCCCACGACTGGAGACCCGGCGAATAGGTTGCGTTTGCAAGGTGCGTTAGATCAAAACTCGTGCCGCCCGCAGCCGCATAGGCGACGGCGATGCCGATCAGGATCAGGGCGCTCGCGCCAATGGAATACATCGTGAGCTTCATCGCGCCGTATTCCCTGTTGGAGGAGCCCCAGATGGCGATGAGCATATATTTCGGCAGGATCACGATTTCATAAAACACGAACAACAGGAAGGCATCGCGGCTCATGAAGACGCCGTAAACCCCGCCGATGATCGTCATGAAAAAGGCGAAGAACGCACGTGGCCGCTTCGTCACGTTCCATGAGAACAAAACCCCGGCCACCGCCACGATGCCGGTGAGCAACAGCAGAGTCAGGGACAACCCATCAGCCGCAAGATGGAAGCGCACGCCCAAGGACGGAATCCATGCCTGATCGAACGACCAGACATCCCCGTCCGGATGGTTCAGACGGGCAAGACAGGAAACAGCCGCCGCCGCCATTCCGACGAGCGATCCCCCGAGCGCGATGACCTTGGCAAGGCCGGCGGATCGGGCGGGCAGCAGGAGCACCAGCAGCGCGGCTGCGAAAGCGGATATTAGGGTCCAGGCGGGAGTCATGGCAGCGGGCTGATAAGGTCGAGAAGTTGGAGAATGCCGTCATTCGAAAACCGGAGCAGCGCTTGAGGCCAAACTCCTGGAATGACAATCAGCAGGATGGCCACGCCGAACACGAGACGCTCGGCGGTTCCAAGATCCTGCCATTTCGCTAGTGACGGCTTGAGCGGGCCGGTGAACACCAGACGGATCATGCGCAATAGGAACACCGCCGTGAGAAGCAAACCCGCCACCGAAACCACTGCCGCTGCCGGAGTAAGGGCGAAGGTGCCGTTGAAGATCAGAAACTCGCCGACAAATCCGCTGAGCCCCGGCAACCCGAGCGAAGCGAACACGGCGATGCCGAAGAGCCCGCAGAACACCGGAGTCTGCGCGCGCAATCCGCCGAAGTCAGTCAATCCACGCTGGCCGCGGCTGCGGATTTCAAGAATGGCGATCCCGAAAAACAGCGTGGAGGCGATGATCCCATGGTTGAAGGCCTGCAACACAGTGCCGGAGAGTGCGGCTGCAAGCGCATCGCGGTCGGTCTGCACGGCGGCTGCGGCGGCGATCGCTAACGCGCAATAGCCGAGGTGGTTCACAGAGGAATAGGCGAGCATGCGTTTCAGATCCGTCTGCGCCAGCGCGGCGACGGCACCTAACAACACGGTGGCGACCGCCAGCCAGCTCAGCAGCGGTGCGAGAGACGGCAGCACCTCGGGAAACACCGGCAGGAAAATCCGCAACAACCCGTAAACGCCCATCTTCGAGAGCAGGCCGGTGAGCAGCATCGTCACCGGAGTGGGTGCCTCGGCATAGGCCGCCGGAAGCCACGCATGGAAGGGCACCACCGGGAGTTTCACCGCGAGACCGAGAAAGACGGCCAACGCCACACACGACAGCAGTGTGTGACCGCTGGCACCGGTGAAGGCGAAGGTTTTGGCAAGGCCGTCGGCAAGCGCATGGTTGGCGGCGAGCTTTCCGAGCGAGTCAAAATCCATCGTCCCGACCGAGAGCTGCAGGGCAAGGAACCCGACCAGCATGAAAGCGCTGCCGCCGAGGGTCATGATGAAGAAGCGCAGCGCGGCTTTCGGCGCACCGGCCCCGCCCCAAAGACGGATCAACAGGTAGGCGGGGATCAATGTCATTTCCCAGCAAAGGAACCACGGGATGAAATGCCGGGCGGTGAATACGCCAAACAGGGCGGATTGAAGAATCAGAATCAGGGCGAAGTAGGCCCGGTCGCCCTTCCCCTTCAGAAGCGTGGCGATCACTGTGAACAGCACGACCAGTCCGGTTAGAAACAGAAACAGCCATGAAATGCCGTCCACGCTGAAGCGCAGGGCGATGTTCGCATCGGGAATCCACGGCAGCGACCACTCGCGAGTGGTGTTTCCGGATGCGCCCAAAGAACCGGCCAGCAGCAGCGCCAGCAGTGACCAGATCGCGGTGAATCGTCCGGCACCCCTTGCGCCGAGCCTGGGTTGCAGTGCCAGCAGGGTGGCACCTGCCAGCGGAAGTAGGATGAGCAATAACAGGAACATGGGATTACCGGGCGCTGAGCCAGAAATAGAGGATGAGTAGCACGGACATGCCGAGACCGATGGAACGCAGATAGGCCTGCGGCCTGCCCGACTGTGAACGAGAGGCATTGCCCGCGCGCTTCTGCAGACCGGAACACAGCCCGTTGAATCCGCGGTTGATGCCGCTCTCGTCGGTGGCTCCGGTCAGCCGGCCGAAGCCCTTGATCACTCCCTCGGCCACCCCCATCAGGGGCACGAAGACCATGCGTTCGAGCATGTCGATTCCTCCCGCGAAGAACGCGAGCGGCCCGATGATGACTTTTTCGTAAAGCGCGTCGAAGCCCATCGCGCGTTCGAGGAATCCCCAGAGCGGCCCGAGCTTGCCTGCAAGTGGATCGGGTGCGTTGCTGTCTTCGGAAGGCTTTCGATAGATCATCCATGAGGCCCCGACACCGACGATGACAATGCCGAGCGAGAGACCGATGAGCCCGAGTCCGTGGCTCAGCGCGCCACCATCGAACACTGCGGGTTCGCCCTTGATCCACTTTTCAAACCACGGCCAGATCGGCGTAGCTACGAGCGAGAGCAACACCGCGCCGGCGGCGAGCACGTAGAGAGGCACCAGCATCACGGACGGACTTTCGTGCGGATGGGAAACGCCGGGTTTGCGGGGCTGCCCGAAAAACACGAGCAGTGCCTGACGGGTCATGTAAAACGCGGTAAGCAAGGCCGCGGACACGGCGAGCAGGAACGGCCCCTTGCCGCCAGGCCAGACCTGTGCGCTGTGGAGGACTGCCTCCTTGCTCCAGAAGCCGGAGAACAGGAACGGGAAGCCGGAGAGCGCCATCATACCGACCGCGTAGGCGATGAACGTGCGGCGCATCGGTTTCGAAAGGCCGCCCATCTTGCGGATGTCCTGTTCACCGTGGCAGCCGTGGATAACCGAGCCGGCGGAAAGGAAGAGCAGCGCCTTGAAGAGCGCGTGGCAGATCAGATGGAGCATCGCCGCGGCCACGCCGCCGGTGCCGAGCGCCACCATCATGAAGCCGAGCTGCGAGACGGTCGAGTAGGCAAGGATGCGTTTGAAATCCGTTTGCGCCACGGCGACCAGCGCGGCGTAAAGCGCGGTGATGCCGCCGACCCAGGCACAGGCCGTTAGAGGAACCGTCAGGCCGCCGCCATTAGCGAAGATCGGGTGGGTGCGGGCGACCATGAAGACACCGGCAGCCACCATCGTCGCGGCATGGATGAGCGCGGACACCGGAGTGGGGCCTTCCATGGCGTCGGGCAGCCAGGTATGGAGCGGCACCTGGCCGGATTTGCCCATCGCACCGATCAGCAGAAGCAGGCCCGCCGCGGCGGAAACCGTCAGGCCACCGATGGTGGTGGTGCCCGCCAGCGAGGCGAGTGCGCCTGACTCCAGCAGACCGTTTCCGTGATCGTAGAAGAGCAGCGTGCCGGACTGGCTGTAGAGCCAGATCATGCCGAGGAAAAAAGCCATGTCCCCCACCCTCGTGGTGATGAAAGCTTTCTGCGCGGCAGCGGCGGCGGAGGGTTTCTCAAAGTAGAAGCCGATGAGAAGATAGGATGCGAGGCCGACCAACTCCCATGCCATGAAGAGCAGCAGCAGGCTGTTGGAAAGCACCACCATCAGCATGGCTCCGCAGAACAGGGAGAGGAAGCCGAAGAAGCGGCCGTAACGTTTCTCGTCCGCCATGTAGCCGGTGCTGTAGATGAAGATCCAGAACGCGACGAAGGTGACCATCGCCGCCATGCCCGCGCTCAGCGGATCGAGCAGCAGTCCGACCTTCAATGCGACGTCGCCGAAGGTGAACCAGGTGATCGGCGCGAATCCCTCGACGGTTTCCTTCGGGGCAAGACTGCATGCCAGAGCGACCAGCGAGATGACGCAGGAAACGAACAAGGCGCCGATCGCCAGCTTCGAGGCGATGCGCCCGCGGGAGTCCGGCAGGAACGCGATGATTCCTCCCGCGATCAAGGGCAGCAGCGGCACCCACCAAAGCAGGTTGGGCAGATGGGGTGTGAGAGCGTCAACCATGGAGGGAATCCAGTTTATTGAGATCGGTCGAGCGGGTGTGGCGGAAGACCATCAGGATGATGGCCAGGCCCACCGCGGCCTCGGCGGCGGCAATGGCGATGGAAAACAGCACGAACATTGGGCCGGTGAGTTCCGGATCGGGGGGACCGTAGCGCCAGAAACCGATGAAGTTGATGTTGGCCGCGTTGAGCATCAATTCAATGCCGACCAGCACCAGAATCGCGTTGCGGCGCGTGAGCACGGCGAACAGACCGAGCGTGAACATCAGCGAGGAAAGCGTGAGCAGAAGAGCCAGCGGCGTCATGAGTCGGAAGGGGGTTGCGATGTCTTATCGGGCTCGCGAGCGAACAACGCGGCGCCGATCATCACCGCGGTCAGCAGAACCGCCACGGCGAGCACCGCGGGCGCGTGGGTGGTGAAGAGGGTTGTTCCCAGGTCAGCTACCGAAAATAAGGGAGTTTCGGAAGCTTCCGAAACAGGAGCCTCGACCCGCGAAACCGCATACACCAATACAGCGAACACCGGCAGCGTGCAGGCCAGCCCGGGAATCAACGACTTCGGGCGGCGGGAGATTTCCTCCGCCTCGTCCTTCGGGCGCGTGATCAACAGCGAGAAAACGATCAGCACCGCGACCGCACCGACATACACGGCGAACTGGACCAAGCCGATGAAATCCGCGCCCATCACCAGATAGAGCACGGCGTTGAGCGCAAGCGTGAGTGCCAGCAGCAATGCGGCATGCACGGGACGTGCCTTCCACACCGCACCGAGAGCGGCGATGAGGATGAGCGGAGTTAGAATGAGTAACGGGATCATTCGGCGAAGCGGTAAGTGCGCGTGGCGGGAGCGAGACGGCGGTTATAAATCACGGTGATAATCACCCATGGAATAAGCAACAACGGCACGGTGACCACCCAGGACAGCAGCCCACGGCCGGTGAAGTGCCAGATCGCCGCGGCGGGCAGCGTGAGCAGCGTCATCGGGATCATGCACAGCCAGGCGAAGCGCATGAGTTGGTCGATGCGCACGCGCGGGAAGGTGGCGCGGACCCAGAGGTAGGAGAAGATGATCACGGCAAGCTTGCCGAAGAACCAGATCCAGGACGGCACGAAACCGAGTCCCGGAAGCGGAGCCTGCCAGCCGCCGAGGAAGAGCGTGACACCAAGGCCAGCGATGGCGAAGAGGCCCAGATATTCGCCCATGAAGAACAGCGCGTATTTAAAACCCGAGTATTCCGTCATGTGGCCGGCGACGATTTCCGACTCGCCTTCCGGAAGATCGAAGGGGCAGCGGTTCGCCTCTGCGATACTGCAGACGTAGAACAGAAGTCCGGCCATGAGGCCCCATGGGCTGCAGATGTTCCAATACCAGAATCCTTCTCCGTGTAATCCCTGCAACTCAACAATCTTCGGTAGTGAAAGCGTCCCGGAAACCATCACGACCCCCAGCGAACAGATCACCAGCGGCAGCTCGTAACTCACCATCTGCGAGATGGCGCGCATGGCTCCAAGCATTGGGAATTTCGAGCCGCTCGCCCAACCGGCGATAAAGACCGAGAGTTCGGTCAAGGCACCGACCGAGAAGAAGAACAACAATCCGAGTTCGAGCGGCACCGGCGTCCATTCGCGGCCATAGGGAATCACGCCGAGCGCGAGGATAGCTGGCAGCACTATGAGGATCGGCGCGACCAAATGCAGAAACTTCTCGGCCTTGGCGGGCACGATGTCCTCCTTGGTGAGCATCTTGATGCCGTCCGCCACCGGTTGGAGAATACCGAACCAGCCAGCCCTGTTAGGACCGATCCGGTTCTGCGCGCGGGCGAGGGTTTTGCGCTCGACGAGCGAGAGCAGGGCGAATCCTCCCGCGAACACGCCAACCACGGTGCCGGCCGTAGCAGCGACTCCGGCGATGGTCACCAGCCAGTCGGGAGCACCGAAGCCGGCCAAAAGCCACTCCACCAGTGTTTTTGGAAACAACGGAAGAGACTCCATGGTGACCTGCGGGAACGACGCGAACTGGACGGCTAACAAACTCACTCGCTTTCTCCTTTCTCTTCCGGTTTGGCCTCAACGTCGGCCTTGGCTTTCGCTTCCGCGGCGGCTTTCGCCTTTGCGGCCTTGGCAGCAGCGGCAGCGGCTTTCTTCTCCGCTTCGGCCTTGCGACGGGCCATGACTTCGGATGCCTGTTCGGGCCGGAGTTTCATGTGATATTCCGCGGATTTCGAAAGGCGGTCGAGCCCGAAGAGCAGTCCGCCAAAGCGGTCGTCGGTGCTCATTTCATACTCGCCGTCCATGTAGATCGAATCGAAGGGGCATACTTCCGAGCAGATGCCGCAGTTCATGCAAACGGATAGGTCGATATCGAACACCTTCGGCCGCTTGAGCGATTTGCCGTTCTCGTCGCGGTCGAGCACGATGTAGATGCACTGTGGCGGGCATTCCTTCTCGCAGATCGAACAGGCGGTGCAGCGCAGGCCTTTTTGGGGATCATCGTCATAAACGAGGAACGGGAAGTTGCGGAAATTCGGACTGATCGGCGCGCGTTCCTCCGGATACTGGATAGTGGTCATGCGCTCCTTTTTGTAGAAGCTCTCGACCATGTTGCGTCCGGTCACGGCGAGTCCTTGCAGCAAACCCCAGCCGGGCATGGACCAGCGGCCCGGTTTCTTCGGAGCGGGCAGGCGTTCAATGGTGCTGGATGGAGTTTCCATGAGGTCAGGCAGCCGGAGAATGGATAAGATGGTGATGGGGCATGGCGGTTGAAAACCGCCGCCACGGTGTTCTTTTCTTATGTCTTGTGTCTTGAGGTCTTGCGTCTTTCATCGGTCCACCTCCCCCAACACGATATCCACGCTGCCGAGAATGATGACGACGTCGGCCAAGTCGAGGCCGAGACACATGTCCTCAAGCAGGGTGAGATTGATAAAACTCGGTGGCCGGATGCGGTAGCGATAGGGATTGGTGGTGCCATCGCTGATGAGATGGAAACCGAGTTCCCCCTTCGGCGCTTCAATGCGGCCGTAGGCTTCGCCGACCGGTGGTTTGAAATTGCGGATCTTCGCCTTCGGGTGGATGAATTCACCTTCCGGCAGCTGATCGAGCGCCTGACGGAGGATTTTCAACGATTCGCGCATTTCCAGGAAGCGGATCATGATGCGGTCGTAGCAATCGCCCTTGTCACCGAGCGGGATGCGGAAATCGAAGCGATCGTAGATGCCGTAGGGGTCCGCCTTGCGGATGTCGTAGTTCACCCCGGCCGCGCGCAGCATCGGGCCGGTGACGCCGCCATTGATGAGGATTTCCGCAGGCAACTGCCCAACGTCCTGGGTGCGAGAAAGCAGGATCTCGTTGCCGACGAGGAATTGCTCCATCTCATCAAGGAAGGAACCGTAGCCATCGACGAGTGTACTCACCTTGTCGGCCCACCCGGCGGGCAGGTCGTTGCGACATCCACCGAAGCGCATGAAGTTCGCCATCATCCGCGCGCCGGTTAGATCCTCGAACAGGTCGAGGATTTTCTCGCGCTCGCGGAAGGCATACATCAGCGCGGATCCCCACGCACCCATGTCGCCGAGAATAAAGCCCATGAAGGCCGAGTGGTTGATCAGGCGCGTGAGCTCCGCGAGGATGACGCGCATGTATTCGGCGCGCTCGGGCACCTCGATTCCGGCGAGTTTCTCCACAGCGTTCGCATAGGCCCAGTTGTTGGAGAGCGGGCAGATGTAGTCGAGCCGGTCAGTGTAGGGCATCGAACTGAGGTAGGTCACGCTCTCGGCGATCTTCTCGTGGTTGCGGTGGAGGTAACCGAAGACCGGCTTGAGGCTGACCACCGTCTCGCCGTCGAGCACCACATTCATGCGGAACACGCCGTGGGTGGAAGGATGCTGGGGCCCTAACGAAACGCGCAGCAACTGGTCCTCATCCGATCCTTCCAAGGCCGGCGCAGAACTGAACATGGACGGATCTGAAATCATGGCTGGGCGGGATAGTGGCGTTTGGCCTTTTCCAACACGGCGTCGTGAGGCGTGGGTTCGTATTCGTAATCATCAGGCGCGACGTAGTCCTTGCGCATCGGGTGGTCCACGAACTCATCCCACATCAGGATGCGCCGGAGGTCGGGGTGGCCGGTGAAGACGACGCCGTAGAGATCGAAGATTTCACGTTCTTGGAACTCGGCGCTGCGATAGACGGAGACCACCGAGGGAACCTTCGCGTTTTCACCGCGGTCCTGTGTGCGGGCGCGAAGCACCAGAGGACCGACGCGGCTGTTGGTCGAATAAAGATGGTAGAGCACTTCGAGAAACCCGCTTTCAACTGGATTCCCCTCACCTTCAGGCGTGGCCACTGTATCCGCCTTCGCGGGGTCCGGCCAATCGACGCCGGTGACGTTCGAGAGGAAATCGAAGGCGAGCGTGTCCCGCAGGACCCTACAGACATCGACGAGGTCTGCGCCATTCACCAACAACGAATGCTGTGCGGACGGGGCGGGGTTTTTGCGCAGTGAAATACCAGCCCCGGGCAGGACTTCGCGCAGGCGTGCGAGGATGGTTTCGATTTCCACGCTCACGCCTCACCTCCTTCTTCACGGATGATGGGCGGCGGGTTCCAGACATCGTGGTTGACCGCGGGCTCCAAATCGTGGGGTCCGAATTCAGGAACCGGGAGATCCGCATACCCATCAGGGTCGGCGTGGCGGGCACGGTGTTTGCCCATCAACTTCTCCTTGGCGATTTTGTCGCGGAGGGTCATCAACCCTTCCAGCAGCGCCTCCGGGCGTGGCGGGCAACCGGGAATCACCACATCTACCGGGATGTAGCGATCGATGCCCTTGAGCACGTTGTAGCCGTCCTTGAAGGGGCCGCCGGAAATCGCGCAGGCACCCATGGCGATCACGTATTTCGGCTCGGCCATCTGATTGTAGAGGCGCACGACCTGCGGCGCCATCTTCTTGGTGACGGTGCCGGCGACGAGCATCAGGTCCGCCTGGCGCGGCGAGGGGCGGAAGACTTCCGCGCCGAAGCGGGCCATGTCGTATTTCGCCATGGTGGCGGCGATCATTTCGATGGCGCAGCAGGCAAGGCCGAACTGGAGCGGCCAGAGCGAACTGGAACGGCCCCAGTTGATGAGTTGTTCGAAGGAGGTGACGTGCACTCCCTGGGACTTGAGGTCCTCGGCCAGTCTGGGATCAATCGCCATAAATTGTGAGTTTGGGTTTCGTCGGACCACGCCAGTTGAGAAGGCCCTTGCTCCATGCCCAGACGAGCCCTTCGGCCAGCAACAGCAGAAACAACATGGCGATCAGGAATGACGCGACCGAGAGCTTGAGAAAGGCCACGGCAAACGGGAGAAGAAACACGGTCTCCACGTCAAAAAGCAGGAATAAAAGCCCGAAGAGGTAGTATTGCGAATGGAAACGGGTCTGCCTCTCGGCGAGCGGGTTCACACCGCATTCGTAGAGCGCCTGCTTTTCCTTGCCGCGTTTGATCGGCGTGAAAAACGTCATCCACAGGCGGGCGAGGGTGAGAGAAGCGATGGGCACTATCAGCGCAACACCGAAAAAGATCAAAACCGGAAGGTAGGGATGGTTCATGGAATGACCGGACTTGGGTTGCTTTCGTAGGCGAGCACCTCCGCCAGGGTCATGGCGGCGAGCTTTTCACGATACGACTGATGAAATGCCTGCCAGAACGTGTTAGGTCGAGGAGTTTCTTCGAGCGCATGCGGGCAGGGTCTCCCGCTTTCGACGGCGGAATCGATCTCAAGCAGGGAAATCTCCTCCGGCGGGCGGCTGAGCCGCACCCCACCCCTGTAGCCGCGCTTGGACTCGACGATCCCGGCATCGCCAAGGCGCTGGAAGATTTTCGATAGATAGGGTGAAGGCATTTCAGTGAGATCGGCGATTTCACCGACACGCATACTACTTCCGTTGCTCCTCGCCAGGCAGGCGAGGGCCTCAATCGCGTATCCAGTGGTGAGTGAGAGATTGGTCACGTTAGTGGCGTCAGACTTTCCAGAGTTGCAGGACGCGCAGGTAGTTGGCGCGCTCAAAGACAGACGGATCCGGGCAATGGCGCAGGCTCATGCTGCCGCGCATCTGATCAACCGATTCGTATTCGTGATCCTCGAGCCAGTTACGGAGGCCTGCGATGAGGCTGCCGATGTGGGACGGCCCGTATTTGAGCAGACTGGAAACGACCTGCACGACGTTCGCTCCGCTCATGATCGCCTTGATGATATCCTCGGTGGTATGGACACCCCCGCTCACCGCGACATCCGCCTTGAGGTGGCCGTGCAGGATGGCCGCCCAGCGCAGGCGCAGGCGGAGCTCGGTGGAATTAGAAAGGTCCAGCCGGTGGGTGGCTTCGAGTTCCTCGATGTCGATGTCAGGCTGATAGAAGCGATTGAACAGGATCAGGCCGGCGGCACCGAGCGCGTCGAGCTGCTTGGCGAAATGGCCGGGCGAGGAGAAGAACGGCGAGAGTTTCACCGCAATCGGAATGGTGACGCTGTCCTTGACCGCCTGGAGAATGTCCAGCGTCCGCTGTTGCACGGCGACACCAGATTCGTCCGGATCAGTGGCGACGTAGTAAACGTTGAGTTCGAGAGCATCCGCGCCGGCCTGTTCGATGAGCCGGGCGTGATCGGTCCAACCACCGAGGCTCACGCCGTTGAGCGAGCCGATCACGGGAATCTCGACCGACGCCTTGATGCGCGAGATCTGCTCAAGGTAGCGATCCGGGCCGAACGCGTAGTCCTCCATGCGGGGGAAATACGAGGTCGCCTCAGAGAACGACTCGGCGGGCTTCTCGGTATGAGCGAACTCGGCTAGCTGGTCGTTGGTGATCTGCTCCTCGAAGAGCGAGTGCATGACGATGGCGGCAGCACCGGCGTCTTCGAGGCGGCGGACGTTGTCGAGTTGGTCAACCAGAGGCGAGGCCCCGGGCATGACCGGGTTCTTGAGGGGCAGGCCCAGGTAGGTCGTTTTGAGTTCCATGGCGATCAGGCGTTGGGAGTGGTGGTTTCGGAGCCGGCGGAAGTCTCCTGTTTGGCCGCCATTTGTTGGTAGAGTGCGAAGCGTTCCTTCACCGATTCCGCGGCCATTTCCTGGAGCATGGCCGAGCGTTCCGGATTGATGCGCTCGAGCATCATGAAGCGGGTTTCGTTGCGCGTGAAGTCCGAGAGAGAGCCCTTCGGAGCGGCGGAATCGAGCTTCATCGGGTTCTCACCCTTTTCCGCACGGCGCGGATCGAAGCGGAACAGCGGCCAGTATCCGCAAGCGACTGCTTTCTTCTGCTGTTCGAGCCCTTGCGAGAGGCTGTAGCCGTGGGCAACGCAGTGGCTGTAGGCGATGATCAGCGACGGACCGGGATAGCTTTCCGCCTCCCGCATGACCGTGACTGCATGGCCGTCCTTGGCTCCCAGAGCGATCCGGGCCACATACACTGAGCCGTAGGACGAGGCGATCAGACCGAGGTCTTTCTTTGGCAGCGCCTTGCCAGCCATGCTGAATTTCGCGACCGCACCGAGCGGTGTGGACTTCGATTGCTGGCCGCCGGTGTTCGAGTAAACCTCGGTGTCGAGCACGAGAATGTTGACGTTCCGGCCGGAGGCGATGACGTGGTCAAGACCGCCGAATCCGATGTCGTAGGCCCAGCCGTCGCCGCCTAGAATCCAAAGGCTCTTGTCGACGAGGTAATCGGCGATCTGACTGAGCGCGCGGGCTTCCGAGGAGGTTTGGCCGGCCAGCGCCTTGCGCAGGGCGACCACCCGTTCGCGCTGGTCCTTGATTCCGGCTTCCTGGGTTTGATCGGCTTCAAGGATGGCGGAAACGAGCTCATCTCCTAACAATCCTGCCTGGCCACGGAGCAGAACCTCGGCGAAGACCTTCGATTGATCGAGACTGGCGCGCATGCCGAGGCCGAACTCCGCATTGTCTTCGAAGAGCGAGTTTGCCCATGCCGGGCCACGTCCGCATTTATCGACGGTGTAGGGAGTGGTCGGCAGGTTGCCACCGTAGATCGACGAACAACCGGTGGCATTGGCAATGAGCAGGCGGTCGCCGAAGAGTTGGGTGAGCAGTTTGACGTATGGGGTCTCGCCGCAACCGGCGCAGGCACCGGAGAACTCGAAGAGAGGCTTCATGAACTGCGTGGTCTTCACATCGTCCTTGAGCATCTCGCGGTCGGGGTCCGGCAGGTTGAGGAAGAAGTCGAAGTTTTCGCGCTCGGCCTCACGCAGCGGCAGTTGCGGCACCATGTTGATGGCCTTGCGACTCGGGTTGCTCTTGTCCTTGGCCGGGCAGACCTGGACGCAGAGCTGGCAACCGGTGCAATCCTCGGCCGCGACCTGCAGCGAGTATTTCAGGCCGGCGTAGTCGCGCACCTTGAAATCGGTGGACTTGAAGGTGGCCGGCGCGTTCGCGAGCAATTCCGGCTGATAGACCTTCGGCCGGATGGCGGCGTGCGGGCAGACGATCGAGCATTTGTTGCACTGGATGCAGATGTCGGTTTCCCAAACCGGGATTTCCTCGGCGATGTTGCGTTTTTCCCACCGGGTGGTGCCGGTCGGCCAGGTGCCGTCGACCGGGAAGGCGCTGACAGGAAGCAGGTCGCCTTTGCCACCGAGCATCAGTGCGGTGACCCGTTGGACGAAATCCGGAGCGTCTGCCGGAACGATCGGATTGAGATGGATGTTCGAGGTCGGAGCGTCCGGATAGGTCACCTGAATGAGGTTTTCCAGTGTACTGTCCACCGCCTGATAGTTTTTCTGGACCACCGCGTCGCCGCGTTTGCCGTAGGTCTTTTTGATCGCCTGTTTGATGGCGGCGATGGCCTCCCCCTTGGGCAGCACGCCGGAGATCGCGAAGTAACACGTCTGCATGATCGTGTTGATGCGGCCGGCCATGCCGACGTTGCGGGCGACGGTGCTGGCGTCGATGGCATAGAACGAGAGGTTCTTGAGGATGATCTGCTCCTGGATCTCTCGCGGCAGGCGGTCCCATGCCTCGTTCGGATCGCCGGGCGAGTTGAGTAGGAAGATTCCGTTGGGTTTCACGTAGTCGAGCACGCTCAACTGATGGAGCAGGTCGAAGCGGTGGCAGGCGACAAACTCGGCCTGGCGGATCAGATAGGTCGAGCGGATCGGCTGCGGGCCGAAGCGCAGGTGGGAGACGGTCATCGCACCGGCCTTTTTCGAGTCATAGACGAAGTAGCCTTGGGCATAGTTGTCCGTGCCTTCGCCGATGATCTTGATGCTGTTTTTGTTAGCGCCCACCGTGCCGTCCGAGCCGAGGCCAAAGAACACCGCCTGTTTCATGCCGGCTGGCACGACTTCGAACTCCGGATCATAATCGAGCGAGAGACCGGTGACGTCGTCGTTAATGCCGACGGTGAACACCTGCTTGGGCGCGGGTTTCGCCAGTTCGTCGAACACCGCCTTGACCATCGCCGGGGTGAATTCCTTGGAACCGAGGCCATAGCGGCCGCCGATCACGGTGAGCTTGCTGGTGTCCTTCATCAGGCCCGCGGTTTCCGCCTGGCGGAGGGCGGCGACCACATCAAGGTAGAGCGGTTCGCCGAGCGCCCCGGGCTCCTTGGTGCGGTCGAGCACGGCAATGGACTTGACGGTCTTCGGCAGGGATTCGGCGAAGTCCGCCACGGAAAACGGCCGGTAGAGGCGGACTTTGACGACGCCGGTTTTTCCGCCGTTGTCATTGAGCGCGCCGACCGTTTCACCGACCGCTTCGGCACCGGATCCCATGATAACGATCACCCGCTCGGCGTCCGGCGAGCCTTCGTAATCGAAGGGCTTGTAGGCGCGCCCGGTGCGGGCAGCGAAGGCATCCATCGCCTCTTTCACAAGCCCCGGCAGTTCTGCGTAGTAGGGGTTTCCGGCTTCGCGGGCTTGGAAAAACGCGTCCGGGTTCTGCGCCGTGCCGCGGATTTTCGGGCGGTCGGGAGTGAGCGCGCGGTCGCGGTGGGCCGCGATGCCGGTCTCGTCGATCAACGAGCGGAGGTCGTCGTCGCTGAGCAACTCGATTTTCGATACCTCGTGGGAAGTCCGGAAACCATCGAAGAAGTGGAGAAACGGCACCCGCGAGCGCAAGGTCACCATTTGCGAAATCACCGCCGTGTCCTGGGATTCCTGCACCGAGCCACCGCAGAGCATCGCGAAGCCGGTCTGGCGGCAGGCCATCACGTCCGAGTGGTCGCCGAAGATGCTCAGCGCATGGGTCGCCAACGCGCGGGCCGTGACGTGCAGGCAGAACGGAGTCAGTTCGCCCGCGATCTTATACATGTTCGGGATCATCAGCAGCAGGCCCTGCGAGGCTGTAAACGAGGCACTCAGCGAGCCAGCCTGCAGCGCACCGTGAAGGGCGCCCGCGGCACCGCCCTCCGACTGCATTTCCACGATGCTTGGCACCGCACCCCAGAGGTTCTTCTTCCCGGCGGCCGACCATTCATCGGCGTGCTCAGCCATCGGAGAGGATGGCGTGATCGGATAGATGGCGAAAAACTCGTTGAGCCGGTAGGCCACGGAAGCGACAGCTTCGTTGGCGTCCAGCGTCCCCATGGAGGAGTGATTGGTTGCGTTCACGGAGCTTGCTAAACACATTCAAGACACGAAGGTCCACAAAGTGCGATGATATGGCGCTAGAATAGCAATTTCCGCGCACTGGCGCCCCTGCGGCAATCCTCCGCCAGCACCAAACCCGCCCTCGAAAGCCACCTACGCCCCCCCTGCAACAACAAGCGCACCAGTTCAGAAACCGCTAGAAAAAGCTCCTTGCCGATAGGTTTGCCAAGCACCGTCATATGGGGCACTATGATCGCGCAGACTGCCGGTTCTGAAGGAACGGCACCGCAACCCGCCGTAGATTCTATGTCGAAAGGAGTTTCCAAAGCCACCAGTTCCCTCAAGCAACTCGGAGAAATTCAAGTCGACGATTGGGATTTCATGTCCCTGATGAACAAGGACATCAAGGAGGTTGAGATCTCCCGCTCCCTGAGGAGATTGGCGAACATCCGGGTGATCGAGTGGGATTTCAAAGCGGTCTTTCCAGCGGTAAGCAAACTCGCCAATCAAGAGGTGGACCTCGTCGACATTTTCAAACGAACCGCCTATTATAAGGTGATCGAGTGGGATTTCAGAAACTCTTTTACGACCGCACACGGCCCGGCATCACCGAAACCGGCCAAGCCAGCGGAAGAGCATGTCAGCCCGGCTGAAATTCAGGCAATCACCGCCCGGCTGAAAAATTTCCTGAATTTTGTGGCCGTCAACCTGATCGATGAACCAGACCACGCCCTGATCAAGGTCCAGCCGCTGGCCTCAAACGTGCTGCTCTTCAAACTCGTTCTAACGAAACGGGATGTGGCGATGCTGATTGGCAGGCAAGGCCACACTGCTGGCGCAATCCGCAGCATCCTGAAATCCACCGCCGCGATGAACGGGGTGCGGGCATTGCTGCAGATCCATTCCCACGAGGAGGAAATGGCACTCATGAAGAAAGAAAACGAGAGGAACTGATCCGGCGGCATCCTTGCCGCCATTCCATGCGGAAGCCAATCCCCGTCGAATGCTTCCTCGGCAAGAACACTCCCACCAACCATGAGCAAACCTTTTCATGTCAGAGTGCGGTCCCTCCCGCCATGGCTCGATTGGCAGCATCTGCTAGGCCCGGGACCATGGAACGCGAGCGAGCTACCGGGTGGGCACTTGGAGGTTCATGCGGCGATGGAGCGCGGTGCGGCCGCGGATCTGGCCGCCAGATTGCGCGGTGTGGGCATTGGCGGCTCACTCCTATCCATCGAGATTCTTCCCCCGCTCCACCGGAAGGATCTGCGCCGGGCCTATGGCGAGGAAGCACGACGCTACCGCCATGGAAGCACCGGCTTCAACCGGACGGCGGCGCGGCTTGACGACGAAGCGAAACGCTCTCTCACCCCCGAAGCATTGGCCCTCGCCCTGGGTGAGCGCGCGCGCGGCCTGCGTGTCATCGATGCCTGTGCGGGTGCCGGAGGCAACGCGATCGGCTTCGCCCGGGCGGGTTGCGCGGTGGTCGCCGTCGAGATCAACCAGAGCCGCCTGGCCATGGCCCGTCACAACGCGAAGCTCTATGGCGTCGCCGACCGCATTGAGTTCATCTGCGGAGACGCCCGCGCGATTGTTCCGGAACTCGCCGCCGACCTCCTATTCATCGATCCGCCGTGGGGAGAACGCTACAACAAGGAGCGGGTCGTCCTCCAAGACCTCCCGCCCTGCCAACAACTCCTGGAGCACTCGACTCACATCCCGAAACTGTGGCTCAAACTTCCACCGTCATTCGACCCGTCCACTCTTCCGGGTTGCCATATCGAGGCGGTTTTTGGAACCGCTCGTGGTGACGAGCGCCGGGTCAAGTTCCTGCTCCTTGAGAAGCGGCAGCAACAGTCATGATATACTGGAAACGGCGGACGACCGCGTGCAAACGATACGCTCCAAGCGTGGTTCGTTTAGACACCTGACCTCCCAACCCGTTGAGCCTCCGGCCGGATTTGGGAACACTTGGCCGGAAACGGACCCTTAATTGGATTTGGTTCTCCTGATTTTCAGGCATTCTTAGTTCATTCCATGAACCTTAGGTTCGAGGAAGGAGAAATCCGTTCAAACCTTGCAACCTCAGCTGTTCGTGCCAATGGCAATCTGCACCTCCAAAGTGGCGACCCAAATGACAATCGAGATGAAAACACCCGCCCAATTATGGGCGGAGGAGGAGTCACGGGTTGAGATCGCCAAGGCAAAAGCAGAGATCGAGGCCCGGGCAGCAGCAAAGGCGAAGGCAGAGGACGAACTCTGGGGGACCGCCGCCAAGGCTAGGGCAAGGGCCAAGGCCAAGGCCGCCGCCGAGGCCATCGCGGCGGAAGAAGCCAGAATCGACGCCATCGGGAAGGACGAGTGGCACTACATGCAGGATGGCGAGCAATTCGGGCCGGTGAGTTTGGTGGAGCTGAAAAGCAAGATTGCGGATCTCACGATCGCCCCCCCGGTGAGCACGGTCTGGACCGAAGGAATGGAGGATTGGAGGCCGGTTTATGAAGTCCGGAGACTGTGTGAGACCGATACTCCGAACGGCTTCTCCAAAGCTCCAAGCGACAAAGGCCACGGCGAACCAAAGCCCTCTGATGCCGCCGATGAAGCTGAGCTCAAGTCAGCCGCCGAGGCAAAGGCGGCAAAAGTCGCCCTTGCGGAGGAAGCGGCAAAAGCAGAAGAAGCGCTGCGAGCGGCAGACGCCAAGGATGCGAGAATCGCCGCAGCAAAAGCCGAGGAAGCCGCCAGAGCCAAAGCGGCGAAATACGACCGGCTCATGGCGGATGAGGAGGCCAGATTAAAGGCCGAAATCGAAGTAAAGGCTAAGGTTGCGGAGCTTGCCAGGCTCATGACTGAGGTTGAGGCCAAAGCCTCGGAAGAAACCAAACTCCGGGAGGCTGCCGAAGCCAAGGCCGCAGAACAACTCGAACTCAGGATGGCTGCGGAGGCAAAAGCCGCGGAGCAAGCCAGACTCTTCCAGTTGGCCGAAGCCAAAGCTGAGGAAAAGGCCAAGGCCGCCGCCGAAAAGGCGCAGCAAGAAGCGGATCTCCGGGCGGCCGCCGCCGAAGCCAAAGCCGCTGAAGAAGCCAAACGGAGAGCTGACGCCGAAACAAAAGCCGCGGAGCAAGCCAGACTCTTCCAGTTGGCCGAAGCCAAGGCTGAGGAAAAGGCCAGGGCCGCCGCCGAAAAGGCGCAGCAAGAAGCGGATCTCCGGGCGGCCGCCGCCGAAGCCAAAGCCGCTGAAGAAGCCCGGCTCAAAGCACTCGCCGAAGCCAAGGCGGACGAAGAGGCCAGAGCCACTGCGGCTGCCATCGAAAAGGCCGTAGAAGAGGCCCGACTGAGAGCCGCCGCAGAGGCCAAAGCCACTGAAGAGGAGCGGCTCAAAGCACTCGCCGAATCCAAAGCCGCCGCAGAGGCCAGGATCGCAGCGACGGAGAAATCGAGAGCCGAAAAGGAATCCAAGCTTAAAGCCGCCGCCGACGCCAAGACTCGTAAAGAAGGGAAACTCAGAGCCGCCGCTGAAACCAAAGCCGCCGAAGAGGCCCGACTGAGAGCCGCCGCCGAAGCCACGGCTAGGAAAGAGGCCAGAGCCAAGGCGGCCCAGGACGCCAGACTCGGAGTCATCGCCAAGGAGAAGGCGAAGGCGGAGAAAGCTCTGGCAGAAAAGGAAAAACGCGCGGCGGAATTGATCGCCAAGGCCAACACGAAATCCGCAGCAGCAACGTCCAAGAGCACCCCCAAGAGCGCGGGCATCTTCTCCAGGAAAGTCTGGCTTTATACCTGTGAAGGAGATCGCCGGGGCCCGGTGACGTTCGAGGAACTGAGGACCATGGTCGCCAATTCATCATTGGATCCACGGCTCGACATGGTGTGGAAAAAAGGTATGGCCGCATGGAAACCCGCCGGCCAGATCGATGGATTGTGTGAACGGAAAAGCGTGCCCGTAAATCCTGAAAGCAAAGCCTCTATACCGGAAGCCTGCTACCGGCCGAACCGGAAGGGAGCTCTTGTACTCACGGAAAAAAACGTGCCTTGGCCTGGCGCGCGCAGACGCAGCCTGCTGCTGGCGGCCCTTATTCTCCCATTCGTGTGGCAATTCGCCCTCCGGTTGGCCAGCCCGTTTCTAACCAAACAATTCGGGCAAATTGAAATGGCGGCGATCCTGCCGACCGCCGCGTTCCTCCCTCTTGTGATGCTGCTCTATCTCGGGCTGAGACGATTGGAGAACCTTGGCATGAGCCGGTGGTGGCATCTGGCGTTTTTTGCTCCCATCCTGAACCTGTGGCTGGGTTACCGGTGCTTCGCATGTCCTCCTGGATACGCCTTCCACAAAAAAATGGACGGGTTGGGAGTGGCCCTGGCGATCCCCTATTGGCTCGCCATCCTCGCAGGCGTTTCCATCCTCTCCGCCGCCGTCGCACCACACTTCGGGATGATCGACAGCGCGGAAGTCCCGGAACAACTGCGCGCCGCGATTCACAGCATAAGCGCGTTCGGCAACTGGCCGCGGTGATTTTCAGTCATTCGCCACGGTTCCCGTAATGGAGCGGCCGATGGAACTGCTTCGCCTTTCCAGGGGCAACGGCTTCAGCCTCCTCTTCAACGGACCACACCGCATGCCCGTCCCGAGAAGATTTTCCTCGTCCTCGCACCCCGGGCTCCCTCACCTTCCCGCCGCAATGCTCAAGGCCGGAATCGTAGGACTACCCAACGTCGGAAAATCGACACTCTTCAATGCTGTGACCCGCACCCGCAAAGCGGAGGCGGCCAACTATCCCTTCTGCACCATCGATCCGAATGTCGGCATCGTCACCGTGCCGGACACCCGCCTCGCCGTGCTCTCGAAGATCTCGGGCTCGCACAAGTTGGTGCCCACCGCCATCGAGTTCGTGGACATCGCCGGTCTCGTCAAGGGGGCCTCCGAAGGTGCCGGTCTCGGCAACCAGTTCCTCGCCAACATCCGCGAAACCGACGCCATCGTCCAAGTGGTCCGGTGTTTTGAAAACGATGACATCATCCACGAACTCGGCACCGTCGATCCGATCCGCGACATCGAAATCATTAATTCCGAACTGATCCTCGCGGACATCGCGGCGCTTGAAAAACGCCGCTCGTCCCGCGAAAAGAAAGCCAAGGGCGGGGACAAGGAAGCGAAGCGTGAGGTCGAACTCATCGATATCATCATGCCCCACCTCGATCAGGGCAAACCCGCCCTGACCCTTGAATTCAGCGAGGAAGACAAAGTGATCGTCCGCGATTTCTTCCTGCTGTCATCCAAACGCACGATTTACGCCTGCAACGTCTCCGAAGACGAACTCGCCGGCGCGACTGAGAACCCGGATTCGCATCCCCAGGTCGCCCGGGTCCGCCAGTTCGCCGCCGAACACAGCGGCTCGGAAGCGGTGGTCATTTCCGCACGCATCGAGGAGGAACTCAGCGAGCTTTCCCCCGAGGAGTCCGCGGAGTTCCTCCAAGACATGGGCGTCAGCGACTCCGGAGTCTCCTCTCTTATTCGCGCCGTCTATCACCTACTCGGCCTGCGCACCTATCTCACCACCGGTGTGCAGGAAACCCGGGCCTGGACCATCCACGAGGGCGACAAGGCCCCTGCGGCCGCCGGCGTGATCCACACGGATTTCGAACGCGGCTTCATCGCTGCGGAAATCGTCCACTACGACGACTTGGTGGCCTTGGGCTCGAAAAACGCCGCCAAGGAAGCCGGCAAGCTGCGCATCGAAGGCAAGGAATACGTCGTCAAAGACGGCGACGTGATCGAGTTCCGCTTCAACGTCAGCAAGTAGGATTTTCAACGCCGTCAGGCTGGGAATGCCTCCCGCCCCCCGGGCCACGCTGCCGAGCATCCACTCGGCGATGTCTACGGAGAAAAACCGCCACCACGATCACCCGAGGATCTGGGCGAGCACGTAGGGCAGGATGCCGCCGGCGCGGTAGTAATCCTTTTCCACCGGGGTATCGATCCGGACAATGACGGGAACATCAAAGCTTTCGCCGCTGGCGGGATGGACTTTGAGCGTGGCCTGTTGCTGCGGCTTCAGGTCGTTAGAGATCCCAACGAGGTCGAAGGTGGCGTCGGCGAGGTCCTTGACCTTGTCGTAGTCCTCCTTGTTGACGAAGTTGCAGGGCAGGACACCCATGCCAACGAGGTTGGAGCGATGGATGCGCTCGAAGGACTTGGTGATGACAGCCTTGACTCCTTGGAGCTTCGTGCCCTTGGCGGCCCAGTCGCGACTGGAACCCATGCCGTAGTCCTCACCACCAATAATAATGGATGGAGTGCCAGCCGACTGATAGGTGGCGGCGGCATCATAGATATCTGCGGTCCTGCCATCGACCTTTGTGACTCCTCCTTCGGAGCCGGGCACCATGAGGTTCTTGATGCGGACGTTGGCAAAGGTGCCGCGGGTCATGACGCGGTCGTTGCCACGGCGCGAACCGTAGGAGTTGAAGTCCTTGAGCTCGACGCCCTTCTCGCTGAGGTAGCGGCCCGCCGGGCTGTCCTTCTTGATGGCGCCGGCGGGCGAGATGTGGTCGGTGGTGACGGAGTCGCCGAAGATGCCGAGCGGGCGGGCGCCGTGGATTTCCACGATGTCTCCGGGGTTCGGGCTGAAGCCCTCGAAGAACGGCGGTTCCTGGATGTAGGTGGACTCGCGGTCCCACGCATAGACATTGCCGGTGGAGGATTTGATTTCGTTCCACTTCGGATTCTGGCCGGCGAATCCGGTGTAGAGGCGTTGGAATACATCCGGCTTGAGGGACGCGTTCATGGCGGTTTCGATTTCCGCGGAAGTCGGCCAGATGTCTTTCAGATAGACCGGGTGGCCATCGCTGCCGAATCCGAGCGGCTGATTTTCCATGTCGATATCGACGGTGCCGGCAATGGCGAAGGCGACGACGAGCGGCGGCGACATCAGGAAGTTCGCCTTGATGGACTGGTGGACGCGGGCTTCGAAGTTGCGGTTTCCTGATAGAACGGAGGCGGCGATGATGTCCTCGGATTTCACGACATCCTCGATGCCGGGATCGAGTGGCCCGGAGTTGCCGATGCAGGTGGTGCAGCCGTAGCCGACGGTTTGGAAGCCGAGTTTATCGAGCTCAGCCTGAAGGCCGGTTTTGTTGAGATAATCGGTGACGACGCGCGAGCCGGGGCCAAGCGAGGTTTTCACGGATGGCTTCACCGTCAGACCTTTGGCATTGGCTTTTTGCGCGAGCAGGCCGGCGGCGAGCATGACGCTCGGGTTGCTGGTGTTGGTGCAGGAGGTGATGGCGGCGATGAGCACGGAGCCATGGGTGATGGTGTCCTTGATGCCGCCCTTGCTGTCGACGCTGACTTCCCAAAGCGGATAGGCAGGGTCTTCGTTCGGCTCGGTGACGACGCCGACTTCGGAGCCGAAGGCGCGGCCGATGCCGGTGGCCTCGTCCGGCACGCTGTCGAGCGACGGCGGGAGCTGGAGAGGCTCCTCAGAACCTTCGGATGGCTGTTTCTGATAACCATCAGGCGCGGGGCCGGTGAGCAGCGAAGCCCATTTGGATTTGAGGGAAACGAGTTCGATGCGGTCCTGCGGGCGCTTGGGGCCGGCGATGCCGGGCTTCACCGTGGAAAGGTCGATTTCGACGACCTGTGAGAATTCGAGCGCGTCCTTCTCCGTCGGGATGCCCCAGAGGCCCTGGGCCTTGTAATAGTTTTCGACGGTCTTGCAGAGTTCCGGCGAGCGGCCGGTCCCAGCGAGGTAGCCGGTGGTGATTTCATCGATGCCGAAGAAGCCCATGGTCGCGCCGTATTCGGGGGCCATGTTGGCGATAGTGGCACGGTCCGGCAGACTGAGCGCTTTCGCGCCGGGGCCGTAGAACTCGACGAACTTGCCGACGACTTTGGTTTCGCGCAGCAACTCGGTGACGAGCAGGACGAGGTCGGTGGCGGTGACACCGGTGGCGAGTTCGCCGGCCAGATAGACACCGACGACTTCCGGGACGAGGAAAGTGACGGGCTGGCCGAGCATGCCGGCTTCCGCCTCGATGCCACCCACGCCCCAGCCGACGACGCCGAGTCCATTGATCATGGTGGTGTGGGAGTCGGTGCCGACAAGGGTGTCCGGATAGAACACGCCGTCTTTTTCGAGCACGCACTTGGCGAGGTGCTCGAGGTTCACCTGATGGACGATCCCGATGCCGGGAGGCACCACGTTGAAGGTATCGAAAGCCTGTTCTCCCCATTTGAGGAATTCGTAACGCTCGCGGTTACGGTGGAATTCGAGGTCAAGGTTGCGGTTGAGCGCGTCGCTGGTGCCGGCGAAATCGACCTGCACCGAGTGGTCCACGACGAGATCGACGGGGACGAGCGGTTCGATCATTTTAGCATCGCGGCCCATGCCATCGACGGCGGAGCGCATGGCGGCGAGATCGACGAGCAGCGGCACACCGGTAAAGTCCTGGAGTACAATGCGAGCGACGACAAAGGGGATTTCATAATCGCCGGGAGCCTTGGCGTTGTAATTGGCGAGGTTCTGAATGTCCTTGTCGGAAACCTTGAGGCCGTCGTTGTTGCGGAGCAGGGATTCGAGCACGATCCGGATGGAAACCGGCAGGCGGGAGAGGTTCGGAAAACCTTGTTCAGCGAGGGCAGGCAGCGAGTGGAGTCGGCCTTCGGTACCGGAGCCGGTGGTGAATGTGCGGAGCGTGTTCATGATGGATGGGAAAAATGCGGCAAGCGGCAGGCGTGCCATGCCTGCCTGCCGAAGTTGCTGGAGGCTAGCGAGAGGCCGGGAATTGTCAAAATCGTTCGATCCTCAATGGAAAATCCGCGCAACGCGACGGATCTTGGGTTGTCACGGGAAAGCACCGGGCGCTAGCTTCCGGTTATGAACCGGTGGCATGAAGCCGTGATGAAATCGTGACAGGGCCCTCAGAGCTCTGGATCTTCGCTGGGCTGATGGTGCTGGGGCAATTCAGCCCCGGTCCGGACATGTTGTTGCTCACCCGGACCGCATTGCGGGAGGGCACCGTGACCGGCGTGAAGATGGCGCTTGGAATCGCCTGTGGTCTGACGGTCCACGCGACTCTGGCGGTCGGCGGGATCGCGGTGGCGTTCGAGCGATTCCCGATGCTGCGACGGATTCTTCAATGGGTGGCTGCGCTCTACCTGCTGTGGCTCGCCTTCGGCTTGATGAGGGAGGCCTTCGTCATGTGGCGTTCGGAGGTGAAATCCGGTTTCCAAGAAAGCAACCGCAGCCATTCGCCCTTCGTGCGCGGACTGCTGTGCAACTTGTTCAACCCGAAAGTCGCACTGTTTCTGGCAGCGGTGTGCGCTCCATTTCTGACGGGAAGCCATCCGCAATGGTGGCCGTTCGCGATCTGGGCCGTGGTGGTAGGTTTGGGCGCCTCCCTGTGGTCGCTGTGGGTGGTGGTGCTGCAGTGGAAACCACTGAGGTCCTGCTACGAGCGGGCCACAGGTTGGCTGGATGGTGTTTTCGGGCTGGCTCTGGTGGCACTGGCGGTCCGGTTGATGATCGAGTGGTGACGAAAAAAGCCCCCGCGGATCCACGGAAGCTTTTTAAAAAAATGGCGGACGGAATCCCGCAGTTGATCACTGATAACTGGGTGTCTTGTGGCGGGTGAAGTAACCATCGCCGACATACATCGAGCTATCGTAATCCGGCAGCGGTCCGGCGTCCGGAGGCAGCGGGATGCTTCCGTAGGTGGCGTCTTCCGGCTGGGAGTAAGCGATGCTGACGGGAGTCCCGTTCTTGACGAGTCGGAAGAACTTGGGCGAAAGGTTTTCATGCATGCGGATGCAACCATGGGTGCACGGGTGATGCTTCACCCAACCAGTGTGGAATCCGTAGTTGGGTTTGAACTCACACCAATAAGGCATCGGCGTGCCTTTGAACGACCACCCGGCGGGGCGCTTGGCGAGAAACGTCTGCTTCACTTGGGAGCCGTTGTAGGCATAACCATGGCTGTTGGCGCGATGTTTCGCCTCCTTTCTGAAAATCCTGAAATTTCCGGTGGGAGTCGGAGTCGCGGAGGTGCCGATGGAAACAGGCATCGCGAGAAGCACTTGGGAGCCCTCCATGACATAAGTGCGTTGCTTGCTGATGGATACCTTGACGCGCACCGCGGACGGATTGGACGGGAGTTTCGCCGGCCGGTCGTAGGCCTGATAGGCGGCAAGGCCGGACCCACCGGAGCCTGTCGAACAGGACGGCATGAGCATCACGCAGGAAACCGCGGCGGCAAGCGAAAGGAGTGTTTTAAAATTCATGGGTTTAGTGTCTGCAACAAGACTTGCAGCAATTCGGCAAAAGGCAAGCCGGAGAGGGCGCGGTTGCAAGTCACTTCGCGCGCTCCCAGGAATCCACCCGGTTGTTCAGAAACCAGACCGAGGCGCGTCTATATGGAATGTAGGCCACCTCAGGGCCCACGCCGAAACCGATGCCCGAGTATCCACGCCGTCCGTGGTAACCGTATGGCCCGTAATATCCGTAGGTCCCGTAGTGAGCCATCGTGTAAACCGGGCGGGAACCCGCGTAGTCCCAACGCTCGGTGATTTTCCCTTCCTTGGAACCTTGGAAGATTCCCGAGGGTGCGCCCCACGCGAGATAGACGGCATCCGGCGTCATGCCGCGGGTGATCTGCCCTTTCTGGACGAGACTCTGGTGTTGCCCTCCGAGGGCGGCGAATTTCTCCGGATTCCGCTGGATGCGGGCCTGGGGGGTGGAGGGAACGCAGGAGACGAGCAACAGCCCGGCCGACACGGCGGAGAGGATCGCTTTCATGGTTTCAATCTAAAAACAAGAGCCGCCGGGCGCAACCCGGGGTTTGGTGTTTTTCAAGAAGCATGGAATGGGGCTTGCCAATGCCGAATCAGACGCCGCAATCTTTCCCCGCAATTCCTTCCCCTGTCATCACATGTCCGATCTCCTTGAAGCCGACGACCTCACCGCCGCATTGAAAAAGTGCCCCGAATGGGAGCATGAGAAAAAATCCATCACCCGGACCATCGAGTTCGAGGAATTCAATGACGCCATCGATTTCGTGAACGATCTCGCGGAGATCGCGGAAGAAGCGCAACATCACCCGGACATCACGATCCGCCACACCAAGGTCTTCTTGAAACTGACCACGCACGACGCCGGCGGAGTGACCCAACTCGACATCGAGCTGGCCCAGCGCGTGGACAATCTGGTGGATTGATATCTCCGCCGCGGACACTGAGCCGTCACCGCGGGAGCATCAACTCCTCATCCTTGAACCCGGTGAGTTCGCGGAGCCCCTTCAGGATGCGCTGGAGGGTGAAGAACAGGAATACCAGCAACGGGACACCGATGACGGCGAAGCCCCAGCCGGTGAGCTTACCGATAATCGCGTTGTAGGTTTCCAGCGCGTCGGGCGCCGAGCGGTCGAAGCCCCGGAAGAAGAACAGCGCCAGGCCGACGTTCATCACGGAACTGATGAAGAAGGAGGCGGCGAACAGGAACGTGGCGTGCCTGATGAGGCTGCGGTAGCCGGTCTCGGCGTCGTTTTCGGCAATCTTGCTTTCGATCTTCCCGATATCGAAAATCGAATCGTTGTAGAGGAAAATGTTGAGGAGGGGCGTGGCTGACCTTCGGGAAAGCAGGACGCCAATGCCGAGCGCCAATGGAATGGCTCCCTCCTTGATCCCGAAAAGGATGCCGGCGTGTTCCTTGACTGTGCCGTCCTTGTTCCACAGGTAGAGCGTCAGACCGCCGGTGAGCAGGACGGAAAAAAGCCCAAGTCCGGAAAAGAAGTTGAACTTGCGTGTCTTGACGAAGATCCGGATGCCGTAAACGAGCGGGAAGAGCAGGGCGACGATCAGCGCTTTGACTGGTCCGATGTACCAAAACCTCGGCACATCGCCGAACCACGTGTGGAGGGTGAGCGGCTTGTTCAGCAGCTCTTGGATGGCCGGATCCTTGCTCAGAAAACTGAGGATCATCACCGGGATGAGGACGTTGATGAGGATATTGGCGAGCGGATGCTCCTGATGGGTCTTCTTGTCAGCCATGGGGAAAACAAAAGAGGGCGGCCTCGGGATTCCAAGGCCGCCCTCAATGGGAATGGATCAAGCCTTGCCGAAAATCGTCTGGCCGGTGGAGCGCAGGTCGTCCGCAGCCTCCTTGAGACGGTTGGCGAGGGAAACCTCGGCCTTTTTCAGATAGGAACGCGGGTCGTAGTGTTTCTTGTTGCCGACTTCGCCATCGATCTTGAGCACACCTTCGATGTTCTCACAGATGTGGGTGACGATCGGGCGAGTGAAGGCGTATTGGGTGTCGGTGTCGATGTTCATCTTTACGACGCCATAGTCGAGGGTCTCGCGGATGTCCGAGAGGTCGGAACCGGAGCCACCGTGGAAGACGAGGTCCATTTTGGCCGCGTCACCGTGTTTGTCGGTCACGGCTTTCTGGCCGTCGCGTAGAATGGCGGGCTTGAGTTTCACCGAACCCGGCTTGTAGGCACCGTGGACGTTGCCGAAGGTGGCGGCGAAAAGGAACCGGCCGATCGGTTGCAGCGCCTCGTAGACTTCCACCATATCTTCCGGAGTGGTGTAGAGTTTTTCCGCTGGCAGGCCGGAAGTGTCGTGGCCGTCTTCCTCACCACCGACGCAACCGGCTTCCACTTCGAGGATGATGTCGAGCTCGGCACACTCCTTCAGGAGATCCTTGGAGATCTTGAGGTTTTCATCGAGCGAGACCACGGAACCGTCAAACATGTGGCTTTGGAAAAGCGGTCCCTTGCCGGCGGCGATGCGCTTGCGGGAGGCTTCGAGCAGCGGCTTGAGGAAACTTTCGACTTTTTCCGGGTGGCAGTGGTCGGTGTGAAGACCGACGAGAATGTCGTATTTCTCCGCGAGGAGGTGGGCGGCTTCGGCAAGCACGATGGCACCGAAGGCGGCGTCGTTGACACAGGTGCCGGAGGCGAACTGGCCGCCGCCAGTCGACACTTGGATGATTCCGTCGGATTTCGCCTCAGCGAACGCACGGAGCGCGCCGTTGATGGTGGTGATCGACGTGACGTTAACGGCGGGGTAGGCGTAGCCGCCTTTCTGGGCGGCGTCCAACATGGCGCGGTATTGCGCGGGAGTTGCGATTGGCATAGCGGCGCCCTAGTAAGCAGCTAACGCAGCATAGACAAGCCGGAATCGGTGAATTCAAACCAGAGCCCGTTTGGCTTGCCAACTTCGCTTCAGCCGTCTTGTGTCGTCCCATACCATGAACTCGTCCGACACCATTGTCTGCAAACCGACGCCTTGGTTTCTCTTCCGAGCAGCCGTGATCTTGCTGATGTTCGGGGTTTTCGCCGTACTTTTCTACCTCGACGGCTCAACGGGCTACCGGAAAAAAAACGAGGTTTTCTACCTCTACAAGGCCTTCCAAAGCGCCAACGAGGAGTTTTCCAAGATGAATGCGGACGGACCACTCACGCCCCAGGAGTGGAAAACGCACGCAGAAAAGCAAACCGTGCGCTTCCCGGAAGACGTCTCGATCCTTCCCGCCGACCTGAAACTGCCAATGCCGTGGCCGGAAATCCTCCACGACTACGAGCGGATGAAGCCACTGCAGTGGAACAAACTCTGGCTCGAATACTCGAAAGACCAGGGATATCCAGCGTCCCCCGCCGAAGAACCCTATGACGCCCGTGCGATCGGCGAGCAGTGGGTGGTGTTCTACGTCTGCCTGACCCTGACCGCCGGAGCCGCGTTCATACTGCTGCGCACTCTCGGTCGCTCGATTTCCGCCGATCAGGATGCAATCACCACCCAGCAGGGACGCCGAGTTCCCTACCCCGACCTGAAAACCTTGGATCTCCGCAAGTGGGAAACCAAGGGTCTCGCGTTCCTTGACTATGACGGAGCCTCCGGCAAGGGCCGCATCCGCATCGACGGCCTCACCTACGGCGGATTCAAAAAGGAAAACGACGAACCCGCCGAGCGCCTGATGAGCCTCATCCGCTCCCGCTTTTCCGGGGAAATCCTCGAATACGCCCCGCTTGTGGCCGACGAGCCGCCCACGAATGCCGGCCCCGGCACCTCCTCCTAACCCAAAAATTTCCCGTCCCCTGCTTTTCCGCTTCCGTTTCGTTTTCGGGGTTGCAAAGTCGGGGCGGCAAGCGATAAGCACCACCAACGCCAACTACCAACCACTGCAACTCATGTCAGATAAAACCATCGAAGCCCGCGTAAAGGACATCATCGTCGATCAACTCGGCGTCAACGCCGATCAAGTCACCCCTGAGGCGAAATTCGTCGAAGATCTTGGAGCCGACTCCCTCGACACCGTCGAACTCGTCATGGCCTTCGAAGAGGAATTCGACATCGAAGTGCCTGATGAAGAGGCTGAAAAGCTTCAAGCCGTTGATGACGTGATCAAATACATCACCAGCCAACAAGCCTGAGCCGACTGGCGAACACTCTGAAAAAGGGCGGACTCTCCAAGAGATGTCCGCCCTTTTCTTTGCATTGCCGCGGTTCCGGGCGAGACTCTGCCAGACCATGCCCTCACAGGACGACATCCACTACGCACTTGAAACCACCCGCGTCCTGCGCGAGCCGGACCGCCGGATCGATACGTTCGGCGAGACCCGCTTCGAGTTCCAACTCATCAGCGAACTGATGGACCGCGCCGGGGAAGTCCGCATCCGCAGCGGCCAGGTGGAAGCCCAGCGGCCGCGCATCCTCCGCCCGGAAGCCTACCGGGATGTCGAACTCGAAGGTTTCGATCCCTCCGCCCGCGCCCGTTTCGACAAGATGGTCGAACAATACCGCGCCGAGGGCAAGGACCTCGCCTTCCTGCAATATGGCTTCCAGTTCCGCCGCGGCACGGTGCACGAGGAGATCATCCACGACTCCATGGACGCGGTCCGCGAGCGGGTGTTAGATGACATCCGCCGCACCGGCAACCCCGCCCTCGCCGTGATCGAGGGCGTGGACGACACCTGGGAGATTTCCATCCTCAAGTTCTCCTTCGAGATGATCCTGCGTTCCCACGAGATCAACGCCTTTGATTTCAAGCGTCGCGGCCTCATCTGAACCGCCGCTTTCCGCCCATGAGATTCTGGATCCTCTTCAAGATCTTCGCGGCACTCACCGTGATCGCCATCACCGCCTTCACCGGCATGCTGGCCTATCACGTCGCCGTCGAACCGCTCGGTGGAGTCTTCGCTAAAATCATCCCGGAACCCGGTAGTATCATCCGCGGCCAATCCAATGAAGACTTCGCGAAAATGCTCGAGTCCGTGGAAATGCCCGATATCGACCCCGGCGAAAAAGCCTTCCAGAAAGCCCATGAATTGCTCGCCCTCGGCAAGCTCCCCGAAGCCCGCGAAAAACTCACCGCTATCGTCAACGTCTTCCCCACCTCGTCCTCCGCCCCCATCGCCCGCCGGATCGTCGGGGAAATCAACCTCGATGAAATCCTCTCCACCTCCCACATGGAGGGCAAACAAATCCACACCGTCAAACGCGGCGATTCCTACTTCGGCATCGCCGCCAGATACCACACCACCATCGGTTGCATGATGCACCTCAACTCAATGATGGAGCTACGCGGCATCCAGCCGGGCGACGAGATCATCGTCATGCCGCTTGATTTCCGCCTGCTCATCGAACCCAAACGCAAATCGCTGTCACTCTGGGACGGCGGGCGTTTCATCACCGAATACCCCGCCCTCTCGATGTGCGGCGTTCCAACCACCCCACAGCGCGGCGTCATCAGCTCTGAAATCGCCGAACTCGACGGCAAACGTGTCCTGCCCCAGTCCAAAAACTACTTCTCCGCCAACAAGCTGATTCAAATCAAAAAGCCCGCCATCCACATCCGGGGATGGGACGGAGCGGAGGAAAAACCCGCCGGCGGCATCCTCCTCCGCCCCGGGGACATGGAGGAAATCAGCCTCCTCACCCGCCCCGGCAACGAAGTTGAAATCCGCTAGGGCGCGGATTCCGAAACAGGCATCCAAAACCCACGTGGATGCTTGTTCGAATTCAAGCCGCGTGGAAGCAGGAACCCACCCACCGAAAAATGCACGAGTGCGCGCCATCAGCTTACCGCCAAACGGCGATCACTGCCAGCAGGACTCGTCCAGCATCCACACCACGCGGGTATGTTCGATCTCGTCGCGGCGAAGTTTGAAGATCTTCTGGCGGGCGTTGACGCGGGCGATGCTGTCGAATGACGCCGCCTGTTCCGCTGTTTCGAGCCGTCCGGCCTTTTGCTGCGCCTCCTTCATCATCCGCCAGCTCTGCACCAGCGAGCGAACTTCCCGGCGGACCGATCCCGTGTTGCGCACGGTCGCGGGTTTTGCGGGTTCTCCTTGGGTCATGTCGGCGAACTTGTTGCTGATCAGCGCCGTGCCGGGAATCGCCGGTTTGCTCTTCTCATGCGCCTTGCCAAGCTCCCTTACGAGCTCCATCGAGCGCTGCAGCCGGCACCAGCGCTGCCATTCCCCCAGATCGGGATGGCTGGCATCGCGGTAGGAGGGAAGCCCGGAATCGTCACGGACGAAATGGACGTCGTGATACTCCGCATCAAACAGGTCGCGGACTTCGGCGAGCCATTTCTCGCGCTCGCTCCGCAGACTCGCACGCCAGGCCTCGAACGCGCCGACCAGCTTTGGCTCCGATGCCGACGGTGGCGGCGGAGCGTTTTCCGTGCGCCCGAGCTCGGTGTCGATCAGTTCGCCGATCCGCAGCAGGCGGTGCAGCTTGACCTTCTCTTCGCGCATCTTAATTTCAGCATCGACAGAAGCTGCGGCATTCTCCCAAGCGCTCTTTTCGATCTGATGCGAAAGGTCTTTCAGCTTCCCGAGGGAGACGAGCTGCTTCGGCAATTCCGTGGCCGGTGCCGCCAGTGACCTGAGCAGGGCATCTGGATTGAGCACGCCGCCGAAGGACGCCGAAACCGCGTTTTTCGCTTCACTGGTAAGTTCGCTGACCAGCGGTTTCTTCTGGGTCGCCTGCTGATAGCTGAGGTGCGCGGCAATGAAGGCGCGGTTCCGCTTTTCCATGAGATCTTCGGCCTCGCTCCAGCGGATCTCGACGGTTTCGAAAGGGGACTGCGCCTCCACCTCTTTCGCGTAGCGCCGGCCCTCCAGCACGGAGACTGATGCAACCGACTCGGTCACATGCGGTTGCACGCAACCCGAGAACGACAACATTCCGACAGCCGTTGCCATCACCAGTAACTTCACTGGCTACAAATACGCTGGTGGCGGACTGGTCTTTCAGAAACCGCGAAGGTTCGGGCGACCCCATGATCCGCCATCTTCCATTGCAGATCCTAGGCGAATCAGAGACGGCTCGACTTTCAGAACCGCTTCAATCAGACGCACCGCAGCCCATCTCCTGTCTTGCATCCCGCGCTTCGAATCACAAAGCTCTCCTCCATGCAGCTCCTCGAATTCGAAAAACCCGCGGTCGAGCTTGAACGCGAACTCGAAAAACTCCGGACCAAATCGACCTCCCAGAACATCGACATGTCCGCCGAAATTTCCATGATGGAGGCGAAGCTCGCCGAAACCCGTGCGCGCATCTATCAAAACCTCACCCCGTGGCAGCGCGTCCAGATCGCCCGACACACGAACCGTCCGTTCATGCTCGACTACGTTTCACTCGCCTTCACCGATTTCTGCGAGTTGCATGGCGACCGCCACATCGGCGATGACGCCTCGATGCCCGGCGGATTCGCCCGCATCGGCGGCCAACGGGTCGTCGTCATCGGCCATCAGAAAGGCCGGGACACCAAGGAAAACCTAAAGCGAAATTTCGGCAGCGCCCACCCCGAAGGCTATCGCAAGGCCATGCGCCTCATGAAAATCGCGGAAAAATTCGGCCTCCCCATCATCACCCTCATCGATACGCCCGGCGCCTTCCCCGGCATCGGTGCCGAGGAACGCAACATCGCCGAGGCCATCGCCTTCAACCTCCGCGAAATGATGCTCCTCAAAGTGCCCGTCATCGCCGTCGTCCTCGGTGAGGGCGGCTCCGGCGGCGCGCTCGGCATCGGCGTCGCCGACCGCGTCCTCATGCTGGAAAACGCCTACTACTCGGTCATTAGCCCCGAGGGATGCGCGGCCATCCTCTGGAAACACCGCAAGCACGCTCCCGAGGCCGCGGAGGCCATGAAGCTCGTCGCACCGGACCTCAAGAAACTCAGCCTCATTGACGATGTCATCGCCGAACCCACCGGTGGTGCCCACCACGATCACCAGAGCACCGCTGAAGCCTTCCGCGAGGTTGTTCTCCGCCACCTCAAGGAACTCTCCTCGCTCCCTACGGACAAGCTCTTGGAAGCCCGCTACAAGAAGTTCCGCGATTTCGGCGATTGGCAGGGAAAATCTTGAAAAGTTAGATCCCGCGGAAAGCTCCGCTTCCCGAGGCACGTAACGATACCGCATTCTTCACTTTTACCAACTCAACCCTCCACCAAACACACCATCATGTCTAACAAACCACTCAACGTCGGCCTCGTCGGAGGAGGCAAGGGAGCCTTCATCGTCCAACCTCATCAGAAGGCCATTCATATGGACGGCACGCGTCGCATCGTCGCCGGAGCCCTGTTTCCGGACCCCAAGATCGCCCTCGAGGAAGCCGCCAACTGGCCCTACCCCATCAAGGGCTACACCTCCTATGACGAAATGATCGCCGCCAACGCGACCGCGCCCGCCGACGAGAAACTCGATTATATCCTCATCGTCACCCCCAATTTCGTCCACTACGACCCCGCCATGAAGGCGATGAAGGCCGGCATCGCTGTCTTCTGCGAGAAACCGCTCTGCCTCAACCTCAAGGAAGCGAACGCCCTGGTGAAGGCCTCGCGCAAACTCGGCGTGCCCTTCGCAGTCGCACACACCTACCTCGGCCACTGGACCAGCCGCTTCAGCCGTTACATCGTCCAGAGCGGATTGCTCGGAGACGTCCGCTGGGTGGACAGTTACTACATTCAGGGCTGGCTCGCTTCGAAGCTTGAAGCCACCGGCCAGCAACAGGCCGCATGGCGGGTCGATCCCAAACGCGCCGGCGGCTCCGGCTGTGGCGGGGACATCGGCACCCACGCCCTCATGCAACTCCGCTACGTCACCGGACTTGATGTCACCCATGTTTCCGCGCAAATGGAGACCTTCGTCGAAGGCCGCATGCTTGACGACCATTTCACCATCTACTGCAAGCTCAACAATGGAGGAAAAGCCCTCGTCCGCGCCTCCCAGATCTGCATCGGGAACAAGAATGACCTCGGCATCACCATCGCTGGCACCAAAGGTTCCCTGACTTGGCGCCAAGAAGATCCCGAAAAAATCACCATCTGCCTGCCCGACCAACCCGACCGCACCTATTGGCGCGGTGCCGTCTCCGCAGGCGATGGTTTCCTGCCGAAAAAAATGCCCGCCGACCTCATGGCCGAGCCCACCATCCCCGCCGGTCATCCCGAGGCATTCCATGATGCCTTCGCCCGCCTGCACCGCAGCTTCGAAGACGATGTCCGCAAATGGAAAGCCGGCAAGAAATTCGCCTGCGATGGCTCCAAATACGCCAACGTCGAAGACGGCTGGACCGGCATCGCCTTCATCGACACCTGCATCAAGAGCAACTCGAAGAAAGGCGCATGGGTCGCCATGCCGAAGAAAGTCTGAGCCTACCGCGGAATCCCCGGGAATCTCCACCAGCAGCAATGGAGTCCTCCGACCGATCCATCCGGAACCGGATCGGGGGCAACCTTGCCAAAACGCGGAACCCGCCCGCCCAGGACATTCAGTCCGCGTCCATTGGCGTCCATTTGCGGTTGCTAAACCCCAATGGAGATGGCCCGCCGCGTCCCGGAATCCCGCTTGCCCCGGCCCGGTCTTGCGCCTAGTTTTCCTCCCCCATGCTGGATCGGACTGCCAAAACCCTGCGCTTGCCTCTGTCTGGATTGGCAGCCGTCATGGCATTGCTCCTGGCCGCCCAGACCCCCGCCCAGTCCCCTCCGCCAGCGTCTCCCGCGCAATTCGACCCCTCCGACGTCTATTTCCAAGGCTATCTGGCCGTCCGCTCCGCCGAGCAACTCGAATCCGGCGGAGATTTCATCGGAGCCTTGGAAAAATTCCGCAAGGCGGATGAACTGTTCGGCTCGGTGCGTAGGTTCTACCCGGATTGGAAGCCCGCGATGGTGGCTGGCCGATGCGAGAAAACCACCGAGGCCATCGGCAAGCTCCGCCCGAAAGCCGAGGAACAGTTCGTCAAAAACCGCAACGCCGTCGCCGAACTTGAAGGCGGTGTGAAACAATCAGGTCGGTTCATTGACCCCGCCCACGAGGTCGAACCTCTCACTCCGGGCATCCTCGAGGTCGATCCGCTCGCCACCCGCCGCCTTGAAGATGCGGAGGCCGAACTGAAACGCCTGCGCGCTCTCGCCGCAAGCCGACTATCCGACTCGGAACATTCGCGCGACAACTCCCGTCTCGGCGATTTGACGCGCCAGCGCGACGCTCTGCAAGCCGACCTCCGCGCTGCGGAAAACACCGTGCATTCCCTCCGCTCACGTCTCGCCTCCTCTCCGGTGGAAAGCGAAATGAAGGCTCTGAACCAGCGCATCGGCAGACTCGAACAAGAGCGCGAGGCCATGGCCATGGCCCTCAACCAAAGCCGCAGCTCCCACTCCGAAGCCATGGCCCGCATCGCCATCCTTGAGGCCGATCTCAAAGCGACCCGACAAAAGGCCGCCGATCTCAGCCGCGACCTGAAAGCCGAGCGTAACGTCGCCAACTCGGTCGTCGCCGGTCAGCGCCGCCAACTCGATGCCCTTGAAAAGGAATTGCGATCGAAGAGCACCCAACTCGCCGCCGCCAACGAACGCATCAACGGCCTGATGAGCGAACTTCAGGAAAGCCGTGCCGCCTTTTCCCAAATCCGCGAGGAGCGTGACTCGTTGCTCCAGGAGCGCGACCAGATGTCAGCCCTGCTCAAGCTCAACGAAGCCGGGCGCATCCAAGACCTCATCGAGCAAAACATGTCGATCGCCAAGAACCTCCGCGAAGCCAATGAAAAAGTCGATCGCTTGAACCGCGAGAGCAACGCCGACAAAGACGCGATCACCGACGCCCTGCGCGACCTCGCCATCGCCAAAGGACAGATCAACGCCCTTCACAAGAACAAACGGGAACAGGACCAGCGCCTGCTCGAACTGGAAAACCGCCTCAAATCCGAGGAGTTGGCTCTTGCAAGCGGCCAGATCACCGCGGATCCCGCCGAGGTCGAGGTTCTTCGCGACATCATCAAGCGACAACTCCGCGTCCAGGAACGCCGCCGCCAGGCACGTGACCTGTTAGTGGACGCTGCCAGGACTCTCGGGACCAAGGACGAACGCCTCGCCAGTGCCATCAAACTCTTCGATAATCAGGAAATAGCCCTCACCCCGGAAGAGCAGAAACTCATCGCCGACAAGCAGGTGGACGGCGAGTTCATCTCTCCATTCGCAAGAGACCGCGCCGTCGTCGGAAGAGCCACCGAGGAACTCAACCGCGACATCGCCGTATTTGAGCGCACTGCCGAGAAATCCTTCCTAGCCGGCCGTCTGCTGCCCACTCGGGAACTCTATGAGATGATTCTCGCCCAGAACCCCGGCCACACGCCCACGCTTTGTAAAATCGGCATCGTCCACCTCAAGCTCAACGAACCGGAAGCCGCCGTGGACACCTTCCGCCGCGCCGTCGAGATGGACCCGGACAACCCCTACGCCTTCCGGATGTTCGGTTTCTCCCTGATGAGCGTCGGTGACCTGACAGCCGCGGAGCAGGCCGCCCGCCGGTCCGTCGATCTGGCCCCTAACGATGCGAAAAACCACATGCTGCTCGCCACCCTCTGCTACCGCCTCGGCCGCAGCAGCGAGGCGGAATCCCACTTCAAGGGCGCCATAACCGCAGACCCGCTGGCCAGCGAGCCCTACTACAACCTCGCCCTCATTTATTCCCGCAACCATCGCATCAAGGATGCGAAGAAATACTATCAACTGGCTCTTGAGCGCGGCGCCTTGCCGGACCCCGCTTTGGAGGACACCCTCGCGAAACATTGAGGCTCCGCCGCTCCATTCTGTATCTTCTGGTGCTGCTACCGGTTTCCTGCGCTTCGGATTCCGGCGACAGCAACCCGGAACCCCACAAGTCGCTCAGCCAGCGGCTCAATGAGAAAAACGGCTACCAACAAGATGCCGATGGAAACTGGATCCCTCAGAATGACAAACGCAGCGCGTATGAAAATCAGGCCCAGTCCGCCTACTTTCAAGGTGGCTACGAAAAAAAGGCCTACAAGACCAACGATTATGCCAGGAAGTCCTGGTGGGGAAACAAGGACTACGGCAGCAAGCCATACACCGGAAACACCGACGGCAGCCGCTTTCAACAAGGATCACGCTACAATGGAACCGGTGCTCCGGAGGCTGGGAAATCCGCCGGCATGACGAACACCTACAAGACCGGCCACTACGGCACCAACGCAGCCCGCGAGGCCGGCACCAAGGGCATCGAAAGAACTTCCGATGCGGTGACCGATCGGCGTCGGAAGGTCTACCCCGCCCCTGAGATCATCGATTGGGAGCAGCAGCGTTCCCTCACTCTTGATCAATCGAAGGGCTTTCTCGGTCGCTGACCACGCGGACTTCCGCCACAACCTGAGAGAGTGATTCCAACAGGAGCTTCTTGAGCGTTTCCCAGCGCCACGGCCTACCCTCCAGGAAAAACGATTGCGAGACGGCAAGCCGGATCTGTGCGTAGTCGTCCGCCGGAAACTCCTTCGACAACTCGATTGCCAGCGCCTGACTCGCGGCATTCCGATGATAGCGGACGTCCAGATCCTCCGTCATCAAGCGTGCACGCCATGCCGCGGCCAACTTCTCGGCCAGCACCCCGTGTTCCGGCGTCTCCAGCGTCACCCGTCCATCAGTCTCCGCATCGGTGTGGATCATCACATGCAGCACCGCTGCATGACGCCGCAAATCCTCGCGGATCCGCTGGCTGAGCATCGCCCGGAACGGGCGCTCATGACGGTCCGCCACCTTGCCCCGCGTGGCCTCCGGAAGCTTCATCGAAAACCGGCTCCAGCGGGCATCGCCGTCCTTTTCGAGATCGATCAACAGTCGCGTCACATCGCCATGCACCAGTGGAGTCCGGAATTTCATCGCAAACGCCTGCCCCAGATTCAGCGATCCCGGTTCCCACCCCTCGGACGACATCACCACGTCCTCCGCTCCACGGAAAATCTCCCGATACGCTTCCGGCACCGCGCATGTCGCGTGTTCACAACTGAAAAGTAATGCTGTCATCCTTTGGAAAATCGGCCCAACAGAAACACCGTGTCGGAGTTTTTCCGACAAGGCAACCCCCATCACCAAGCTGGGGGATCACTCCCCGGCCGGAGTTTCGCTCTTGGATTCCGGCGCACTCTGCAGCTTGACTTGCGGGCGGAGACGCAGCGTGATCTTGCTGTCGACCTCGGGCAACTTGTCGCCCTCGACCTGCCAAATCAAAGCCCCGTTTGCGTCGTCATGAATGCCAGGCAGGCACAATAACTCGTCGCCGAAAGTGGAGATCGAGATAACGTTGCCACTCTGGTCGCAAAGATATCGGCGGGGCTGCTCGCCCCCGCCCACGAGGACCGACCCCGCGAAAAGGAAGGTATGGGTCGGGAACTTTCCCCCGTGCTCCGGGTCTTGGAGATCCGCTCGGTCATCCTCATCGGCCAACCCCATGAACTCGTTGATCGGGTGTTCCTTCTCCTTTCCTTCAGAGTCTTTGAAGACGAGGAAAACGTCCACCGGACTGCCGCTGGGAGGCTTGGACCTGAACCGTGTCATTTCGGGATCGATCGCCTGTTGCATCGCCGGGTTGCCGGGCTTGGCACCAAGTAGCAGCAGGGCGATGTGGATGTGGCTGGGCTTGGCCTCGACCATGATGATGGACTCGTGCTCCTTGGTATCCTTGGTGCAGGCGATGAGTTCAAGCAGGCCTTCCCCGAGGCAGACGCGGCTCTCAACGTCCACGCTCCACTCGTCGAGATTGATCTTCACGCCGGGCAGGGACAGTTTATCCACTGCGGCTCTCAGTTTGGGGGAGATTTTGCCGGACCGCCCTGCGGTAGTTGCATCCGTTGTCGTCGCGGGTTCTTCCGCAGCTGAGACGGCGGGGAACATCGCGAGCAAGAGGCAGGTGAGAATAAGGAGCTTCATGTAGGATGGGACCGATAGCACGTCCGGGACCAAAGACAAGCGCATGGCGGAAATCCACGCCATTTTTCGGCAACCCGCTTGCGAGATTCGACCCTCGCGGCTTCTCTTTCCGAACGCCGCCAACGGCGCACGCCCTATTTCCCCCCACGCTTGCCGGCGGGCTTTTTCGAGCCCTGCGGAGCGGATTTGGCAGCCTTCTTCGCCTCCATCTGGCGGGTGCGCTTCCGCCAATCTCGCCGCGGAGCGGTCTCTCCGGGTTTGCAGGGAGGAATGGGGGCACTATAGTTGAAGCCTTTCAAGCGCTTCTTCGGGAGGCGCCGGCCGATGGAAAGCTCGAGGATGCCCAGCAGGTTGAGATCCTCTTTCGGCACGAAGCTGACCGCCTCACCCTGAGCCTCCGCCCGACCGGTGCGGCCGAT
>JBFEQB010000016.1:0-50985 GCA_041549835.1 Luteolibacter sp. | reverse complement strand
TCGAGCATTGTTTTGAAAAATCCGGTCGAGACGCCATCGGGCAAGCGGCCACCGATGACAAACCAAGTCCCTGGCTTCGAAAGCATGCCGAGTTTCCGCATCAGGGTGTCCAGATCCGCCGCCGTGGGGGCCAGTCCCGCGAAATTGATGTCGGTGGTTTCGCGGATGGATTGCCCGACGATCTTGATGCCGGTGCGGGTCTCGCCATCGATCCGGAGGAATTCGTCGCGGATCATCCGTTTCGCGAAAAGTTCTTCAAACAAGCGAGGGTTCTCCCTGCCGAGAAATCCGGTGGCGGTGGTGGGAATTCCAAAGCCGCCAAGCATTGCGGAAACATTCACGCCCTTGCCACCCGGTTGCCGATGATGCCCGGTGGCGCGATTCACCGCACCGGGCCGGAGTTCGTCGAGAAAAACCGTCTCATCAATGGCGGGATTAAGCGTCACGGTGACCATATCGGAAGCAACATTCATGGGGTTCACAGAAAAACACGCTCGCAGGTCCAGTAAAGCCCGACCAGAACGATCATGAAGGATCCTTTCTCGTCGACGCTCCGGAAGCGCAAGCCTGTGATCCACCACGACGTCGCGACGGATGCCAAACCCAGTCGCCCCCGGAGTGAAACCGGTCCACTGCTTGATTCGCGCCCTATTTGCCGAACTCCCCCACCAATGCAGCCACGGTGGCCTTGGCATCGCCGTAGAGCATGCGGGTGTTTTCTCCGAAGAAGAGGGCGTTTTCGAGGCCGGAGAAACCAGTGCCTTTGCCGCGCTTGAGACAATAGACGGTTTTGGCCTCGTGGGCGTTGATGATGGGCATGCCGTAGATTGGGCTGCCGGGGTCGTTGAGAGCTGCGGGGTTCACGACGTCGTTGGCACCGATGACGATCGCGACATCCACCGTGGACATGATCGGATTGACCTGGTCCATCTCGTTGAGCTGTTCAAAGGCCACGTCGGCTTCGGCTAACAGGACATTCATGTGGCCGGGCATGCGGCCGGCCACCGGGTGGATGGCGAAGCGGACTTCCGCGCCGTTGGCCTCCAGCTGCTCGGCGAGCTCCTTGACGGCGTGCTGGGCTTGCGCGACGGCCATGCCGTAGCCGGGAATGAAGACGACACTCCGGGCTGCTTCGAGCACGTAATAGGCGTCCTCCACCGACGAGGATTTCATTTCCCCTCGCACGGTTCCGGCCGCCCGGGCGGTGGCGCCGAAGCCACTGAAGAGCACGTTGCCGATGCTGCGGTTCATTGCCTTGCACATGATCATGGTGAGGATGATTCCGGAGGAGCCGACAAGACAACCGGCAACGACGAGCACGTTGTTGAGGATGATGAATCCAGCCATCGAGGCGGCGATGCCTGACAGGGAATTGAGCAGGGAAATGACGACCGGCATGTCACCGCCGCCGATGGGCAGGGTCATGAGAACGCCAAGGGTAAGCGAGAGAATGACGAGGGCAGCACCGGCAATCACGGCCAGGTTGTGATCAGAGCCCTTGATCATCAGTCCGATGCCAACGGTCGAAGCGAAAATCAAGACGAGGTTGATGAACTGCTGACCACGAAAGAGGGTGGGTTTTCCGGAGAGTTTCGCGGAAAGCTTGCCGTAGGCGACCCCACTCCCGGTGAAGGTGACGCCACCGATCAGGACGGTCAGGCCGATGGCGGCGAGCACGAACCATGCGGGAACCGTGACTCCACTCTGGGCTTGCAGCGTCTTGAGGTAGTGACTCATGCCGCCATCGCGGAGTTTTACGTATTCCGCAGCCCCGACGAACAACGAGGCGAGACCGCCGAAGCCATTGAACAGGGCGACCATTTCCGGCATGCCGGTCATTTCAACACGCATCGCAGCGACGCCTCCAATCACGGCGCCCAGCGCGATGCCGCCGGCAACCATCTTCCAATCGAGACCGAGGTAGAGCAAGGTGGCGACCACGGCGAGCAACATGCCGACCGAAGAGAGGCGGTTGCCACGGCGGGCGGTATCCGCGGAACCGAGCATCTTGATCCCGAAGATGAAGAGGATCGAGGAGATGATATAAAGGATATTGATAAGAACGGCGCTCATGGCCTGGGTCCTCCTTTGGTGGAATCCTTCTTCTTGAACATCGCGAGCATCCGGTCTGTGACCATGTAGCCACCAACGACGTTGATGGTGGCAAGCACCACGGCGGCGAAGCCAAGCCACTTAGCGGCGGGCGACTCACCGGTATTCAGAGCGAGCAAGGCCCCGACGATGGTGATGCCGGAGATCGCGTTGGACCCGCTCATCAACGGCGTGTGAAGTTGCGAGGGAACCTTCGCGATCAACTCGAAGCCGAGGAAGATCGACAGGGTGAAGGCGAACAACAGCAAGAGCAGGGGGGCGAGTTCCATGAGCGTTTGAAGTCAGGCTTTGAAGCGGTCGTGGACGACCCGGCCATCGTGGGTGAGCATGCAGCCTTGGATGATCTCGTCTTCGACCTTGAGCGGAAACGTTTGGTTTTCCTTGTCCCAGAAGTGTTCGATGAAATTGGCCATATTGGCGGCGAACATCTGGCTGGCGTGGCGCGGCACCTTGCGCTCGAGTGCGTTCCAACCGATGATTTGGACGCCGTTTTGCGTGATGATTTCCCGATTGGAAACGGTGCCTTCAACGTTACCGCCACCCTCGGCGGCCAGATCGACGATAATGCTGCCCGGGCGCATGCCGGAGATCATTTCACGGGTGAGGAGAATCGGGGCCTTGCGACCGAAGACCTTGGCGGTCGTGATGACGATGTCCGACGACGCGCAAACCCTCGCCATGCCCTCGCGTTGTTTCCGGACCTGCTCCGAAGTGAGCTCCTTCGCGTATCCCTGCTCGGTCTGCCCGACCTCGCCGATCTCGATGTTCACAAACCTTGCACCGAGCGACCTCACCTGCTCCTCGACAGCCGGGCGGGTGTCAAAGGCCTCGACGCGCGCGCCCAAGCGCCGACCGGTGGCAATGGCCTGCAAGCCTGCCACACCGACACCAATGACGAACACCTTGGCCGGAGAAATAGTTCCCGCTGGCGTCATCATCATCGGCAGAATCGAGTCCAACCGATCGGCGGCAGTGACCACGGCCATGTAACCGGCGAGGTTCGCCTGACTGCTGAGCACGTCCATCTTCTGGGCGAGCGTCGAACGCGGGATGAGTTCGCTGCAAAGCGCGGTGACTTTGGCGGCGGCGTAGGCTTCAATGCGATCGCGGGAACCGAACGGGTTCATCAGGCCCGTCGCCAGCGAGCCGGGTTTTTGAAGCCGGATTTCATCGATGTCCGCCGGCAGCACGCGCAGGACGAAATCCGCGTCACGAAGAGCAGCCGTCCGGTCCGGAACGATCGAAACACCTGCAGCCAGATAGTCGGCATCAAGATGACCGGCGGCAAGCCCGGCACCGGATTCAACCGAAACCTGGGCACCGATTTTGAGCAACTTCGCGGCGGAGGCGGGAACCAGCGCGACGCGGGTTTCCAGCGCATGATTTTCTTTTGTCACGAAGAACAACATGTCACCAACCGGGACTTCCCGGGAATTACATGGATGAACTAGAGCGCAAACCCAAGGTCCGCCGCAAGATCAATCCGGCATCGGGAACCATGATACTGCAAACAACAACGAACGCAGTCAGCCACCTGCACGTAACAGCGGCGCTCTGGCGATCAGCACGGACGATGTGGAATCGTGCATGAGGCGCTCGGCATTGCCACCCAGCACGAAGTCCTCCACCCACGATCCTGCATGGGACCCCATCACCGTAAGATCGATGTTTTCCACCTTGATGTGTGCCGTGATCGCGGCGGCAGGCGATTCGCCTTCGAGAAACGTGGTGCTCGATTCGATTTCGGCCAACCGGCTGAGAAAGGGCTCGAGAAATGCGGACATTCGGTCTCGGGCGCGCTCCGCCACAATCGTTTCATAGCTGGCATCATCATCCATACGCTGTTCAAGCATGCGCCCCCATGGGTCACGCGAGGGAGGAAAAATCACGTGAATGATCTCCAGGGACGCCTGATGGATTCTGGCGACATCAATGGCGCGCTCCAGTCCGGCAGCCGAGGCGAGCGAGAAATCCACACACGCGGCGATCTTACGGACACGCTGTCCCTGCCAATCGCGGAGGATCAGGACATCCGCCGGAATCGAACGCGCGCAGTGACTGGCCACCGACCCGAGACGACCGTTCAACACATCGTGCGCGCCGAGCACCACCAAGTCCGCGCCCACTTCACTCGCGAGATCACGAATCACCCGGTAGGGTTTACCGATCCGCACGGCAATTCCAGCCGACACGCCATCGCAAGCTTCGCCCACAAGGTCCTTGAGCCGCCCGGTGACCTCTCTTACCCGCTCCGCCGCGGCGGCCGCCTTTCCCATGCTTTCCTCCCAATCCCGCAGACGGCTTGCGCTGACCACATGGATGGCGATCAACTCCCGCGAGGACGCGCTGGCCAGCTTCGCGGCATGAGCCAACACCTGGAACGAAGACGACGAGAAATCCACTGCGGCGAGAATCAGGGGGCGGTTCTTCATGATTCCAATATCGCGCAGGCCGCACGAATCACAAGCGGCCTGAATGAAACTCCGGAGCACCGCCCGGTCGCGCCGGATCGAAATTCTTTTGAATTGTCAGCCAAAGTATTTCCCCCGATCACCGGACCATGCACGCCGACCGCCCCCGCTTCCAAATCCTCTTCGTTTGTTTGGGAAACATCTGCCGTTCACCGGCGGCGGAGATTATTTTACGGCAACAAGTCGCGGATGCCGGCCGTTCGGATGAATTCCAGATCGATTCCGCCGGCACCATCGGATTTCACCAGGGTTCGCCTCCGGATCCACGCATGTCGGAAGCTTTGGAGCGGCATGGTTTCACGGTCAGCGGCCGCTCCCGGCAGATCGACGCAAGCGATTTGCAATCCTTCGACCTGATCGTCACCATGGACGAATCCAACCTGAACGCCGTCCGGGATCTTGACCCCGAAGGAACGTTCCATGGCAAAATCCGCCCGTTTGTGGGCTTTTGCCGGACCTTTGACGATCTCCGCGTGCCAGACCCTTACTACGGCGGCCAGCGCGGCTTCGACCATGTGATCGGTTTGCTCAAAGATGGCTGCCAGGGGATTCTCGCGGAGATCGACCGCAGCTGATTTGCAGAGGATCCGGCTCTCCGACTGAACGCTCGGGAAATCCGCCCCAAGACGCGGGGCACTCCGCCCGTTTCCAACAAGACGCCACTCCACCCGACATTCGGATGGCGGACGTCCCAACCTCTAACACCCGGAAACGCCATGAGCCTGCACGTCGAATTGAGTCCCGAGGCCGCTGAACGGCTTCACCAGCAACGAAGGAACTCCACGATTTCCTCGATCATCATCGCCGGTCTGTCGGTCACCCTGTTCGCAATGTTGTTAGGGTGGTATCTGCTACCCGCGCGCACGGATGACTTCATCCCGGAAGTCTCCATCATCTCATTACCGCCGGAGGACCCACCCCCCGCCACCTGTCCCTATCCTCTCCAATTTACCCAACGCAAACCCTCGCCCCCCTCGCCCGCGCTGCCCAGAGTCCTTGTCGCAAACACCGCCTCGCCCATCTTCATCCCCGCCCCGGAAACCGCCGTCAACAGCCCAATTTCCGAGTTTTTCGACGGCAATGACTTCGGCGACAACTGGCCGGGTGACGGCGATCCAGGGGGCAGGTTCGTCAATATTCCGCATGACTATCAGAAGCGCTGCTCCAAGGCCGACCGCCTTGCCCGCCTGCAGGAAACCGGCGGCACACCGGCCTGCGAGGGGGCGGTGGTGAAATCCCTCCAATGGCTCAAAAAAACCCAAAATGAGGACGGCAGTTGGAGCAGTCAGCACTCCGTCGCCATGACGGGTTTCGCGATCCTCGCCTTTCTCGGCCACTGCGAAACCCCGCAATCCGAGGAATTCGGAGACGCCGTCACCCGGGGCATCATTCACCTCATCAACATCGGACTCAAGAACGAGGGTAGGCTCACCGTGGCTGACGCCAGATCGAACGCATGGGTCTATGAGCACGGCATCGCCACTTACGCTCTCGCGGAGTCTTACACCTTCTGCAGCAAACTCGGGATTAATTTCCCCGGTCTGGACACGGTCACCAGAAAGGCGGGAGACATGATCATCCAAGGCCAGGGAGACAGCGGCGGCTGGGCCTATCGGTATGATTCCACGGACAGCGGCGACAATTCCGTCGGGTTCTGGCAAATCCAAGCCCTCAAGGCCTGCGAACACACCGGACTGTGGAAGGAAAGCGACTTCAAGACCGTCTCCCGCAAGGCCTTGGAATGGCTCGATAAAGCCCAGGGCCAGAACGGAGCCATCGGGTATCGCGGCGACTCAAAAAAAAGCCCCGGGTTGACCGGCGGCGGCGTGCTCGCATTCCAGATGTGGGACAAGGGCAACGCCAGAAATGTCAGGTCCGGCGTCAACTATATCAGCGAGAACACCGCATTCAAATGGGGCGATCAAACCGCCAATCTCTATTACCACTACTACAACGCCCAAGCCATGATCAACCATGGCGGCAAGGCATGGTCCGACTACAACAAGCTCTTCCGCGATGAGTTGTTGAAAAACCAAAACGAGGACGGGTCTTGGAACCAGAGAGGCGTCAGGCACGGACCGATCAATATTCATATGTCCACCTGTCTGGCGACCTTCATGCTGGAAGTCTACTACCGCTTCCTGCCGGGCACCGGAGCCGGTTTCCATTGAAACCCGCCGCGGAGATCCAAATCTTTGGGATTCACTCGACTGGGATCCCGTTCATGATGAGTGCCTGATGCGATCCCTGAAAAAAGCCCATGCCCTGGCGTCCACCGCACGGATCGCCAATGTCCCAAGTGTGGCAGGCAACGTGTTTCTCGGAATCGCAATCGCGCGTCACCATGGAGCCGCCATCGACGCCCCCCCGTTCGTTTTACTCATCCTGACCGGAATCTTCCTCTATCTCGCCGGGAATTTCCTCAATGATTGGGCCGACCGCGACTGGGATGTCCGACACCGCCCCGAGCGGGCTCTTCCACAGCGCCTGTTCACCCCGCGCGCCTACCTGGGCCTCTCGCTGGGTTTCGGCTTGTTGGCCATTTGCTGTGCTGGTGCGACCGGACCACGCAGTCTTGCTTGGTCCCTAACGATCGCTGCCTGCGTCGTTCTTTACACGTGGCTTCACAAACGTGCCGCTTGGTCCGTCGTCCCCATGGGGTTGTGCCGCGCCCTCCTGCCAGTGCTCGGATATTCCGCATTCGGGGCCACGCGGGAATTATTTCCTCCTGCCCTGCTCGCCAGCGCGCTCGGATTGTTCTGCCACATCGTCGGGCTCTCGCTGGGTGCCCGTTGCGAATCGATGAAACCAGTCCCGACCGGGGTGCTGCTCTTCGCGCGGTTGTGGTTTCCCGCAGCGGCGCTCTCAATGCTTGCCGCGTCCTGGCAGGGTCTGGAACTCCCTCTGCTATCCGCCATTCCCGCCGTCTTGGTCTATCTGGGGTGGACCGTGCTGTTCCCGCTTGTTTTCCGGAAATCCGTGCCGGTTTTCGTTTCCAACCTGCTGGCCGGAATTCCCCTCATCGATTGGATCGTGCTGTTCCCGCTCGGCCTCGCGGCGATAGCGGCCACACCTTTCGACACCGCCTGTATGGCGGCCCCTCCCCTCGCCTTTCTAGCAGGAAAAGCCTTGCAGAGACTCGCGCCCGCCACCTGATCCGGCTTGCCCATTCCCGGCTTACACGTTCCACTCCCCTGTATGACCATCGCCGAGAAACAAAAGCAACTTCTGGAGGAACTCGCCCTCTTTCAGGACTGGACCGAGCGCTACGAATACGTCATCGGCCTCGGGAAAAAGCTCCCGCCCATCGAGGAATCCGCCAGAAACCCGGAACACCTCATCAAGGGCTGCCAGTCCCAAGTCTGGCTCGACGCCTCGTTCAGCGATGGAAAAGTCCGCTACACCGCGGACTCCGACTCGCTCATCACCAAGGGCATGATCGCTCTCTTCGTTCGGGTCCTCGATGACGAGACTCCCGACGCCATCCTCACCGCGGACATGGAATTCATCGACCGCACCGGCCTCAAAGAGCACCTCGCCCCCACCCGCGCGAACGCCCTCAACCTGATGGCCACCCAGATGAAACAACGCGCGCTTTCCTTCGCATCCTGATCCTTGGCCGCGATGTTTGACTTCAACTGGTTCGCCGATCCCAGCGCCTGGGCCGCCCTCGCCACCCTCACCTTGCTCGAGATCGTCCTCGGCATCGACAACATCGTTTTCCTCTCGATCCTCGTCGATCGCCTGCCACCGGAAAAACGCAGGTCCGGTCGGATTTTCGGCCTCGCCCTCGCCATGATCACCCGCCTCATGCTGCTGGCCACCATCACGTGGATCATGAGCCTCAAGGCCGTCGTTTTCTCCATCTCCATCGCCCCGGCATTCTGGAAGATGACGCCACAAGTCGCCGATCATGACGGCATTCTCGGCATCACCGGCAAGGGCCTCATCCTCCTCATCGGCGGATTTTTTCTCATCTGGAAATCCACCAGGGAGATCCACCACAACCTTGAGGAACACGAGGAAGCGCGGCTCTCGGTGAAAGCCACCAGCTTCATGGCCGTGCTCATCCAGATCGCCCTTATCGACATCATCTTCTCGCTGGATTCCGTCATCACCGCCGCAGGGATGGCCGACCACCTGTCAGTCATGGCTCTGGCGGTCATCCTGTCCATTGGCGTCATGATGATCGCCGCAGGACCGATCAGCAATTTCGTCTCCCGTCATCCATCGGTGAAAATGCTCGCCCTCTCGTTCCTCATTCTCATCGGCACCGCCCTCATCGCCGAGGGCCTGCATTTCGAAATCCCCAAAGGTTACATCTACTTCGCCATGGCTTTCTCACTCTGCGTGGAACTCCTCAACCTGAGGACCCGCGCGAAAACCCCGCCCCCTGCCGCGGCGGGCATCTGAGAGGGACTCAGGGTTTCTCCGGACTTGCCTGATGCACGGTGATCTGGGTGAACGGAATCACCCAACCCTCGGCATTGCAGGTTTCCACGCAAAGACGCTGGATGCGCCGGCGCAGCGCGTTGTAGCGGGAACCAAGCGAGCCGTCGAAATCCGCCAAAATCTCGTAATCCAGCGACGAGGCGGCCGCGGCGGAGAACTCAACCCTGACCGAACGGACGCCCTCCCGGCCGAATTCGGAGGCCAACGCGGAAGAAATCGCGTGCGTTAGAACACCGGGAACCTTGCCGATGGCATCGGACTGATGCTGATAGTCGATACCGAAGACGCAGGAAATCCGGAATCCGCGCGAGAGGTTTTCAGGCGTCTGGGCCAGAAAGTCGGTGGTGGGGTAGGTTTTCAAACTTCCACCGAGGCGAAGGATGACGACTTGCTCCGGAGTCTGGGTGATGGTCTTGCCATACGTGCCGTCGGCGAGCAAAACCCAGTCGTCCTCCTCGGTGGGAAACCACGGCTCTTTGGGATCCGGATCGCGGGAGGTCATCCCCATCAGGTCACGGATCGGGATGCGCAGGACGCCGCCTTGAAGGTTCGGATTGGTGAAGGTCGTGAAGAACCCGATGGACGCCACACGCCACGGCAAGCCGAGGTGAACGACGCGCTCGTGCTCGCGGACCGATCCGAGATTAAGTAACATGCGGATCTGGTCAAGATAGGGTGGCAGCGCGGCTTTCCCGGCCCATGCCCCGCCGATCAAAAGGATGACCACCAACGTGAGGAGCAACCAGTCTCCGCGAACGTAAAAGACAAGCACGATCCCGATGGTGGCCACGACGATGGCAAGGACCATGGCAAGGATATCCGAGATCCGACTCGTCAGAGTGCCCTTGCCACCGCGGTGCACCGGGCTGTAGCGGCGCAGCGATGCATAGAACCGACGGACGATGACGAAACCCGACACGCCTGCCAACAGGGCCAACAGCAGGTTCAGTCCGCGACTGCGGAAAAACTGGCTGAACATTCCGGAGAGCTTCTCCCAGAGCGGTTTCTGCTGGCGTTCCCGCTCCTCGATCTGGGCACTGATCACTCCGATCTGGCCGACCGCCTCCGCTTGGCGGCTCTCCCAGAACCGCCGCGCCGAATCAAGTTCGGACACCAAGGACTTGTCCTTGTTCCGCGAAGCCAGGTCTTTGATGCGGGCGACGACGGTGTCCGCCTTGCGCTTGCGCTCGGTCCATGTGCCAAGGGACTTGCGAAGCTCCTCCAACTCGCGGGGCCCGGAGGTGGCCTCCCTCAACTCACCCAGCACCGGCTGAATCAGCTCGCTGATTTGATTCTGCATGCCGGTTTCGGCGGACTCGCCGCCCTCGTAGTCCGCCGCTTCAACCCCGCCCAGTATGTCGCGGAAGTTGCCGCGCAACTGGCGGACCCGCTCGCGTTCGGCATCAATGCGGATTTGAATGGCCTGTTTCGCCTCCTCAGTCGCCGCCTGTTTCAGTTCGCGGCGGAGCTTCTCAAGCTCATCGTTGGCCCCGCTCAGCGGTTCGATGACGCTTTTAAGCGAGGCGAGGCTGCGGTCCAGTGCGGACGCTCCGTTACCGTTCACCACGGCCGAATCAGCAGCCGCAATGTGGCCGGCGGCTCCGAGGAGAATCATCGTCAATAACATCCATCGCATGGACTGATCATGCACGGCCACCTCGGTCATGCAACCTCGTGTTCCCGTGCCCCATCGGCCGGAGCCAAGAGCATTCGATCACCGCTGGAACAAGAAGACTTTCGACAGGGGCGCGTCCCCATGCTGGAATCCCGCATGGGCAAACTGATCATGGTTTCAAATCGGCTGCCGATCCACATCGAGTCGGATGGCTCCACACGCCGGACAATGGGCGGACTGGCATCGGCTCTTGAAGGAGCGGCATTGGAAATCGAGCAGGTCTGGGTCGGCTGGCCGGGTGGCGCGGAAGAGGATTTCGACGATCTCGAAAAGGTGCGTTCCGGAATGCGCGCATCCGGAGTGGCTCCGGTCTTCCTGACCAAGGAGGAACTCGATGGATTTTACGAAGGCTATGCGAACTCGACGCTTTGGCCGCTGCTGCACTACATGGTGGAGCGGGCGAGGTTTTCCAACCAATGGTGGGAAGCCTACCGACGGGTGAACCAGAAGTTCGCCGATGTGATCATGGAGGTGGCGGATGAGGGTGACCAAGTTTGGATTCACGACTACCATCTCTTCCTCGTGCCTTCGATGCTTCGCGGCCTCAACAAGGGACTGCGGGTTGGATTTTTCCTGCACACGCCGTTTTCTTCCAGCGAGATCTTCCGGGTGCTGCCGGAACGAGCGGCGATCCTCAACGGGGTGCTGGGTGCGGATGTGATCGGCTTCCATACCTATAACTACCTGCGCCACTTCCGGTCCTCGCTGCTGCGTGTGCTCGGTTGGGAAACGGAAATGGAAGGACTGTGGCATGATGGCAGGGAAGTGCGCATGGGTGTCTATCCGATCGGCCACAATCACGCGGGATTCGAGCGCGAGATCCAACGCGCTGATTTTCCCGAAATCCTGACCAAACACCGCAAGGCCTTGGCCGGCAAACGCATGATCCTCAACGTCGAGCGACTCGACTACACCAAGGGTCTGCCGGAAAAACTCGCAGCGATGAGGCGTTTTCTAGAACAGAACCCCGACAAGCGCGACGATGTCTTGTTCGTCCTGATCGCCGTGCCTTCAAGACAGGGAGTTCAGGAATACGACGAACTGACTGAAAAAGTTCAGCAGGAGGTGGGAGCCATCAATGGTGAGTTCGGCAAGGTCGGCCATGCTCCGGTCCAATTCCTGCACCGGGGCTTCCCGATGGCCGAGCTCGCGGCATTCTATTCCACCGCGGAGGTTTGTCTGGTGACACCGCTCAGGGATGGCATGAACCTGGTGGCGAAGGAGTTTCTTGATTGCCAGAGACCTGAATTATCGAACCGGGCCGGGGTGTTGATCCTGAGTGAATTCGCCGGAGCGGCCAATGAGCTTTCCCAGGCGATCCAGGTGAATCCACATGACGTGGACGAAGTGGCTGCCGCTTTGAACCGCGCCTTGGAAATGCCGGAGGACGAACGGCGAAAACGCATCGAGGCCATGCAGTCACGCCTCCGCAGCCAGGACAGCGGTGCTTGGGCGAAACGTTTTCTCAAGGACCTCGACAACGTACCGAAGCGCGAGGAACGCGTGGTCGTGATGGAGATGAGGCCCCTCGCAGCGCAGATCGCCGGGCAGGCGCGCGCGGGACGCAAACTCGGATTGTTTTTGGATTACGACGGGACTTTGCGTGATTTTGTGGATGTTCCGGATCTGGCCGTGCCTGATCCTGAGCTCCCGGACTTGTTACGGGAACTCGCCGCGCACCCGGAAATATCGGTGGCACTGGTAAGTGGGCGGGCGCCGGAGTTCCTTGAAAAACATCTCGGCGGACTCGGTGTCACCCTCGTCGGTGAGCACGGATATCGCTGGATGGATGGCGGCCAAGGCGAGTGGTCCTTGCTCAATCCACACGTAAACATCGACTGGAAGACTGCCATCCGCGAGCACTTGGAACAGGCCTCCCTGCTCACGCCCGGGACACACGTCGAGGAAAAGCAATCCGCCATTGTCTGGCACTACCGCAAGGCGGATCCGGAATTCGGATTGTGGCGGGCACGCGACCTGCTGGAGGAACTCACATCCATGGCCGCCAACCTCCCCGTCACCGTCCACCACGGCCAGAAGATCGTGGAAATTTCCAGCATTCAGGTCAGCAAGGGCGAAGCCGTCGATCATCTGATGCGCTCATGGCAATGTGACGTCGCCCTCGTCGCGGGAGACGACCAAACCGACGAAACCATGATCACCCTGACGCCCGAAGATGTGGAATTCTTCGCGGTAAAAGTCGGCAAGGGCCCGACCCGGGCGGCCTACCGGACCGACATCACTGGCATGCGCTTGTTCCTTGAGGAACTGCGCGCCGAACTCCGCAACTCACCTGACACTCACCCATGATAAGAATCGACTCAAGCCGCCTTGCGGACGACTACCACCTTGCAATGATCGGCAACGGCCGGACCTGCGCGTTGATCGACGCCCATGGAAAAATCGTCTTCTGCTGCCTTCCGTCCTTTGATTCCGGCACGGTCTTCGGATCCATTCTCGACGAGGAAAAGGGCGGAGCCTTCTGGATTGAAATGATGGACGGAGAAGTGACCGGGCAGGTTTATGAAAAAAAAACCAACATCCTGAGAACTTCCTTTGAGGGGTCGGATGGCGCGTTCGATCTGGTGGATTTCATGCCACGCTACACTTCTGATGGTCGGGTCGGAGCCGCGGACGACATCGGTCCGGACGTGGTCCGCAAACTGCACCTCGTCCGCGGAAAACCGCGCATCAAGATACACTTCGATCCTCGCTTGGAATACGCCCGTGGTGAGACCAAGGTGGTTCTCGATTCCTCACGCCTCAAGGCCACCACCGGGTGGGACGGCGAGCATGGCCCGGTCTATGAGTCGATTTATTTGTGGACCAATCTGAATGCGTCCGCAGTCCTAACAGGCGGGGAAACCATGCTGGAAGACGACGGTTTCCTTTTTTTGAGTTATCACGACAAGGTTCAGGTTCCCGACATGGACCTGGTGGATCTCATGCTGCAGCGCACGCGGGCCTATTGGATGCTCTGGTCGGCGAGAACGCATCTCCCCTTTCAATACCGGCAGGAGGTGCAGCGCAGCGCGCTGGTGCTCAAGATGCTCCAGTTCAGCCCGACGGGGGCGTTTCTTGCCGCTGCCACCACATCCCTGCCTGAGACCATCGGCGAGGAGCGCAACTGGGACTACCGCTTTTGCTGGTTGCGCGACGCCTCCATGACGGTGACCGTTCTCCACAGGATCGGTCACCCCTTCATGGCCACTGCGTTCATCGACTGGATGATGCGGACTGTCCCCACCAAAGACGATTCACTGCAGATTATGTACGGACTGCGGGGGGAAAAGGATCTAACGGAGAAAATCATGTCCCACCTTTCCGGATACAAGGGTTCACGACCGGTCCGTATCGGAAACGCCGCTTATACCCAGGACCAGCATGATATCTTCGGGGTGGTCATGGACGTCATCTATCAGGACCTCAAGCTGCGCCACCGCACGCCCGAAGCTCTGGACAGGATTTGGACACAGGTCCGCACGATCGTGCGAAATGTCTCCGCCGCATGGAGGGAGCCGGACCGGGGGATCTGGGAGATCCGGGGAGAGAAACGGCACTTCGTCTTTTCCAAAGTGCTATGCTGGGTGGCCGTGGACCGGGGCATCAGGATCGCGGAGCTTCTCGACAAACATGAATGGGCGAGCGCCCACCGTCATCTACTGGATGAAATGCACGGGGAGATCTGCAAGAGTGGATGGAATGAGGACAAAGGAGCGTTCGTGCAGTCCTACGGTGGATCGGATCTCGATGCCTCGAATCTGCTGATGGCGGAATATGGTTTCATCGAACCCGGCGATCCGCGTTTCGTCGCGACGGTCGAGCGCACCCAGACGGAATTGTGCGTGGACGGATTGATGTACCGCTATCGAAATCAGGACGATTTTGGTGAACCTCAAAGCGCCTTCACAGTGTGTTCGTTCTGGTTGGTGAAGGCGCTCGTATCGATCAAACGTCGCAACGAAGCACGCAAGCTTTTCGAATCCTTGTTGAAAGCCGCTAACGGCCATGGGCTCTATGGCGAGGACCTTGACTTCAGGACGCGCCGCCACCTCGGGAATTTCCCGCAGGCCTACAGCCATCTGGCACTTATCGACTGCGCACTAGAACTCTCGAAAGAAGAGGACAAGGACATCATCCTCGCCTGATCGACCACGGGCTCAGGCGACGATCGAGGTGACGGTGGAGTGCCCTTGTCGGCGATCATGAACAGCGGCCGCGTTTGAACGCTCTGAGGGCCATCCCCGTTTCAGTTTGGCGATCCGGAAGCGAACGCATGAATTTGCTGAAGAATCGACAGATCGGCGTCCGCCCAGCGAAGATTCCCGAAATCCTCGGGAGCACACCACAACAACTGCTCATGTTCGATCGCATGTGGGCGGCCGACGGTAATGCTGCAAAGAAATGGCAACAAACGGATGCTCCGCTGCTCATAATCCCAATGCACGGGTTCAAGCGGTGCGCCGACGGCCACCTCCACCCCGAGCTCTTCCTGAATCTCTCGAATCAGCGCAGCTTCCGGTGACTCTCCCGGATCCACCTTGCCGCCGGGAAATTCCCACAGGCCCGCCAGATGTTTTCCCTGAGGCCGCAGACAAGCCAGAAACCGCCCATCGCTCCCCTCAATCACCGCACATACCACATCGATCATGTTCAAAACCTTGAAAAGCAGTCCATCCGCAGTCAATCCCACTCATCGTGGTTTCCGATCGATAAAAAACCGCCGGATGACATCCGGCGGTTTTTGAAATAACGGAGTGATTGGAAAATCAAAAATTCAGGCGAGCGTGCCTTCTTCGACTTCCTCCTTGTCGCAATCGCCATCCTTCTTGCACTTGCCCGCGAGCGTGCCTTCTTCGGCTTCTTCCTTGTCGCAATCCTTCTTGCACTTGCCGGCGAGCGTGCCTTCTTCGGCTTCTTCCTTGTCGCAATCCTTCTTGCACTTGCCGGCGAGCGTGCCTTCCTCGGCTTCTTCCTTGTCGCAATCCTTCTTGCACTTGCCGGCGAGCGTGCCTTCCTCGGCTTCCTCCTTGTCGCAATCCTTCTTGCACTTGCCACAACCGGCGAGCGTGGCTTCCTCGGCTTTCTCCTTGTCGCAATCGCCATCCTTCTTGCACTTGCCACAATGGGCGAGCGCGCCTTCTTCACCGGCTTTCTTGCACTTATCGCAATCGGAGCATTTGCTGTCCTTACAATTTTCACAACCGCACTTGGCGGAGGCTGCGACGATGGTTTCCTCCTTCAGTTCTTTGGCGGCACCAAAGGAGAGAGGAGCGATCATAAACGATGCGCAGAGAGCGCTGAGGAATAGTTTCATGGTGGTATTATTGTGTTGGTTTGGGGCCTACGAATGAGCACTTTGCTCCAATTTCAGAGTTCCGCCAGCGGAAATTATTCGAAAAAACCTCACAAGAGCGGAAATTTCCACGACCCAGCATGAAAAGTCCGGCGGCGAGGAGATGTAAAAATCCCGTATTTACCGCCAAATCCTGTAATCTCAACCGAAACGTGTCTCGGCCCTCGGCACTGCCATCGAATTCCAAAGGCGTCAATAATCGCGGTTGAGCTCTCTTGAATCACTGCCGACGCGTGAATCCGCCACCAAAGCCTGCGGTGGTGGCCCGACCCGGATTCGAACCAGGGACACGCGGATTTTCAATCCGCTGCTCTACCAACTGAGCTATCGGGCCATTCGCACATGGCGGCTGCCCTTGCGGGCGGGGCGGAAGTAAGAGTGGAGGGACGGGTTTTGACAACCGGAAAATCACCGATTTTGACAATTCCATGAGGAACCCTCATTTGAGGAATACCTCACGAGCCTTCGCCCCGTCGCCGGGACCCACAATTCCGCGTTGTTCAAGAATATCGACCATCCTTGCGGCGCGGGTATACCCCAAGCGCAGCCGGCGCTGCAGCAGCGATGTGCTTGCTTTTTGCTCCTGACGAACCACATCAATGCACTTCATGATCAGCTCCTCGTCCGCCTCGGAAACCTCGTCCTCTTCGTCCGACTCTTCACTATTGAGGGAGGCGTGGATATCGGTCTCAAACTTGGGCGCGCCCTGGGCGGCACAATGATCGATGATACGCTCGATTTCCGCATCAGTGACGAAGGCTCCCTGCGCGCGCTCCAGCTTCGCGGAGCCTGGCGGCAGATAAAGCATATCACCCTTGCCCACCAACTTTTCGGCGCCCTTAGTATCGAGAATCACCCGGGAATCGAGGGCGGACGAAACCTGAAAAGCGATCCGGCAGGGAATGTTCGCCTTGATGATGCCGGTGACCACGTCGGCGCGCGGTGTCTGGGTGGCGATGATCAGATGAATGCCCGCGGCGCGGGCTTTCTGGGCGATACGCGCGATGCACATCTCCACATCGGCCGGCGCGGTCTGCATGAGGTCGGCCAACTCGTCGATCAAGACGACGATGTAGGGGAAACGATCGGGAACCTTGTCCTCTTCGGGCTCAAAATCCGCGTCATGTTCATCGCCCTCGGCGGCCAGTTCGCCGGACTCCAGAGCGGAAGCGATGGACTCGATTTGTTCGTCGTCCACCTCATCGAGCGACCACGGCGGGGCCTGATGGCTGGCCGGGACTGACGGATCGATGGCGGAAGCCGCATCGGCAGCGGTTTCTTCCATTACCTCTTCGGATATTTCGAGCTCCTCGACTGCGGGTGAGGGAACAGGCTTTTCCTTTTTCGGGCGGTTGTTGAAACCGTCGAAGTTCCGGACACCTTCCCTAGCGAAAATCCGGTAGCGTTTTTCCATCTCATTGACCACCCACTTGAGGGCGGCCACGGTTTTCTTGGGATCGGTCACGACCGGCACGACGAGGTGCGGCAGGCGGTTGTACATCTGCATTTCGACCACCTTCGGATCGACCATGATGAAGCGCAGTTCGTCCGGACCGAACTTGAAGAGCATGGATGCGATGATCGAGTTGATGCAGACCGACTTGCCGGATCCGGTGGCACCGGCTACCAGGCAATGGGGCATCGCGGCGAGATCGCCGATAACCGTTTTGCCATACACATCCTTGCCCAGCGCGAGCGGGATTTTCTTCTTAGCGGAGCGGAACTCGGGATCGTGCAGGAGCTCGTGGAGGGGCACTGCGACTTTCTGCGAGTTGGCGATTTCAATACCGACGGTATCCTTGCCGGGAATCGGGGCGAGGATGTTGATGCGCTCGGCGCAGGTGGCGCGGGCGAGGTCGGCCTCGAGTTGCGAGATCCGCGAAACCCGCAGGCCGGTGGACGGATAGATTTCGTATCGCGTGATGGTGGGGCCGCGGGTGATGTCGCCGGGGGTGACGTCGATTCCGAAGGCTTTGAGCGTCTCGATGATGACGCGCTGGTTGGCGAGGAGTTCGTCCCGGTTGGCCTCAGGCGCCTCCTCTTCTTCCTGGGCATCAAGCAAATCGAAGCCCGGCAATTCATAGTTTTCGAACCCGGAGACCGACAGGAACTGGTGGCCCGCCTTTTTGCGCTCGAACGGCTTGCTTCCCGGAACCATGGGCTCGCTGGCACGGCGCTGGGAAGCGTCAATGATCTGTGGCACCGGGGTTTCGCGGAGCGGAAGCATGGCCTGTGGATCAGGTTCCGGTTCATCCTTCGCCGCAGAGGCTTTCGTCATCTCCCGTTCCTTTCGGCGCTGCTCGCGCTGACGCTCGCGCTCGGCCAGCAACTCCGCCTCACGGGCGGCGGCTTTTCCGGATTCGCTACGGCTCGCACGCCATTCAGCGAATTTCCAACACGCCAGCCTCCAGCACACCTTGGCGAAGCGCACCGGTTGTTGGCCGGTCACGAGAATCACCGCCACGAGATAGGCCGCCCCGGTGGCGATCATGGTGCCCACCCTGCCAATGAGATTCGTCAGGACGAATCCACCCAATCCGTCACCGATGACTCCACCCGGACTCCCCGGAATATTGCAGCCCTTCGCCCAGTCCACGAAAAAGTAGTTCGCGGCATCGAGCCATGCCGCCCCCGTCAGCAACAACAGGGTCAAGCCAAGGGCGGCACGCGGCCAAATCGGACGGTCGAATGCCAGCTTGAGGACGCCAAACCAGATAAATCCCACCGGAATGAGACAACTCACCGCACCAAAGAGCAGAATCTGCAGAAATCCGAGGATTCCACCTACCGGACCGATCAGATTTTGCCCAGTCGCCCCGGATTTGTCGGCGAAGGCCTCCAGAATCCAGAATCGAGGGAGATCCGCCGGACTGTATTTCACGAGGGAAAGCAACAGTAGCAGGCCCACCGCGATCCAGATGATCCCGGTAATCTCGTTCGACCATCGCGATGGTTCCACAACCTCACCGCGCTTCCTGTTGTCCTTGCTTGCCATGCTTTTGACTGCGGGCACAGCATCCCCCGAGTCGCTCCCGGGGGCAAGATTGTTTTCAATGACCAAAAAATCAGTCGATCCGAAGCAATTCGGGAATGCCGGAAACGTGGAGTTTCGTCACACGCACCACCTCGAAGCCCTCAGGCCCCGAGGTTGGGATCGTAGTCCTTGGGTGCTCGGACGATCTTCTCGATGCCGTGCTTGGTGACGAGGTTGCCACCTGACGCGCGGCCCTTGATGCCAAACTCGGCGAAGTGGAGCGGGCGGATCAGGTTACGGATGCGCAGGCCGGATTTCAAATGGACGAGCAGCATCTGCGCGGAGCTTTCCTCGTTGGTCTTGTGGACGGCGAAGTAAAGCACACGCGTGCCGGGCTTGCCTTTCGTCAGATCGTATTCCTTGTCGCGGGTGACACCGCCGACGGTGAAACGCTTGGCGAGAATCGGCCCGTCGCGACCGTCCCGGTAGATCATCGAGTAGATCAGGTCCTCGTCCTTGCGGAAAATCGCGACCCGCAGCGGACGCTGGCCGACGAAGACCTTCTCGGCCACCTTCATCACGCGCATCTTCCCGTCTTGGGTGAAGGAAATGACATCATCGATGGTGGAGCATTTCTCAACCGGTTCGCCGTCCTTCTTGAGGCCGTAGCCGGCGAAGCCGTTCTTCGCATCCAGATAAAGTGTCTCGGTGGCGGCGATGACCTGGGTGCGGTCCACACGTTCGAATGAGGCAATCTCGGTTTTCCGCTCGCGGCCCTTGCCGTATTTCTTCCCGATTTCCTCATACCACTTGATGGTGAACCTCGTGAGGTTCCGTAAATTCTTCTCGGCTTCGGCGATGGTCTTTTCGAGCGAATAAATCTCCTCGTCCGCCTTGAAGGAGTCGAACTTGGAGATGCGCTTGATCCTGATCTCGGTGAGCCGGACGATGTCCTCCTCGGTGACCTCACGTTTGAGAAGTTTCTTGAAGGGTTTCAAGCCGTCGTCGATGGCCTTGATGACGGCCTCCCAGGTTTCGCATTCCTCGATGTCCCGATAGATGCGGTTTTCGATGAAGATCTTTTCCAGTGAGCTGAAGTGCCACTTTTCGGCGAGTTCGCCGAGTTTGATCTCGAGTTCCTGTTTGAGCAGGTCCTTCGTCTGCTGGGCGGTGCGCCGCAGGATGTCGGAAACCCCGAGAAACTGCGGCTTGCCATCGACGATGACGCAGGCGTTCGGCGAGAGCGGCAGCTCGCAATCCGAGAAAGCGAAAAGCGCGTCGCGGGTTTGTTCGGGATCGGCGCCGGCAGGCAGGTGGACCAGGATGTCGGCATTGGCGGCGGTGTTGTCCTCGATTTTCTGGATCTTGATCTTGCCCTTGTCCGCCGCAGCCACGATCGAATCCATCAGCGCGCCGGTGGTGGTGCCGAAGGGGATCTCGGTGATGCGCAGCAGGCCTTTTTTCTCCACCGAAATGCGGGCGCGGACGCGGATTTTGCCGCCGCGCAGACCGTCCTTGTAGTCGGACGCATCCATGATGCCACCGGTCGGAAAATCGGGCAGCAGGGTGAAAGGTTCGTTTCTCAGCACCGCGATGGAGGCCTCGATGAGCTCCAGGAAATTGTGAGGCAACACCTTGCAGGCCAGACCAACAGCGATGCCCTCGACGCCTTGCGCCAGCAACAGCGGAAACTTCACCGGCAGGGTGTCCGGTTCCTTGCGGCGGCCGTCATAGCTTGGCAGCCAGTGAGTGGTCTTCGGGTTGAAAACAACGTCGTTGGCGAACTTCGTCAGGCGTGCCTCAATGTATCGCGGGGCGGCCGCACCGTCGCCGGTGAGCGTGTTGCCCCAGTTCCCCTGGGTGTCGATGAGCAGATCCTTCTGGCCGAGGCCCACGATGGCGGCACCGATCGATTGATCGCCATGCGGGTGATAGTTCATCGTGTTTCCCACAATCCCGGCCACTTTGTTGTAGCGGCCGTCGTCGATCTCGTCCATGGCGTGGAGAATCCGGCGCTGCACGGGTTTCAGGCCGTCGTAAAGATGCGGAACCGCGCGCTCCAGGATCACGTAAGAGGCGTAATCGAGGAAATAGTCGGAATACATCGCGCCTAGCGAGGCATGTTGGTCCGGGTCGTGCGTCATCGTGGGCGGATGCTTAAAGGGCGAAACCGGTCGGCGCAAGCCCGGACCTGCCGCACGAATACCGGACCCGCCGGGCGTTTGCCTCATCTCCGAAAGAAGCTCCGCCTCCGCCCCGTTTCATTTCCTGAATCCTCCCATCCCACCATGTTCCAGCCCTTTCCGAAACTCCCATACCTCGTCGCCGCGCTGGCGCTGCCGCTGCTCACATCTCCCATGATTCACGCTGAAACCCCTGACCAGAAGGAGACCCGCATGGAATGGTTCAACCAAGCCCGTTTCGGCATGTTCATCCACTGGGGCGTGTATTCCGCCGCGGCGGGTGAGTGGAACGGCAAACCCGTCAAAGGGCTTGGCGAGTGGCTCCAGAGTGGCGGGAAGATCCCCGCCGCCGAATACCGGAGCGAATTGATCGGCCGCTTCAACCCGGTGAAATACGACCCCGAGGCATGGGTGCTCGCCGCGAAAAACGCTGGCATCAAATATATCGTCATCACCTCGAAACATCACGACGGTTTCTGCCTCTGGGATTCGAAACTCACTGATTGGGACATCGCCTCGACGCCCTACAAAAAAGACCTGCTCAAGCCTCTCGCCGATGCCTGTGCGAAACACGGCATCAAGTTCTGCCTCTATTATTCCATCATGGACTGGTCCCATCCGGACTGGGGCACCAAGGAGGAATGGGGAACCAAGGCGGAATGGCGCGCCAACGCGTCCAATCCAAACCCGAACATGGATCGTTTCACCGCCTATCTGAAAGGGCAACTCAAGGAAATCGTGACCGATTATCACCCCGGCATCCTATGGTTTGACGGCGAGTGGGAAAATGCCTGGACCCACGAACGGGGCTTGGACCTCTATGCATGGCTGCGCCAACTCGATCCGGAGCTCATCATCAACAACCGCGTGGACAAGGGCCGTAAGGGCATGGCTGGCCACACCAAGGATCCTAAGTTCAAGGGCGACTACGGCACCCCGGAACAACAAATCCCCGCCACCGGCTTCGGCGAGGGCGTCTCATGGGAATCCTGCATGACCATGAACGGCACTTGGGGATTTAAAACCAGCGACACGAAATGGAAATCCACCGAAGTCCTCGTCCGCAACCTCATCGACATCGCCAGCAAGGGCGGCAACTACCTGCTCAACGTTGGTCCCACCGGCGAGGGCGAAATCCCCGCCGCCTCACTGGAGCGCTTGGTGGCCATCGGCGAGTGGATGAAGGTCAACGGTGAGTCGATCCACGGCACCACTGCCTCCCTGTTTCCCAAGGCTTCCTGGGATGGGCGCACCACCACCCGCAGTCTTCCCGGCGGGAATACCCGCATCTACCTGCACCTCTTCAGTCTGCCAACGGACGAAAGAATCTTTCTCACCGGTCTCAAGAATCGCCCGCAAGATCTTCGTATTCTTGGCCAACCCGCGAAGCCCGAGGTCTCAGGAAAACCCGGCGAATGGGTGATCGATCTTGCGGATTGCAAGGCCGACCCGATCGCCACGGTGCTCACCTTCACGATCGAGGGTAAACCCGCCATGGACGCTCTCCCCGACGCACCGACCGGGAAAGTGGAACCTTGAACTGGACAACCGCGGCCCGGATGGCCGGACCGCGGGTGTCGAATCCATCACAAGCCAGCCGGGCTATTTCACCGGCGGATCCTGCGGCGACTCAGGCGCACCCGGACCGCCCGGGCCACGTCTGCCACCCGGTCCGGGCTTGCCGCGAGGACCGCCTTGCCTTCTGGGAGGCTTCGGCATTTTCGCACGTTCCTCATCGCTAAGCTTGCCGTCGCCGTCGGTGTCGAACTTCTTGAGCATCTTCGCCCGGCGGTCGGCACGGGCCTTTTTGGCTTCTTCCTCGCTGAGCTTGCCGTCGCCGTCGGCGTCATACTTGGCAAGCATTTCCTTACGACGCGCCTCCCTTCTGGCCCGCATCGCCTCGCGCATGGACTTTTTCTCATCGTCGGAGAGTTTGCCATCATTGTCTTTATCGAACTCCTTGACCATCTCAGGGGGAGGCCCCTGGGGGCGCATCGGGCGTTTCGGGGCGTCTTGGGCGGAGACGATCAGGCTGCTGCCGATCAGTGCGCCCAAGGTAATGCATCTGGGTGTCTTCATGATTGCTATTGGTTTGGGATTGGGAGGCCGGCCATCGGTCTCGTCTGCTTTTGGAAACCCCGGTTCCGGCGAACGGTTGCAAGGGTTTTGATGGAATGAGTTGCCACACGCGGGCGGGCGGTCTTGGATTCCAGCACACATGGCCGACACTTCGACGCCTCCATCCCCCTCCAAAGCACTCGTCTTCGCCCGGCGAAGCGCCAGCACGGTTTTCCTCTGGTGCTTGGTTTCCGCTGTTTTCTACAGCCGCTCCTCGTGGGCGTTCCTGGGACTCATCGGCGCGCTGGCGATTATTGCCTCACTTGAGTATTTCCGCATGCTGCGGGCCGCCAAGGTCCCGTGTTTCCCACGCTTCGGGATGCTTACGGCGGTGGCGTATTGCGCCGCGCTCCATGGGTATTTCCTGAACGGGCTGCCGCCGAATCCGGATCTCGACTCACTGGCGATGTTCGTCGTCCTCGCAGGCTCGTTCACGCTTCAGCTCCGCTATCAGATCCGGGGCGTCGAGTCCCTGATGGCCGTGGCGGCGAACGTGCTCGGATTCATCTACGTCGCGGTGCTCTTTAACTTCGCCGCCCGCGTGCTGTTTGTCGTTCCGGGCGGATACGAGACACCCGGAGCCATTGGCGATCATGGCGCCTTCCTGTTGCTCTGGTTGGTCGCGGTGACGAAATTCACCGACATGGGCGCCTACATCACCGGATCGCTGATCGGCCGCCACAAGATGATTCCCCACGTCAGTCCCGGCAAGACATGGGAAGGCTTCGGCGGAGCCCTGATCTTCTCCCAACTCGCGGGCATCGGTCTGTTCCTCGCATTTCCCACCCAGCTCTCGCCCCTCGGAAACCTCGGCCATGTCGTCGCCCTCGGCTTCGTTCTCGCCCTGCTCGCCGTCGTCGGAGACCTCGCGGAAAGCATCGTCAAGCGTGCGCTCCAGGCCAAGGACTCCGGCCAGATGCTTCCCGGTATCGGCGGCTCGCTCGATTTAATCGACAGTATCTGCTTCACCGCGCCCGCAGTGTATTTCTATCTGAAATGGTTCCTGCTTTCCGACGCATGAATTCTCCCCGCAAACGCCGTGTTATCCTGTTAGGCTCCACCGGCTCCATTGGCAGCTCCACGTTGAAGGTGGCCCGCGAACTGCCAGACCGCATCGAAATCATCGCCCTAGCCGCGGCGGAAAACATCGAAAAACTCGCCACCCAGGCCCGTGAAACCGGCGCCCGCCATGTCTGCATCCACGATGCCTCCAAGGCCCCCGCCCTGCGCGCCCTGCTGCCGGAAAACGTGACCATCCACACCGGCCCGGAAGGGCTGGAGGAACTCGCCACCCTCACGGATGCCGACATCGTTCTCGTCGCCATCGTCGGCACCGCCGGCCTGCGCCCTGCGCTCGCCGCCATCGAGGCCGGCAAGGACCTCGCCATCGCCTCCAAGGAAATACTCGTCATGGCGGGCGAAATCATCACCACCGCCGCCTGCCGCCGCGGGGTGAAACTCCTGCCGGTGGACAGCGAGCACAACGCCATCTTCCAATGTCTCGACGGTCACCGCGGTGGTGAGGCCGAGGTTTCAAGACTTGTTCTAACCGCATCCGGCGGCCCCTTCCGCAAACTCCCCGCCGACCAACTCGCCCACGTCACCCCCAAGCAGGCGCTCAATCATCCGACCTGGGACATGGGGCCCAAAATCACCATCGATTCCGCCACCCTCTTCAATAAAGGCTTGGAAATGATTGAAGCTCGCTGGCTCTTCGGCATCGGCATGGAGCGCATCGACGTGGTCGTCCACCCGCAAAGCATCATTCACTCGATGGTCGAGTTCACCGACGGCTCGGTGCTTGCCCAGCTCAGCCGCACCGACATGTGCTTCCCCATCCAATACGCACTCACCTGGCCGGACCGGGTCCGTGGCGGGTTGCAGCCGCTGGATTTCCCCGCGCTGGCGAGACTCGATTTCGAAGCCCCGCGCGAGAAGGAATTTCCAGCACTCGGGCTGGCCCGCCGCGCGGGCCTTGCGGGTGGCACCCTGCCCGCGGTTTTCAACGCGGCCAACGAAATCGCCGTCGATGCCTTCCGCGCCGGAAAGATCCCCTTCCCCGGTATCTGGCAGTGTGTTTCCGACGTCATGGACGCCCATCACGTCCAGCCCTCGTCCACCCTCGAAGCCGTGGTTTCCGCCGATCAATGGGCCCGTGCAAGCGCTCTCGGATTTTGCGCGGGATTTCGGATTCCATCCGCCCACCGGGCCCTGTAAACCCCCTCCAATGAATCGCGTGAGCCGTCTGATCGTCGTTGTTTCCCTACTGCTTGCCGCAGAATCCGTGGCCACCCCGGCAGGTGCCCAGCGGATTCAAAAATCTTGGGATGCCGCGATGGAATCCTGGTCCGCGCAGGCGCTTGCCGCCACCACTCCCAAAGCCCGCGTCAAGGCCATCGCCAGCCGTCCGGATGCCGCTGCCTACGCCCGCCGGATGTGGGATGCCATCGGCCCCGCCCTCGATCAGGACTGGACGGTCGAACCCGCCGCTTGGTTTCTCCTTACAACCCGCGGATTGGTCACTGAAAACCCCGACGGCTCCGTCATGCCCACCTTTGCCAGCGAAATCGAAGCGGTCCGCAAGGCAATCGAAACCAATCACCTCAAGAGCCCCAACCTGACCCCGATGTGCCTGGCTCTCGCCTCCGCAGGAGATCCCCGGGCGCTCTCGATTCTCGAGAAAATCAGCAGCGACCACCCCGACAAGAAAATTCAAGGGGTGGCCGCGCTCGGAGCCTCGATACTTCTCAAGAACCTCGGCGACAATGCCGACCTGACCCGCAAGCGCCTCACCTACCTCCGTAAGGCCATCATCCAAAGTTCCGATGTGGATCTTGGCGGCACCACCGTGGCCAAGCTCGCGGAAGATGAACTCTACCTCATCCGGTTTCTCTCCAAAGGCCGCATCGCCCCGGATTTGGTCGGCTCGGATTCGGCCGGTCGGCCGCTCAAACTCTCCGACTTCCACGGCAAGGTCGTCCTCCTGCTCTTCTGGAGCAGCACCATCCCGGAGGCAGACCGCACCATCGAAATCACCGCGGAAATGGTGAGGAAATTCCAAGGCAAGCCGATCATCATTCTCGGCATCAACCACGACAGTTTGGACAAACTGCGCTCCACGGAAGCTGACGGCACTGTTTCATGGCGGAATTTCTCCGACCCGCAAAACAAACTTGCCGCCGAATACCGGGTCGGCTCATGGCCCATGGTTTACGTGCTCGATGGCGAGCGGAAAATCCATTACGTCGGCACCCAAGGCACCTTCGCCGAACTCACCGCCGAGGCCCTGCTTTCCGAGACGAAGCCGTAACAGCAGGATCACTTCCTCGCTTCGTCCCACTGTGCGCGGGTCAGGCGCCAGCCGTCCTTTTCCTGCTGCCAGTGGAAGGTGACTTCGTAACGCCCGTCGGCAGGCCGGTAACCGGGCAGATCCACCAAGGCATTGAGGGCAAATGTGACGTCCGCCTGACCGTCATCGACGCGGACCGAGCGGAAGTTTTCCAGATCGAAGCGGGTTTGTTTCGCCTGGTCACAAAGCCAGGAGAAGGCGGATTCCAGCTCGGAGCGCTGGAAATTACCGTCGGCTTCCGGCATCGATGGGGCCGTGAGCTCCACCTCCTCGGCAAGCAGTGCGTTGAGCTTGTAGGTCGCCAGATGGCGTCCGGTCTTGCCGCTGCCGGATTCAATAGTGAGCGCCTGAAGAAAAGAGTTTGTGCGCCGTTTCAAAACCTGCACGGGCGAAAACCACCAGAAGACGAAGGCTCCCGACAGCGCAAGGAGAACCGCAGGAAGCGCGAACCGTCTCATGCCTTGGCCGGTTGTTGGTTGGGATCATAGAAGATCCGGATATCGGCCTTTTCAGTGCCAAGGAGTTGCTGCGCCCGCTTGAGCGCTCCGCGGGTGGAGAGGTTAGGGTTGCGCGGATTGGTGAGAAAGAGGTTGGATTCACCGGCCCTGCGGTCGCAACCCTCCTGCAAGGTGAGGAGCACGCCGGATTTCTTCAGCACCCGATAGACCTCCTTCGGGGCTCCGGAAACGATCAGGTGCAGGCCCTTGGCGCGCATGAAGCGAATCAAATCCTCAAGCGCCATCACGCTGGTGGCGTCCAGATGGCGCGCGTTCTTGAGCCGCAGAATGATCACCTGGATCGCCGGATCCGAAACCGTGCGTTGGATCTGCGTCCGGAACAACTCGGCCGCGCCGAAAAACAGGTCTCCCTCGACGTGCACGATCGAAATCGCCGGGATCGGCCGTTTCCGCTTCTCACCCATCTCGAGCAGTTCGCCCTCGTCGTTGAATTCGTATTCCACCAAATAAGGTCGGCTCGCCTTGCGCAGGAAGAGACTGATCGAAACGGCGACCCCAATGAAGATCGCGACGTGCAAGGGCGCGAGTAACGTCGAAACGAACGTGGTGATCAGGACGAGGGCGTCATCGCCCGTCGAGTTCAGACAGATCCGGATGTTGCGCGGGTTGAAAAGCGAGAGCGATAGCGCGATGACCAGCGCCGCCAGCGCGGCCTTCGGCACATAGTCGATCAAGGGCACCCCCCACCCCGCCGAACAGGCGATCAATACCGCGAAGCCCAAGCTGTAGATCCCGGAAAACAAAGAGGCGAAGCGCGTGCGCGCACCGGATTCGAAGTTGAGCAGCGAGCGCGTCAGCGAGCCGGATGCGGGCATACCTCCGGCGATGGCACTTGCGATATTGGCCATGCCCACCGAGAACATGTCTTGGTTCACATCCGATGGGTCACCGGAGCGCGAGGCCAGCGATTTTGACATCAGTGTGTTTTCCAATGAAGCGAGGAAGGCGATCGCCAGCGCCACGCCGAGCAACGCGGAAATATCATTGAACACCCCCTCACGCATCAGGTGCGGCATCCGAGGCATCAGTTCCTCCAATCGGAATGTCGTGAACGTGGCCGCATCCGCAAACGGCTCTACTTGAAACCGGATCAACGAACCAAACAACGCCGAGACGATGACCAACGCGATCGCGAACACCGGCCACTTGGGTTTCCATTTCAACAGGCCATAGTAGATCAGCAAGGTCGCGGCCCCGATCCCAAGCGAAACCCAATCGGTATGTGGCAGGGCCTTGATCACCCCCACCGTAAGTCCGACGAACGAGGCGGCCGAGTCCTTGTCGATCCACTCCCCGACCCCTAGCAGGTGAGTCGCCTGATTCGCGAGGATCAGCACAGCCGCGCCGGAGATGTAGCCGACCAGCACGCTGCGGGAGACAAATTGCATCAAATCCGCCACCCGGATCAACGAGCCGAGCGTGGCGATCAGACCGACCATCAGGACAAGCAGAGGTATCAGTTCGCCCCACCGCCCGGCGAGCGAGGGATTGGCCGAAAAGAAACTGAAAAGCATCAGGGCCGTGGCATTCGTGGGCCCCATGATCGTGTGGCGGGAGGCGGAAAACAAGGGAGCCACCAGAGCCGCCACCGCCGTGCACAGCACACCATAAACCACCGGCAGACCGGCGATCGCGGCAAACGCGATCGCCTGAGAAACCGCAAGCAGCGTGACATTCGAGGCCGCCCGTGAATCATCCCACAACTTCCCCATACTGTAGCGCCGGAGCGGAGCAATGAAGGGGAACAGGGCGACATGCTCCGCGGCGAAATGGTTTCCCATCGTCTGCCCCACCCTGATGAACTTGCGGAGTTTCTTCATCAGTCGGGTCGGATCATTTGAAACGGGCCTTGCGAAATAGGACCAGACCTAACAACACACAGGCAACATTCGGAGCCCACAGCATGATGGTGGCTCCGGCCTGGCTCTTGAACTGCTCGGCGAGCATGGTGACGAGGAAATAACCGGTCCCGATGAGCAGGCTGATCACCAAGCCGCCGGACGTGTCGCGACGGCGGGAACCCAGCCCCAGAGGCACGGCGATGAAGGCGAAGGCCAGACAAGCCATTGAAAACGAGTATCGTTTGGCGGCCTCGGTCCTCAGTCCCAGTTTCTTGGCATCGGAAAGCCGGTCATCGTTGGCCACCACCTCTCGGATTTCCGCATTGGTCATGGTTCCCGCCCGAAGTTTCCGCGCCCGCGGATCCTTCAGATCGATCAGCAGCGGCTCCGCTTTTTCCGCGAACGCCATCTCGATGCGGCCATCCGCCTTGCGGGTTTCGAAATACGCGTTCTCGAGCTTCACGCGCAACTGGCTGTTGGCCTCGTCGACGGCCAGCGCGGCCCTCGACGCATGGATGTATTTCCGCTCATCAGCGGCAGATTCCGGAAGCTGATAAAAATTAAACCCCTCCACCCATTCGCCGCTTTTACCCTCGATGAGGATTTTCTGCACATCCTCGCCGCTCCCCTTGAAATTCCCCTGAACCACTCCGGGCTTGAGCAGCGAATCCGGATCGCGCGACGCCTGTTCGTAAAGCAATTCCACGGATGAAGCCTTCGACCGGGGGATGACGCTGATATTCAGCCAGAGACTGCCCAGCGAGAGCATGGCTCCGATCACGAATACCGGTGCGGACAACCGCACCAAGCTGACTCCCGCGACCCGGAAGCTGGTGATTTCCTGATGCGCCGAAAGCCGCCCGAACACCAGCAGCACGGCGGATAGAAACCCCCATGGCAAGGTATACATCAGGGAAATCGGCAGCACGCTGATCACAAAGCGCAGCACCAATTCCAGCGGCGCCTTCTGATCGACGAGCAGCGGTTGGATCTTCTTGAAGAGGTTTCCAAGCACCAAAACCAAACCCAGAACCAAGATCGCATACAGCGTGCCCATCAGCACCTGTCTCCCGATGTAGCGGTCCGAAATCCTCATCATGTCGCGGCACCCTGAATCAGGGCCTCCATGCTGTCCAGACAAGAGACCGCGGGAAGAGAAGTCTTCCCTGCGCGTGAACCGTAACCGGGAACGCGGGGCGCGTCTGGAAGCCCTCGAAAATCCGCCTCGATCACGCTGGAAGCGCGGAAACCATGCGGCTGATTTCCCGCATGATCCGGCGGGTTTCGCTCTGCCATTCCTGAAGCGATTCACGCGACACTTGAACCCGATCCGCAACGGACTTCTCCAGTTCATGGTAGTTCGCCGTGAGGCGCTCGACCATTTCGTGCACGGCGTCGCTCACCCGCTGCGCCGGGCCCGGACCATATTCGCGGAGCTCTGCGAGGTGTTGCTCGGCCTTGAGGCGGGCTTCACGCATCTCCGCGAGGAGGATGCGGCTGTCGGGGACACGGCGGAGTCCCTCGACGAGACCGAGTTTCGAAAGCGTCCAGATCGTCCACTTCGAGGGGTCCCACTGCCATGGCTTCACACCATTGCGGTAGTCGTGCTGGAACTCGTGGTGATAGTTGTGATATCCCTCGCCGAAGGTCAGGAAAGCCATCACCGCACTATCCCGGGCGCTGTGGCTGGATGAATACGGTTGGCGCCCCACCGTGTGGCAGAGCGAGTTGATGAAGAACGTGCAATGCTGGGCGACCACGATCCGGGCGACACCCGCGATCAGGAAGCCGCCGAGTGCGCCGATCATGGGGTCCATGCCGTTGAAATGATTCCATGCGTAGCCAAGGATGGAGGGGATGATGAGGCCGACGACGAGGCCGATCCAGTGGACATACTTGTACTGCCACATGACCAACTTGTCCTTGCGGAGGTCGTTGACATTGTCCATCGGCGGTTCCGGATTGAGTTTGAACATCAGCCAGCCGATGTGGGCCCACATGAAGCCCTTGGAAATATCATAGGGATCCTCGTCGTGATCAACGTGCTTGTGATGTCGGCGGTGATCGGACGCCCAGTCGAGGCAGGCGTTTTCAAACGCGCAAGCACCGAAAATCAGGGTGAATAGCCGGACCGGTAGCCTCGCCTTGAATGAAAGGTGGGAAAACAAGCGGTGATAACCGACCGTGATGCTCATCATCGTGGCCACCAGATAGAAGAAAAACATCGCGAACTGAAACCAGTCGAGGCCGAACTTGAAGAGGTAGATTGGCAGCCCGATAAGGGCGATCAGCGCAGTGCCGATGAGAAACGAACTGGTGATCCAGTTCACTCGGTCGAAGGGGATACGATACATAAATGAAATTTGCGGTAAGGGGCCCGTTAACCGGGAGTGACGGACCGGAACAATTGCGCACCACCCCGTCGGGGGCGGCACTCCATAGCCCATGCGGGCACTCGGCGCAACCTCCCATTTTTTCCAATTTGAAACGGGTTCTGTCTTGACAAGGCATGAGGCAACGCCCATCAACCGCGCCCGACCCAACCACGGAACCCCACCAAACCAACCAAGAACATCGCATGCGAGGAGTGACTCTGAAAAAAGGCGAGCCCGTTGACCGCGCTCTCAAACGCCTTAAAACCAAACTGGATACCGAGGGTATTCTTGAAGAAATGCGCCGCCGCCGCGCGTTTGAAACTCCGACCGAGCGCAAGCAGCGCAAACTCCGTTCCGCTTCAAAGCGCAACAAAATCCGCTGGCGCTATTCCAACGCGCCAGCAGTGGATCGCTCGGAATCCGCTGAATAATCTCCCAGGTTCCTACGGACTGGAAACGAACGGATGCTGAAAGGCATCCGTTTTTTTATGCCACTGCGGCGACGGCAATCTCCTCCACGCTTGTAAAGAGGCTCAACCCTGCCATCGTTTCGGCAAATGTCTGAAAAAACCCTTTTCGAGAAAATCCGCGACGAGGAGATCCCGGCGGATATCGTCCATCAGGATGATCTCTGCATCGCCTTCCGGGACATTTCCCCGCAGGCACCGCTGCACATCCTGATAGTGCCTCGCAAGCCCCTGCCGCGCATCGGTGAGGCGGAGCCCGGCCACCAGGCCCTGCTCGGCCACCTGCTGCTGACTGCGGCGGAAGTGGCGCGCCGGCAAGGCGTGGCGGACTCCGGCTACCGTCTGGTGATCAACAACGGCCGTAACGCTGGAGAAGCGGTCCCCCACCTCCATGTCCACCTGCTCGGAGGGCGGAAGCTTGAGTGGCCACCCGGCTGATTTCCTCCATGAAAGCCACCCTGCTCACCCTGTTGGCCAGCTTGATTGCCTCCGCTGCCGGTTTCGCCCGTAATCCGTTACCTCTCCGTTTCCGCGGCACACATCAACCACCGGAAAACCCCGTCCGCCGGGTGGTCCTCGTGCATGGCTTTCTGGAGAATGGCTCGACTTTCCGGATGTTTAGAAAGCGGCTCGAACAGCAAGGCGTCGAATGCTTGGTGCCGAAACTCCGACCGAGCGACGGCCGCGGCGGTCTTGAGAGACTTGCGGCGCTCCTCAAGCAGGACATCGAGACCGCTTATGGCGACCAACAACCGATCTCCATCGTCGCCTTCAGCATGGGAGGCCTCGTCAGCCGATACTACCTGCAGAATCTCGGCGGTGCCTACCGCTGTGACAAGCTGTTCACCATCTCATCTCCTCACCACGGCACCCAGGCGGCTTGGATTTATCCGACGAAGGGTGCGCAACAAATGCGGCCCGGCAGCCGGTTCCTAGCCGGCCTGGACAAAACCCAGGTCAAACTCGGCGACATGCCGGTGGTTTCCTATCGCACGCCGATGGATCTGGTCATCCTACCGTCAAACAGCTCGGTGTGGGATCGAGCCGACAACTTCGAATTTCCGGTGTTGATGCACCCGCTGATGCTGACATCCGCCGCGGTTCTGACGGATCTCGAGAAGCGATTGCTGGATTAAGCGCCACCAGCAACGCCGAGCGGTCAGCTCCCCGGTTTGACGTGACCGAGAACCTCGACCTTGACCGGCACCACACCGCGCTGGCGAAAGCCGAGGCGTTCGGCACAGCCAATCGTCAGGTCAATGATGCGTCCGCGGACATACGGGCCGCGATCAGTGATCGTCACCACCTCGGACTTGCCGTTGGTTTGATTGGTCACCCGCACCTTGGTTCCCATCGGGAGCGTCTTGTGGGCGGCGGTGGACCCCTCATTTGTCAGCCGCTTGCCGCTTGCCGTTTTGGTGCCGTAATTCGTGCGGATCGAATACCACGACGCCTTGCCGTGCTCGACCGACTGGACAGCCAGCTCAGGGCTATCCGTTTTTGATTTCACGTTCCCGTTGGCTGCACAGCTTGGAAGAAGGATGACACCGGCGATCGCCAGGGCCACGGATTTGAAATTCCGGGTCAGGTTCATCGTATTGAGTCGTTTCAGTGATCCGCTGGGCGCGTTGGTGCCACCTCACTGGCCACCCCCTCTACGCACTACAGGAATAGGAATCAAGCCAAACCCGCAGCCAAACCCGCAGATGTTTTCCCCTCCTCAAAAACCCTGAAAAATCAGCCTTTCAAGGGGCTGGCTGGAAAGCAGTTCACATCTCTTAATATTTTTCTGGCCATTTCGCGCCATTTTTTGGTAGCTCTGCCAGCAATGCTTGACCAATGGATGACATCCTGTCGGCACCGCTTCACGCAAGCGGACTTCGATTTTGTGACGGCCGTGCTCGCTCCGGACGGGTCAGCTTGTCACCTCGCGAAGCTTTGGGCGGACGCGGAAGGCATGCGTGAGATCCTCGATCTTAAAGAGATTTTTCGTTGTTTGATCGAATCCCCGGCGACCCTCGGTGTGTCACCCCGCTTTTATTTCTATGTGCTGATCCGTCATTCGTTTCTGCAGGGAGGACTGGCGGATTCCGGGCTCGCGGACTACGTGGCCGGAGTGATGGCCAAACGGGTATGCGCGAGCGGAAAAGACCCGTTTCAGGACGTGACCCGGGGATTCACCCATGCGGCGGAGTTTCTCTCGTTCATCACCACGGCCAGAGGCCGGATGCGGTTTCATCTGCAAGTGGCGGCGGGTAATCAATTCCTGATCCTCACCGGGCTTTATCCGGAATTCCTCCGGCGCAGGAGCGAAAAGGGTGAAGCTCCCGATCTCGAGTTTTACGAGTCATTCGCCCGGCGTTCCTTCCGCAGCGCCGCATCAAACCCCAAGGCTCCCGACGGCGCGCCCCGGAGGCTGCTTGACTCACTCGCCGACGCCATGCCCACCGCCCGTCGCTCGCTCAACCGCATGGCCGAAGAATTCGTCTTCCTCGGCGATTGACCCTCCGTAAGCCGCCCGTTCAGGCCGCTCCCCGCTGCTGCAGAATCATAACAAGATACACGGTGTAGAGTAAAAGCAGCAGTCCACCGCGCCACCGCCGAATGAATCCGCTCGCTGCGGGATAGGTGAAGCCCAAGGCCACCACCCCAAACACCAGAGCCAACATGACCTCTCCCCTGTTGACAGTGATCGGGTGAATCACGGCAGCCACCGCGATGACTAACAGCCCGTTGAAAATGTTGCTGCCGAGGATGGTTCCCAGCCCGACCTCGTCATGCTTGCGCAGTTTCGCGATGACCGCGGTGGCCAGTTCCGGCGCCGAGGTGCCGAAGGCCACCAGCGTCGCGCCGATCACAAACGCGTCCAGATGGTAGGTAACTGCGATGCCCTTGGCCCCGGCCACGATCAGGTTCCCCCCCGCGATCAACAGCCCGAGACCGGCCACGCTGGCGGCAATGGAAAGCCAGCCTCGATGGGCGCCGAGGATTTGCCCCGCCGCGCTCCGTTGTTTGCGGGCCTCCACCACCACCGCCACGATCCAAAGAACAAACATCCCCAGCATCAGGATGCCATCCAACCGTGACAACACGCCGTCAATCACCAGCAGTCCTGTGATCAACGGAGCCAGAACGGCTACTGGAAAATCCCGCTTGACGCTGTCCCGCGGACTTTGAATTCCGGAAATCGCCAGCGCCAGCGCCAGAATGAGCGCCACGTTCACCACATTACTCCCCAAACAATCGCCGAGGGCGATCTGGGGCTTCCCTGCCATGGCCGAGTTCACCGCAACCGACAACTCGGGACTCGATGTGGCGAACGCCGCCACCGTCGCGCCGATGATCCCCGGCGAAACCCGCACCCAGCGTGCGAGTCCGACCGCTCCCCGGACGAAGAACTCGCCACCGAATCCCGCACAAACAATCCCCAGAATCAATATCACGAAATCATTCATTTCCACCGAGGTCCAAACCCATGGCCGTGCGGGACAAAGTTCCCGCCCGATTGACAATTTTGCAAGCCTCCGCCGGGAAATCAGCTAGATTGCCCCATGAGCCCGAGGGGAAACCATCAGATTCCGCTCCGCGGCGCGGAGTTGCTCCGAACGGTGGACATCCGCAACCTTCCAAAAGTGCTGCTTCACGAGCATCTCGACGGCGGATTGCGGCCCGCCACCGTGGTCGATCTCGCCGCGGAGTCCGGTTATCACGGACTACCCACCACCGATCCCACGGATCTCGCTGCCTGTTTCCACCGCGGAGCCCGCCGCGGCAGCCTGCCGCAATACCTCGAAGGCTTCCAACACACGACCGCCGTCATGCAAACGCCGGAGGCACTCGAACGCGTGGCCTTCGAATTCATCGAGGACATGCACGCGGACGGTGTCGTCTATGCCGAAGTCCGCTTTGCCCCCGTCTATCACACTGAACGCGGGCTGACGCAGGACGAAGTCGTCGCCGCCGTGGTCCACGGACTGAAACGCGGCGAGCGCGCCCATGGTGTCGAATGGGGACTCATCATTTGCGCGATGCGGCACATGCCGGACTCGCTCGAAGCCGCCGAACTCGCGATTCGCTGCCGCGACGACGGAGTAGTCGGCTTCGATCTGGCCGGTGGCGAGCACGGGTTTCCTCCCAAAAAACATGTTGAGGCCTTCCAAGCCATCGAGCGTGCGAATTTCTACATCACCATCCACGCCGGCGAGGCCTACGGCCCCGAGTCGATCTGGCAGGCGCTGCAATACTGCGGTGCCCACCGCCTCGGCCACGCCACCCGCCTGCGCGACGACATCGAGGTCTTTCCCGATGGCTCCATGAAACTCGGCCGCCTCGCCCAATACATCCTCGACCGCCGCGTGCCTCTGGAAATGTGCCTGCTCAGCAACCTTCACACCGGTGCATGTAAGCGCCTTGAGGAGCACCCCTTCGGCATGTTTTTCCGGCGCGGCTTCCGTGTCTGCCTCAACTCCGACAACCGCCTGATGAGCGACACCTCCATGACCAAGGAAACCGCCCTCGCCACCGAATTCTTCGACCTCAGCCTCGCCGAACTCGAAAAACTCTCGCTCAACGCCATCAAGAGCGCCTTCGCCCCCTTCGACCAACGTGTCCGGATTCTCTATGACGTCATCAAGACCGGCTTCACCAAGGTCCGAGCGGGATTGCCGTGACAAGGGCCCCATTCAGGCCCGCGGTTTCCGCGGCCTTTCAAAGTGTCGAAAGATCAATGGATGAAGAAGGTTGGCGACTAGAATGGTGCCCGTCCCAACGAAGAATCCCGGATGCAACTGGTGATGCTCGCCGAACAAAACCGCGGCGGCCAAGATGCCGTAAACCGGCTCGAAATTCATCGCCAGGTTCGAGGTGTAAGCGCTCAAGTGTCGCAGGATCTTGATATAAAACGCATAAGCGAAAACCGTGCAGACCCATGCCAGGAACAACAGCCACAGCCAGTCCAACCCCTGAAAGTGCAGCATCCTGGCATAAGCACCGGGACCGTCCAACCATGGCAGGCTGAGCAGACACACCAGGCAGGCCCCCACCATCTCCCATGTCATCATCACCAGCGGATCAATCCGCTCCTGATTGACGACCCGACGATTGAGCACCGGAAAAACCGAGGCGAAGACCGCAGCTAACAAGGCGACGCCGAGACCGACGAGACGCCCGCTCTCAAACCCGGCGATCATCATGATCCCGGGCACCATCAAGAGCCCCAGGCAGATTTCCAGCGAACGAACCCTCCGGCGATCGAACAGCGGTTCGGAGAATGCCGTAAAAAAGGAGGTGGTCGCCATCCCGGCCATGCAGATCGAGATGTTCGCCAACTTGATCGCACCGAAAAAACAAATCCAGTGAAGGCCCACGATGGCCCCGATGCCGATCAATTGAAGCAACCGGCAGGACGAAAGCCGCAGATCACGCTTGAGGACCAAGACCACGAGAAACGCCCCGCCCAGCGCAGCCAGAAACGTCCGCCATGCCACCAGCGCTGGGGCGGAAAACGAAATGAGATGCCCGAATACCGAGGTCGTCGCGAACAACGCCACCAACAAATGCAGGCGAAGGTAGATCAATCTCGGCATGGCCGCTTTCTCAAACCGCCGGGCTCAGAGCTCACCAGCGATCAGATCGTCGAGAGTCTGGCGTTTGCGGATGACGGTGGCGGTCCCGCCCTCCGCCAGGATCTCGGCCGGGAGGGCCCGCGAGTTATAGTTAGATGCCATCACGAAACCATAGGCCCCGGCGGACATCAGCGCGACCGTCTCGCCCGGCTGGAATTCCGGCAACTCGCGGTTCTGGCAGAAAAAGTCACCGCTCTCGCAGATCGGACCCACCACATCCACGGCAGTCCGCGCATCGGATTCCGGTTGTTTCAGCGGCACGATTTCATGGTGCCCTTCGTAAAGGGCGGGACGGATGAGGTCGTTCATCCCGGCATCGACGATCTTGAAAGTCTTCGCCGAACCCTTTTTCTCATACAGGCAGCGGGTGAGGAGCACGCCGGCGTTACCCACGATGAGGCGGCCGGGTTCCAGCAGGATCTTCAAACCGAGATCCTTGAGGCGCGGGACGAGCTCCTGGCCATAGCGGGCGATGGTCAGCGGACGCTCCTGTTCCGGTTGTTCCTGCCACCAATCCACGCTGCCGGATTCGAGCGATTCCTTGTAGATGATGCCGATTCCGCCGCCGATCGACCAGAATTCGATGCCATGGCGTTCCTTGAGTTCCTTCACGAGCGGCGTGACCTTTTCCACCGCTTCGATGAACGGCGCAATGGAAGTGAGCTGCGAACCGATGTGCATCTGCAGGCCGCGCAGCTTGATATGCGGCAACTCTGCGGCCGCGCGTTCGTAAAGGCCGGAGATCACTTCGAAATCGACACCGAACTTGTTCTCCGACTTGCCGGTGGAGATATACTTGTGGGTCTTGGCATCCACGTTCGGATTCACCCGCACCGCCGCTGGCGCGATCATGCCGAGCTCGCCGGCGACCTCGTTGAGATACCGCAATTCCTCTTCACTCTCGACATTGAACGAGTAGATTCCCTGCTCCAAGGCATAGATGATCTCGTCGCGGGTCTTGCCCACGCCGGCGAACGTGCAGTGCGCCGGATCGCCACCAGCCTTGATCACGCGGAACAACTCGCCACCGGACACGATGTCAAAACCCGCTCCTTCGTTGGCGAGCAGGCGGAGCACGGAGAGGTTGGAGTTGGCCTTCACCGCATAGGCCACTTCGTGATCAACCCCGGCCATGGCGGAATCGAGTCGCCGGTAATGGTCGAGAATGGTTGCTGCGGAATAAACATAGAGCGGCGTGCCGTATTCTTCAGCCAGTGAGGCCAATTCGACGTCTTCACAGTAAAGGGAACCGTTTTTGTAGGAAAATCCGTGCATTGCAGGAGGGACTTAAACGCCCGGAACTCCCGGGTAAAGCGAAGAACCGCAGGAAAAGATGGTGCCCCGCCTTCCCAGGAAACAGCCATCCTCGCGAAACGCCGCGCCGCCCCCGTGATCGTTTGAGGGTCCTCGCCCATGCAGCGTCCCCAAACACCACCGATGGAGGTCACGGCAACCCGGTTGCCGGCAGCCTCCCAATCACCTGCGGTCAGGCCTCCCGGAAATTGCAGCACATTGTCCGGAAAGCCTGAACCCTCTGCTTCCAGCGTGAGCGGACATTCACCAAAATTGATCTTCCGGCCCCTCGGGGCCACCCCATCTCAGCGTCACGCCATTGAAATCATGGCGATCCGGGGAAGAATGTTCCATTTGCTCATGGCCCGAAATCCGCTATGGAATAGCCATGCAATTGAAAATTTTCGGCCAAATTGCCGCGTTTGCCGGGATCGCCATGACAGTAGCCATGGCCAAAGAGGCCGTCCCTCCGCCCTCCGCACCGCGCCTGCCCATGAGCAAGGTGTTTCAGGGCGAATCGAAGTTTCACGCCATCGTCGCCAAGGCCGAACGTGAGAACTGGCGCAAGCTCCCGCTTGGCGAGCGCACGATCCGCGCCGCCCGCGAAATGATCGGCACCCCCTACGTCAATTACACGCTTGAGGTGGATGACCGCATTGAATCGCCCGTGGCCAACCTCAAGGGCATGGATTGCTGGACCTACTATGAGAACGCCCTGGCCCTCGCCCGCATGCTCACCTACAAGCCGGGGCCCTACAAACCCACCGACTTGCTCCACATGGTGGAAATCGAGCGCTACCGGAACGGCGTCTGCAACGGGAACTACCTCAGCCGGATGCACCACCTCGAAGAGGTCTTCGCGGACAATCAGCGCCGCGGTTACGCCTCCAACATCACCTCCCGTATTCCCGGAGCCGTTCGAATCCGGCGGGAAATCCACGAAATGACCGTCCAGTGGAAAAGCTACCGCTACCTACGATCCAATCCCTCGCTCATCAAACCGATGGCGAAAATCGAAGCGCAAGTCTCCCGCCTCCCGGTCTATCATGTGCCGAAATCCAAAGTCCGTGCTGCGGAAAAACACCTCCAGAACGGTGACATCTGCGCCATCACAAGCCATGGCCCGAACGGCTACACCTCGCACGTCGGTCTCATCGTGCGGCTCAACAACCGGGCCTATTTCACTCACGCCACGTCGGATTATGACAAGGGCCGCATGACCATCATCGACCGCCCGATCACCGATTACCTGAACGGCTCCTCCAAACATGCCGGCATCATCATCTGCCGCCCCAACGAGGTCCCGCCCTCGCCACTCTGGCAGAGGGGCGTCGCCAGGCAATGAAGGCCGGATCACCCACTTGGACGAGGTGGGTTTCCACCTCGTTGACCGACCGCTCAACTGTCCGCTGGAATCCCAAGGCTCTCGGCGATCGCCTTGATCGCCTCGCCCGATTCCGTCTCCACCAGTGGCCGCTCGAGCATCTGCTCGTAGATTTCAATATAACGGCGGGCGACCTCCTTGTGGCTGAACTGATGGGCGCTCTCAACCATGATACGGCGGATCTGTTCGCCCTTCGCTTCCGGCGGCAGATGGTGGAAATCCATCGCCCGGTCGATCGCCCAGCGGAATCCTTCCGAGGAATAATGATCAAACCGGAAACCATTGCCCTTCGAGTGCTCCACATCCAGCGGCTGGACCGTATCGTAGAGTCCACCCGTGGCGTGCACGACCGGCAACGAGCCATACAACGGCGCCGTCATCTGTGGCAAACCGCAAGGCTCGAAGAGCGACGGCATCAGCATGAAATCCGAACCCGCGTATGCCAGCCGCGACAAGCGTTCGTCGAAATCCACGATCGACACCCGCTCGTGCAGCTCGAAGTCGGCCACGATTTTCTCGATCCACTGCTGGTGCGGCCCATTGGCCACCACGACCACCTGCAGGTTCGACTCCCAGTAATCGGAGACGAGGCGTTCGAGGATGTCCGTCAGGAGTTGTGGACCTTTTTGCATCGGATCAAGCCGCGACGGCCAGAAAAAGATCGGCGCATCGGCATCCTCCTTGAGTTGGAGTTCTCGCTGCAGGGCGAGCTTGTTCGCGATTTTGCCCTCCTTGAAATCCTCGATGGTATAATTCCGCTCCAGCGAATCGTCGGTCGCCGGATCGTATGAGGGGTCCGGCGCGTTAAGAATGCCTGCCGAGCACCCGGCAAAATGCTTGTTGCGAAGTTCCGCCCGCACCGAGTCCGGAACCACTGAATGCCAGCCTTCCACAATTTCCCAGAGAAAATGAGGGCTGACGGTGTTGATGTAGTGGGCGGCGAAAATTCCCGAAGTCAACAAATCCACCGGGACTTCGTTTCGCGCGTGATAGTAATTCGCAGGAGCCCCGCAAAAGTAGAGGTTCATCCAGAATTCCGCGGCATCGATTCCGGATTCCTCCACCCGGGCCAGTGACACTTGCCGAGTGTGGATGTTGTGCACGGTGAACAGGCTCTTGATCCCGCGGCGGCGCGCCATCGCCGGAATCAACGCCGTCATCCAATCGTTGCAGTGAATAAGATCCGGGCGGACCTGCGGCACAATGTGATTGATCACCTCCCTCTGGAACACCAGCGCGATGCGCATCGATTCCTCCGAGTGATTGCTGTAAACCTGCTCGCGGTAATAGAAAATCCGGTCCTCCGCCAAATGGATGTGCGTGTCCGGCAGCACCTCGTGGTATTTCCTCAACTCCTTGTCGTGGAGACTGAATACATCCCCTTGGAACATCCGCCGGTAGTTCGGCAGCGCCACATGCACGTCCGCGCCCAACTCGAACAGCGCCGAGACCAAGGATGCCGAAACGTCCGCCATCCCCCCCGCCTTCGCGGACATCCGCTGCGCCATGTTTCCCATACCAGGAGGCAGGTAGGTGATCTCCGGAGTAACGATCAGGATGCGGGGCTTGGCTGGTTTCTTGCTCGATGACATGAGGCTCACACGTGAGGGTTGTCGTTCCACTTGCACGGAAATTGACGGAAATCCCCTGGGACCGCCACTTGAAACTTCCTATCCAACAGGAAAAAAACGCCGTCTGGTTTCGATCTGGCGGTTTCAGTGTATATTCCCGGTGGTTTCCGTTTTTCTGTTAGCGCCGGAAGATCTGCAGTTCCCGAGCCAGCGCGCCCCCACTTTCGATCCCAACCGCTCCCCCGCCCATGAACCCTGTCGGTCCAGTCATGGACTCCACCAATTCCCCCGCTCTCCGGGAGGTGTTGGAGAATTCCGTCGTCCGGCAGCGGATCATCGAATACTTGGGTGGGCCGAGATTGGAAGATGCCTCGTGCCTTTTCCTTGCCCGCATTAATCCCCTCAACCCTTCCCGTTTCGCGCGCCACCCCCCTGCCAGACTCCACACCCTGCTCGACGAGGGCTGCGAACTCGCCCGCTCGCTGGAAGACTCAACCTCGATGCTCATCCATCTGGATGTCGAATACGTCAACTTCGACGACCCCGCCGCCGCCTACCTTGACCCACAGAAGGCCTTCCTTCTTCAGGAACCTCTCGTCCGGGTCATCGAAGCCCGCCTGCTCAGCCTCGGCATCCGCTATCTCCACGTCGTCACCGGACAGGGCCACCATTTCGTGTGGAAGATCCGCAAATGCTCCCCGGTCGCCAAGGCTATTTCCCGCCTCGGCATTTGCACCACCCCCGACGGCACCCCCGAGCCGGATCCGTTGTTCCCACATGTCGCCCTGTTGATGGAACACTTCGCCCATGTCCTCAAAACCCAGGCGGCCTCCGTCTGCGAAATCCCCGTTGAAATCACCGCCCAACACGTCGGCCCCGGCCACTCCGGCGCGCGGGAAATGCTCTCGATCGACATCTCGGAATACGGCGACCCGCTCTCCAGCCGGATGATCCGCATCCCCTACACAGTCTATCGGAAACCCTGGGTTTCCGGCCTGATCGATCGGCTCGGCATCACCCAGCAGGTTCCCGGGTTCTTCACCCTGCCCCTGCACGAGATGAACATCCGGCAGTTGATCGAACAGCGGCACGATCCGGAAACCATCATCGGCCTCGCCCACCGCGCCGGCGTGGAAATCCCGCAGGAGGAACGCGGCACCCGGCACCTCCTCGCCGCCTACCTCGAATCCGGGCTCGCCGGGTTCCACCGCCGGTTTTACTCGACCGCCCATGCCGTGCCAGCCTTCTCACCCGCAGGGCTGCCCCCCTGCGCCCGCCACCTGCTCGCCCACCCCAACGACCTGCTCCTCAAGCCATCCGGCATCCAACTCATCACCCGCTGCCTGCTCGCCGAAGGGTGGCTACCCCGCCACATCGCCGCCCTTTGCACCGCCATCTTCCAGGACCCCTCCCACGAATGGGGCGGCCAGTGGCAAGAATACGAGCCCGTCAATCGCGCCGAATTCTACGTCCGTCTTTTCGCCGGCCAGATCGATCAGGGCACCGAGCGGGGCATCGACTTCAACTGTGTCTCCCAACAGGAAAAGCGGTTCTGCTGGAATCCCGCCAGGTGCTCCCTTGAACCTGCCTTCAAGCGCGTCTATGGTTCCACTTTGAAACCCTGAACCCCTCATCCCGATGAGCGACTGGCCCTGCGGCATCTCCACCGGATGCTTTTACAAAACCGACATCCTGCAAGCCCTGCCCCTCGTGCGGGACGGCGGATTCAACCTGATCGAGGTTTGCTCGTTTCCCGCCCACCTCGACTATCACAACACCGCCCACGTCGAAAAAGCCGCGGCGCTCATGACAAAACTCGGCATCGAGGCCAATTCCTTCCACGCCCCCTTTGCCGACAGAATTGACATTTCCTCGCCCCACCCGCCGCACCGCGAGGCGTCCCTGCGGGAAGTCCTCACCGCCTGTGACGCCGCCCACACGCTCAAGGCCCGCTACCTCGTGCTCCACCCCGGCCCCGAGAGCGATGGCAAACCCCGGCCTGAAGAACGCTACCACCGCATGACCTGCGCCGCCGCCTCACTCAATGAGGTCGCCCGCCATTGCCGCCACCTCGGCATCACCCTGCTGCTCGAAAACATGCTGCCCCACCTCATGTTCGGCCACACCAGCGACATCCTCTTCCTCCTCGGAGCCATCCGCGAAACCAACGTCGGAACCTGTCTGGATACCGGCCACGCCTTTCTATCAGGCGATCTCCGCACCGTCGTCCACAAGCTCTCCGGCCACCTCCGCATGCTTCATGTGAACGACAACCTCGGCGACCGCGACGGCCACCTCCCGCCCGGCGATGGAGCCATCGATTGGATCTCCCTCATCCGCCAACTCCGCCAGTGGCGTTTCCACGGCCCTCTGATCCTGGAACTCGCCGACAGCGGCGAATCTCCGGAACTCATCATGGAACACGCCCGCAACGCCCGCAACTACCTCGGTGAAATCATCGCCAAACTCGACCTAACCGATCCCCCCCTGCCCAACTGATTTGCACGCTCAACCCTCCGCGAGATGGCGGATGCAGAACTGCGACCAGGTTTCCAAGCGATCGAACAAGGGGCCGTTGAGCTCCGCGAGCGGGGTGAACCCGAGATCCAACAAGGCGTCCTCGCGGGAGGCCACGGCGTCCGATTTCAGATCGATGAGATGCACGATGCCGAGATGAACCTGGCCGACCGGGTTTGAGTCGTCGTTGAGCAGGGAGATGATCCGGTGTTCGTGCTCTTCAGGGAGGTCCAGTTCTTCCTCTATCTCACGGGTGACGGCAGCGTGATAGGCGGCCGAACCGGTTTTTCCACCACCCATATCCACCGGATTCACGTGGCCACCCACGCCCACGGAGATCTTGGCATGGAGCCGACTTTCACCGCCAGACTTGCCCCGCGTGTAGTGGAGAATGCGATCGCCGCAGCGGAAAATGCAGTAGGGAATCAATTGTTTATGCGAGGGATCCTCCTCGGCGGCAGCGCGGTCCATGAAAAAATGACTGGCCGGGGCCAGCAAACGGGCCACGGCCTCTTCCAATCCCGCCGTCTGGATTCCCTCAAACGAGCCGATTTCATCGAAAAGCGCCCGCGGCACCACCAACACCTGTTCTCCTGCATATTTCGACATGCGGCGTAGCATAATGACCCACCCGGCTCCGCAAAGTGAATTGTGATCACAGGCGTTGATCCACGGGTAAATAGCAAGGAATCCTGAGTTTGCCCGGCCCCTTGATTTCAATAGACCGGAAATATGACACCTCAGGCACGTCAACCGCCCTTACCCCGCTCGCTGACATTCCCCCCAAAAACATCTCCCCATGATGAAAACTCTCGCGGGTTCCATTTCCTTGTTTTCGATACCCGGTCCCCTCTCAGCATAGGGCCGATGCCGCGTCTTCGAGGGCGGCACGTGCAGCGCCAAGTGGATAGGTCGTTTCACCATCGACCCGCTCGGCGAAACAGGCATCCCGGCGGTTCCCCAAACATCCGCCGCCATGATCGGCGCCTAGGCATGTTTTTCCTGATCCGCCGCAAGCGCTGGAACCCGGCCCGGAGGCTGAACACTCCGAATCGGGAAATTTCCCAAAAATCGTCTTGCCCACCCGCGGGTCCGCGAATAAACCTCCGCCCCACCCGCAAGGGGCGTTAGCTCAGTTGGTAGAGCACCTGCATGGCATGCAGGGGGTCAGCGGTTCGAATCCGCTACGCTCCACCATTTTTCCACGTTGGAAAAATGATGAACCCCGCGAAACTGTTCACGGACTCCCCCGCTGCTTCGCCGCACCATCCTTCTCCACCACCATCGCGATCATGCCAAAGGCCAGCACCGCGCTCATCGCGATGTAAAAGGCCCAGATGGTGCCCTTGCCGGCGGTGAAGCCATAGTTGTGAAGACCGACACCGAGGAAATTCACGTGCCACCACGAGAATGTGACGACGATGGCGGTGAAGACCGCGGCGAAATGCAGGCCCCACTCGCGCAGGTAGCCGCCGAGACGGGCGTGGAGGATGGCGAGCGTCCACAACACGATCAACAACGCGCCGTTTTCCTTCGGGTCCCAGCCCCAGAAGCGGCCCCAGGAATAGTTCGCCCAGATCCCGCCGAGCACGGTGCCGACCAGCGAGAGAAACAAGGTGAAACACAACATGCCGTAAACGGTCCGCGTCAGGGCGCGGCGGAGGTCCTTGTCCCCGGCATCCAGGCGCAGCCCACGCATCAGGATGTAACCGGCTGAGAGAAAAGCGCTGAGCAGACCCGCCGAGTAGCCGAGCGTGATAGTGAGCACATGGATCGTGAGCCAGAAATTCGAATCGAGCACGGCGACCAGCGGGTCCATGTGGTCCTTGGCATCACCCAGTTCGAAACGGCGGGCGAGCACGATGAGCGCGGTGCCGAGGATCGGTCCGATGCCAAGGGCGAAACGGCGACGGGTCATCCACTCGACCACGAGTGCAAACATGACCACCGAGGAGGCGATGAAGATCACCGTGTCATAGAGATTCCCAACCGGCGGGCGCTGCATGATCAGGCAACGCATGGTAATGGCGATGACACTGTAGGCGAGACCGGCCAGCGTGGACGCGAGGGTGATCCATGAGAAAACCGTGCCCGCACGACTCGTGCCGAACGTCCACATGCCGAGCGCGGCCAGCGTGCCGGTGAGAAAGAAGATCAGGGCAAACAGAAACCAGTTTTCACGATAGTAGGTGGCCTCGAGTTCGATGCTTTCGTATTGGCTGCGGGACACGGCGCGCCGGACGATGCGGTCACGCGCGGAGGCGAATGCTTTGCGGAACGAGGAGTCGCCCCCCTCATCGCCGATGGCGCGGGCGGTGGTTTCGAGGGCGATGATGTCCTCGATGGCGGATTGCGGATCCTCTGACGCGCCGCTCATCACGTCCATGATCACGTTGCCGGCGCTCTGCCAGGTGGATTTCTCCTGATCCGCGGGTGGCAGCATGAAGAGTCCGAATTTGGCGAAATTCGAAGCATCAAGCACTTGTTCGAGCAGGTCCCGGAGGTGGGGCTCCATCTTGCCGCCACGGGACCGGGAGTGACTGATCTGATCGCGGAGTTGGGGAGCGGTGGCCATCAGGGCACTGACGTCCGCGCGTTTGTCCGGCGCGCCGTTTTGACCGGAGCCGGTGAGAACAATCCCGGAACGGGCGAAGCTGAAGTAGCCTAACAGGCTCTCGTAGGTCTGGAGGTTCGCCGCGAGATCGACGATCTGGTTCTGGACGGGATCGCGTGTTTCCGGATCGATCGGCTGATAGGACTGGGCGAGTTCGCCGAGTTTTTCGCGGCCGGGCTCGATGTCGGCGTAACTGTAGCGATCGCGCTTGGCGCGGGGCGTCACGCCGATGGCCTCGAGCGCGGCGGAGTTGTCGATGCGGAAGGTCGGCTGGTGGATGGCGAGTCGCGGGCGGAACAGCGTGTCGAGCATCCATGCGGTGGGCTTGATCCGGAGTTTCCCGCCGTCCTTGCCTTGGATTTCCATCGAACGCGCGCCATGCAGGCTGAGCATGGTGAATCCGGCATAAGTCGAAAACGGCTTGATGCGGCCGCCGTTCTGGACGGGCAGGGTATCCGCGAGGGTGAGGGTTTCCGCGGACCACGGGGTGTAGCCGTCAATCCTGCGCACCTCGCCCTTGGGCATGTTGTCGATGACGACGTTGTAGAACGCGGCGGCCAACCCGAGCATCGCGAGGGCGGCGGCGATCCAGCGACCGGCGGTAAATCGGGGAGCTGTCATGGCTTGTTTTTCCTGGCTTGGCCGATGAGGTAAGCGGTCAGTTTGGTGAGAAAAGTGACCAACATGCCGAAGGTGACGACATAGAGGCTGTATTCCGGCCACTTGTCGGCGGGGTTTTCCACCACCTCGAACACCGAATACATTTTCTGGCCCGGTCCGGCTCCGGGTGGGCCGTAGCTGGCTTGGAAAAACGTGAGCCCCTCATAGCGCATCGGATCGTTCATCTGGATGGTCACCTTCGCCTCGGCGCCGTTTTCGATGCGGGTGATCTTGCTGACGAACTTGGACGGCTTCATCGTGCCGGGGTGGAAGGCGGCGGTGAATTCATCGAGCTTCACGGTGAAGGGCATCGGCCACAGCCGCTTGCGCATGTCTACGGTGAAAACACCGCCGTCATGGCGGACGGTGAACGGATGGAAACTGGCACCGGCGAGGATGAACGGCTCGGATTTGCCGCCATCGGGTCCGACCACCCGGGCATAGCATCCGGCGGTGTTTCCCTCGGCGTTCTTCTCGTTCGGCCTCTCCATCAGATAGTAGCCATCGGCCACGAGTTCGCCCCGGCTCGGCGCGCTTTCCATCACGCCCACCGGCACGGTGTTTTTCAGATAGCCCGCGATCTCGAGATCGAAGGGGAGGTTTTGAATCTTGAAGAGCCGGCTCCTTCCGTCTGTTAGATCCACCAGGTCGCGTCCGCGCACGACGTGGATCACCTCCGGCTTGCCGCCCTTGATTTCGGCGACTTCGACGACGTACTCGAAATAATCCTCCGCGGCGTTGCTGGACTCCCCTTCCCCCACGGCCATATTTCCGCGCTCCGAGAAGTGGTGCGCCACGCCACCGGCGACGAGCATCAGGATGATGCCGAAGTGGGAGATGAGGTTGCCGGCGTGTTTCCAGCCTTTGCGGATGCGGATCACGCCGCCGAGGATCAGGTTCAGCAACAGGACCGCCCCCACCCAGTAACCGCCGGGCAGCGGCAGTGGAACGATTTTCCCTTTGATCTCGGGCAGCAGGAAAACCGATTTCCAGTGAAAATACTTGTTGAGCGTGGGATAGAGCCCCGTGTCGATCTGCTCGAGCGTGGCGAACCACGTCAGCAACCCCAACAACAGGAGCAGGATGGTAGCCAGGCCGAAACCGGACAGCACGTCGAAGGTTTTTACGGCGAGGGACCTTGGCGACTTCAGGGCGGCGGGCTTGGGATCGTTCTCCATGGGATTGGTTCGCGGCTCATTCAGCCATTTTCAGGCCCTTTGCGAAAGATTCGAGCACCGGCCGGGCGGCTTCCACCTCGGCTTTGGGGCCGACCATTTTCACGGTCAGGATGCGGCCGTTCACCGATGCGATCACCCCGGCGAGGGCAAACCCGGGTTTCGGAGCGGCCCCCATGCCGCCGGCATAGTCGCCCGTGGCCTCCACCCAGCTGCCGGTGGTGCCGACGATCGGAACGGCGCGGAGTTTTTCCAAACCGGCCGCATCCAATGGCGCGGCACCAAACTGTTTGAGCCAGCGGTTCACATTGTCCAGCACGCTGCCGGATGCAGTGGACACCCAGACTTCGCCCATGCCGGTCTCGCCGAAGCGGTAGTTGAGCAGACGGAACTGCGAGGCAGGAAGCGCCAACCAACCAACTGGAGTCTCGCCCTTCACCGGACTCGGTTTCGCATCACGGAATCGCTCGTCGCTGGTGGCGAAGAGTTTCGGCGTGTTGTCGCGGGTGGTCACGGCGCGGGTTTCCGTCACCACCACTTCCTTGCTCTCCTCACAGGAGGAAAGCAGGACCAAGCAGGCAAACAGGCATGTGGCACGACGATTCACGCCGGCGGCGATAGCCCTGCAACCATGCCCGCGCAAGTGGAAACGCGAAACGCGCCGCCGGTGAAATTTGAAGATGGAGCCCACGCGGCCATCTGGCGTAGTTTGCCTCCACGCCATCGCCATGCTCGCTTTTTCATCCTGCTGGAACAACAGCCGCCATTCGGACGGCGAAAAAATGATCGAGGAAATCGTGGATCTCGGGTTTTCCCACATTGAGCTTTCCCACGGCATGACCATTGCCAAGCTGCCGGGCATCCGCCAAGCCTTCCTGCGCGGGCTTTTCACCTGCTCGGGGGTGCACAACTTCTTCCCCTCACCCGTGGAGGTGATGATCGACGCTCCAGACGCCTATGAGTTCACCTCGCACCGGCCCTTCGACCGGCAGCGGGCGATGGACATGACGCTGCGCACGCTGGAACTGGCCGCGGAGTTTCAAGCGGAGTATCTCGTGCTCCACATGGGCTCGGTGCCGATGAACTCGAAGAAGTGGACCAAGCCGCTCACGGCCATGGTCGCCGCCGGAGAATCCCACAGCCCGGAGTTCATCAAGGCCAAGATCGCCTTCGTCAAAAAACGCGAAAAGATCGCCCCGCTGTATTATCACCGGGCGCTTGAGGCGCTGGAAACCCTCGCTGACAAGGCGGCGGAATACGGCGTGAAACTCGCCGTCGAATCCCGCTCGCGCTTCGAGGACATGCCGACCGAGCGCGAAATGCTCAAGCTCCAGGCGCACTTTGCCGATCACCCATGGGTCGGCTATTGGCACGATTTCGGCCATGTCCAACTCAAGCACAACCTTGGCCTGCTCGATCACAGCGAGTGGCTGGAGCGGATCTCGCCCCATCTCATCGGTGGCCACGTCCACGATGTCGAGTGGCCGGCCCGCGATCACCGGGTGCCCTTCAGCGGCACGCTGGATTACGCGCCGTTGCTGAAGTTTTTCCCGCAAAACTGCCCGCTCATCTGGGAACTCAGCCCCACCCGCGAAGCCGGGGAAATCCGCAAAGCCCTCGCCCGCTGGCAAAGCGAATTTCCAGAGCGGTCTTGAGACGGTCCTGAGGCTGCCAGCCACGCCCGCCCGGCCAGGCAACAAGCAAAGGCGCGGACCGTTGCCAATCCGCGCCTTTTTCTTTGTCGCACATTCCCCCCAAAGAATTCCTGATGGGGTCCGGCACCTCATTGAATCCCCCCCCGGGAAGTCAGCGGGCTTACGCCTTGTCCAACTGGAATCTGGAAATGACACCGTTCTGAATGATTCACAGAAGCGAATAGCTCAGTCGATGTGACAAACAAATGGCCCAAAACATCAAACCCGCCAAGCGTATTTTTTAAAAAAACCATTCACCTGCGTCAAACAACCCAAGCGCGCCTCACCTCTTTTGAAAAACCAAGGGCGTCGGATCCCTTGTTCCGACGCCCTTGGGCCCTTTGGGGGGGCAATTGTGCTATCCCTTACGAGGAAGAGAATGTCACAAAACCGGCCCCATCAACATTCCGCAATCGCGTAGTCGCGCCAGCCGGATCTCCGCCCGCCGGCAGGCCGCGCTCCCTGAAAAAACCAAGGGCGCCGGATCCCTTGTTCCGACGCCCTTGGGCCCTTTGGGGGGGCAATTGTGCTATCCCTTACGAGGAAGAGAATGCCATAAAAC
>JBFEQB010000015.1:0-52713 GCA_041549835.1 Luteolibacter sp. | reverse complement strand
TTCCTCGAAGGCACTCCCGCAGTGCATCCGGACCATGTGCAGGCGGTGTTTTCCGCGGTCATGCGCCACCGGGTCAATACCGACGACGGCGGCGATCCCGCGCTCTGGATCAGCGAGGCGGTGGAGAAGGTACTGGTCCCTTGAAACGAAGCCGTCACCGGGTTGCCAGCACCACGATGAGAAGCACGGTGATGATTACCCCAATAACCGCCAACGTGATCTTTACCCAGCTCAGCGGGTGTTCGCCGGCCATCTTTCCGGTGTAGCCGTTGACGACGACCTGATAGTTCCTCTTTCCATAGGTATAAGTGACCAACCAGACGGGGACGAGGATGTGCTTGAAGGTGCGGCCCTGATAGAAAGAGGAAAACTGGAGATTGCGCTGGGTGTCACCCGGCACTTCGCGAGAGCAGAGCTGCCGGATCACCGCTTCCATCTGCTGCCTGCTGGTGGCGGCCGCCTGGCGGAGATCGACCTGATAGCGCTCGACGGTCCAGCCGCGGACGTAGGCGGGATCGTAGGGCTTGAGGTCGGTGAGGGTGGGGAAGGGCTCGACCTTGCGCAGCAGGGTGTTGTGCACGCCCACTGTTCCCGGCACCACGTCGTCGTCGAAGAAATGCGAGAGGCTGCCGGAGCTGCGCTCCCAGCGGGTCCTGCGGACCTGGCGGGTCCGGGTCTTGCCGTCGGAACCGCGGTAGGATTCGGTGACGTAGTAATAGTAACCGGACTCGGCGGTCCAGTCGGCATCGACGTGGGCGTCGAAGGTCCAGTAGGGAAGATAGATGCCGTGCAGGGTGTCGGTTAGGGCGGAGCGCTTGAGTTGGTTCGGCGCCCACCAGCGGCTGCGGTACCACTCGCGGAGTTGGTCGCGGACCTGGGTGTTGGGAATGACGGCCGGCAGCAGGCTCTCCGGGGTGACGGCGTCCCTCAGGTTGTCCACCGGCACGATGGCGGGGGAGCCGCAGAAGTCACAGCACTGCGCGACACGGTCGGGATCGAAGACGCTGATGGCGTGGCAGCTCTCGCATTTGACGGATTTTTTTTCCGCGCGAAGCCCCCGGGCGTCATCGGGAATGGCGGCGAGGGCGGATTCCAGATCATGCTCGACGATGGCGGCCCCCATCGGAGACTCGCCCTCGGACCACGGCATGAGGGTTCCGCAATACGGGCAGGCGAGCGCCTGTTTCGAGGCGTTCCACTCGGCATCCCCGCCGCATTCCGGGCAGGGATGTTTCCGCAGTGCGCTGACTTCCGCCATGATGATACTTACTCGGCGAGGAAGGCGTCCAGAGCGGTCTTGGTGATGCGCCACGCAGAGCCGATCTTCTTGCCTCTCAAGTCACCGGATTCGAGCGTGGCGAGCACGTCGGCCTCTGTGACGCCGAGCACTTGGGCCGCTTCCGCAGGAGAGAGAAGCTCGGGAATCGGTAGGGCGGTGGCCGGCGTGGCGCCATGCGCGGGCGCAGGTTGCTGCATGGTTTTCATCATCTCCTGCGCCAAGCCGAAGCCCATCGCCATCTGGGCGGGCATCGCGGCGGCCGATCCGCCGTCGCCCTTGGTCATGGACTCCGCCATCTGGAATTTCACGTAGTCGTTGAGGTTACCGATGACGCCCATGCTGGAGCGCTTGTCGATGGCGGCTTCGACCTCGGGCGGGACGGAGACGTTTTCGACGATGAAGCTGGTGATCTCGATTCCGTATTTGGCGCTGACCTGCGGATTGATGAGCGGAAGCAGGGCGTCGCCGAGCTCGGAGTAGCGGGTGGCCACGTCGAGCGCGGGCACGCCGCAGGAGGCGAGCGCCTCGCTGAAGACGCTGACGATGCGCGAGCGCATGGTGTCGGCGAATTCATCGAGCCGGAAATGGTGGTCGGTGCCGGCGACCTCCCTGAGGAAGACCGGAGGGTTGACGATTCGGAAGTCGAAGGTGCCGAAGGCGCGCAGGCGGACGACGCCGAAGTCCTTGTCGCGCATCATCACGGGATTGGCGGTGCCCCATTTGTTGCCGGTGAAGAGGCGGGTGGTGACGAAGTAAACGTCCGCCTTGAAGGGGGATTCAAAGCCGTATTTCCAGCCCTTGAGCGTGGTTAGAACCGGGATGTTTTCGGTGACCAGCGGGTATTTTCCCGGCGCGAAGCAATCGCCATATTGGCCGAGGTAGACGAACTGGGCGGCTTGGCTTTCACGCACGATGAGTTGCGCGCCGTTTTTGATTTCCTTGTCCTCATCCGGAAACCGCCACGACAGGGTGTCGCGCGAGTCGTCGTTGAATTCGATGATTTCAAGCAGTTCGCCTTTGATGAATCCGAGAATATCCATGGTGTTTGCGGGATGCTTGCAATGGGTTAACGCGGAATCGCCGGCGCTGGAAGTGGAAAGCTCCGGGATTATGCCAAACCCCGTTCATTCACGTCGTCTTCATCCCAGCCGAGGTAGTGGCCGAGTTCGTGGAGGAACGTGGTGCCGACCTCGTCGCGGAAGTCCTGTTCGTCCTGCTCCACCCAGTTCCAGAGGTTCTCGAGAAAGAGCCGGATGCGCGGGAGTTCGGAGGGATCGGTCTCGTCCATCGCCGAGGGGCCTTCGAACAATCCGAGCTCATCTCCCGCGAGTTCCGCGTCGAAGGCGCCGCCGCCGGGTTTTTCCTCCATGGAGACCGGCAGCTTGCCGGCGGCCGTTCGCACGTCCTCGGGCAGCACGTTGATGAGAGCCTTGAGTTCCTCGTCCGCCCAGCGGCTGAGTGTTTCGAAATCCATGTCCCGGACTAGCCTCGGATCAGGAGGCGCACAATCCGGAAACCTCGCTCGCCGTTATTTCTCCCTGAAACGGCGGACCGTGACGTTTCCACCGCCGCAGGGAGCTCCGAGCCGCTCGGGTCGGACCACCTCCGGGAAACGAAAACTTTGAGTGCCCGCCATGGATGGCAGTTTGACCAGCGTCCCGATGGCGATTGCGCCTAGGGCCAGCAGGGCCAATCCGCCGATGGCAAGCAGTCCCATCCTGAGCGATCTCTCTCTGGGAAGCGGGGCTTTGCGGAGTTGGAAATACCGGTCGAACTCCTTCACGAGGTGGCCTATCAGCGCTTCCACGTAGGCTTCCGGTGGCAGATCCGGGTCGGTGGCTTCCCGTGCTCTCACGAGAATGGCGGCGGTCTCGTGAGTGGGAACGCGCCCGGTGGCTTCCTCCGCAGTCGGTTCACCTCCGACATCCCGGCCAAAGCCGAGACTGCGGCTGTCCGATTCGAACACCGCCACCAGTCCGTTGCCGTCTGGAAGCCAGGATTGCTGCAACTGGGCCGCCAATTCCGGAGCGGTGGTGCCAATCAGGGTCGGCTCCACCATCAGCAGGATGCGGAACCCGTGATCCGCCTCCAATTTCCGGAGTTGGTTGGAAATCCGCGTCACGGCTTCCGAGTTCCGCTTGAAAAAGCCGCCTTCATCCTGGATGCCGGAATCCGGTGGCTTGGGCGCGCGGTCTTCGGCCAGCCAATCCGGCGCTGCCCGACCCAGCCCGGAAAGCATCAAGGCTCCCAGAAACGTCAGAACCGCCATCCAGTATGCCCGCCGCCTCATGTTGCGGCAGGCTCGGACATTGTCGCTGCCCTGACAAGCCGGGACTGGGGGAGGACTTTGCTGGCTGCAGGTACACTTCGAGTCCAGTTCTTTCAAGCTAGGTACACTTGCTCGAAAAAGCACCCAAAAACACCCCTGAAAACCCTCAAAATATTCAAAAAAGCAATGATTGGGCGCACTTGGGGACCGATGATTTCAGGTAATTGCTCTATCATTGGTATGCAAAGGCACTAATAATGAGCGACTTAAAAATTTACTAAATTTTACCCAAATTGTTCTTGCTGGTTGAGTGTGTTTCAGTGTACTTTTCGAACGCTGACGCGACAGTCAGTCTTCCCAGTGAGCAGCACCAACCAACATTACAAGGGATTCAAGCCCGCGAAGATGGACCCGAAATTCCGGGTTTCCGTTCAGCCGTCCTGGCGTCCGGAAGTGGGTGCTCCGCTGTTCCTGCTGTTTTCCAAAGAATACGAGATGCCGGTCGTGAAGGTGCTCACCCAGGCAGCCTACAACGAAAGGGTGGAGCTCATCAAAGGCAGCGACAAGACGCCAAAGGAAAAGAACGCGAAGCTCGGCAAACTGGCGATGCTCTCCCGCGAAGTGATGCTCAACGATCAGGGCAAGCTGCTCGTTCCGAAGGATCTCAGCGAAAAAGCAGGCATCACCGCCGACTCCGACGTGATGCTCGCGGGCCGCGGGATCCACTTCGAGATCTGGAGCAAAACGAATTTTGACAAGGTGCTGGAAATCGAAACCGGCCAGGAAGAGGACGACGACCTCGGAATCTTCTAATCACTCACCCAACCCACACCCAACGACAGCAATGTTGTTCACCCCACCAGCTCTGGCGTTTGACGCGGTCCGCACGGCGGCTCCGGCCGCCCTCGCGCAAGCGTCAGAGTTGGGATTCTTTTCATCGCAGGACGCCGCGCTCGGGACAGCACGGGGTTTTGTCAAAACTACGGACGTCCGCACCGCTTCTGGCTGGTTGTCGGTGCGGCGTCCGCTGACTTTCATGGCTGGGCGTTCGAAGTCTCTCGGGACAGAGCTTCATTCGTCATTTGAATCGATGGTCCGCGCGGCTTCTGGCTGGTTGTCCGCGCGGCCATCGCAAACTTTCCTTTCATCACAGGACGCCGCGCTCGGGACAGCACGGGGTTCTGTCAAAACCACGGACGTCCGCACCGCTTCTGGCTGGTTGTCGGCGCGGCGTCCGGTGACTTTCATGGCTGGGCGTGGGAGGTCTCTCGGGACAGAGCTTCTTTCGTCATTTGAATCGATGGTCCGCGCGGCTTCCGGCTGGTTGTCCGCGCGGCCATCGCAAATTTTCCTTTCATCACAGGACGCCGCGCTCGGGACAGCACGGGGTTCTGCCGATCCTACGGGTGCCTGCGCCGCTTCTGGCTGGTTGTCGGCGCAGGCGCCCGTAAATTTTTCCGAAGCCCGCGATGTCGGGCACTATCATTTGCCGGTATTTCCCGCGGAGATCACCAAGTGGATGGAAGCCGGCCCCGGCAAGTTCATCATTGATGGCACCCTGGGTGGCGGCGGGCACAGCGAGATTTTCCTCAAGTCCGGCGCCACGGTGCTCGGCGTGGATCGTGACCCCGAAGCGCTCGCCCACGCGCGCGCGCGGCTGGCCGAATACGGCGATCGTTTTTCCACTTGGGAAGGCAACTTTTCTAACCTTCCGGAAATCCCCGGGATCCAATCGGGGGGACGGGCCGACGGCCTGCTGCTGGATCTCGGGGTCTCTTCCCGCCAACTCGACTCCGCCGCGCGCGGGTTCTCGTTCATGCGCGAGGGTCCGCTCGACATGCGGATGGGGCCGTCCAGCCCGCACACCGCAGCGGAAATCGTGAACGACTGGGACGAGGCGGATCTCGTCAGGATTCTTTTTGAATTCGGTGAGGAGCCAAGAGCCCGCCGCATCGCCTCGGCCATCGTGAAACAACGGTCCGCCAGAAAATTCGAAACCACTCTCGAACTGGCCGCCTGCATCGAAGCCGCTGTCGGGCGCCACGGCCGGACGCATCCCGCGACCCGCGCGTTTCAGGCCATCCGCATGGCGGTCAACGAGGAACTCGAATCGCTCGCCACCGCGCTTGCCGCCGCGCCCTCCGTGCTGAAGCCGGGCGGGCGTTTGTTGGTCATCACTTTCCACAGCCTTGAAGACCGGATGGTCAAACGCTTCCTGCGGCATCGGTCGGCGCCATTCATCGATGACCCCGGATGGCCCGAACCCAGGCCGAATCCGGATTGCCAATTCCAGCTGCTCGCCCGCAAGGCCATCACTCCCACCGCTGAAGAAATTTCCCTGAACCCGCGAGCCCGCAGTGCGAAACTGCGGGTTGCACGGCTTTTAGACCCCTCGCCATGAACCGCCGCCGCGACGAACCCAAAACTTCCGCATCCGTCTTCATCGCCGTGATTCTGGCGGCGACGATCGTCGCCGGCGGGGGGGTGCTGCACGCCTATTACAAAAACCGCCAGATCCAAATCGCCCGGGAAATCGACGCCATCGATCGCAATGTCGAGCATTGCCGGCTGGAGATCCGCACCACCGAGATGCGGATGGATCAGCTCCTCAACCGCTTCGTCATCCGCAAACAACTCGAGGAAAACGGGTCGAGCCTGCGACCGATTTCCCTCGCTGTCGTTGAAGAGATCGATTCCGCACCGCCAAGCCGGCGGAGTGTCGCGTCGGCCGCGCCCTAGCCCGTGAAATCCTCGTTTCAAAACCGCTGCATCGTCCTGTGCTCGATCCTGGTGATCGGGCTCAGCGTGCTTTCGGGCAGATTGATCCAGATTCAGTTGGTGGACCGCCACCGCTATGCGGAAAGCTCGCGCCGGGCCTTCCATCGCGTCGAGAAACTACCGGCCATCCGCGGCATGATCGTGGACCGCTGCGAGGAGCCACTCGCGAAAAGCATCCCGGTCTCCACCGTGTATGTGGACAAGAATCATCTCTTCGATCCCAAACTCGCCAGCTATGGCCTGGCCTATCAGGAAGCCAGTGCCGAGCCGGGGTGGGACTCGCTCGATCCCAAAGCCCAGCGGCGCCGGATCAACGGGTTGCGCGGTGAAATCCTCGCCCGTGATACCGCCGAGACCATCAACCGCAAACATCTCGCCTATGCCGTCGGCGTGCTCGCCCGGCCGCTGGGCATGCGTCGTGAGGAACTCCGGTCCAAGATTGAAGGCAGCAAGGGTAAGTGGGTTCCCGTCGCCAAGGACCTGCCGGAAGACGTGGCCGACAAACTCCGCGAGGCCGTGGACAAAAATTGGATCACGGGCTTTGATTTCCAGAACTCCATCAAGCGTTGGTACACCGCACCCACTCTCGCCTCCCACCTGATCGGCTTCACCGGTGAGGCCGAGCAAACGGATGAAAACGGAAAAACCGAGACCCGCGTGGTCGGCAAGTTCGGGATCGAATACTCGATGGAGGACTATCTCGCCGGGCGCGATGGCACCCGCGAACACCGTCGCGACGCCCGCGGCCTCGTGGTTCCGGGGAATTCCGCCGGCCTGCTGCCGCCGCTCGCCGGACTCAACGTCCAGCTGACGCTCGACATCGGCTTGCAGGCGATCGTTGAAGAAGAGCTGGATGCCGGCCTCGCCGAGTTCGAGTCCGACCGCGGCGCGGTGGTCATGATGGACCCGAAAACCGGTGAGGTGCTCGCCATGACGAGCCGACCGAGCTTCGATCTCAACCGAAAACTGAACATCGCGAAAAACGGCTACAACTATGCCATCCAGACGGTTTACGAGCCCGGCTCGACCATCAAGATCGTCGCCGCCTCCGGTGCCCTCAATGAAGGGCTGGTGACCCCTTACACCTCGATTTACTGCCAGAACGGTTACTTCAGGAACGGCAAGGTCGTGCTGAGGGACGATCATCCGGCCGGGCAGCTGACCTTTGAAGGCGTTCTTCAGAAATCCAACAACATAGGCACCTACAAAATGGGTCTGCAACTCGGGCCGAAACGGTTTTACGAGTATCTCCATGACTATGGATTCGGCCGGAAGACCGGCATCCAGCTCAGTGGCGAAAGCTCCGGGATCGCCCGCAATACCAACAACGATGTGGATTTTTCGCGCGCCTGTTTCGGATACGCGACGAATGTCACGCCGTTGCAACTGGCATGTGCCTATTGCGCGGTGGCTAGCGACGGACAACTCCGCAAACCGCACATCGTCAAGGCGGTCATTGCCAACGACGGGACGGTTGTGGAAGACTATCAGCCGGAAGTCGTCAACCGGGTGATCTCTGCCAGAAGCGCTTCGCAAATGCGCCGGGCGTTGAAAAAAGTGACCCAAACCGGAGGAACCGCCACTCTTGCGGTGGTCCCGGGCTTCGAAGTGGCCGGCAAGACCGGCACCGTTCAAAAACATAATCCCAAGGGTGGCTACTTCAGCGGGAAATACATCGTGTCCTTCGTTGGCATGATGCCTGCGGACGATCCTGAGTTTGTCTGCCTGGTGGTGGTGGATGACCCGCGCACCAAGAAACTCGAGCATGTTTACGGCGGCAATGTTGTTGGACCGATCTTCAGCAAAATCGGCGCCCGCGCCGCCTCCTACCTGAATTTACAACCCACCGAGCCCATTCCTCCTCCGCTTGCCACCGCCGACCGATGATTCTCCGCGACCTCGTTTCCTGTCTCTCCCGCGTCACCTCGTCCGGCCCTCTGGACGCAGAGGTTTCGGCACTTACCGCGTCCTCCCGCGAGGCCGCCCCCGGCACGCTTTTCGCCGCCATTCGAGGCACCTCGATCGATGGCCACCAATTCATCGGCGACGCTCTAAGCGCCGGGTCCTCCGTGATCCTCGCGGAAACCGCGCCGTCGGTGGATCTGGATCCGGCGGTCGCCTGGCTGCATGTGCCGGACAGTCGCGCGGCGCTTTCCATCCTGGCATCGGCCATGGCAGGTCATCCATGGAAAGGTCTTGCGATGGCCGGCGTCACCGGCACCAACGGCAAGACCACCACGGCGTTTCTGATTCATCATGTGATGAAGTCCGTCTGGCACCGCGCCGGCTTGCTGGGAACCATCCTCGTCGATGACGGGGAGAGGGAGGAATCCGCCAGTCACACGACGCCCGGTTGCATCGAACTCGCGGCATGGCTGGCCCGCATGAGGGACAACGGCTGCCGCGGTGTGGCGATGGAGGTCTCCTCGCACGGCATCCACCAGAAACGCATCTCGGCGATCGGTTTCGACGCCTGTGTGTTCACCAACCTGAGCCAGGACCACCTCGACTACCACGGTTCGCTGGAGGCCTACTATCAGGCGAAGTGCGAGTGGTTCCTCTCGCTCGCCGCAGATCCCCTTGGCAAGAAACCGGTGGCAGTGATCAACACGGATGACGCGCATGGCGCGGAGCTTGCCACATCCTTGGACGGCAAAATGCCGGTCATTCGTTTCGGGTTCAACGTGCACTGTGATTTCCGTGCGAACAACTTCCGGCAGAACTCGCGCGGCATGGAGTTCGAACTGGCAGCCAAGGGGAAAACCTATCTGGTCCGCGCGCCGCTCATTGGTCGTTTTAACGTCTACAATCTTCTGGCCGCGCTCGCTGCCACTAATGCCTGCGGCATTCGCCCGCGTGAGGCCGTCGCGACCTTTGTGAACGCTCCCCAAGTGCCCGGCCGTATGGAAAACGTCGGCAATGCAGGCGGTGCCACGGTGTTTGTCGATTACGCCCACACGCCGGACGCTCTGGAGAACGCTTGCCGCACGCTCAAGGAACTCGATCCGCGCCGTCTCATCACTGTCTTCGGCTGTGGGGGGGATCGCGACAAGGGCAAACGCCCCCTCATGGCTGCCGCCGCCGCCCGCCACAGCGACGCCTGCGTCATCACCTCGGACAATCCCCGCTCCGAGGATCCGCTTGCCATCATCCGCGAGATTGAGTCCGGCATGCGTGGCAAAGGTCATCTCAGCATGCCCGACCGCGCCGAGGCGATCGCCTATGCCATCAAGAACTCGCTCTCGGGAGATATCATTCTGATCGCCGGAAAAGGCCATGAAACCACCCAGCAGTTCGCCGACCGGACCATCGATTTCGACGACCGGAAAATCGCGGCGAAGGCACTACGCGAGCGCGCACAAACCATAGCAGAAAGCCGATGAACCCACTCACTGCACGCCAGATCGCGGAAATCCTCGGCACTTCGGTCGCCGCGGGGAATCCCGATGCGCTCGCATCCGGCGGTGTTTCCACGGACACCCGCACGCTGAAACGCGGTGCGGTGTTTATCGCCCTGCGGGGTGAGAATTTCGATGGTGACGCGTTTGCCAAAGCCGCGCTCGATGCGGGGGCCGCGGTGGTCGTCGTGCAGCGTTTGTCTGGCGAGGCCCCGGCGGATGCCGCCGTGATCGAGGTGCCCGACACCTTGCTGGCCTTGCAGAAACTCGCGCACTGGTGGCGCAAGCAACTCGACATCCTCGTGGTCGGGATCACCGGTTCCAATGGTAAAACCAGCACCAAGGACTTCACCACCGCGGTTCTCTCCCGCAAGTTCAAGGTTTCCTCCACGCGAGGGAATCTCAACAACCACATCGGGGTGCCGCTCACGGTGCTTGCGGCCACTCCGGCGGATCAGGTGGGCGTCTGGGAGATGGGCATGAACCATCCGGGCGAGATTGCACCGCTGTGTGAAATCGCCCGACCGAAATACGGAATCATCACCAACATCGGCACCGCGCACATCGAGTTTCTCGGGTCGCGTGATGCCATTGCCGAGGAAAAAGGCACGCTGGCCCGCGCGCTTCCGGCGGACGGAATCCTCTTCATTCCCGCGGCCTGCGACTATCACGACTACCTGCGTCAAAGGACGAAAGGCTCGATCATCCCGGTCGGAAATGGCCGCGGACTCGTCCGAGCGGAGGACCTTCGATTCGAAGCGGATCACACGGTGTTCAATCTCGTCATCGAGGGCGAAGGGACCGCGGAGGTCACGCTGCCGGTGCCCGGAAAGCACATGGTGGGCAACGCCCTGTTAGCTGCCGGAGTCGGTTGGAAACTGGGAGTCCCCATTGCGGAGATCGCGGCGGGACTCTCCCTCGCCGTGCCCGCTGTCGGACGGTTCAGCCAATATCAATCGAAGGGCGTCACCGTCATTGATGACACCTACAACGCCAATCCCGAGTCGATGGCCGCCGCCATCGACACCGTGGCCGACATGGCCGTGGCCGCCGGTGTCCGCCGGATCGCTGTGCTCGGCTGCATGGGCGAACTCGGCAGTCATTCGGAGGCCGCCCATTTGCGCGTCGGCGAACTCGCCGCGGAGAGTGGCCTCACGGTCGTTGCCGTGGGGGAGGGTGCGGAAGGGATCGCGCGTGGTGCGGGCGGCGCTCCATTCTTTCCGGTCCTTGAGGAAGCCGCCAAATGGATCTCCGGCGAGGTGAAGCCCGGTGATGTCGTTCTCTTCAAGGGCAGTCGCGCTGCCACCGTTGAAAAAGTCATGAACTCCGCCTTCCCCCGAAACTGATGCTTCCCGCGCTGTACGATTTCTGGTTCCAGGCATTTGAAGCTGAAAAAGCCTCCGGCCAGCAAGGCTGGGCGCACATGTTTTCGTTTCTCAATCTGTTTCAATATATCACCCTCCGCGCCGCTGGCGCCGGAATACTCGCGTTCATCCTCTCGCTGTTCGCCGGGCCCCGGGTGATCCGCAAATTGATCTCCCTCAAGGTCGGCCAACCGATCCGGACCGCTGCGGAAGTCCACAAACTCGCCGAGCTCCACGGCGGGAAGATCGGCACTCCCACGATGGGCGGTGTGCTTATCCTCGGCACCGTCCTGGTTTCCACCCTGGTCTGCGCCCGCCCGCTCAATCCATTCATCGCCGTGTGCGCCTGCACCATGGCGGCGTGTGGCTTGCTCGGTCTTTGCGATGACTACAAGAAGGTGAAGGAGAGGAAGTCCGACGGCATTAGCAGCCGGACCAAACTTCTCTGGCAGCTTGTCATCGCGCTCGTCGCCGCCTCTTTCATCTACTTCAAACCGGAGATTTCCGGCATCGGCGCCAGCCAGACGCTCGTCACCGCGGGCGAGGCCGGATTCCAGCTTGGTGAAAATCATATCGGCATCGGTGCGATCTGTTTTCCACTTTTCAAATTCCCGCTCGTCGATCTCGGCGTTTTCGTCATTCCGTTCTTCGCGCTGATCATCGTCGGTTGCTCGAACGCGGTGAATCTAACCGACGGATTGGACGGTCTTGCCACCGGTTGTACGATCAGTTCCTCGCTCGCATACGCCCTGCTCGCCTATCTTGCGGGCCACTATTTCATGGCAGTCGAGTATCTGGTGATCCCGCACAACCTCTACATCGGAGAGCTCGCGGTGTTCCTGATGGCGCTGGCGGGGGCCGGATTCGGATTCCTGTGGTTCAACTGCCATCCGGCCAAGATGTTCATGGGTGACACCGGTTCGCTGGCCATCGGTGGCGCGCTCGGCTCCGCGGCGATCTGCACGAAACAGGAACTCCTGCTCGTCATCATCGGTGGCATCTTCGTGATGGAGGCAATGTCCGTCATCCTCCAGGTCGGCAGTTTCAAACTCCGCAAAAAGCGGATCTTCAGGATGTCACCGATCCACCATCATTTCGAACTTCTCGGCTGGCATGAGAGCCAGGTGATCGTCCGCTTCTGGATCCTCTCCATCATGTTGGCCCTCTTCGGCCTGGCCATTCTCAAAATCGCCTGACGTCTCCATGAAGCTTACCGGAAAACACATCGCCATTCTGGGCGTCGGCCGCAGCGGCCGCGCCGCCGCGATGCTCGCCTTGCGCGAGGGTGCGACCGTGTCCGCATGGGATGCCGCGGGACCGGAGGCCTTCGCCGGCATGCCAGAGGGCGTGGAACTTCATCCGGGTGCCACGGAAGAGGACGGCAGGAGGCTCGCCACGGACCTTCTGGTTGTCAGCCCGGGCATCGACACCTTCGGATCCTACGTGGCCGCGTTTTCACACAACACCGGCGAGGTTATCGGGGAGGTCGAGCTTGCGGCGCGTTTCTATCAGGGCAGGATCGTCGGCATCACCGGGACCAACGGCAAGACCACCACTACCGAACTGGTGGCCCGGATCCTGGCCCACGCGGGCTTGGGCGGCACTCCCTGTGGCAACTACGGCACGCCTTTCGCCGAGGTGGTTCTTCAGCCGGACCCGCCGGCCGCCGTCTCCCTCGAGCTCAGCTCGTTCCAGCTCGAAACCATCCGCACGCTGCACCCGGCGGTCGCAGTCTGGCTGAATTTCGCGCCGGACCACATGGACCGTTATCCGTCCGTGGAAGCCTATCGGGAAGCCAAACTGCGGATTTTCGAAAACCAAACAGCCGGCGACACCGCCGTGGTCCTCGGCGGTGAGAGCCTTCCGCCACTCGCCGCGAAACTCGTCACATTCTCCACCACCGATCCGCAAGCGGACTGGTTTTCCAACGGCCATATCATTCTCCATGGTGGTGGGACATGGCTCGACATGGATCAAGACACCAGTCTGCGAGGGCTCCACAACGCGGAAAACACCATGGCCGCGCTCGCCGCCTGCCAGACTTTCGGCATTTCCGCCGCCACCATGCGCGAGGCGCTTCACGGATACGCCCCGCCGCCACACCGCTGTGAACTCATCCGCACCCTGGACGGCGTGGAATACCTGAATGATTCCAAAGCGACAAACCTCCACGCGCTTGAAAGCGCCCTGCGTTCTCAAATTCGCCCGGTCGTGCTGATCGCCGGGGGTAAGGACAAGGGCCTTGATTACTCGTCCGTGGTCCCGCTGTTGCGTGAGAAGGCGCTTTCCACCGTGACCTTCGGCCAGATCGCCCGGCCACTCACCGCGCTGTTTTCCGAAGCGGTTCCGAGCCAGTCCGTCACCACACTGGCGGACGCCATTGCCGCCGCCCGCGGCCTCGCGCCGCGCGGTTCAACCGTTCTCCTGTCTCCTGGAACCTCGTCGTTCGACCAGTTTTCCGGATACGAACAACGCGGAAACGCCTTCCGTGACCTCGTCCACCAACTTCGCTAACACACTGTCATGAAATTACAGACCCTCCCCGTCAAACGCCGACCCGTCCCCAAGGGAATATTCCGCCGTCTCAGTGCCGTCACCCGCAACCGCAAACAACGCGCCGCCGCCGCGCCTTGCCCTGAAATGGAAGCGGATGACGGCAGCTCAAAAATCTCGCGCGCGCTGACCATCATCTTCCTGATCCACATTGTCGCCATCGGATTGATTTTCATCCACCAGCATTTTCTCGAAGGTCGCCCGGCGGAACAAACGGCGGTCCCGAAGGCCGCTGCGGTCGCAAAATTCACCGCACCAGCAGCCCAGCGCCTGTAAGGCGACTTGCCGCGGCTTTCCGGCGGAGAGAAAATCCACATCGTCAAAGCTGGTGACAACTACGCCCGGATCGCTGCTGCCCAGCAGGTGGACGAAACGGATCTGCGCGCGCTCAACAAACATGTGGAAATCCAACCCGGCCTCATTCTTCAGATCCCACCGAAGCGCATCGTTGCCGAAGATCCGCCGGAGGTCGCCGCCATCCGCGCGCAAACGCCGCCGGATCATGAACGCGGTCTTGTCGAAGCCGTGGACATCGCCAACGCGCCGAAAGCGCAGCCTGTCCGGGCCAACACCGGGGTGTCGGCTCAGTCCGCTTCCGGGAAATCCTACGTCGTCCAATCGGGCGACAGCATCTGGCGCATCGCAAATCGTTTCAAGGTGAGCCAGGACGCCCTCATGCGTATCAACGGAATCACCGACGCCCGCAAGATGCGAACCGGAATGAAACTCACCATTCCCTGAAATCAGGATTTGAATTCTGATAGTTGATGTCTTAGATCGCCCGTTCCCATGGCCCGTCATTGCTCCACCATCCTCTGTGCTGCGGTCGCCGCGCTGGTCGCCCTCGGGTTGATCATGCTCGCCAGCACCAGTGCCTGGGTGAGAGGGGTGGAGGCACCCTATCATTTCCTGACCCGTCAGACGTTTATGGTTCTCATCGGGCTGGCCGCGGCGCTCGGCGCGGCGTGGATGCCCGTGGAGAAGTTCCGCAAACTAGCTCCATGGATGTTCGCCGCGGTTTGCATCATGCTGGCGCTTTGTTATGTGCCCGGCATTGGTGTCTCGATCTTCGGTTCCAAAAGATGGATCCATGTGCCGCTTGTCGGTCAGTTCCAACCATCGGAGTTGGCCAAGATCGTCGTCGTGATCTGCCTGTCCGCATGGTTCGCGCGCTGGCAGACGGAAGTCCACACCTTCTGGAGGGGGTTCATCATCCCCGGCATGATTGCGGGTGTCCCGCTGGTGCTGATCGCCGGGGAGACGGACGTCGGTTCCGCCCTGTCCCTCTCCGCCGCGGTGGGAGCCATCCTGTTTTGTGTGGGAACCCGCCTGAGATACACGGTGCCCACCGCCATCGCCCTGATGTCGGGTGCGGCATGGTATCTCTATAACGATCCAAACCGCTGGGGCCGCATCCAGGCCTGGCTTGATCTGGAAAACCCGGTTCACCAGCTTGACCGCGGCATGCAGCAATGGCGTGCCCTGCTCGCTCTTGGCAATGGCGGCCCTTGGGGGGTCGGCCTCGGCAACGGCGTTGAAAAATTCGGCACGCTGACCTTCGCGCACATCGATTTTATTTTTCCCGTGGTGGGTGAGGAGCTTGGTCTGCCTTTCACGCTCGGCGTGGTGCTCTGCTATGTGCTCATCGCCGTGGCGGGTTGTGGCATCGCGCTTCAGGCGAAAACCGTCTTCAACCGCTGCCTCGCGCTCGGCCTCACTTGTGTGATCGTGGTTCCCGCCATCCAGAACATCGCGGTGACCACCGCCATGCTGCCGAACGACGGCCTGCCGCTGCCCTTCGTGAGTTATGGCGGGACGAGCCTGGTGTTCAGCCTCGCGGCCGTCGGGATGCTGGTGGGGATTCACCGCCGGTCCCATGCGCGTGTCGCCCAGGAGTTCCCGCTCACCGGCCAGACACGGCTCGCAGTACGTTTGTGAGCATTCGGTTTTTCAACCATGCGGACTGTGATCCCTCCGATATTCGCTCGGGGAGCGGCCGAGACGTTCGCGGAAGACTCTCGCGAAATACTGGCTGGACTGGAAGCCGCAGCGGAAGGCGATCTCGGTGATGCTTGCGTCCGGGTGGGCTGATAGGGCGCGCGCCGCGGCGTGAAGGCGGAGCCGCGCGAGGTGTTCCATGGGAGGAACGTTGTAGAGTTTCCTGCAGTAGGAGGCGAAGTGCGTGCGGCCCAGTCCGCACGCTGCCGCCATCGACTCAAGTGTCCACGGTTCGTCCAGGCGGCGGTGCAGATTGTCAAGGAACAGGCGCACGGTGCGCTCGCTGCCTGTCAACGATCCGTCGAGTCGCGGGTTGCGCGATTCCAGCAGTTCGGCGAGCAGGACGATCAGTTCGTTGATGAGGATTTTCAGGCGTGTTCGATTGGAGTCGCCGCAGCCGAGCGTTGCGGTTTCATCAAGGCGCTCGAAGCACCAGCCGATCTCGCGGTTGGAGTGCCAGACGGGTTGTTCGTTCTGGCGCATCAAATTGGTGAGGCGTTTGAGGCTGGTTTTCGGAAAAAGAAGCCAGTTCGGCCAGTTCCACGGCTGGTTGGGGCGGCGCATGCCCACGTCCAGGATCAACCATGAATAGTGGCAGGCGGGGACACGGGGATTCCCGACGCGATGGCGTTGCCAAGGGCGGGTGATGGTGAGGTCTCCGGGTTTTAGCTGATAGGACCTCTGCTCCACGCCGAAGGGCAGCCTGCCGGCGGAGAGGTAGCCGATTTCAAGGCCTTCGTTGCAGTGCCAGTCGAGCCCCCACTGCTGATCGGCGGCGGCGTTCCAGCAGCCGGTCATGAGGATTTCCCGCAGGTCGTTCCGTGGCAGGCGTGTTCCGGGATAGCTTCCGCGGCCAAGCGCCGCGAGATGCAGTGCGCCCCGATCGGAAGCGGCTTTGAGCGGTTCGCAGGTGTCGGCATGGTAGAGTTCGTGCTCGCTGCGGAAGGTGTTTCGCTTCATGGGTAGCGTGATGTGCAATATCTACCAGTGGGTGACTTTGCAAGATTTTGGATGCGGCAGGCGCCATGCTTCGCCCGTGGCACATCGAAAGACGGCACCACCGCAATGCGTAACACCGTTTGGTAAACGCTGGTCCAACGTGTTGCGTAATGGGCTGCCACCGGCAAAATCTCCATCCCGTCCGCCAAAGGCCGGCCCTCCACCCGGGAGAACGCCGAGCCCATGGCACGTTGAACCCATGAAAACCGCAACCACTACCGTCAAGTTGGCGACTCCTCACAATCTTTTGGAATCATTTCGTTTGGGCGTGCAAGAATGCATCCGGAAATGCTTCCCGGGAGGCGCGGTGATGGTTGCAGCGGCATTGCATGCCTACATGGGGCTGGGTTTGCTTCAGAGCGTCAAGGCTGCGGAACCCGCTTTTTCCTGGCGACAGACCGAAACCAGCTTGGCCTTGTGCAACGGCGGGAAAGTCGTCTGGAGGCTCATGGCTGATCCGAAGGATTCGAAATCCTATTTCCATCCGCTCGCCGCTTTGGACGGCGAGGTGTTGACGGACTCCGAACCTGCGGACCATCCGTGGCATCACGGTTTGTGGTGGTCCTGGAAGCTGATCAACGGACTGAACTACTGGGAGGAAAACCCGAAAACCCACAAGAGTCAGGGAACGACCGAACTGACTGGCGCCACCTTCAAACTCGCTCCGGATTTTTCCGCGCGCGCCGAGTTGTCCTTCAGTTATCACCCGCCCGGGCAAGCTGCGGTCATGATGGAACGGCGCAGGCTCTCCGTCACGCGGCCAGACGCCGAAGGCCGGTATCGGATCGACTGGACCAGCGAATTCACCGCGGGAAATGCTTCCGTCACCTTGGGGCGTACCCCTCTGCCGGCCGAGGAGGGAGGGAAGGCCTATGGTGGCTACGCGGGCTTGTCCCTGAGGCTTGTGTTCAAACCTGACGAATGGTCGGTCCGGACGAGCGGGGGAGCAAACACCGCCGCCGAAGCCCACGGGCAAAGTGCGCGCTGGTTGGGTTTTTCAGGCCCCGGCGCGGGCATCGTAATCTGCGATCATCCCGGCAACCTGCGCTACCCGACACCATGGTATGTGCATAACCGCCCGCCGATGAGTTTCTTTAGTCCAGCCGTTCTGTTCAACGAGTCTCTGGTGCTGGCCGCCGGGCAGTCGTTGAAACTCAACTACCGCGTGCTGATTCATTCCGAACCGATGACCGCGGAACAAATCGAAACCGACTGCCGCGCCTTCGCAGGGTCTGTGAACCCCTGAATCATTGCAAACACCCATCCAGCGTCCCCATGAAAACCGGCTGCTTCGCCCTCATTCAACCGTTCTCGCCCATGCGGCGGCAATTCGAACTCATCCGCGAGCTCGGCTTCGACTACGCGGATCTGACCGACAACCACGACGGTGCCACGCTTGGCACGGAATACGGATTCTCCGCCTCGTTCAGCCTGGACTCCCATCCGGCCACCATTCTCGACATGGTCAACGAGTTCGGCCTCACTCTCACCAGTGTCTGCGCCCATGCCAACCTGCTCGATCCCACCTCGCCGGACCGCTACGGCACGGCGGAGATCATCAAGGCGATCAAGCTCGCGCATTTTCTCGGGGTGAAGCAGGTCATCACCACCGAAGGCGACCCGAAAACGGATTTCGGCCACGGTCTGAGTGACGAGCAGCGGATCTTCAGCATCCGCGAGAAGCTCCACGAACCGATCCGCTGGGCGGAAACCCTCGGTATCGAACTGTTGCTGGAACCACACGGTATTCTCACCGACACCGTGGACGGGATGTCCCGCATTCTCGACGCGCTCGGCCACGAGAACACCGTCGGCGTGAACCTCGATACCGGGAACTCGTGGCTCGGTGGTGGCGATCCGCTCCAGTTCGTGAAAACCTTCGGGTCGCGCATCAAGCACGTGCACTGGAAGGACATGCCCGCCGAATGGATTCCGAAACGCGGCACGCAGTTCGGCTGCGGCATGGGACTCATTGCGCTCGGCGACGGCGTCGTCGGCATCGAGGCCATCGTGAAGGAACTGCTCGCCGCCGGTTTTGACGGCCACACCACCTTGGAGATCGCCGGAGAAGAGGCGGTCAAGCTTTCCGCCGAACGTCTCCGCGCCTGGTCCACGGTTTGATTCAAAAATTCAAAAACACACACTCATGAACACGACTCGCCGAAACTTTCTAACCGGAACCACCGCCGCGCTCGCCGCGCCACTTTTTTTGCCCGCCTCCCGCCTGTTCGGCGAGGAAGCTCCCAGTCGCACGGTCCGGCTGGGCCACATTGGAGTGGGCGGCCGGGGGGGCTCCCTGTTGCAGAATTTCCTTTCCGTGAAAGGCGCCGTGTCCGTTGCGATCGCGGACCCCTTCCGTCAGCGGCGCGAGGCTGCCGCAAGACGCGTGAAGGCCTCTCAGGGCCATGATCCGAAACTTTACAACGACTTCCGCGAACTGCTCGCGGACCCGTCCATCGACGCCGTGGTCATCGCCACGCCCGACCACTGGCACGTGCCCATCGGGCTCGCCGCGGTGCGAGCCGGCAAGGACGTGTATGTCGAAAAGCCGTTAGGTCACACGCTCGCCCAGAACAAGGCGATGCTCGACGCCTGCGAGAAACACGACCGCATCTTCCAATACGGCACCCAGCAACGCAGCCAGGAAATCCTCAAGCGCGGCATCGAACTGGTGCTCAATGGCTTTATCGGCGAAATCGAACGCATCGACATCTGGGCGCCGCGCGGCCAGGGTGGGGGAGCGCTCGCGGAAATCCCGGTGCCGGACGGACTAGACTACGATCTCTACATCGGCCCCGCGCCGATGAAGCCGTGCACCAAGGACCGCATCACCAGTGCAGGTTCCTGGTATTGTGCGGATTACGCGCTCGGTTTCATCGCCGGTTGGGGCGCGCACCCGCTGGACATCTCCATCTGGGGCCTCGACTACGATCAGGCGGGGCCGTTCAAAATCCGCGGAACGGGCAATGTCGCCACTCCGGACGCGCTGTTCAACACCATCACCTCCTGGGACGTGCACATGGAGTTCGCCGGCGGCATCAAGACGCATTTCATGAGCGACGACATCGCCAAGCAGGTGGTGGATGCCTACCGCAAGAACTGGCGTGGAGACGGCACCACGTTCTTCGGCCCCAAAGGCTGGGTGAGTCTCAGCCGCGGCGGAGTGGCCGCCAGTAATCCCGAATGGTTCCGTGAAAAGCAGGGCGAAGGAGCTAGGCGCGTCCCTTATCAAAGCAATTACTACCAAGCGTTCATTGACTCCGTGCGAGACCATTCCCAATCGGTCGGTCCCATTGGCGATGCCGTGCGCTCGGACGCCCTGAGTCATCTCTCCGTGCTGGCCATCCAATCCGGCGGCGAGGTCGTCTGGGATCCGAAGGCGTATCGCATCGTTTCCCCGGAAGCGCTCAATGAGCGGATGAGCCATCCCCTGCGAGGGGATTGGAAACAAGGCTGAGTTCCAGCAGGCCCGGTGTTCCGTCCTGGCGGAAATCGCCTCGCGCCTCCCGTCCATGGAGGGACCGGAGTCCTGTCCCGCGTTGCGGAGCCGGAAATTGGCAGGTGCCGGTGATGAGAACCATGAGGCGGTTCGCTATGATGATGTCCGTCTCCGCCGGATGGTTGCCGCCATGGGTGTCGTAATTTTTCCGGCGGGTGGTTAGATGATCCTTGAGCCGTGGTTTGCTGGCGGGCCCTTTGTGACGCCTCCGTGGTGACGTTCATGAGTTGTCATGGTGTTTGCAGCCGGCCCGGATCCGGGCGGGTAAGCCGTGTTTTGTGATTTTCCTTGATGTGGCTGGTTGACAACGAAGGGGCCGATTGACCACTCTCCGGAAGCTGCAGCAAGCCCCGTGCCCCAAAAGGAGGCGCCTCCAATCAATTTCAAGGATTCAAAGCCCTGTGTTTTCCAACGAAGATTACCTCGCACAATTGCTCGCCGAAGCCGGCATGGTGAGCGCCGATGATGTCGCCCGCGCGCGAGACGCACTTTCCGGATCGGAGACGATCGTCGAGCACCTTTTGGAACATACCCACCTGACCCAGGAAGGAGTGGCCCAGACCCTTGCCGCCAATGCGGGCATCGCGTTCGTGCGCCTCGGGGAGGTGACCTTCGATCCGGGCATCACGGAGGCGATTTCCGAGGAGAATGCGAAACGATACCGGGTGATCCCCGTCGAGGACGATGGTCTGGCCCTGACCATTGCCATCGCCGATCCGTTGGATTTTGAGGCACTGGACACCTTGCCCCACATCATCGGCCGCGAGCTGAACCTGGTGTGCGCCACCCAGCAGGACATCCAGGATCATCTCAAGCAGTTCTATCATGGCGGCGAGACCGCCGGTGCCACTGACGCAGAGGGCTTTTCAGTGACCACCGGGGATGCGGAGGCCGGAGACAGCGGGGCGGACGCACCGATCATCCGGTTGGTTCTGCAGATGCTCTCCGAGGCATTCCGCGTCCGGGCGTCCGACATCCACATCGAACCGTTGGAGACGTCCGTGCGCGTCCGCTATCGTCTGGATGGCAAACTGGTGCATGTGGACACCCACCCAAAAAAACTTCTGCCAGCCATCATCGCACGGTTGAAGGTGATGAGCGGAACGATGTCCATTGCCGAAAAACGCCTTCCCCAGGACGGCCGGATCCAGCTGAAAATGGGAGACAAGGAGGTCGATCTCCGGGTTTCTTCCGTTCCATCCAACCACGGCGAGTCGATCGTCATGCGGATTCTGGACAAGACCGCGCTGCTGCTCGGACTGCCGGAGCTCGGCTTCTTTTCGGACGATCAGGCCACCTTCGAGCAGATGCTCGGCCTGCCGGACGGCATCCTGCTGGTCACCGGCCCCACCGGTTCCGGCAAGACCACCACCCTCTACGCCTGTCTCAACGTCATCAACAAACCGGACAAGAAGATCATCACCGTGGAAGATCCGGTCGAGTATGAGCTTCCCGGAATCAACCAGGTGATGGTCAAGGCCGACATTGGCATGACCTTCGCCGCCGCCCTTCGCGCCATGCTCCGCCAAGCCCCGAACATCATCATGATCGGGGAAATTCGGGATGCGGAAACGGCGAACATCGCCATCAACGCCTCGCTCACCGGTCACCTGGTGTTTTCCACTCTGCACACGAATGACGCGCCTTCCGCCGTCGCCCGTCTTGCCGATATCGGCGTCAAGCCCTTCCTCATCGCTTCCGCGGTGCGGGCGATCCTGGCCCAGCGGCTGGTCCGCAAACTCTGCCCGATCTGCAAAGCCCCCGCCGAACTCACGGACAAGGAAATGCGGGCCCTGTCTCTGGATGCCTCCCGGATGACGGAGTCCACGATTTTCGGCCCCGTCGGTTGTGAGAAATGCCGCGGTGGAGGCTACAAAGGCCGGATGGGGATGTTCGAATTGTTCATCGTCGACGACGAAGTCCGCCAGATGATCAACACCGGCCTCACCACCACCCAACTCCGCCGCCGTGCCCGCGAACTCGGCATGCGAACCCTGCGCGAGGATGGCATCCGCAAGGTGCTCGCCGGCCTCACCTCCGCCAGCGAGGTGGTCCATGCCACCATGTCAGACGCCGATTGACCGCCGAATTACCCTCCATTTTTTAAAATCCCTTTTGTTTTTCACAGTCCCATGGACAACCAGCAGATCATCGAACTTTTCCAGAGCCGCGGCCTGATCGACCGGAGCCTCGCCCAAGACATCCTTGCGGAAGTCAGTCACAGTGGTAAGGAAATCGCCGAGATTCTCGCGGACTTTCAGGTCATTCAGAGCCGGGACGATATCTGGCCGGTGGTCGCCACCGAGCTCGGCGCCCAGATGGTTGATATCCGCGAATGGATGCCACCGGAGGCGCTGCTCGCTCTGGTTCCCGCCGGAACCGCCCGCCTGCATGGTGCGCTGCCCATCAGCTTTGATGAAACCGGCCTCCACATCGCCTTGGTGGACCCGTTGAATCCGCAGACCGTCGAGGATCTGCGTTTCGCCCTTGGGCGTGAGATCAACTTGGTGGTCGCTCCGGACTACCTCGTCGAAGCCAAGATCAACGAATGTTACGGCGGCGAGGGCAAGGCCATGGAGGATATCCTCAGTCAGTTGGAAATTGGCGCGGATTCCCAGAATGCTGACGACCTCGCGTCCGAGGCGAACTCCGCGCCCATCATCCGCTACGTGGATCTGGTGCTCTATCAGGCGATCAAGGAGAAGGCCTCCGATATTCACTTCGAACCTTTCGAAAAGGACTTCAAGATCCGCTACCGGGTGGACGGCGCGCTTTACGAAATGGCGCCGCCTCCCGTCCATCTGGCCGTGCCGATCATCTCCCGCGTCAAGGTCATGTCCAACATGAACATCGCCGAGTGCCGCGTCCCTCAAGACGGGCGGATCGTCAAGCAAGTTGGTGACAAGCAGGTGGACATGCGGGTTTCATCGCTGCCCACCCACCATGGGGAATCGATCGTTCTCCGCGTGCTCGACCGCTCGTCGGTCAACCTCTCGCTCGAGAACCTCGGGCTCACCGATCATATTTACGAATACATCACCGACACGATCGAGAAACCCAACGGCATTTTCATCGTCACCGGTCCCACCGGGGCGGGGAAAACCACCACCCTCTACGCCGCGCTGCGCCGGATCAACACCATCGATGCGAAATTGCTGACCGCCGAAGACCCGGTCGAGTATGACATCGACGGCATCATCCAGATCCCGATCAACGAGGCGATCGGGCTCGACTTCCCCCGGGTTCTGCGGGCCTTCCTGCGTCAGGATCCGGACCGCATCATGATCGGGGAAATGCGCGACAAGGAAACCGCCACCATCGGCATCCAGGCCGCGCTTACCGGCCACTTGGTGCTTTCCACCCTGCACACCAACGATGCGCCCGGAGCAGTCACCCGTCTCGTGGATATGGGCTGCGAGCCGTTCCTGGTGGCCGCCTCGCTCGAGGGCGTGCTTGCCCAGCGCCTCGTCCGCTCGATTTGCAAGGAGTGCAAATCTCCCTACGAACCCAACGAGGCGATCCTCAGCCAGTTGGACATCTCCGCCCACGAACTCGGCGACAAACAGTTTTTCACCGGTGCCGGCTGCGATTCCTGCGGCCAGACCGGCTATCGCGGCCGGCGCGGCCTTTATGAGTTGCTCAATATCACGGATCCGATCCGTGAACTGATCACCGCCCGCGCTCCGTCGGTCGTGATCAAGCAAAAGGCCGTCGAACTCGGCATGAACACCCTCCGCGAGGACGGGTTGCGCAATATTTACCTCGGCAACACCAGCATCGAGGAAGTTCTCAAGTACACCTGATTTGACCTGCCCTTTTCCGATCGACACGCTGATTTTCGATTTCACCATACCGACCAACGCCTGAAATTCCAACGCTACTCTTCCCATGGCCAACTTCCAATACTCCGCGCTCGATGCCAAAGGCGAGCAAACCAACGGTGCCATATCCGCAGCCAGCGAGACTGAAGCGATTCAGCAACTCCGCGCCCAAGGTCTCTACCCGACTCAGATTCAGGAAGAGGGCAAGGGCAAGAAACCCAAGGGCAAGGCTCCGGCCAAAGGCAAGGCGAAGTCCAAGGCCAAGACGTCCAAGGGCCAGATCGGCGGCCGCGTGAAGCCCAAGAACCTGATGATTTTCACGCGTCAGCTCGCCACCCTGATCGATTCCGGCCTGCCGCTGCTGCGCAGTCTCACCGTGCTGGAGAAACAGGAGCCCAACCCGATGCTCAAGACCACTGTCAGCATGCTCGCCGAGAACGTGCAAAGCGGTTCCACCTTCTCTGAGTCTCTTGCCCAGCATCCGAAGATCTTCAACAAGCTCTATGTGAACATGGTCAAGGCCGGCGAGCTGGGCGGTGTGCTCGAAATCGTCCTCAACCGCCTCGCCGAATATCAGGAAAAGGCCCAGAAACTCAAAAACAAGATCGTTTCCGCGATGGTCTATCCGGTGATCGTCATGTTTATCGCCGTCGCCATCTTGGTCTTCCTGATGATCTTCATCGTGCCGAAATTCAAGGAGATGTTCGCCAATACCGATCAGGATTTGCCGCTGATTTCACGGATTGTCTTCGGCACGTCTGAGTTCTTCCTCGCCCGGCCGCTCGTCGTTCCGAATGTGGTCTTCGTGTTCATCCTGATCGGGGTGTTCGTCTTCCTTTTCAATCTCTGGGGCCGCTCCAAGGGCGGGCGCAAGGCGATCGACACGATGAAGCTGAAAATGCCCGTTCTCGGTGACATTCAGCGCAAGAGCGCGGTCTCGCGTTTCTCGCGCACGCTCGGCACTCTGGTCACCTCCGGTGTGCCCATCCTTCAGGCACTCAACATCACCCGGGACACCGCGGGCAACGTTATCATCTCCCAGGCCATCGAGAAGGTCCACGAAGCCGTCAAGGAAGGGGAGACCATCGTCACCCCGCTCCAAGCCTCCGGCGTGTTCCCCAACATGGTCATCTCCATGGTGGACGTTGGTGAGGAAACCGGACAACTCCCCGAAATGCTGCTCAAGGTGGCGGATGTCTATGACGACGAGGTGGACAATGCCGTCACCGCTATGACCTCCATTCTGGAGCCGATCATGATCGTGTTCCTCGCCCTGGTTGTGGGTTCTGTGGTGTTTGCATTGTTCCTGCCCCTGATTAAGATGATCTCCACCATGGGCAACCAGTAACGCAGCGGCGGCCATTGCAAATCCATCAGATTCCAGACTCATGAATACCAATCCCAGTCGCGGAAACGCCGGTTTCTCGCTCATCGAGTTGATGGCGGTCATCACCATCATCGTCATTCTCGCCGGCCTCGTCGTCGGAGGAATGGGCTTCGTCAACCAACGCCAGGCCATGGAAAGGGCCAAGATCCAGATCGCGTTGCTGTCGAACGCCATCGAGGAATACAAGTCGGACATGGGGGCGTATCCGGGGACTTTGGATGGTTTCGGCGGGGCGATTGCAGACGGAGAGGATGGAGATTACAGCGAAGTGCTTTACAACGCCTTGTTCTTCGAGGGCTATGACTATGACAGTCAGGAGCAGCCCGACAGTTGGCTCAACAAGGCCACCAAGGTCTATCTTCGGGAGTTGGATCCGGTTTCCAACAAACAGGGATGGACGAGCATTGCCAGCAGCGCCCCCGAGGAGGGACTCAAGATCATCGACCCCTGGGGTTCCGCGTATCGCTACCGGGTTGGTAAGAACGCCCAGAATCCCGACTTTGACCTTTGGTCCATGGGGAAGGACGGCAAGAGTAAACCGGATTCGCCGGCTGACTCCACCAACAAGGACGACATTCGGAACTTCTGAGTTCCTTTCCCACCCCTCAGGCGTCCGTGATCAAACCGGCGGTGAAATTCGCCGCAAACGCGGATCATCCCATCCTGCCTGATCCTAGACGCCGCGAAACACGGCTATCTCTCTCCCTCTCCCTCTGGCGTACTCGCTCGTGCCATTTCAGGGCGGCGGCAATCTGAATAATCTCGACGCCTGCCATCCCGCAGGCTTCCCTCCCACGACCTCATGAGCGACGAATCCGCAACATCACCCGAGCCTGCTTCCACCCCATCTGGAGGAACCGCCCCGCGCGCCCGCCGGGTTTCCAAGCCACGGCCCAAGAAGAAGGTGGCGAAGACGGCGAAAGCAATTGATGAAATGCCGGACGCACCTGCCGCTGCTCCGGCACCTGCTTCTTCCAAGTCATCCAAATTCCCGGAATTTCCGGAATTTCCGGAAACCGCGGGGGTTCCGGACACTCCGTCGCCCCGTGCGGATTGGCCGGAACCTGAAGCGGCTTCCTCCGATGCTGAAGAAGAAGCAACCCCCAAACGCAAACGCCGCCGTAAAAAGGGCAAGGGCAACGGCAATCAAAGTGCGACCCCGCAGCCGGAGGAGGAGAACGCTTCGCAGCAAGCCGGCGAGGAATCCGCCGGGTCTTCCCCATCCCAAGCACAGGCTCCGTCACCGCGCTCGAAAAACCAAGCGCCTCGTCCGAAACTCGATGCCGAGGCCGTGGGCAAGTGCGCGTGGAAAATCTATCTCGCGGAAATCAGCGAGGAAGGCGTGGCCCTCGTCAGCGACAATGATGCCAAGGAGCTTTCCCGCCGTTGTTTCCGCCTCGCGGAGATCTTCCTCGAGGAACAAGCCCGCCGGCGTTGAACGTCGTTGCGGCAGCCGGGCTGAATTCGGCCGCCACGGTTTGAATCGCGGTTGTTCCTGAGCTTGGCTCAATAAACGTCGCGCAGGTAGCGCTTGTCCTTCTTCAGCTGCGTGACGAACGCCACCGCCTCCTCGGCGGAAAGTTTGCCATGCTCTCTGGCCACCGCATGCAGCGCCTGATCCACGTCCTTGGCCATGCGCGAGGCGTCCCCGCAGACGTAGAACGCGGCCCCGTCCTGCAGCCATGACCAAAGCTCCGCGCCTTGTTGCTCCATCAGGTGCTGGACGTAGAGTTTTTCCTTTTGATCGCGCGACCACGCGAGATCGAGCCGGGTCAAGGTCTTGTCCGCGAGGAAACCGTTGATTTCCTCTTCGTAGAGGAAGTCGGTGGCACGGTGGGGGTTGCCGAAAAACAACCAGTTCCGGCCCGTCGCACCGGTCACCCGCCGTTCTTCGAGAAATGCCCGGAAAGGAGCGATTCCGGTTCCCGGCCCCACCATGATCACGGGCACGCTGCCGTCCACCGGGAGGCGGAACGCGGGATTGGAATGAGTGTAAACCCGCGGTTCCGTGTCGTTGCCCGCGCGGTCCGCCAAAAACGTCGAGCACACGCCGCCGCGTTTCCGGCCATGGGATTGATAGCGGACGATGCCCACGCACAGGTGCACTTCACCCGGATGAGCCCGAGGGCTGGAGGCGATCGAATACAAGCGCGGCTGCAGTTTCTTCAGCACGGAAACGAATTCCTCCGCATCGGAAAAATCCGCCGGGTGATCGATGACGAGATCGATCACTTCGCGCCCGTGGCAGAATCCGTCCCAAGCGGCCTTGTCGTCTGCCACCACCAACGAACGCAGGAATGGGGAGCCACTGCGCTTCTGCCATTTCTGAACCAGACCTTTGCTGAGAACTCCGAGATCATAGTGACTGACCAGCGCTTCACGCAGTGGAATCTCAACGCCGTCACGTCCCGGCACATCGCTTGGCTTGAATGGCAGGTTTGCGAGGATCTCATCCACGATTTCCGGCGGATTGAGCGGATAGACGCCGAGCGCGTCGCCGACTTCATAATCAAGACCGGAGCCCTCCAGGGAAAACGCGATCTGGTGGGTTTGCTTGGCTCCCGGGCCGTTCAGATTGCTGTTTTCGAGCAGCGGAGCCGCGAAGGGGTTGGCTTTTGAGTGGCCTTCTTCGGCGGCTTCGGCTGTTGGCTCATCGTCTGGTGGCGCCGTTGCGCCGGAAGGATTCAGGCGGCTCAAAACGTCGGCCGACCACTGCGCAAACGGTTCGTCCGGGTCCACATCCGCGTCGATGCGGTTGCAGATGCGGGCTGCGCCGAGCTCGGCCAACCGGGAGTCGAACTCCGCGCCGCATTTGCAGAAATCCGGATAGCTGCTGTCGCCAAGGGCCAGCACCGAGTAGGAAACTCCATCGAGCCGGGGGGGCTTGTCGCTCATCAGCCATGAGTGGAAGTCCGCCGCCGAATCCGGCGGTTCGCCATCGCCATAGGTCGAGGTGATGATGAGCAGGTTTCTTTCCTGCGGCAGCCGGGCGTGATCGTAGGCCCCGATGTCGTGGATCTCAGGCTCGAAGTTTCCCTTCTTGAGCATCTTCACCAGTTTTTTGGCAAGACCTTCCGAGGTTCCGGTTTGTGAACCGTAGATCACGGTCACGGGCACCGTGGGGGTGGCCGTGCTGCTTGCGGCATTTCCCTGTGCCAAGGCTTTGGAAAGGAAGTCATTCAGCCACTCACGCTGGGCGGGGGTGAACGGGGCGTCGTCGGGAAGTTGAATTGGAAAAACCATGGTTTGGAAAGCCTGCGCCGGGTGAGCGCGCTGCGGCGGAAATTGCTCGCGCAGCGGGCGGGAGGCAAGCCTGTTTCATGCCAAAATCCACGCCCTCCTCAGGAGAATTTCGGATTTTTGGAAGGATCCAATTCGAAGTCCATCGCGAAGTGGCCAACTGTGTTGGGCTTGATGTGTTTCTCGATGAATTTGAGGTGGAACGGGTCGTCCAGCGTCGTCTTCAGCTTGTGGAGTGATCCGACCTCGATCCCGACGAAAAACCGCCACTGGGATTCGGGATCCAGATTGCGGCCCGAGCGAACGCTCAGCACCTCGGGGATCCGGAGCATCAGGCTGCGGCTGGCCCGCATCAACTCCTCCAACCCGGCGTCGTCCACCTCCGGCTTCAGCTGGAAATAAACGACGTGATGAATCATCGGGCGGGCTCAGGATTTCCAGTTCAAGGCACCTTTTTTGAGCGCATAAACGTAGGCCACCACGAGCACGCCCGCGAATCCGGCCATGCTGGCCAGCACCGTGGGACCGGTCTGGACCAGATCCCGGAACTGGACCGCCCATGGATACATGAAGACCACCTCGATGTCGAAGAGCACGAACAACATCGCCACCATGTAGAACTTCACCGAGAAGCGCGGCGCGCCATCGCCGACGGGCAGCATGCCGCACTCGTAAGCGGTGTCCTTGGTTGTGTTGTTCCGCCCGGATCTGCCGAAGATGATGCTCGCGCCAAGCACCACGACGGCGAAGCCCAAGGCGATGATCACTTGAAACAGGACGGGAAGATATTGTTCGGGCATGGGATGCGGCGGATGGAGGGCTTCGTCTTAATGACCCGCACGCGGCTTGGGTAGAAAAAAAACCCGCGCCTTGGTGGGCGCGGGTTCTTGTGAAGCTGCTACAATCGGCAGGCTCAGTCTTGGGCGGCGGCCTCTTGGGCGGCGGCGTAAGCGCTCGACGCCTCATGCACGCGGGACGTGCCCTTGTATTCCTTGCCGAGCTTTTCAACCAAGCCGCGGGTCACGAGATTCTGGAGTTTCTCATAGGCACGCAGACGCAGCATTTCTTCCCCACCACTCACGGCGTTCCGCAATTTGAGATTTGCGAACACCCGCTCGAACAGGTCGTTGAAACCGAAAACTTTTTTCTCGGCGAGAACATTGCAAAGTTCATCTGTGACATGATCGGGAAGGCGACGTGAGAATCGGGTACGTTTCGTGGTAATTGCCATAACGACGTGACCATACACCCCTGTGTGACAAAAGCGACTCAAAAAAAGGGTAAAGATTTCAGATGAGAAAAAATATAAAGCAAGCTTTATTTTAAGGTTGCCACAAATTTTTTTGAGGGGGCGTGATCGATGGCAGCTTGACAGGCGGGGTTTTTTCGCGATTCTCCCGGCCCCGGCGCGTCGGAAACGTGGCGGGTCACCAGTAATTCTCATGAAAAAGGACCTTCATCCGCAATACAACCCGGTCGTGTTCGTCGACATGACTACCGGCAAACGATTCATCTCCCGTTCGACCAAGACCTCCGACAAGAAGGAAGTCATCGACGGCGTGGAACACAGCCTCATTTCGATCGGCATCACGTCCGACTCCCATCCGTTCTTCACTGGACTGGCGCAGTTTGTGGACACCGAAGGCCGCATCGACAAATTCCAGAAGCGTTTCGGCGCCGTGCGCCGCGTCGGCAAGCCGAAGCTCGACTGAGTCCTCCGCTTTGCCAGTTTTTCCCAAAACGCCCGCCTGCCCCGTGCAGCCGGGCGTTTTGTTTGCTCTTCACTTGCTTCCAGCGCCGTCATTCCTGAAGTTCCGAACGTGCTCGCGAAACGAATCATCCCATGCCTTGATGTCACCGATGGCCGCGTGGTCAAGGGCGTCAACTTCGTTGACCTGATCGATGCCGGCGATCCGGTGGAGGCCGCCATGGCCTACAACGCGCAGGAGGCCGACGAGCTCGTGTTTCTCGATATCACCGCCTCCTCGGACAATCGCGCGACCATGGTGGACGTGGTCCGCCGCACGGCCGAGCATTGTTTCATTCCGCTCACCGTGGGCGGGGGCATCCGGACCGTGGAAAATATGCGCGAAATGTTGCTGGCGGGCGCGGATAAAGTCGGCATCAACACTTCCGCGGTGAGCAACCCGGGGCTCGTGGACGAGGGAGCGGAGGCCTTCGGCAGCCAGTGCATCGTGGTGGCCATCGATGCGAAACGCGAGGGGCCGGGCAAATGGGGCGTTTACACCCACGGCGGCCGCACACCCGTCGGACTCGATGTGGTCGAGTGGGCGAAGGAAGTCTGGCGCCGCGGTGCCGGGGAAATCCTGCTCACCAGCATGGACTCGGATGGCACTCAGGCCGGCTATGACATCGAGTTGACCGCCTCGGTTTCCTCCGCGGTGGGCATCCCCGTCATCGCCAGCGGTGGCGCGGGCAATCTGGAACACATGGTGGACGTGCTCGACCGGGGGAAAGCCGACGCCGTGCTCGCCGCCAGTATTTTCCACTTCGGCATGCACACCGTCGGCGAGGCGAAGCGGCACTTCGCCAGCAAGGGGGTGCCCGTCAGGCCGGTGGTGAAGTAGCCGCCATGTCGGTTGGACTGACTCAGGCCAAGGATTTCAGGGCGTCTTTGATGGGAATGCTCTGGCGTTGGCGATCAATGAAGAAGCTCACCTCGTCGTAGCCGGCATGGATCAGGAGATCGAGGGCCTTCACGTAGCCGTCGCCCACCCGTTCCGGGACATGGGCGTCGGCGCCGATGACCACGGGGATGCCGCGTTCGCGCATCATGGCGAGCTGGGCGGGGGACGGGTTCATTTCCGGCAGGGATTTCTGGACGCCGCTGGTGTTGAGTTCCATGGCCACGCCGGTCGCGGCAATGCGGTCGAGCGCGCGTTCGATGACCGGGCGCAGGCGCTCGAAGTCCCAGTCGGCTGGAGACTCGTTCTTGATGAGGTCCGGATGCGCGAGGGTGTCGAAAAGACCGCTTTCAGCGGAGCGCGCGAGGTGGTCGAAATAGAGTTTCTGATAACTGTGGACGTCGCCGGTATAAAACAACTTCCGGTAGTCGGAGACCTGATAGTGGATGGAGCCCAGCACATGGCTGAGCGGCACGCGGGCGTGGAGTTCCTCAAGCCACGGCTCGACGCCCGGGTAGTAGTCGCTTTCCAGGCCGAGCCGCACGTCGAGTTCACCGCTGAATTTTTCGCGGGTGGCGGCGATCATCTCCACATAGGAGTCGAACTGCTCCGGAGCCATGCGGACATGCGCGGAGAATCCGCTAGGCAGCGGGCAATGGCAGGTGAAGGTGATGCCTTTGAATCCGCGGGCGAGGGCGGTGGCGGCGTATTCCTCCGGTTCGCCGAAGGCGTGTTTGCACAAGGGCGTGTGACAGTGGGATTCGTAGAGCAGCGGCAAGGGCATGGCGCGGGATGCTGTGGCAGCCCTTTCGCGAAGGGAAGCCGGATCATGGGGGAGCTCCGTCACCATGTCCGGTTGCGGATTCTCAACAGTGCGGCGAACATTCCCCAGGCATCGCGGAGGGGCTTCACTTTGCCGCCTTTTTTTTCGGTCCAGGTCACGGGAATATCGAGCCAGTCCATGCCGCCGCGCTTGAGGGTGGCAAGAAGTTCGGAATCAAAAGCCAGGCCGTTCTCACAAAGTCGGTGGGCGACGGCGCGGTAGTCCCGGCCCTTGAGGATCTTGACGCCGCATTGAGGGTCCTCGCACTGGAGATCGAGCAACAGGTGGGCGGCCAGCAGGAATCCGCGATGCACCAGCGCGCGCCACGGACTCTCGACGACGCGGGTGGTGGCGGTGCGTTTGCGGACCCCCATCACCGAGCTGCCGGAGGCGAGCGCGGTTTCGATGAGCGCCAGCAGATCCTCGGCGGTTACGCTGCCATCGGCATCGACGAAGGCGAGCCATTCGGCGTCCGGCGCCAAAGCCCAGGCCTCGCGCACGACCGACCCCTTGCCATGGTGTTGCTTTGCGAAATGGAGGCCGACGTAGGGAAAAACCCGCGCGAAGGAGGCGCGGAGTTCGGTGAGACGCGTGTGTTCGCTGCGGGCGGATCCATCATCCGCGATGATCCAGTGGATGGGCAGGGATGAACCCGCGAGCGCTTTCGCCAAGGATTTTCCAAACTCCGCGAGACGCGCGGAGTCGTTCCAAACCGGAGTGACGAGCAGGATTTGACTGGGGTTTTCAGGCACGGGTGTTCTCACAGTTTACCATTGCGGGGCTAGGGATTCTTTCATCGTATCCATCCGTTTGATGAAGCAAGCCTCCGTGATCGTCTGTTGGATTTGCGTGATCGTCACGGCGGTTTTCCTGCGCTTTGACGATCTCGGGAGCCGCCCGTTTCATGCGGATGAGGCGACGGGCGCGCGGATTGCGGCGCGGCGCATGGAATCCGGGGGCGGCCGGTTTGATCCCAAGCATTACCACGGGCCGTTGCTCGCGGATCTTGCCATCCCGCTTTGCCGATGGCGTGGTGAGGAGGGCTGGCGGACGATGACGAAGGGCGCGTTGCGGACGCTTCCGGCTCTTGCCGGATGCTTGTTGGTGATGTTGCCGCTGTTTTGGCGCAGGCGTTTTGGTGATGGCCCGATGTTGGCGGCGGCCGCCTTTCTCGCGACCTCGCCCCTGCTGGTATACTACAGCCGGATGTTCATCCATGAATCCCTGCTGGTGCTCTTCGGGATGGCGGCGCTCATGACTCTGAGCGGAAAACCGCGGTGGGGGATCCCCGGATTCCTGATCGGCTTGATGTTCGCCGCCAAAGAAAGTTTCGTCATCAGCCTGATCGCATGGACGGGCGCGGGAGTTCTGGTCGCATGGGAAAACCGGAAATCCCTGAACCCTGCGGCACTCGCCGCCACGTGGCGGCAGTATCGCGTCCCGGTGATGGTCTCGGCGCTCGCCGCCGCGATCACCGCGTTCGGGATCTACACGGACGGTTTCCGGTATCCGCAGGGAGGCATCGACGCGGTGAGAACGTTCTTCGTTTATGAAACGGTGGGTGGGCACGACAAACCCGTCGGCTATTTTGTCAATCTCCTTGCCGTGCCGCACAAATCCGGCGGCGTCTGGTGGTTCGGCACACCGTTGCTGATGCTGGCCCTCATCGCCTACGCGTCCACCTTCCGGCGTGGGGCGGATGCCGTGAAACACCGGGGCTTCGTCCGCTTCGTGGCCTATGCCGCGGCCGGGCATTTCGCAATCTACAGTCTCATCGCCTACAAGACGCCGTGGCTTGCCTGCCTGCCGTGGGCGCATGTCTGCCTGCTCGCCGGATTCGCCGTTGCCGGATTCGCGTCGCTGCGCCTGCCGGCGAAATCCGCGCTGGTTCTTCTAACCGCCGCCTGTCTGCTCACCCAGTTCCGGCAGGCCCGCCACGCCACGGGCCGTCTCGCGTCGGACGATCGCAACCCCTTTGCTTACGTGCCCACCCGCCGGGATGTTGAGGCGATGGAGGCATGGCTGGAAAAACTCCGCGCCAACGAGCCCCCCGAAGCGCTCAATGAAGTCGGCGTGATCGGCAGCGACTACTGGCCGCTTCCTTGGTATCTGCGTTCATTTGAAAACACCGGCTACTGGGTGGAGCCGCCACCGGATCTTGAGGCTTTCCCGTTGGTGCTCGCCATGCCGGATTCCGCGGAGGCGGTCATGGGCTTGATCGGAAACACGCACGTTTCCCTGCCTCGGGGGCTCCGCGCCGAAGTGCCCGTCCAGTTGTTCGTTAGAAATGATATCTGGAGGCGGTGGATGGGAACCGACAGCCCATGAACAGTCCCAGTCCGCTCCCTGACGCCCGGTATTTCAACCACGAGGCGATGAACACGACATTCTGCCTGCGTCTCCGCGGCATGGATGACGGGGAGGCGCGGGGTGTGGCCAGGGTGTGTTTCGACCGGATCGATCTGCTTGAAAGCCGCCTCAGCCGCTTCATCGAGGGCAGCGATGTGTCCCGCATCAACTGCATGTCTGCCGGGGAGACGCTCTATCTCAGTGAGGAGTGCCACCAGTGCCTGCTACTCGCCCTCGATGCCAGCGGCCGGACCGGCGGATTGTTCGACATCACGCTCGGAACCCGCATCGAACACTGGAAATCCGGGGCCGCGGATCCCGTTCCTCCGCTCGCCGGAAAGCTCAGCATCCATCCGGATATGGCCGCCATCACCTGTGAGGAACCGGGCCGTGAGATCGATCTCGGCGGGATCGGCAAGGGCTTCGCGCTGGATCAGCTCAAACAACTTTTGGCCGAGTGGGGCGTGGAGGACGCCCTGCTTGCCGCGGGTGCCAGCTCGTTGCTCGCTTTCGGCCCGCAGGCGTGGCCGGTTGATCTGACGGACGATGAGGAGACCCTTCGCGTCGATCTGGAAAACCAGTCGCTTAGCGCTTCGGGCAGTGGAATCCAAGGCAGCCACATCGTTCATCCATGGGGGCCTGAAGCCATGCCTGCCAATCCGAACACCCGTGTCTGGGTGATGGCTTCCAGTGCCGCGCTGGCGGAGGTGTGGTCTACGGCCCTGATGTTGCTGGAGCCGGATGAGATCCCGGATTTCATTTCCGGAAGCGGGGAGGTGGCCCGTGTTTTCGCCGGGCGTGGCGGCCGGATCGTGAAGGTCCGCTGATGTTTGGGGCTCAACGGGATGGCTGGAGGAACAGCTTCCGTTTCAGATATTCGGCGGGGCGGATCGATTCGACGTGCCCGTCCACGAACAAGACCGGAACCTTCCCCTCGATCAGGAAGTCCTTGAGCGTGCCGTTGGTGAAGCCCTTCATTTCTTCGGGATCATAGCGGAAGAAATAGTTGTCGCTCGGAGCGATCATCGGCGTGCGGCTTGGATCGGAAAGCACAGCGAGGGGAACGCTGACGGCAAGCAGTTCTTCGTGGGAGGGGATGGTGTCGGTGGAAGCGATCGCGAGGTTTTCCGGGATCATCAGGTTGATGGCGTAGCCGGGATTGAGAGGAGTCCATCCACGTGGCTTGGCGGTGGCTTTGAACAGCGGGTTTCTCATGAATGTATCGTTCCCGTCCCACCATTCCTTCGTCCTGAACCGCTCGGGATTGGTTTCCGGGTAGAGCAGGGCGAGACAGACTTCGTTCCATTGCAGGTCCATGACGGTTCCGTCTGGCAGGGTGGTCGGGGCCTTGGCGGGCGGAAGTTTCATGCCGTGGTCCGCCGCGTAAATGGAAAACAAGGGCCCGATCTGACTAAGGTTCTGAAGCGATTTGGTCGCCTTGCCCCGGGCCAGCATTTTGGGACCCACGTTGAATCCCACTGCAGTGAGCGCCGCGATGATCACGATCACCACCAGCAACTCGACAAGTGTGAAGCCCGGCTTTCTGGATTTTTCCTGCAAACTCATCACGGGAAACAAGCACCCCTTCGCCTGCGTCCGTCCAGTAAAAAAGAAGAGCATCCCGCCCTCCGGCAGGGCGGCCCTTACAATTCCGCGAGCGCGTCGATGGCGGCTTGGTTCTTGTATTTCCTCGCGATGTCGAGCGCGGTGACGCCTTCCTTGGATTTCACGCCGGGATCGACCTTGTGTTTGAGCAGGAGTTGGATGATTTCCGCCCCGCCGCTGGCAGCGGCCTCGTGGAGTGGCGTGCCGCCGCGTTCGCTCAGCGTCATCGGATCGGCGCCGCCCGCGAGCAGCGCCCTGGCGGTTTCGGTTTGGTTCTTGGCGGCGGCATGGTGGAGCGGCGTCCAGCCATCCTGATCGAGCACGTCGGGTTTGGCGCCGGCCTTCAGCAGGGCGGTGGCGATGGCCGGGCTGTTGCGGTCCACGGCGATGTGGAGGGGTGTGCGCTTCGCTCCGCTTTTGCTGTTAGGGCTGGCGCCGGCTTCTAGCAGCAGGCTGGCGATTTCCGGCTTGTTGCGAAGCACCGCCTGCTCGAGCGGCGGGCGGGAGCTCGGGCGGCCTCCCTTGTTCGCGCTTTGCGGGTCGGCGGCCAGATGGAGGCGGACGTCGCTGATGTCGTTTTTGGCGATTGCCTCGTCGATGGTCGAATAGGTGGGTTTGGCGGCGAGCTTGCTGACAGGGATTTCATCCGGAACCGAAACTCCGTCAGCCGGAGCGACGGGTTTCCCGGCCGTTGCGACCGGGGAAAACAGCAGGGAAAGTGACAGGCAGGGATAAAGTGGATTCATGGTGGGATGGATAAGGAAACGGAAACGCGGCCGGGAAATTTCTTAAATCCTGCAAAAAAACTCCGATTCTTGAGAGAAGAATCCGGGCCTCGAAGTAATGTGTGTGAATCTGCGGGTATCCGCCAACCTAAACAAATCACGATGAATCCCAATCTGTTGAATCGCCGCTCGTTTCTTGGTAACGCCACTCTTCTGGGCGCTGGCCTGGCCGCTGGCTCGTTGTTCGGGCAGGTCGCCTCGGGAGGCTCGAAGAAAATCAAGGTCGGCCTGATCGGCTGCGGCGGGCGCGGCAACGGTGCGATCCAGAATTTCATGGAAGCCTGCAAGATCCTCGGCGTCGAAGCCGAATTGGTCGCCACGGGTGATGCTTTCATGGACAAGGCGGTGGCTGCCGGCGAGAAATTCGGTCTTCCCGCGAACCGTTGTTTTGACGGCTACGACAACTATCAGAAAGTGATCGCGACCGATTGCGACTACGTGCTGATGGCCACTCCGCCGGCGTTCCGTCCCTTGCATTTCGCCGCAGCCGTGGAGGCGGGGAAACATTGCTTCATCGAGAAGCCCGTAGCCGTGGACCCGGTGGGCGCCCGCTCGGTCATCGCCACCGGAGAGAAGGCCAAGAGCAAGGGGCTCGCCGTCGTTTGTGGCACCCAGCGTCGCCACTCGGCCAGCTACCTGCGCAACAAGGCGCTGATCGACGCCGGCGCGATCGGTGAGATCAAAGGCGGGGTCGTCCAGTGGAACGGCAGGGTGCCGTGGATCAAGCGCCGCAACGAGGGCGAGTCCGACGCATCCTACATCACCCGCAACTGGCTCAATTTCACCGAAATGTCCGGCGACCACATTGTGGAACAGCACGTTCACAATCTCGACGTGGCGGTCTGGTTTCTCGGACGGCTGCCGGTGACCGCTCTGGGGTTCGGCGGACGTGCCCGGCGCGAGACTGGCAACATGTTCGATTTTTTCAGTGTGGACTACGACTTCGGAGACGACGTTCATATTCACAGCCAGTGCCGCCAGCTTCCCGGCGCCTATTTCCGGGTGGGTGAAATGTTCACCGGCACCGAAGGCTCCTGCTACGGGGGCGGCAAGCTGAAAGGCAAGGATGTCTCCATCCCGGAAATCAAGGTGGACTCCGGCAACGGCCAGGTTCAGGAACACGTGGACATGATCCGCAGCGTGATGACGGACAAGCCGCTCAATGACGCCAAACGCATCGCCGAGGTCACCACGGTGGCGATCATGGGCCGGATCTCCGCCTACACCGGCCAGATGGTCCGCTGGGGCGATCTGATGGAAAACGAGAAATCGCCGCTCTACCACTTCGCCTGCACGCCGACGGCACTCGATTTCGAAAAGGGCCCGATCCAGCTTCCCGCGGAAGTTCCGCCGGTGCCCGGCAAGGTGTGATCCCGCGGGCGATGGGGTGCCGTTACAAAATCAGTTCCGCTTGCTTCTAGCCAAGCGGCGGAGGTCGTGCTACCGCCCGCGGGCGGCCCATGAGTGAGTTCAAAAAGGTTCTGAAAAAATCGCTGCCGGACTGGATGCGGCGGCAACTGAGTGACGGCCAGCGCTTTCTCGTGTTGTGTGTGGTCGTGGGCTTGTTCTGCGGGCTCACCGCGGTGGCCTTCCACCTGACGATCCATCATCTCTTCGACTGGCTGTGGAAACAGGCGGACGGCCGGGATCCCCTCGGGTTTTGCGCCATCCTGATCGCCGCGCCCACGTTCGCCGGTTTGGTGGTGGGAGTGGCGGTGCGTTATTTCGCACCGGAGGCGGCGGGCAGTGGCATCCCGCAGGTGAAAGCGGCTTATTACAACCGGGGTGGCAGGATTGCAGGTAGGATCGGCATCTGGCGTTTCCTGCTTGGCAGCCTTTATGTGGGTTTCGGAAACAGTCTCGGTCGTGAAGGCCCCACGGTGCATCTGAGCGCGGCGATTTCCTCGCGCATCGGCCGCTGGGCGTTCCGCGATCCGGCGCGGGTGCAGTCGATGTTGCCCGTGGGCATGGCGGCGGGCATCGGCGCCGCCTTCAACGCGCCCCTCTCCGCGCTGACTTTTGTGTTCGAGGAGTTGCTCGATAATTTTTCGATGAAGGCCCTCGGCGGGATGGTGATCGCAGTGGTGATCGCCGCGGCGGTCTCGCGCACGATTCTCGGCGAGGACCCCGTGCTCACCGCTCGAATCGCGGAGGATTACAAAACCTCCGCCTGGATGTTGGTGGCGCTGCCACTGGGAGTGGCGTCCGGGCTGATCGGTCACCTGTTTGTCCGCAGTACGCTGAACCTCCGCGGGTGGTTCCGCCAGCGCAGCGTCCTGCCCTCGTGGATGGCGCCGGCAGCCGGGGGGCTCTCCTGCGGCGTTCTCGGCGTGGCCGCCTATTACCTGACCGGAGGGATGGGCAATGCGCGCAACTCGGTCTTCAGCATCGGCTACGACAGCCTTGAGGCTGCGTTTGATTACCAACTCGCGGTCGGAGTGCTCGCCGTGTTGCTGGTGATGAAGTTCCTCGCGGTGGTAATCAACTACGCCTCGGGCGGTTCCGGCGGGCTTTTCTCCCCCACGCTGTTCATCGGCGGGATGTTAGGTGGCCTGATCGGTGTCGGCCTCGCGGACCTGCAGCATCTGGTGAACTGGATTCCGTCGTTCCCGGCGGACAGCAAGGTCATCGGGGGGTGTGTTTTGTTAGGCATGGGGGCGATGTTCGCGGCGGTCGTCCGTTGTCCGTTCACCTCGCTCATCATCATTTTCGAAATGACGGGCAACTATTCGCTCATCCTGCCGCTGATGGCGGGAAACATGCTGGCCTGGCGGATCGCACGGCACCTGCAACCGGTCAGCATTTACAACGCACTGCTGCTGCAGGACGGAATCACCCTGCGGAAGTTTCCCGGTTACCGTGGCGCGCAGGACTACCGCAAGCTGCCCGTGCAGACCATCATGACCCACGAGGTGTTTTCCCTGTGCGAGGACGAAACGCCCGCCGCCGCGCTCAAACGGACGAAGTCCGGGGAAAAGCGCTTCCACGCCTACCCCGTGCTTGATGCCGACGGCGGACTGACCGGAATGATCACCCACCATGAACTCGAAGAGTTCGAGGCGCGGGAAACCGTCGCCGCGATCATCCGCAACCAGAAGCTCCTCGCCGTGATCCCCGAGTGCTCCATTCACGCCGCCGCTAACCTCATGATCGCACGGAACCTCCAGCAGGTTCCCGTCGTCAGTCCGCTTGAACCGAAGAAATTGTTAGGTCTGCTGACGCTCAACGATATCGCCCGCCAGCAGAATGCGGTGGAGGGGTGAGGTGCGCGGCCTTCCCGAGGCATCATGAGCGGGGGATTCCGCCAACCCGTTTCATGGGGCTTGCAGGCGCCGCTCCTGTCAAATCGCGGCGAGGATGCCGTTCAGGGTCGCGCTCGGCCGCAGCGCGGCGCTGGCTTTCACGTCGTCCGGCAGGTAGTAGCCGCCGATGTCCACGGACTTGCCCTGGACGGCTAACAGCTCTTCGGTGATCTTCGCTTCGTTGGCGGCGAGTTGTTCGGCCACGGGGGTGAAGATAGCTTTCAGTTCGGCGTCGTCGTTTTGTGCGGCGAGGGCCCGGGCCCAGTAGAGGGCGAGGTAGAAATGGGAGCCGCGGTTGTCGATGGTGCCGAGTTTGCGGCCGGGCGAGCGGTCGTTGTCCAAGAAGGTGCCGGTGGCGGCGTCGAGGGTGTCGGCAAGGACCTTGGCTTTGGGCAGTTTGAAGGTCTCGGCGATGTGCTCAAAGGACGGTGCGAGGGCGAAGAACTCGCCGAGCGAGTCCCAGCGCAGGTAGTTCACCTCGACGAACTGCTGGACGTGCTTCGGTGCGGAGCCGCCGGCACCGGTTTCGAAGAGGCCGCCGCCTTTCATGAGGGGAACGATAGAGAGCATCTTGGCGCTGGTGCCGACTTCGAGGATCGGAAACAGGTCGGTGAGGTAGTCGCGCAGGACGTTGCCCGTCACCGAGATGGTGTCGAGCCCCTTAACGATGCGTTCGAGCGAGAACTTGCACGCATCGGCGGGCGGGAGGATGCGGATGTCGAGACCGGTGGTGTCGTGACCGGCGAGACAGGTGTTCACCTTGGCGATGATCTGCGCATCGTGAGCGCGGGTTTCATCGAGCCAGAAAACGGCGGGATCACCGGTGGCGCGGGCGCGCTTGACGGCGAGTTTAACCCAGTCCTGGACGGGGGCGTCCTTGGTCTGGCAGGCGCGCCAGATGTCGCCGGCTTCGACGGCGTGCTCGATGAGGACTTTGCCGGAAGCATCAGTGACGCGGACGGTGCCGCTGGAGGGGATTTCGAAGGTCTTGTTGTGGGAGCCGTATTCCTCGGCGGCCTGGGCCATGAGGCCGACGTTCGGGACGGAACCCATGGTCCTGGGGTCGAGCGCGCCGTGTTGTTTGCAGAAATCGATCACGGCCTGATAGACGCCGGCGTAGCAGCTGTCCGGAATTACGGCCAAGGTGTCCTGCTCCTTGCCGGCGGCATTCCACATCTTGCCGCCGCCGCGGATCATCGCGGGCATCGAGGCGTCCACGATCACGTCGGACGGGACGTGCAGGTTGGTGATGCCCTTGTCGGAGTTGACCATGGCGAGCGCCGGGCCGTTCTGATAGGCCGCCTGGATGTCGGCTTCGATTTCCGCCTTCTTGGCGGCGGGGAGTTGCTTGAGTTTGGCGACGAGGTCACCGAAGCCGTTTTTGAAATCGACGCCGAGTTCCTCGAGCGTGTCGGCGTGTTTGGCGACGAGGTCCTTGAAGAAGACCTCGACGGCGCGGCCGAAGATAATGGGGTCCGAGACCTTCATCATGGTGGCTTTCATGTGGAGCGAGAAGAGCACGCCGTCGGCCTTGGCTTTGGCGATCTGCCCGTCGAGAAAGCCAAGGAGGGCGGCGTTGTCCATTTTGGTGCCGTCGAGGATCTCGCCGGCCTTGAGCGGGGTGCTCTCCTTGAGGACGGTCGTGCTGTCGTCGGCGGCGACGAATTCGATTTTCACGTCGGTGGCGTCCGGGACGCAGACGGATTTTTCGTTCGAGCGGAAATCGTCGTGGCCCATGGTGGCGACGGCGGTCTTGGAGTCGGCGGACCAGGCACCCATCGAGTGCGGGTGTTTGCGGGCATAGTCCTTGACGGCTTTGGGCGCGCGGCGGTCGGAGTTTCCTTCGCGCAGGACGGGGTTTACGGCGCTGCCCTTGATCTTGTCGTAGCGGGCGCGGATGTCTTTTTTGGCGTCGGTTTGCGGAGTGTCCGGGTAGTCGGGGAGTTGGTAGCCCTTCGCCTGGAGTTCGGCGATGGCGGCCTTGAGCTGCGGGACCGAGGCGCTGACGTTCGGCAGCTTGATGATGTTGGTCTCGGGTTTCTGGGTCAGGGCGCCGAGCTCGGCGAGGGCGTCGGCGGTTTTCTGGTCCTCGGCGAGGAAATCCGGAAATTGGGAGAGGATGCGGCCGGCGAGCGAGATGTCGCGGGTTTCCACGGTGATGCCCGAGTGCTTGGTGAAGGCCCGGATGATCGGCAGGAACGAGTAGGTGGCGAGCGCGGGGGCTTCGTCGGTCTTGGTGTAGATGATGGTGGGCGCTTCGGACATGGTGTTGGCGGGATGGATGACGGGCGTGCGTTTAAGACATCGGCCGGGACTGGTCAAAGCAATTGCCAGCCATGCTTCGCTTTGCCACATTCGCGCCCATGGATCTTTCCGCATGCCTCCAGATGGACCCGCACCTGCTGGTGGGCCTGGTCAACACCGAACTGCGCAATTGCTGCGACTCTCTTGATGATCTGGTCAAGACCCACAATCTGGAACAAGTGGCGCTCGTTCAAAAACTCCAAGACGCCGATTATTTCTATCAGCCGGAGCAGAACCAGTTCCGTTGAGTTGCCGGTCCAAGGCGCGGATCGCCCGGAGAATGGTCCGTGCCCGGATTTATTTTGCGGACGGAAATGGTGGTTCCATAAGGATTGCAGCGTGTTGCCCGGCTTGATTTGAAAACAAATCTTGCTTCTTGGTGAATGGAGGACAAGTTACCGGTCGCTTTCGAGCCTTTCGGCATTGCAAGCGCGCTTTATTGAATCTCTGACGCCGCGGTCTGAGGAAGTGTGGAATGAATCGGCGTTATTAGAACTGAAATACCATGGATATCTACGTGGGCAATCTGCCCTACACTGCTACTGAAGGAGACGTCTCCGACCTCTTTGCCGCATTTGGACCGGTCGAACGGGTCAAAATCATCACCGACCGTGAAACCGGTCAATCCAAGGGGTTCGCTTTCGTGACTCTCGCGGATCAATCCCAGTTGAATGCGGCTGTTGAAGCCCTCAACGAACACGACTTCAACGGACGCCCGCTGCGCGTGAACCCATCCGAGCCCCGTCCTGCTGGCGGCGGTGGCGGTGGCTACGGCGGTGGCGGCGGCGGTGGCTACAAAGGTGGCGGCGGCGGTGGCTACAAAGGTGGCGGCGGCGGTGGCTACAAAGGTGGCGGCGGCGGTGGCTACAAAGGTGGCGGCGGCGGTGGCTACAAAGGTGGCGGCGGCGGCTGGTAACACCGGACTCCCTAACTGAATCTCTCAAGACACCCGGACCTCTTCATTGGGGGCCGGGTGTTTTGTTTGTGGCGGACCGGAACGCGGAGGAAGACGGCGTTTCGCTTGTGATGAGGCTGATGGGCGGTGCCAGGCAGCGGAGTCGGGCGCTTCCGGAGCGGTTAGAGCGCCTCGATGGCCGCCATGATGCGCTTGGCGATTCGGTCGTAGCCTTCCTTGCCGTGGGCGGCTTTCAGTTCCTCGGGTGTCAGATGAATCGGCGGGCCGACGCTCACGGTGATGCGGGCGAACCGGATGCGGCCCGATCCTCGGGGCAGCGCCTCGCGCGCGCCGGAGATGCGGACCGGTTGGACCGGCACGCCGGATTTGACGGCGATCAAGCCGATGCCGGGTGCCGCAGCTCCGAGTTCGCCATCCAGAGTGCGGGAGCCCTCCGGGAAGACCAACACGCGGTGCCCTTCCTTGAGTTTGCGGATGATCATCTTGAGGCTGGCCATGTCCGGCCGGTCCTGGTCCACCGGAATCGCGTTCCATTGGGTGTAAACCCAGCGGGTGACCTTGTTGAAGAGTGTCTTGCGCGCCAGGTAGACCATCTCATCCTGATAGAGGTTTCCGATGAGCGGCGGATCGAGGAAACTCTGGTGATTCGAGGCGACCAGCACCGGCCCCTCGGTGATGAGGTTTTCGGCTCCGATGATCCGCATGCCGAACAAACTCCGGAACGCGCAACCGAAGGACATCCAGCCAAGCCAGTAAATCCATTTCATGCGATTGAAAGACCCTGTTGTTTGAGGATTTCAAGGCCCGCCTCCACCCCGGATTCGATGGTGTGGTCCGAGTTGTCGAGGATGGTGGCGCCTTCCGGAACGACGAGCGGGGCGGTCTTGCGCTGGCTGTCGGCGGCGTCGCGTTTGGCGATGGAATCGACTTCGCCGTCGTTGCCGCGGCGGGCGGCACGGACGTGCTCGGCGGCGTCGACATAGATCTTGTAAGGCGTGTCTGGAAAGACGACGGAGCCGATGTCGCGGCCCTCCATGACGATGCTGTCATGTTCGAGGTAGCCGCGTTGGAGGCCGATGAGTTTGTCTCGGACCTCCGGGATGGCGGAGATGGCGGAGACGTTGGCGTTGACCGCCTCGGAGCGGAGTTCGTCGCCAGGGTCGGTGCCGTCGATGGTGATGGTGGACATGATGCCGTCGCTTCCGCACCGGATGTCGATGCGGCCCAGCAGTCCGGCGACCGCCGCCGTATCGTGGGGATCGATGTTTTCCTGGAGGATTTTCCAAGTGATGGCGCGGTACATGGCGCCGGAGTTGACCATGATGAGGCCGAGGCGTTTGGCGAGCAGGCGGGCGAGCGTGCTTTTGCCGGAGGCGGCGGGCCCGTCGATGGCGATGGCGAAGTGAGGAGCGGTTTCGGGATTCATGCTCACGCGCGGGAAACGGTTGGCAGGGTGAAGTCCGCGGGATCGGAGCGTTCGCGGAGGATGGCGTCGAGGTGGTGGGCGAAGCCCGGATAGGAGGTGTTCACGCACTCGGTGTTGCGGATGATGGTTTCACCCTTGGCGAAGAGTCCCGCGATGGCGAAGGCCATGGCGATGCGGTGGTCGCCGAAGCTGTCGATGACGGCCCCGTGGAGCGGCGCGCCGCCTTGGATTTCCATGCCGTCCTCGAACTCCTGGACCTCGGCTCCCATGGCGCGCAGACCATCGACGGTGGTGGCGATGCGGTCGGTTTCCTTGACGCGGAGTTCGCGGGCGTTGCGGATGACGGTCCTGCCTTGGGCGAGGGCGGCGGCCACCGCGATGACCGGGATTTCATCGATGAGATTGGGCACTTCGCTTTCGAGGATGGTGGTGCCCTTGAGCGGCGCGCCGTGGACCTCGATATTGCCGATGGGCTCGCCGCCCGAATGGTGGACGATGTCGAGCATGCGGGCGCCCATGCGGCTGAGTACCTTGAGGATGGCGTTGCGGGTGGGGTTGAGGCCGACGTCCTCAAGCAGCAACCGCGAGCCCGGCAGGGCGGCCGCGGCGACGAGCCAGAAAGCAGCGCTGGAAATGTCGCCCGGCACCGTGAAATCGCAGGATTCGGGGATCTGGCCGCCATAGATCGAGATCGCATTGCCGTCGCTGCGCGTGCTGACTTGGAACGAGGCGAGCATGCGCTCGGTGTGGTCGCGGGTTTCTGCGGGCTGGATGACGGTGGTTTTGCCTTCGGCGAACATGCCGGCGAGCAGGACCGCGCTTTTCACTTGGGCGCTGGCAACCGGCATCTCGTAGGTGATGGGCGAGAGCTTGGCGGGGTGGATGAAGAGGGGTGCGCAGCCGGGTTTCGCGCCGCGGGTTTCGATCTCCGCCCCCATCTGGCCGAGTGGGACGGTGATGCGGCCCATCGGGCGGCCGGAGAGTGAGGCGTCGCCGAAGAGTTCGGAGGCGAAAGGTTGGCCGGCGAGCAGGCCGGCGAGCAGGCGCATACCGGTGCCGGAGTTTCCGCAATCGATCGGCGCGGCGGGAGCGCTGAGCTTCATCGACTGGCCGTGGATGCGCAGGTTGACCGGGCCGTAGCCGATGAGTTCGTCGAGCACTTCGTGTTCCGCGCCGAGGGCCCGCATGGCGTTGAGCGTGTTCACGCAGTCCTCGCTGGGGAGGAAGTTGCGGATGGTGCAGGTGCCGTTGGAAAGCCCGCCGAGAATGGCAGCGCGATGGGACATGCTCTTGTCTCCGGGAACGCTGAATTCGGCGTGGAGGCTGGAAATGGCGGTGACTCGGAATTCCGACATGGGAAAAGGCGAAGCGGGCTAACGGGGTGGATTGAGGTGGTCGCGGCGATCCTTTGCAGTGACCAGCCATTGTCGAGCCGCTTCTTGGTCGGCGGATTCGAGGAGGGTCAGGAATGCGCCGAGGTCGGCGAGGGTTTCGCGCAGCGGGCCGAGCAGGGCGGCGCGGTTTTCGGTGAGGATTTCCGCCCACATGTCCGGATTGCCGGAGGCCACGCGGGTGGTGTCCCGCAGCCCGCCGCCGCCGAAGTCGCCCTCGGCCGGGTTTTCCAAACAGACCCTCGCGGCGCTGGCGGCGACGATGTGCGGCAGATGGCTGATGCGGGCGACGAGTTCGTCGTGATCGGCGGCCGTCATCCAGAAGGTGCGGCAGCCGACGCTTTCCCAGAAACGCTCAAGTGCGGCGGCTTTCTCCGGGGAAACGCCCTCGTCGTTGGTGAGAAGGCAGGCGGCGTTTTGGAACAGGTTGGCGGAGACGGCGGACAGGCCGTTGCGTTCCGATCCGGCCATCGGGTGGCTGCCGATGAACCGGACGTCCCGTTCGGCGAGCAGGGGGTGGATGGTGTCGTGTGGCACGCGTTTCACGCTGCCGACATCGGTGATGAGGCAACCGGCGGGCAAGCCTGCATCCAAGGCGTTTGAAATGAGCGCGGCCATGATGCCCACCGGCACTGCGAGGACGACGAGATTCGCCTCGCTGACGGCGTCCGCGAGATCGGTGGTGGCACCATGGATCCCCAGTTCATGAGCGGCGTCCGCGGTCTCCTGTCGGCGCGCCCACAGTCTCACCGTGGGCGGGTGTTGGCGGCCCGCCAGCGCCAAGGCAAGTGATCCGCCGAGCAAGCCCCCGCCGAGAATCGTGATGTTCGGGAAATCCGCGTTCATTCGGAAAAAAACCGGGTCCAGTGGTCCGGACCCGGTTGGTGTTTCCTGCAATGGTTGACCGGGAAGCGGGGGGGCTCAGGGGACCCGGAAGTATTTCTTCTCCGAGGCCGGATAGGTGGGGTCCTGCACCAAGGTGCCGCTCGGGATGTCCCGCACGTCCACCACCTTGTTGTTGTAGGGGCTGAACACGAAGCCTTCTTTGCCCGGGACCTTGTTTGCGAAGGCGAAGTCATTTTGCTTCGGTTTGGTCGGCTTGAGGCCCTCGGATGGCGGGGTGACGTTGCCGGAACTCCCCGCACTGGCGGAGTTTGCCTGTTCCTTCAGCGCTTCCTCCGCGGCCTGCTTCGCCTCCTCCTGCTGCTGGAGTTTCAGCTGTTCCTGGGTGGGGGCGGTCTTGTTGGGAGCGGCAGGGGTGGTCTTCTTGTGTTTCGGGTTTTCGTAAACAGGATAGCAGGAAGCCAGCGACATGCAGACGATGGCAGCGAGTCCGGTGCAAAGGCGGAAGTTCATGATGGTTGGAAGCGAGGGAGTGGTAAGGTCAGTGAGACGAGCCTTTCGGCTGATTCGTAACGACGCGTGCAAGATTGATCGGCAACCCGCTTCCGTCAAGCAAGGTCCTTGATGAGAAGGCCTCATTTCCGGCCATGATTCGCCATCCGCCATGCTTGCCGAACGCCGGGTTCCCGGGTGATGCTCCGCGCACGTCATGCCAGATGCCACGATCCACACACTCGGCCGGGTTTTGGAAACCCGGGGCCCGGTTCTCTACCGGGTCTCCCTGCCCAACGGCAAAATCATCCTCGCCCACCTTTCGAAAGACCTTGCCGCCGAACAGGCCTCGTTTGCGGTGGGCGAAGATCTTTTGCTTGAACTCACGCCCTACGATTTCGATACGGCGAGGATTCTCGGGCTGGCGGAGTGCCAAGGGCTATTTGCCGATGCAGAAACTGCTGAAGATCACGCCTAGCAGGTCTTCGGTGTCCACGCGGCCGGGGATTTCGCCGAGGGCGTCGAGGGCTTCCCGGAGGTCGATCGCGGCCAACTCGGGATCGCGGGCGGAATCGTCGAGAAGTTCGAGGGCGGCGCTCAGAGCGTTGCGGGCAAGGGCGAGGCTGGCCTGATGGCGGGCGTTGATGGCGACGGCGTGTTCGCCCCAATCGACATCGCCGAAGTGCAGCGAATCGCGGATGGTGGCGGAGAGGGTGTCGAAGCCCGCGCCGGTGTTGCAGGAGAGACGCACGGCGTCGGCACCGGCCCATGACGGGTGTTCGCCGAGATCGGATTTGTTGAGGACGAGCAGGTGTTTCGCGGAGTTTGCGGGAAACACGGCCGCGGCGGGGCGGGGGGAGTTGGCATCGGCGATCTCCAGCAACAGGTCCGCGGCTTCGATCTGGCGGACGGTGCGCTGGATGCCCTCGGCCTCGATGAGGTCTCCGGCCTCGCGCACGCCGGCGGTATCCACGAGGCGCAGCGGGATGCCATGCAGGTTGATGGTTTCCTCGATGGTGTCGCGGGTGGTGCCGGCGATGTCGCTGACGATGGCGCGCTCGAATCCTAACAGACGGTTGAGCAGGCTCGATTTCCCGACATTCGGTTCGCCGAAGATCACGGTGCGCACGCCTTCGCGCAGGACGCGGCCCTGATCGGCCGTGGCCAGCAGGGAATCAACGGTGGCGAGCACGGCTTGGACCCGTGAGCGGAGCAGGAAGCCGGTCTGCGGGTCGATGTCTTCCTCTGGAAAATCGATCCACGCTTCGAGGTGGGCGAGGGTATCCAGCAATGAATCGCGGGCTTCGGTGGTGCGCCGGCCGAGGGTACCCTCGAGCTGGCTGCGGGCGGCGCGAAGCGAGAGCCGGGTTTGCGCGGAAATCAGATCCATCACGCCCTCGGCCTGGGTGAGGTCGAGCTTGCCATTGAGGAAGGCGCGGCGGGTGAATTCGCCGGGGCCGGCGGGCAGCGCGCCGCAGGCGAGAAAACGCCCGAGCACTTCGCGTGTGACGAGGATTCCGCCGTGGCCGGTGAATTCCACCGTGTCCTCGCCGGTGTAGCTGTGGGGGCCGGGGAAAACCGTGAGTAAGCCGTCGTCGATGGTCTCGCCGGAGGAGTCCCGCACCCGGCAATGGCGTGCCAGCCGGGAGGCTTGGGAGGAAACCCTGCCGTCCGTGGCCAGATCCGCGATGCGAATGGCATCCGGCCCGGAAATCCGGACCAGCGAGACCGCGCCCATGCCGGGCGGGGTGGCGACGGCGGCGACCGTGGTGCGATGAGGGTCGGTTGGAGAGTCCATCCGGTCGGGTCACTCGGTGGAAGCGGTGGCTGGGGTTTCCGTTCCTCCAAGACCGAGGAATTCCCAGCAGATGAAGCGGCTGATTTTCAATTCCGGCGTGGGGTTTTCACCGGTCCATGTGAGTTCCACGGTGGCGGTGCGGGTGACGGGTTGGCTGTTCTTGGTGCCGCGCCAGTTGATGACGGAGAGGGTGCGGCCGGCTTCGGAATCGATCCTGACGTTGACACGTGCGGTATCAGTGGTGTTGGCGGGGTCGGCCATGCGGTAGGTGCGGGTGCCGGCTTGAAGATGGCTCTTGTCCGGGACGTCCTCGACGATCAAAACACGGAAAACACCGGTCATGTCGGCCTCAGGGAGTTCGACGAAGTTCTGGAAGGTCCGGTATTTGGTTTGGGCGAAGATCTCCCAATCGAGCTTGAGGCCCTCTGGCGTACGCTTGAAGAAGGCATGGACCCGCAGGGGTTCCATGGCGAAGTTCCCTACCCGGGCAAGGGTGCTGAGCAGCAGATCCGCCTCGTCGATGCCATACTGGACTTCAAGCGAGGCGAGCGGCCGGAAAAACTCCTTCATTTCAAACTGCGGCGGCTGGTCGTAGATCATCATGAACAGGCCGCGTTTGCGGTCTTGCTCGGACAGTTCGTAGATGGAAAACGCCTCAGCCGGAGTGTCCGAGTCGTTGATGACACCGCCGCCGTAAAAATCCTCCAGACGGGTGGCGAAGGCGTCGCCATGCAGGATGTGGGGCAGTTTGCCCTCGCTGGTGGTGGCGACCATGTAATCCCGCAGCACCTGATAGGCTTCCTTCTGCCAGCCGATCCGGATGTAATTGGCCTCGATAACTGAGGGGGCGGTTCCGGCCTTGACGGTGGATGGGGGTGCGATGTGGTTGCCCATTTCCCGAGCGACGAAGAGCACGCCGGCCCCGGCACCGAGAATCAGGACCAGAAGCACCAGCATCACAGGGATCAAGCCGCTCTTGTGCGGTTTGTTTTTCAGCGGCTCCGGCTGGATCCTGTTGCCGTCGTGTTTCGAAGGAGCGCTGGCCTGCGGGACTTGCACCGGCGGTTTTGGAACCACGGCTGCAGCGGGCGGCGTGGCGACAGGAGGCGGGTCTTGCCGGGCTGGGGTCGGCGGAGGTTCAGGGGGCGCCGGCCTGAGGGAAGGGGGCGCTGGCCGGGCGGGCGCTTCCGGTATTTTCAGCGGTGGCGAGGTAATGACTCCCGCGCAATGGGGGCATGGCCCGGTGGTGGGCGGGAGTTCGCGCGGGATGAGGATGACTCCGTTGCAGTGGTCGCAGCGGAAATCTCTCTTATCATTCGGAATTTCAGAATTTGCCATGAATTGACCGCTTGCGGAAACCGAAGGTTAAGCAATGGAAACTGTCATGTCAAACCCGCTGACCTGGAACTCAGGATGCCTTCGCGGCGGGCAGGGAATCCAACACTTCGATGACGCGTTCGTTCTGCGCCATGGTTCCGATCGAGATGCGGATCCAATTGGGAAGTTTATAACCGCTCATCGCCCTAACGATGACGCCCTGCTTGAGCATCTCCTGGAAGACGTGATCTCCATTTCCGGTTTTAACGAGCAGGAAGTTCGCGTGGCTCGGCACGTATTCCAGTCCGCGTTCGCGCAAGGCCTGTTCGTAGAAGGCCATTCCCTCGCGGTTGGTTGTCAGGGTGCGGCGGGTGTGATCCTTGTCGGACAGGGCCGCCAGAGCGCCTGCCTGTGCGATGGCATTCACATTGAACGGCTGGCGGGCCTTCTGTAGCAGGTCTGCCAGATGGGGGGGGGCCATTCCGTATCCCACGCGCAAGGCCGCCAGTCCGTGGATCTTGGAAAACGTCCGCAGCACGCACACGTTGCGGCCCTCGCGCACATATCGGAGCGTGTCCGGCGCCGATTCGGGAAACTCGATGTAGGCCTCGTCGAACACCGCGATCACATGCTCGGGCAGGCGGTCGATGAAGCGGTCGATCGCCTCCTGGCCCACCATGGTTCCGGTCGGATTGTTAGGATTCGCGACGAAAACGAGGCGCGTGTTTTCAGTGACGGCGTCCGCCATCGCGTCGAGATCGTGAATGAAGTCCGGATCGGGAACCTCGACGTATTTCGCGCCGAAGAGCGTGGCCATCAGCTTGTAAACCACGAAGGCGTGTTCCGCGGCGATCAGTTCGGTCCGGCGGTTGAGAAAGGTGTGGCAGAGCAGTTCGATGATTTCGTTGGAGCCGTTGCCCAGCACCACGTTCTCGCGGGCGAGGCCGGTGGCTTCCGCGATCGCGGTGCGCAGGCGATAGCCGCCGCCGTCCGGATAGATATGTGCTTCCTCCAGGGCCTCGCGCATGGCGGACTTCGCCAGCGGCGACGGGCCGAGCGGGTTTTCGTTGGAGGCGACCTTGACGATTTGCGACGGTTCGAGTCCGAGTTCGCGGGCGGTTTCCTCGATCGGTTTGCCGGGTTCGTAAGCCACCAGGTCGCACACAAAGCGGTTCGCGTATTGCTCAATGGTCATTTCGGGCGGGACGCTAGCGGCCGGGTTGCGGGTGGTCAAATGCCAAGGTGGGCGCCGGCCGGTGATTTGCGCGCCTGGCATCGGGAGCTCCGTGCGGCGCGTGGCATCCCGGCGGCCGGTTCCCGGATACGAAAAAGGGCGGCCGCTCGCGCGACCGCCCTTGATTGATTGTTCTCTGAATCCGATGGATTAGAAGCTGACGCTCAGCATCGAACCACCAACAAGCTCGTTGGCGTTGTCGCTTTCATAACCGCTTTTGGCTTGTCCACCGATGGACACTGCCACGAACGGCGAAAGCTTGGCGGTTTCGGTGAAGCCCCAGTCAAGCGCCACCTTGGTGGTCCAAGGGGTGAACGCGCTCTCTTCGACTGCGTAGCCGACGGCGGTGCTCAGGCTGAGGGCCAGGCACGGGCTGAGCTCGAAGCTGCGGCCGAGGCCGAGTTCGGTGTAGCCGTTGTTGTCGCCTTCAACGTCCCAGAAGTAGGTCAACGAAGCGGCCGCGAAGCCGAAGTCACGGGCAACCGAGAAGTAAACTTCCTGATAGTCCTGCGGATCGTAGAAGGAATTGGCGTCGTTGAGGTAGGCAATGTAACCGACTGCGGCGGTCAGGAACCCAAGGTCCTTGGACACTTCCGCATACAGGTCGAGTTCATTGGTGTTCACCGTGTAGGAGCTGTGGAAGCCGTCAAAACTGGTGTCGTAGCTGCCATACCAGGCACCGGCGCTGAGTCCGAGTCCGTTCCATTCGGTGGCGACATCCGCGCCAGCCTCGACGAGGTTTTCACCGAGGTCGATGCCACGGAACAGATACTGGTTGGTGTATCCGGTGTGGAGTTCGTATTCGAGTTCGATCGCCGAAGCGTTGCCGGCCACAAGGGCGGAGGCAGCGGCCAGGGCGCCAATGGTTTTGCAGTAGTTTTGCATTGTGTAGTGTTGG
>JBFEQB010000014.1:0-56736 GCA_041549835.1 Luteolibacter sp. | reverse complement strand
CCTTCACTCGCCGCCCTTCACTCGCCGCCCTTCACTCGCCGCCCTTCACTCGCCGCCCTTCACTCGCCGCCCTTCACTCGCCGCCCTTCACTCGCCGCCCTTCACTCGCCGCCCTTCACTCGCCGCTCTTCACTTGCCGGCCCTTGGCCTTCGCATCCTCGCGAAGGCCGCCGATGAAGAGCAGGAATGCGGCGACGCAGATGCAGGAGTCCGCGACGTTGAACGCCGGCCAGCGGTAGTGAACCAATGGGATGGTGAAATCCAAGAAATCCACCACATACCCCTTGGACAAACGTGTCCAGAAACTGGCGTATTCCAATTCTTCGATCAGGAATCCCTGCACGAGGCGATCAGTCAGGTTGCCGAAGATCCCGGAGAGCAGCAGCGCCACCGCAACCTTGGATAGCGGATGGTCGAAGGCCCCTTTTTTCCAAAAAATCCGGATCAGGGTGAGGGCGATGATCGGCACCAGCAGAAACACGACGGGCGCCCAACTGGTGCCGTTTCCGAAACCGAAGGCCACTCCCTGATTGTGGACGCGCACGAGATAGAAGAAATCCTTCACCACCTCGATATTCGCGCCGGGCTCGATCCACGGTGGCGCGAAGTGACCGATCGTCCAGAACTTCGTGACCTGATCGAGGACGTAGAGCGGAAGGGTGAGGAAAAGGAGGAGTTTTTTGAGTGTCATGGGACGGTGGATGCAAAGTTGCTGGGAGCGCCAACGTCCTCGTTGGCCTTTTCATTCGCAGTGCCGACGGGGACGTCGGCGCGCCCGGGGCTACCTGCCGGTTAGGACGTCATCGCAGCGCTGGCAGAGGCCGCTCTCCAGGACGGGTTCGTGTTTCCGGCAACGCGGGCAGAGGCTGTGCTCCGTCTTGCGAGCGGTGGCGTCAAGCGCCGCGCCGGTCTTTGCCGTCAGGCCGGCGATGATGAAGAACTCGGTGGAGAAGTCGCGGTCGTTGAGCAGGGGCAGCAGTTCGGCGTCACTTTCCGGAACGGTTAGGGAAACCTCCGCCTCGTTGTTGCGGGTGAAGGCCTTGGCCTGCACCTGCGCCTCGATGGCGGTCTGGATGGCGTATTTGATTTCGAACAGGCGTTCGGCCCGGGCGGTCGCCTCGCCGGGCGCGAACGCGGGATTGGCTTGCGGGAAGTCCTGTTCGTGCACGCTGCCAGTGGTGAAGCCCGCGTGTTCCCACGCTTCGTCCGCGGTGTAGGCGAGGATCGGCGCAAGCAGTTTCGAAATGCAGGTGAAGATCTCGAACATTGCGGCCTGGGAGGCACGGCGGCGCGGGCTGTCCGGCGCGTCGCAATACATCCGGTCCTTGGTGGCATCGATGTAAACGGCCGAGAGGTCGTGGGTGCAGAAGTTGTTCAGCGCGTTGAACACCTTACGGAACTCGTAGGTTTCGTAACCTTTGAGGCACTCGGCGGTCACTACCTGGAGGCGTTCGAGAATCCAGCGGTCGAGCAGCGTGTATTCGCAGGTGGCGGCCGAGTCCGGCGTGAATCCATCGAGGTTTCCCAGCAGGATGCGCAGCGTGTTGCGCAGGCGGCGGTAGGGCTCGGCCACCTGTTTGAAGAGCTCTTCGCCGAAGGGCACTTCGTTCTGCCAGTCGACCGAGGAAACCCACAGGCGCACGATGTCGGCACCGTATTTGTTGTAGAAATGCGCGGCGTCGATCGGCTTGCCGGCCTTTTCCGCCTCGGACTTGGAGAGCTTCTTCTTGTCCTTGTCGACCACGAAGCCGTGGGTCATCACCGTCTTGTAAGGCGCGATGCCACGGTAGCCGACGCTCAGCATGAGCGAGCTCTGGAACCAGCCGCGGTGTTGGTCGGTGGCTTCCAGATAGAGATCCGCCGGGCAGTGGAGTTCCGGGTGTTGGTCGAGCACGGCGACATGCGAGCAGCCGGAATCGATCCAGACGTCGAGCGTGTCGCGGCATTTTTTCACGCCGGCGGGCAGGCCGAGGCGGCCGGCGATTTCCTCGTCGCTGTGTTCGAACCAGAAATTCGTGCCTTCGGTTTCCACGAGCTCGGCGACCTTGAGCGCGAGCTCGGAGGAAAGGATGGCATGGTTGTTTTCATCGAAGAACACCGGCAGCGGCACGCCCCAGGTGCGCTGGCGCGAGATGCACCAGTCCGGGCGCGACTCGACGGTGCCGTAGATCCGGTTGCGGCCCCATGCGGGCAACCACTCGGCCTTGTCGATCTGCTCGAGCGCCTGGCCGCGCAGGGTGTCGAGCGAGATGAAGAACTGCTCGACGGCGCGGAAGATGATCGGCGTCTTCGAGCGCCAGCAATGCGGATACGAGTGTTTGTAAACCTCGCGACCTAACAAGCGACCGCTCTCCGCAAGGATCTCGATGATGCGGTCGTTCGATTTGAAGACATGCGTGCCGACAAGTTCGGCGAGGCCGACTTCCTCGGTGAATTTCCCTTCGTCATCGACGGGTGAAAGCACCGCCAGACCGTTCTGCTGGCCGGCCACGTAGTCGTCCGCGCCATGACCGGGAGCGATATGGACGATACCGGTGCCGGTCTCGGTGGTGACGAAATTCGCGAGGATCACCTTCGACGTGCGGTCGAGGAACGGATGCTGCGCTTCGAGACCTTCGAGCTGGCGGCCTTTGATTTCGGCAAACGTTTCCGCCAGAGCGAACCCGGTCTTGGCGTGGAACTCCTCGATGAGCTCGCGGACGATCACCAGCGTCTCCTCGCGGTCGGCGATCTCGTTTTTGAACCGGCCGACGACGTAAGTGAACTCCGGATGCACGGCCAGGCCGAGGTTGGCCGGCAGCGTCCACGGAGTGGTCGTCCAGATGACCATGGATGCGGGCGGGACGCCCGCGCTCCCCTCAACGAGCGGGAACTTCACGAAAATCGCCGGGCTTTCCTTGTCGGCGTATTCCACTTCCGCTTCGGCGAGCGCGGTCTGCGCGCCGTAGGACCACTGGACCGGCTTTTTCGCCTGATAGATCGATCCGTTTTCCACGAGCTTGGCGAAGACGCGCAGGATGCTCGCCTCATAGCCGGGAGCCATCGTAAGATACGGGTTTTCCCAATCACCGAACACGCCAAGGCGGCGGAACGACGCGCGCTGGATGTCGATGAAGCCTTTGGCAAACTCGGCGCAACGGCGGCGGATTTCGGCGGGCTCCAGACCGGCGGCTTGTTTCACCACCTTAAACTCGATCGGCAGGCCATGGCAGTCCCAGCCGGGGATGAAGGGAACGGAGAAACCGGCCATCGTCTTGGACTTCACCACCAGATCCTTGAGCAGCTTGTTGAGCGCCGTGCCCATGTGGACGTCGCCATTCGCGAATGGCGGACCGTCGTGCAGAATGAACTCCGGGGCCTTCTCCGCCCGGCGGCGACCGATGATTTTCCCATACAGGCCATCGTTTTCCCAACGCTCGAGGCGTTTGGGCTCGTTCTGCACCAGATCGCCCCGCATCGGGAAGGTCGTTTGCGGAAGGGTCAGCGTGTCTTTGTAATTCGGGGCGGAAGCGCTCATGACGGGGCGCGGACGCTAGCAACCGCCCCCCGCGGGGTCAACCACGGGAAAACGGCCGGATTTCGCTTCGACATCGGCTCACATCACGGCGATACCCGGTGGACGTTTTCTCATGAAACCCACCACCACGCTCGCCACCTGCCACACCCCCGATGGCACCCAACTCGTGCTCCTCAAGCATGACGGCCAACACTACCTGAAGGTCGACGGCGTCCCGTTGATGAGCACCACGGCGTCTTCGTCCGAGCAGCAAATGGCGGAACTCGCCTGCGCCAACGTGCCGCCGCGGCCGCGCATCCTCATCGGCGGCCTCGGTTTCGGCTTCACTCTGCGCCGCGTGCTCGAGCTGTGCCCGCCCGACGCCATCGTCGATGTCGCGGAACTCCTGCAGGAAGTGATCGATTGGAACCGCGAGTTTCTCAAGGAGGTGAACGGTCTGCTCGTCGATGACCCGCGAGTCCGCATCCACACCCGCGATGTGGCCGAATTGATCGACCGAGCCGGCAAGGACCGTTATCACGCGATCCTGCTGGATGTGGACAACAGCCCGGACCCGCTGGTGCAGGAAGGAAACGCCCGCCTCTACAACCGCAGCGGCATCGGCCGCGCAAATGCCGCGCTCCACCCCGGTGGCCGCGTCGTCTACTGGTCCGCGAATCCGGACCGGAGTTTCGCCCGCTCGCTGGAGAAGGTGTTCAAGAACGTCGAATGCATCGGTGCCAAGGCCTACCCGAAGGCGAAACGCTTCACCCACACCTTGTTCGTGGCCGACCGGGATTGACCGGCCTCGCGATTTCACGACACTTGCTCCATGCAATGCACGAGCTGTGGCGGCGCCCTTCAAGGCACGATGACCTTCTGCCCATATTGCGGGGTGCGGCAGGATATCGACCTGAGGCGGATCCATTTCCGCGACCTGGGATCTAACGACTCCATGCCGTGTCCGTCGTGTGAATCGGCGTTGTCGGTGATCGAGTTCGACACCCGGCCCGTCATGCGGGTCGAGCGCTGCAACGCTTGCCGCGGCATGTTTTTCAATCCGGGCGAACTCCAAGCCCTGCTCGACGAACAGACCAACCCGCTCGTCTGGCTCGATCCGGTGCAGATGCGCCAGATCGCCGACGACTACGGCTTCAACCACAAGGTGGCCTATCGAAAATGCCCGATCTGCGCGGACCGCATGAGTCACATCAACTTCGCCGGACACAGCGGAGTGGTGCTGGACCGCTGCGGCACCCACGGCTTTTGGGTGGAAGGCGGCGAACTGCGGCGTCTGACCGAATGGTGGCGGGCCGGAGGGAAGCTGGTCTTCCAACAGAACGAAGCGGACAAGGCCAAGCGACTCTTCGCCCGACCGTCCGCTCCACGCCCACATGTCCCCGGCACGATTGAATCTCCGGAAAAACCGCAGGACTGGACGTGGACCAACCCGGGCGGCGCTCCCGATGTTCCCGCATGGCTCTCCGTGCTTGGCGCGATCGGCTCGATCATCATCGATTGAGCGAAACCGTGGCGGCGGATTTCATCCGTAAAAACCCCGGTTGAATGATGGCCCGCCTGCTCACAAATCACGGCTATCTCAAGGGGCTTCCCTTGCCCTCCCCCACGACCCACAATCCACTCCATGCCTTCGCTCGATCCCACCAAGCTCACCGACCCCTCGTCCAACGACGAGATCCTGAGCGCCTTCCTCGACTGGCTGATCGAGACCAACGTCGAGCCCTACGACCACCAGGAACAGGCCATTCTCGAACTCTTCTCCGGCAACAACGTCATCCTCAACACGCCGACCGGCTCGGGAAAATCGCTGGTCGCACTGGCGCTGCATTTCCGCGCGATCTGCCAGAAGCGCCGCTCCTACTACACCGTGCCGATCAAGGCGCTGGCCAACGAGAAGTTCCTCTCGCTCTGCCAGGTCTTCGGGCCGGAAAACGTCGGCATGATCACCGGCGATGCCACCGTGAATCCGGGCGCACCGGTCATCTGCTGCACGGCGGAAATCCTCGCCAACATGGCGCTGCGCGAAGGCGATCGCGCGCGGGTGGATGACGTGATCATGGACGAGTTCCACTATTACTCGGACGCGTCGCGGGGCTTCGCCTGGCAGGTGCCGCTGCTCACCCTGCCGCAGGCGCGCTTCCTGCTGATGTCCGCCACGCTCGGCGAGACCGCGTTTTTCGAAGAAACCTTGGCCACTCTAACCAGCGCTCCCACCACCTTGGTGAAATCCGAACAACGCCCGGTGCCGCTGGAATTCGACTATAGTGAAACACCGCTGCAGGAAGTGATCTCCGAGCTCGTGGAAGCCGGCAAGGCGCCTGTCTATCTGGTGCACTTCACCCAGCGCGCCTGCGCCGAGACCTCGCAAAACCTGCTGAGCTCGAACTTCTGCTCCAAGGAGGAAAAACAAGCCATCGCCGAGGTCCTGCACGACGCGAATTTCCGCAGCCCCTACGGCAAGGAAATTTCCAAACTCCTGCGCCACGGCATCGGTATCCACCACGCGGGCCTGCTGCCGAAATACCGGGTGCTCGTGGAAAAACTCACCCAGCGCGGTCTGCTCAAGGTCGTCTGCGGCACCGACACCCTCGGCGTGGGCATCAACGTTCCTATCAGAACGGTGCTTTTCACGCAGCTTTTCAAATACGACGGAAGCAGCACCAAGACCCTCGCCGTGCGTGATTTCAAACAGATCGCCGGTCGCGCAGGTCGCCGCGGGTTCGACACCAGCGGCACGGTCGTCGCGCAAGCGCCGGAACACATCATCGAAAACCTGCGCCTCAGCAGGAAGGCCGGAAAATCCGGCAAGAAGAGCTTTGTGAAACGCAAGCCGCCGGAGAAGGGATTCGTCAACTGGGACGAGAAAACCTTCCGTCGCCTGATCGACGCGCCGCCGGAAAAACTCAGTTCGAGTTTCACCGTCCAGCACTCGATGTTGCTCAACGTGCTTGGCCGCCAGCACGAAGACGGTTGCGCCGCGTTGCGAAGGCTCATCAATGACAGCCACGAAACCCCGTCCAAAAAGAAGGCCCACCGGCACCGTGCGTTCCAGTTGTTCCGCGGCCTCGTAGAAGGGAACATCCTCCGCATCATCCCGCCCGCCGAGCGCACAGGCCCGGCGAAAGTCGCGCTCAACATCGAACTCCAGGACGATTTCTCGATGAACCAGGCGCTCGGCCTCTGGTTGTTGGAAGCCATCCCGCAGCTCGACCGCGAATCGCCGGAATACACGCTCAACGTGATCTCACTCGTCGAGTCGATCCTCGAAAACCCGGAAGTCATCCTCCGCAAACAAGTCGATCTCTTGAAGGGCGAACTCATCGCGCAGTTGAAAAACGAAGGCGTGGAATTCGACAAGCGGATGGAATTGTTGGAAGAAGTCGAGTGGCCGAAACCCGGCAAGGAGTTCATCTACGACACTTATAATACTTTCGTCCTAAAACACCCGTGGATGAAGGACACCAGCGCGCGCCCCAAGTCGATCGCCCGCGAGATGTTCGAACATTGGCAATCGTTCGAGGACTATGTGAAAACCTACGGCCTCGAACGAAGCGAAGCGGTCCTGTTGCGCCACCTCTCGGAGGTTTACAAAGTCCTCTCCCAAACCGTACCGCCCGCGATGAAGACGGCGGATCTCACCGAGGCGGAAGCATTCTTCGAGGACATCGTCCGCAACGTCGATTCCAGCCTGCTCGACGAATGGGAGAAACTCCGCAATCCGGACTACTTACCGGAACAGGAAAAACCCGTCGCCGAACGCAAGGCCGTCGCCTTCACCCGCAACCGTCCCGCCTTCACCCGCGCCGTCCGCAATGCCGTCTTCGATCTCGTCAAAGCCCTCGCCCGCGATGACATCCCCGCCGCCCTGGCCCTGATCGAACCGGCGGATTCCGAAGGCAACCCGTGGAACCACCAACGCCTCGACCCGTTGTTAGACTCCTATTTCCAAGCGCACCAGCGCATCCGCCTCGACCCCGAAGCCCGCGCCGCCAAGCACACGAGGATCTCCGAGGAAAGCCCGCGCCGCTGGTTCGTCGAACAAACGTTGGTCGACCCCGAAGAACTGAACGACTGGTCGCTGAAAATCAGCGTCGATCTCGACCAGTGCGACTCCGCCTGCAACGCGATTCCCGCACTTGAATCGATCGCCCCGATCGCATGACGCGGGATAACTCGTCCTTCCCCCGCCTTTCTTCCGTTGCCTTTCGGCCCGCAAACTACCGCCGAAAACCCTTCCGGCGGACGGAGTTTGTAATTACTTTCCGTGCGGGAAGCTGAACACCGTTTCCCGCCAACTTTCAACGCAGCCAAACTCATTCCTCCACCGTCATGCATTTCAAATCCCTGTGCTTCGCAGCCGTAGCCGCCATTTTCTTCAGCTCCATGTGTAGCGCGAAGGAATCATCCAAAGGCACCCCCTTCACCCCCAAAGCCGACCTGCAGGGCGACTGGGCCATCCAGACGGATCCCGAGCTTCCCAACGTATTGATCCTCGGGGACTCGATTTCGATCGGTTACACGCTGCCCGTGCGGCAGCGGTTGCGGGGCAAGGCAAATGTCTTCCGACCCATGCGGCCGAACGGCAGGTTTCCGGAAAACTGTGGTGACACCACGCGCGGACTGGCACACCTCCATAGATGGCTTGGTGACAGCCGTTGGGATGTGATCCATTTCAACTGGGGTCTGTGGGACCTGTGTTACCGCAACCCTAAATCAAAAAACCAAGGCAACCGCGACAAGGTGAATGGAAAGCTCTCCACAACTCCCGAAGACTACGAGCGCAACCTCGAGCAACTGGTCACCCGCATGAAAGCCACCGGTGCCAAGCTCGTCTGGGCCAGCACCACGGTCGTGCCGGACGGCGAGGTCGGGCGTTTCACCGGCGATGATGTTTCATACAACGCCATCGCCAAACGCGTGATGGAGCGGCACGGGATTCCAACCAATGACCTCCACGCCACCACGGCGGAATTTCCCGCCGGATGGTTCGTCGGCCCCGGCGATGTTCACTTCACGAAAGCCGGGTATGCGAAACTGGCCGATCAGGTCGCGGAAACGATCTCCGGGATGGTCAAGCCCCGGCAACCCTGATGATGCCGTGCCTACTATTATTGGGATGGGACGCAATCTCATGTCATTTTTCCGCATTCAGCCAGAGTGGTCGTCGTGATTCCCGTCGGGATGGCGGTCACGCCGCTGGAAGCCACTGAATCTCTGGCGCTGATTGCTCCCAGAAGCAGCTCACTTGCCTTCATCCTGCAAATCGGACTCCTGACATCCAATGGCTTACAAATTTCCCGGAACAATAATTGGAATAATTCTTGATATTGATTGGCACAGACCTACTTTGCCGCCGCGATGGTCAGCAAAGCACCAGATCAAACGATTGCAGCCGCGATTCCCGAGGAAATCGCCGGTCTCCGCATGACGAAGCAGCGGCAGGAGATTTACCGCATCCTGATCGAACACCGTGATCACCCGACCGCCAACGAGGTCTTCATGCGGGCCAAGGACCAACTGCCAAACCTCTCGCTGGCCACCGTTTACAACTGCCTCGAAGCCCTTGTGCAACACGGCATCATCCGGCAGGTCAATTTCGACCGCGAATCATCACGCTACTGCCCGAACCTCCGCGAGCACGGCCACTTCCACGACGCCAAGACCGGCGTCATCCATGACGTGGATTTCAAACCCGGCGTCAATCTCGCCGACATCCTGCAACTCCCGCCCGGAGCCGTGGTCGAGGACATCGAAATCACCCTGCGTGGCAAACTCACCGCCCCTTGAATTCAAAATCTGAAATTAATTATTCCACATCATCTTCCCCACATCATGAGCCTGCACATCCAAGACCTCCACGCCACCCTCGAAGACGGCACCGAAATCCTCAAGGGCGTCACCCTCGACATCCCGAAGGGCGAAGTCCACGCCATCATGGGCCCTAACGGCTCAGGCAAATCCACCCTCTCGAAGGTCATCGCCGGCCACGAAGGCTACCTCGTCAGCGGCGGCACCGTCACCCTCGACGACGAGGAGATCTTCGACATGTCCATCGACGAGCGCTCCCGCGCCGGCATTTTCCTCGCCTTCCAATACCCGTCCGAAGTCCCCGGCGTCTCAAACGCCAACTTCATCCGTGCCGCCCTCCAGGCCCGCCTGCCAAAGGGCGAGGAAATCGACGCCGTCGCCTACTACAAGGACCTCTACGCGAAAATGGACCTGCTCGAAATGGACCGCAAGTTCACCGCCCGCGCTGTGAATGAAGGCTTCTCCGGCGGGGAAAAGAAGCGCAACGAAATCCTCCAGATGATGATGCTCGAGCCGAAATACTGCATCCTTGACGAAACCGACTCCGGCCTCGACATCGACGCCCTCAAGATCGTCGCCAAGGGAGTCAACGCCATGCGTTCCCCTGACCGCGGCATGCTCCTCATCACCCATTACCAGCGCCTGCTCGACTACATCAAGCCGGACCACGTCCATGTCATGGCCGAGGGCCGCATCGTGAAGTCCGGCGGCCCCGAGCTCGCGCTCGAACTCGAAAAACACGGCTACGACTTCCTCAAGGAAACCGCCCTCGCCTGACCTACTGATCACTCACCACTTCTTCCCATGCCCCCAGACGCCACCCTCGACCTCGAAACCCGCGAAGCGATCGACATCGACCGCACCAAGGGTGATTTCACCTTTCCGGAGCGCAACAAGTTCGATGCCGGCCGCGGCTTGACCGAAGCGACTATCGACTACATTTCGGACGTCAAGGACGATCCCGACTGGGTGCGCGAGTTCCGCCACAAGGCGCTCAAGGTCTTCCTCGACAAGCCGACCCCCACCAACTGGGCGACCAAGGACTTGGAAAACATCGATTTCGATGCGATCCGCTATTATCTATCCGACGGCGAGAAGCCGAAGCGCTCGTGGGACGACGTGCCCGCGGACGTCCTGGAGACCTTCGAGCGCCTCGGCATCCCCGAGCAGGAGCGCGCGTTCCTCGCCGGCGTAGAAGCCCAGTTCGACTCCGAGGCCGCCTACTCCAACGTCAAGGAGGAGCTCACCAAACAAGGAGTCATCTTCGTCACCTCCGCCGAAGGGCTCAAGGAGCACGAGGAAATCTTCCGCCCGTGGTTCGGCAAGGTGATCCCCACCGGCGACAACAAATACTCCGCGCTCAACAGCGCCGTGTTTTCCGGTGGATCGTTCATCTACATCCCGAAAGGCGTGAAGTTGAAACAACCGCTGCAAGCCTATTTCCGCATCAACTCGGAAAGTTTCGGCCAGTTCGAGCGTACGCTCATCATCGCCGACGAAGGCTCCGAGGTGATGTATATGGAAGGCTGCACCGCTCCTAAGTTCGAGACCGCCACCCTCCACTCCGCCGTGGTGGAACTCGTCGCCCTCAAGGGTGCCAAAATCCAGTATGTCACCGTGCAGAACTGGAGTTCCAATGTTTTCAACCTCGTCACCAAGCGCGGCCTTGCGATGGAAGACGCGGAAGTCCGCTGGATCGATTGCAACATCGGCTCCCGCCTCACGATGAAATACCCCGGCGTCATCATGAAGGGCGAGCGCGCCCGCGGCGAGGTGATCTCCATCGCCCTCGCCAACACCGGCCAGCACCAGGACACCGGTGCCAAGATGATCCACGCCGCCAACAACACGACCTCCAACGTCGTTTCCAAATCCATCTCCGTCGGCGAAGGCCGCAGCACCTACCGCGGCCAGGTCCACATCCCCAAGCACCTCAAAGGCTGCAAGAACAATACCGAGTGCGACGCCCTGCTCATCAACAGCCACTCCCGCACCGACACCTACCCGGCCATCACCGTGAAGGGCAACCAGCACGCCACCCAGCACGAGGCGTCCGTCTCGCAGGTGTCTGAGGAGATGCTCTTCTATATGCAGCAACGCGGCCTCGACGAAGGCCAGGCGATGTCGCTCGCCGTCAACGGCTTCATCAACGACCTCGTCCGCGAGTTCCCGATGGAATACTCGGTCGAACTCAAGCGCCTCATCGATCTCGAGATGGAAGGCAGCGTCGGCTGATTCCTCACTGCTCACTGTCCACTGATCCCTTTTCCATGACTTCCACCGCTCCGCAAACATCCGCCGCTTTCCCCGCATGGTTCGCCGCCCGCCAACAGCAGGCTTGGGAACGCTTCCTCGCGACCCCCACGCCGAAACGCGGGGATGAGGCCTGGCGCTTCTCCAACTTCAAACAACTCGACTTCACCGGCTTCGCCAAAGCCGAGCCCGCCGACGCCGACGCGCTCGTCGCCCGCTCGACCGGCCTTGAATCCACCGCCGCGAAGTTCGTCTTCGTGAACGACACGCTCGTCCACTCCGAGTCGAATCTGCCGGAAGGAGTGGTCTGCCTGCCGCTCGCCGAGGCGCTCGTCTCCCACGGCGATCTGGTGGCCGCACATTTCATGAAACAGGAAACCCGTTTGGGTTCCGCCAAATACGCCGCGCTTCACGAGGCCTCCGTTTCCAACGGCCTCTTCGTCCACACCGGGGACAAGGTGCAGATCGACGGCACCATCGAGGTCCACCACTGGATCTCCGGCTCGAACACCGCCATCTTCCCGCACACGCTCGTCGTCACCGGCAAGAGTTCGAAAGTCCGCGTGGTCGATATCTTCCGTTCCGCGGATGACATCAGCCCCGGCCTCGCCATCGCTTTTAACGACCTCTCCGCCGGCCCGAACTCGCAACTCGATTACATCGCCATCCAGGCGTTCAACGAAGTCACGCGCATCGTCCAAATCAACGAGACCTCCACCGCCCGCGACGCCTCGGCGAAAGGATTCATCCTCAACACCGGTGCCTCTTGGGCCCGCAACGAATCCCTCTCCCGCCTCGAAGGCCCGGGCTCGCGCTCAGACATGCTCGCGGTCTCTGTTCCCGCCCGCGAACAGGAATACGATCAGCGGACCTTCCAGCACCACGTTTCCGAAGGCGCCTACTCGGACCTGCTTTACAAGAACTCGCTCTACGACGATTCGAAGACCATCTTCTCCGGCCTCATCTTCGTGGACGAAAGCGCGCACCACACCGATGCCTACCAGACCTGCCGCAATCTACTGATGAGCGATACCTGCGAGGCCAACTCAATGCCCGGCCTGGAAATCAACGCTGACCAAGTGAAATGCTCGCACGGTTCGACTTCGTCGCAAATCCACGACGAGGAGATCTTCTACCTCCGTGCCCGCGGCATCGATTCCGTCAGCGCCCGCCAGCTCATCGCCCGCGGATTTTCCGTCGAGGCCGTCGAGCGCCTCGGCGACGAAGCCACAGAGGCGCTCGTCCTCGGCTTCATCGACGACAAGTTCGCCCACATCGCCACCGGTGGAGCGTAATGGCGGCCTGATCGCCCGGTCAAAAGGCTTGCACACCGGTCCGCCCCGCCCTACTTCCACGCCCATGGCTCTCGAAACCACACTGATTCTGTTCAAACCGGACGCGATTGAGAAAAACGTAACCGGCAAGGTTCTCGCGCGTTTTCAGGACGCGGGATTCACCGTTCGCGGCATCAAGATGATGCAACTCGACGACGCAATTCTTCGCGAACACTACGCCCACGTCGCCGACAAACCGTTCTTCCCGGAGATCGTCTCCTTCATGAGCCGCACCCCGGTGATCGCCCTCGCACTCGAAGGTGAGGACGTCATTGCCAAGGTTCGTGACTTGCTCGGCCCCACGAACTCCAAGGCCGCTGCTCCCGGCACCATCCGCGGCGATTTCGGCGAGGACATGATGGTCAATGTCTGTCACGCCTCGGACTCCAGCGAAGCGGCCGCCGCCGAAATCAAGCGGTTCTTCAAGGACGGCGAGGTCTTTAGCTTCTGATCGTCACACGACGAACGATTCCACCATGGGAGCGGGCCGCAAGGTCCGCTCCCTTTTCATGTCAGCGGGTTTGGTGAGGCTTCGCGCGGTCCACCATATCGGGTTTTTCCAAGCCGTAGAGGTTTTCAAGGTTCTCGCGGCTGTGATTGACGAACACCGACATGCCTAGCGGATGACGATCACCGACCACGCGCTTCAGCCCCCGCAGGCACAGATCCACGAGACGGCTTCCCGCTTGGGCGGCAAACTCCGCCGAGGTGTGACCCGACTGATGCAGGAAATCCGCATCATGTTCCACCGAGGCCTCCTCGCCTTGAATGTAGCGGAGCAAAGCTTCGACTTTTTCCATCCGGGCGGAGTCCGGACCTCCCAAGTCCAGAGCCTCGGCGAGGTTGCGTTTCAAGGCGCTCTCTTCGATTTTCAAGGCCTCGAGACGCCGTTTGAGATCGTGGGCGGCGGGTTGCCCAATCTCCTCGATCTCCCACTCGAGTTGCTGGAGCTTGGCCTCGGATTCGGCGATCCCGCGGGCGAGAGCGGACAGGTTTTCAGGGTTCGTTTCCATGGCTTTTGAGGAGGGGTTCCACCCTGCAAGCTAGCGGAAAACCGACCCCCTCGCCACGTATTTCTCAGTGATCGCCGATCCCGCGGGAAGCCCATGTTGTCTCATCTGGATTCGAAACTTCCTAACGATTCCACCCGGCATGTGTTCCACATAGGAACTTGCCTTTTCCAGTGGCTTCTATTAAGCACCGTATTGCTCAGCTCACGGACCCCCCTCCCATCAACATGAAAACATTGAGTGTTTTGATACCCGCGTTCGGATTGTTAGCTTTAGCTTATACCTTCTGGCGCTCCGCGTGGGTCGCACGACAGGATCCGGGAACGGAGAAGATGCAACGCATCGCCGCTGCCATCTCGGAGGGAGCGATGGCGTTTCTGCGGGCGGAATACAAGGTGCTCGCCATTTTTGTGGGCAGCATCGCCTTGCTGCTGCTGGTGGGAGGCTATGCATCGGAAAACAGCCACCCGATGGTGGCGGCGTCGTTTGTGGCCGGGGCGTTCTGCTCGGCACTGGCGGGCTTCATCGGCATGCGGGTGGCCACCAAGGCCAACGTCCGCACCACCCACGCCGCCCGCAAAAGTCTGGGCGACGGCTTGGCCATTGCCTTTGCCGGCGGCTCGGTCATGGGTCTCGGCGTGGTAGGTCTCGGTTTGTTAGGCCTTGGCACGCTCTTCACCATTTACGGCCCCACGATCCACAAGGATCCGAACATGGCTCGTGAAGTGATGAACATCATCACGGGCTTTTCGTTCGGAGCCTCGTCCATCGCGCTGTTCGCCCGGGTCGGCGGCGGCATTTACACCAAGGCCGCCGACGTTGGCGCGGACCTCGTCGGCAAGGTCGAGGCCGGCATCCCGGAAGACCACCCACTCAACCCCGCGACCATCGCGGACAATGTGGGCGACAACGTGGGCGACGTGGCCGGCATGGGCGCGGATTTGTTCGAAAGTTATGTCGGCTCCATCATCGCGACGATGGTGATCGGCACGGGCCTGCTCAAGGTGCAGGGCTTTGAAAGCTTTAATGGCCTGGGTGCCGTGCTGCTGCCAATGCTACTGGCGGGCCTCGGCATCGTGGCTTCGATCATCGGCACGTTTCTCGTGAAAGTGAAGGAAGGCGGTAGCCCGCACCGCGCGCTCAACACAGGCGAGATCGCCGCAGGCTTGATCATGCTCATTGGCACATGGTTCATCGTGCGGAAGATGCTGCCGGAGAAATGGACATTCGATGGCCGTGAGTTCACCTCGGTGGGTGTCTTCATCGCCATCACGGTGGGCCTCGCGGCCGGCATCGCCATCGGTTACATCACCGAGCATTACACCGGCACCGGCACCAAGCCCGTGATTGGCATTGTGCGCCGCTCGGTCACTGGTTCCGCCACCAACATCATCGCCGGGCTCGGCGTGGGCATGCTTTCCACCGCGCTGCCCATCCTCGTGCTGGCCGCCGCAATTCTCGTTTCCCACCACTTCGCCGGGCTCTACGGCATCGCCATCGCGGCCGTCGGCATGCTCGCCAATACCGGCGTGCAACTCGCCGTGGATGCTTATGGCCCGATCTCGGACAACGCCGGCGGCATCGCCGAAATGGCCGGCCTGCCCAAGGAAGTCCGCCAGCGAACCGACAAACTGGACGCCGTGGGCAACACCACCGCCGCCATTGGCAAGGGTTTCGCCATCGGTTCCGCCGCTCTCACGGCCCTCGCGCTGTTTGCCGCGTTCAAGGCCACTTGGGAGGCCACCCATGGACAGAAACTCGTCATCGAACTCACCGACCCCAAGGTGGTCGCATCGCTGTTCGTGGGCGGAATGCTGCCGTTTTTGTTTTCCGCGTTTTCGATGGAAGCGGTCGGCCGTGCGGCGATGGCGATGATCGAGGAAGTCCGCCGCCAGTTCCGGGACATCCCGGGTCTGCGTTCGGGCCTCGACGCCATGAACCGGAACGAAGGCAAGGATGTCGAAACGTGGTCCGCCGAGGATCGCAAGCTCTACGAAGACGCCCACGGCCAGGCGGAGTATGGAACTTGCGTGGAAATTTCCACCAAGGCCGCCATCCGGGAAATGGTCAAACCCGGCCTGCTCGCCGTCGCCGCGCCGGTGTTCGTCGGGTTCGGCGGCAATCTGCTCGGAGCGGGTTCCGGCGCGCAGATGTTAGGCGGTCTGCTGGCGGGCGTGACCGTGACCGGCGTGCTGATGGCGCTCTTCCAGGCCAACTCCGGTGGCGCCTGGGACAACGCCAAGAAAATGATCGAAGAAGGCTACGAGGTGAACGGCGTCATGCTGTGCAAAGGCAGCGACGCCCACAAGGCCGCTGTCGTCGGAGACACCGTGGGCGATCCGTTCAAGGACACCTCCGGCCCCTCGCTCAACATCCTACTCAAGCTCATGAGCGTGGTCGCGCTGGTGATCGCGTCGATGATCTAGGCGTGGTGGATTCCCGGAATCCAGTCCGTTCGTATCAGGTCGGGACGGGGGCTTCATCCACTTGGGCCACGGCGAGCGCGGCGATGCCTTCCTTGCGGCCGACGAAGCCCATGGTTTCGTTGGTGGTGGCCTTGATGCCGACGCGTCCGGGCATTATGCCGAGGGCGGCGCCGATGTGGTTTCTCATGGCCTCGCGGTGGGGCAGGACCTTGGGTGCTTCCGCAACGAGGGTGGAGTCCACGTTGATGATGATGAATCCGTTTTCGTCCGCGAGCGCACGGCATTTCTCCAGGATTTTCAGGGAAACGATGTCCTTGCACGCAGGGTCACCGGGCGGGAAATAGTGGCCGATGTCCGGCAGACCCATCGCGCCGAGCACGGCATCCGCAATGGCGTGGCAGAGCACATCCGCATCCGAATGGCCTTCCAGACCGTGGGTGTGGGGAATGGTCACGCCGCCGAGAACGAGCGGACGGTTTTCCGAGAAACGATGAACGTCGTAGCCGATGCCGGTCATGGATGGAAATTTTGAATGATGAATTTTGGATTAAAGAATCTCTTCGATGGGGATTCTGCCGTTGCTGGCAACGATGGACCAGGCGTCGGCGTGACCGGCAACGGCTGTGAGTTCGACCTTGCCGCCGGCGGTTTCCACCAGCAATTGGCCGGCGGCGATGTCCCAGAGCGAGATGCGGGACTCGATGTAGGCATCGAGGCGGCCACAGGCGATGTAGGCCATGCCGAGGGCGGCGGAGCCCATCATGCGCATCTTGCGGGCGCGCAGCGAGGCTTTGCGGAAACGCTCGATGCCGGTTTTCAAGGCCTCCTCATCCTTGCCGCAGCCGACGAAGAGGATGGATTGATCCAATGTCTCGCGCTTGCTGGCTTGAATCGGCACGCCGTTGAGCAGGGCGTGGCCACCTTTTTCGACGGTCCAGGTTTCTCCAACCATCGGATCATGGATGACGCCGACGACGATTTCGCCGGCGACACGCAGCGCGATGGAAACGCAGAAATGCGGGATGCCATAGAAGAAATTCACCGTGCCATCGATGGGGTCGACGATCCACTGGCGGTCGGAGTCTTGGTTTCCGGCGATGCCTTCCTCGCCATAGAGTGCGTCACCGGGGCGGGCACCCAACAGGATATCAGTGATGAGGTCCTGGGATTCCTTGTCGAGGGCGAGCTTGATGTCGTGATGGGTGGCTTCATCAACAGTGGCGTCGGAGCCGAAGTGCTGGCGGAGGAGTTTGCCGGCGGTGAGTGCGGCATCAGTGGCGAGTTCGAGATCAGTCATCGGGAAGAAGTTCGTGAGTGTTCAGTTTGAAGTTTTTAGAGAAGAAGAGGAAAGGTGGAGTTCGAGGATGGCTTGGACGAGTTGGTGAGCGAGTTCGTGTTTGGAAGCGGGCGGGAGGGGCTCGGAGTGATCGGGGTAGACGAGGAGGACTTCGTTGCGGTCCGAGTCGAAGCCGATGCCGGGTTTGGAGACATCATTGGCGATGATAAGATCGCAGCGCTTGCGGGTGAGTTTGTCGCGGGCGTTGGATTCGAGGTGCTCGGTTTCCGCCGCGAAGCCTACGAGCGTGCCGGAAAAACCGAGCGGCTCGCGGGCGGAGCCGAGAATATCCGTGGTTTTCACCAGTTCGAGTGTCAGCGTGTCGCCGGATTTCTTGATTTTTTCCGGTGCCACGGTGGCGGGTGTGTAGTCGGCGACGGCGGCGGCGCAGACGGCGATGGCCATGCGCCCGAGGTGGTGGGAGACGGCTTGGTACATTTCGGCAGCGGACTCCACAGGCAGGAAATCCACGCCCTCCGGGACATCGAGGGCGGTGGGGCCGGAGACCAGCAGCACGGTGTGGCCGGCATTGGCGAAGGCCGCGGCCAGCTCATAGCCCATCTTGCCTGACGAGCGGTTGGTGAGGAAGCGAACGGGATCGATCGGCTCGCGGGTGGGGCCGGCGGTAACAAGGATGTTCACGGCGGGAGTCTGTCCGGCAGGACGGGAGAGGCAAGCGGGAAGCAGGGCCTGCGACGCCGATGGACGCGTAGGATCGGGTTTATTTGAGCGGTTTTCCGTCTTGGATGATTTCCGGTTTCACCAACTTGGGAACTTCCTTGGGTTTGGTTTTTCCGGATTTCATGTCCCCGAACTCCATGACGGCGGCGGCGCGTTGTTTTTCGTCGAGCGTGGTGGCGATCTCGGTGACGAGTGCGGCGGCGTCCTTTTCGCCTCGTTCGGAGGCGAGGGAGGCAAGAGCCCATGCCTTGACCGGATCCGGCTTCGTGCCGGCGCCCTGATAGACCAAGCGGGCGAGCGCAAGGATGGCGGGGCCGTGGCCTTGGTTTGCGGCGAGCGCGTAGAGTTGGCCGGCGTTTTCGATATTCCGGGGTAGGCCGTTGATTCCACGCTCGTAGAGGGTGGCAAGGTTGTTTTGGGCTTGGACGTTTCCAGCTTGGGCGGAGCGGGTGAGCCAGACGACGCCCGCAGACGTATCGGCGACGCCGAGTTTTCCGGAGAGGTAAAGCAGGCCGAGTTCGTTCTGGGCCTCGGGCAGGCCGCCACTGGCGGCGGCGAGCAGGTAGCCGTAGCCGGTGAGCAGGTCGGCTTTCCGAGGCTTTTCCGCCGACAGAATGGCGACGGCGATCCGGAAACTGGCGGCCGGGTTTCCTGCTTCCGCAGCCTTGCGTAGCAGGGACATACCGCGGTCGGAGTCTTTTTCCACACCTTTGCCCTGAAGGTAGAAATCGGCGGAACGGAGCATGCAATCGATCTGACCGGCGTCCTTGCCGCGGTCGTATTCAGCGAGGGCGGCCTTGAGGTCTTTTTTGACGTTTTCCTCGTAGTCGCCGAGGGCGAGGTAGGCTGAGTATTCCTTGGCTTCGATGGCTTTTTTAAGCCACTCGCGGCCTTTCTTCTCATCTCGGATGTTCTCATCACCACTAAGAAGCCGTGAGCCAAGGGCGGCCATGGCACCGGCATTGCCGAGACCGGCGGCTTTGGCGTAATTAGCGAGCGACTCCTTGACGTCCTTCAGCTCGGGAAACCCGAACTGGCCTTCGTAGAACCGGGCGACAAGCAGGATGGAAAGGATATCTCCGGCATCGGCGGCGCGCTTCCACCAGAAGACCGCCTTGTCGGGATCCGGGGCGGAACTGAGGAGGCCGCGCAGGTAGGCCTCGCCGAGGATGCGGGCGGCCACGGCGGGATCGTCCTTGGCGGCGGTTTCAAGCGCCTGACGGGCTTGATCGCGCTGCTCCTCCTTGGCGGAGGCGAGCAGGATGAAGGACATGCGGTAGATGGCGTCCTTGTGGTTCGCGGCGGCGGCCTTGCGGTAGTATTCGAGGGCTTTTTCCTTTGAGGCTTCCATTCCCCGACCGGACTCGGAGGCGAATCCGAGCAGATAGAGTGCCTCGGCGTTGCCTTGCTCGGCAAGCGGCGTGGCAAGCTCAACGGCTTTAGCGGGCCGGCCTTCCTTGAAGGCATCCATGGCCGCCTTCGCAGGGCCCTCGGCCTCGGCCGGCATGGCGACCGGGCTATCGGTCGGCAGCGAAACCGCGGCTTGGAGGAAAAACGTGGATGCCGAGAACAGCAGGAATGTGGAAAGGAAGCCCAATCGCATGCCCCCAACTAGGAGGGAGATCCGGGCAAACGCAAGCGGGATTCACTGACTTCCCGGCTGCTGGCGCAACTCGTCGATGCAAGAGGCGACAAGATCAGAATCGACGCTGTGAACATCGATGCCCTGCCCAATTTCCTTGAGCATCAGCACCGTCAACTCGCCACCGAGGTGTTCGCGGAATTCATCAAGGCCCTCGAAGACACGCCGGCGGCCGGATTCGTCCAGCCAGTCGAGTGCCGGATGATAGATCGCCAGCCCGAGGCCGCGGAGGACCGCCAGGACGCGACCGGCCAACGATGGCGGGGCGAGGCCGGCGCGCGACGAATAGAGGGTATCGAGCGCCAGGCCGACAACCACTGCGGACCCATGGCAAAGGTGGTAGGACGTCAGCGACTCCAGTTTGTGGGCGGCCCAGTGGCCGAAATCCAACGGCCGGCTTGATCCGGTCTCAAACGGATCTCCACCCTCAGCGATGTGGCGGGCGTGCAGCAAGGCGGATTTCTCGACACAGGCTTCGAGCGCGGCGGGCTCCAGCGAGCCGAGCGCGGCGAGGTTCTTTTCGATCCATTCGAAGAATCCCCGGTCCTTCACGAGCGCGACTTTCACGGCCTCGATCAATCCCGCGCGACGGGTTTCCTCAGGCTGGGTGTGCAGGAAGCGGAAATCGTTGATCACCGCAAAGGGCACCGCGAAGGCGCCGATCCAGTTCTTTTTGCCGAAGGCATTGATCGCGCACTTCACGCCCACGCCGCTGTCGTCTTGGGCCAGTGTGGTGGTGGGAAACCTCACCAAGCGGATACCGCGGTGGGCGGTGGCAGCGGCAAATCCGACAGCATCGAGAAACGCCCCACCGCCGATCACGAGCAGATAGGAATGGCGGTCGAGGTGCGCGGAGTCGATGCGCATCCATGTTTCGCGGACCCAATGGTCATCAGCCTTGACCGGTTCGCCGCCAGGCAGGACGTGGATACCGCGGAACTCGACCTCCGTCTCCCCGAGGTAGCTCCCGACCTCGGCGGCCAGATGCGGCCACGCGGCGGCAACGGCTTCTTCGACGACGACAAGTGCGCGGCGCCCGCCTCCTTCGCGCAGGATGCGGGCGAGTTCCGGGTTTTCCGCGGCGAAGGCATTCCGTGTGAACACAACACGGTGCTTGAAGGTGACGGGAATCTGGAAATCGTGGCGGGACATCAGCGCGACGGGTGAATACCTTGCTTTACGGCACCGCGCCAATGTTTCTTGGTAGATTTCACGCCATGCCCGCTCTCGAAACCCTTTTTGAAACCCGCTGGCTCACGCTGCATCGCATCGGCCACTGGGATTTTGTGCGCCGCCCGCACTCGGATTCGTGCGTCGGCATCCTTGCGATCACGCCGGAGGATGAGATCATACTTGTCGAGCAATTCCGGATTCCGGTCCAGCGCCGCGTCATAGAAATCCCCGCCGGCATCGTCGGCGATGAGGAGGAATTCCTCGGCGAGTCGCTTGCCGACACCGCCGCGCGGGAATTACTTGAGGAAACCGGCTACCGGGCAGGCACTATCGAGCCGCTCATGGAGACGCCGACCTCCGCGGGGCTGACGTCGGAAGTCATCCACTTGTTCCACGCCAAGGACTTGGTGAAGGAGCACGAAGGCGGCGGAACCCCCGCCGAAGACATCACCGTCCACCATGTGCCGCTCGCGAATCTCCGTGAATGGCTCCGCGAAAAGCAGGCCGCCGGCATCCTGATCGATTTCAAGATCCACGCCGCTCTCTCGCTCGCGGGACTGTGAGTGGCACTTGGGAGGGGCTTATTCCTACTTGGCGGCCTTTGCGAAAAGTTCCACTGCACTCGCGGGGATAGGGAAGACCGCATCAAGGAACAACAGCTGGACCTTTTCTCCGACTGCACCTCCACCGCTCCCTTCCCCTTCAACCAGCTCCGCCTGTGGTTCTCGACCTTCGCTTATCTACTGCGTGCACGGCGGCACGCCACCGCTAGGTCACGGCCCTTTTGGCAAGCGGCCTAATGGAGCTTTTGCGCCACCGCCGCGAGCACACGCCCGGTCCCCAGTTCGCGCTGACAACGCATGTCGAGCGGACATTTCGCCATCAGGCAGGCTGCGCATTCGACGTGATGGCGCACGACCGCGTGGCGCTTCCCCAGTGGGCGCTTCCACGCCGGATCGTTCGGGCCGAAAAGCGTGACACAGGTTCCGCCGACATGCGCCGCAAGGTGCGGCAACGAGCCATCGGCAGCGATGATCAGTCCGTGCACCGCCAACAACGGCAGCGTGCCTGATAAGGGGGCGGCTTGGAAAAACTCGGCATCGTCGCCCACTTTCGCCGCGAGGAGTTTTCCCAACCCCCTCCCTCCCTGTAGACCGGCGATGGTGACCCGGTGGCCGCTTTCGATCAAGCTGCACGCGATTTCCAACCAGCCCTCAAGTTTCCATTCGTGGCTCGGGCCGAAGTCGGAATCCGGGCAGACCAGCACCGTACCCGGCACCGACTCGATGCCGAGGTCGGCGGATGCGAAAAACTCCGGCTTGTGCGTATTGATTCCCATTTCCGCGGCTGCGGAGAGATAGAATCTCACCCGGTGATCCAAGGGGTTTGCCGAAAACGCCAGCGGGTGGGTGAGTCGCTTCGCGAGTTTTCTTGTATTCGGGCCGACGCGTCGCGGCACATCCGCGAGTTTGGTCACCTCCGCCGCGAAGCCCGCATCCCAGAGCAAGGCCGCCTGCCATGATCCCTTGAGCTCCGCAGCCGCGGCTTTCGGTTTCGTCCCCACGGCAAACGCGATCACCTCAAGCCCCGCCACGGTTTCCCAGAAATCCCTCTGCTCGTCCCTGCAAAGCACTCCGACCCCCAAACCGGACGCGATCATCGCCCGCAGCGCAGGCACGGCGAAACACGCCTCATCCCAGCGCTCCGGCGCAGCCACCAGCATGTCTCGTCCCTGTGTCGTCACGCGCCCACCCTAACGCCCCCCACGGCCCGAGGAAACGGAAATTCATGCGTCTTCCTTCTCCCGGCCGGCTCCGCCGCGGCTTTGGCCTCGCAGAGATTGAAATCACCGGGACGATCGGATTTCCCAAGCAAACCGAAGCTTTCCCCATACGCTTCCCCTGCTCTTGATTTTTAGTGCCTTGTCGGCAAATTCCTGCTTTCTCTCGCCGCGCCCGCCGCCTCTTTACCCATCATGCCCACGTCCCTGACACGAAATTTCTCGATCATCGCCCACATTGATCACGGCAAGACCACGCTTTCGGACCGCCTCATGGAGGCCACTAGCACCGTGACCATGCGGGAAAGCAGCGCCCAGCAGCTCGATTCGATGGACCTTGAGCGCGAGAAAGGCATCACCATCAAGTCCCACCCGGTCGCCATGAACTACAAGGCAAAGGACGGCAAGACCTACAAACTCAACCTGCTCGACACCCCAGGCCACGTCGATTTCTCCTATGAGGTCGCCCGTTCGCTCGCCGCCTGTGAGGGGGCCATCCTGATGGTCGATGCCGCCCAAGGCGTCGAAGCCCAGACCGTCGCGAACCTCCACCTCGCCACCGAGCAGAACCTCACCATCATCCCGGTCCTCAACAAGATCGACCTGCCCGCCGCCGATGTGCCGAAGTGCAAGAAGCAACTCGAGGACATCCTCTGCATTCCCGCCGAGGACTGCATCCCCGCTTCCGCCAAGGCCGGCATCGGCATCGAGGACATCCTTGAAGCCATCGTCCACCGCGTGCCAGCACCGACGGAAAACCCGGACCAGCTGCTCCGTTGCTCGGTTTTCGACTCCATCTACGACACCTACCGCGGAGTCGTCTCCTACGTCCGCGTCTTCTCCGGCAGCGTCAAACGCGGCCAGCGGGTGAAACTTTTCGCCACCAACAAAACCTACGAGGTCAAGGAGGTCGGCGTCTTCACCCCCAAGATGGTCGCCCGCGAGAAACTCATCGCCGGGGACGTTGGCTACGTCATCGCCAACATGAAATCCGCCGACGAGGCGAAGATCGGCGACACCCTCACCGACAACACCCATCCCTGTCCCGAGCCGCTTCCCGGCTACAAGGAGATCCAGCCGATGGTGTTTTCCGGCATCTATCCGGTGGATTCGTCCGACTACGAGGCGCTCAAGGCCGCCATGGCCAAGCTCCAGATCAACGACGCGGCCTTCACCTACTCGTCGGAAAGTTCCACCGCCCTGGGCTTTGGCTTCCGCTGCGGCTTCCTCGGCCTGCTCCACATGGAGATCATCCAGGAACGCCTCCGTCGCGAGTTCAACATGGACGTCATCTCGACCTATCCGTCCGTCATCTATCAGGTCACTATGACTGATGGCAGCGAGGTCATCGTGGACAACCCGACGCTTTTCCCCGATCCGCAGGGCATTCAGGAAATCCGCGAGCCGATCGTGAACGTCTACATCATGGTCCCCGGCGAATACATCGGCGACATGATGCAGCTGGTGCTCGAAAAACGCGGTGACGTCACCAATACCGAGACCATTGACGAGTCGCGCGTCATGCTTTCCTGCGTCCTTCCACTTTCCGAAATCCTCGTCGATTTCAATGACCGGCTCAAATCCATGACCCGCGGTTACGGCTCCATGGACTACGAACACGCCGGCTACCGCCCTGCGAAGATGGTCAAGATGGACATGCTCATCGCCGGCGACCCGGTCGAGGCGTTCTCCACCATCGTCCACCGCGACAAGGCCGAGTCCTATGGCCGCGTGCTCGCCGGCAAGCTCAAGGAGGTCATTCCGAACCACCTCTTCGTCGTCGCCATCCAAGCCGCTGTTGGTGGCAAGATCGTCGCCCGCGAATCGATCTCCGCCATGCGCAAGAACGTCACCGCCAAGTGCTACGGCGGCGACATCACTCGGAAACGCAAACTGTTGGAAAAACAGAAAGAGGGTAAGAAAAAGATGAAGATGTTCGGCAAGGTCAACATCCCGCAGGACGCCTTCATCAAGGTGCTCAAGAGCGGAGACTGATTGTGGCTGCTGCAAGGGGGCTCTGGCCTACCACCAGCTGCCGCCTTGTTTTTTAAGGGCGAATCCGCCGCGTTCTCGGAGATGGTCGCACACGCAAGCCTCTCGTTCATTCGGGCCTTGCTTCGTCGAGCACGAGATCGGTGGCATGGACCAGCGCACAGCCGCGCTTGTAGCCGAGGAGGCTTTCGATCTCTTCGGACTGGTGTCCTGCGATCGCGCGGATCTCGTCGCTGTCATATCCCGGCAGGGCGTTTGCGAACTCTACGCCGTCTTGATCGACGAGCCGGATGGCATGGCCGCGTCCGAACTGGCCTTCAATCCCGGTGATTCCCGCAGCGAGCAGCGAGTGGCCTTGCTTGACGGCTTCGGACGCGCCTTGATCGAGGAAAAGCCTGCCTTCCGGGGCGAGCGCATTGGCAATCCAGACGCGCTTGGCACTTTCCGGCGAGACATCGGCTTTGAACCATGTGGCACGTGCGCCATTAAGAAGATCGGCAATCGGTTGCTCGCGGTCACCGCGCGTGATCACCACCGAGCATCCGGCCGCCATTGCCATCTCGGCGGCAATGAGCTTGGTGGCCATGCCCCCTGTGCCAGCGGTTTCGGCACGCGTCGGACCGGCGTGACCGGTGATTTCCTCGGTAACGCTTGCCACGAAGGGGATGTGTTCCGCGTCCGGATTCGAGGTCGGGTCGCTGTCGTAGAGGCCGTCCACATCGGAAAGGATGATGAGCAGCTCGGCCGAGACCAGTTGGGCCACGCGTGCGGCAAGGCGGTCGTTGTCTCCATAGCGCAGCTTCTCGGTGGCGACGGTGTCGTTTTCATTGACGACCGGGACCGCGCCGAGCTGGAGCAGGGTTTCGAGAGTGCTGCGCGAGTTGATCCAGCGGCGGCGGCTCTCGGTGTCGGAAGGGGAGAGCAAGGCCTGGGCCGCATGGAATCCGTGTTTGGTGAATTCCTGGTCCCATGTCTGGATGATGACGGGCTGGCCGGCGGCGGCGGCGGCTTGTTTTTCATCCAGGCGCAGGTGTTGCGTGGCAGGGAGATTCAGCCGCGGACGCCCGAGTGCGACCGATCCCGAGGAGACCAGCACGACCTCGACTCCGCGTTGCCTGAGGGCTGCGATTTCACAGCCCAAGGCGTAAAACCGGCCCATGTGGGCTTGGCCGGTCCGCCAGTCAACGAGTTGGGCGGAGCCGATCTTGATGACGATTCGGCGGGCGTTTCTGAGGATTGAGACGGGGTCGGTCATGAGGTCCGGCGGGCCGAAGAAGCTTTCGTTACGGGGGATATGCGGTGCTCCGCTTCGATAGGATTTCGACTCGGATGCCTGCGGAATTCGGTCCGGTCCGGCGGGGGCGTGTTCATGGGGAAAGACTAGGGCAGAAGCAAATCGGGAACAAGCGCCCATTGGAACCATGTCCGGTAGCCTCGTGACGCCTCGACGGAGGATTGCCGGCGAATCCGGATAAATGGGTTGTCCGCAGGGCCGCCATTTCGGAAAACTCCCCGTATGTCCGAATCCGCTCGCACTGACAAATGGCTGTGGGCCGTGCGGTTTTTCAAGACCCGCGGTCTGGCGGCGGAAATGTGTGCCGCAGGCAAGGTAAAACGTCTCGGCCATTGCCTCAAAGCCGCGTCACCCCTGCACCCCGGCAACGTGGTGGAGATTCCGTTTCCCGAAGGACCGGGCACGCGCACGATCACGGTGACCGCCGTGATTGAAAAACGCGTGGGCGCTCCGGAGGCGCGCGCCTGTTATGAGGAGACGACTCCACCAGAGGCGTTTGAAGCGCAGAAGCACTGGCATCAGGCGCGGAGTGAGGGATTGCGTGGGCGCCCGACGAAGAAGGACCGCCGGGACATCGACAGGATTCACGGCTTCTGGGACTGAGTCGGTTTTTTCGCTTCCCGGGATCAGCGCCGCCGTCAGTTTTGCCGGAATCCAATCTGGCAGCAGGATGACGAAACCCAGGCGGAGCCAAGAGCCCGGGCATGCTCGGGGAAACACCGCTGACGCCATGCTCAACCGGTTCCACCCGCTGAGCCACCACGGACGACGGCAGCGCTCAAACCGCCACCTGCCAATCGACTTCCTTCGCGTCCTTCCACAGCTCTTCCAAGCCGTAGTAGCTCCGCAGCTCCTCATCCATCACGTGCACCATCACATCCACGAAATCCAACACCACCCACCGAACGTCCGCCTTGCCCTCGGTGTGCAGCGGCCTCACGCCGTGTTCTTCCTCCACCTTGCCCGCCACATCGCGCAGGATCGCCCGCAGTTGCGGCATCGACGTGCCGGTGCAGATCACCATGAAATCCGTCAGGTTCGAAAGTCCGCGCATGTCCAGAATGCGGATGTTCTCCGCCTTCGTGTCATCCGCCGCCTTCGCACAGGCCAGTGCCAGCTCTTTTCCTTTGATCGCCATAATTCCCCGCTCGGGGACCGCACCATAATCCATGCCCTCCCCCGCACCAACCTAAAATACAGTGGCCATCCGCCCCCACCCGGCGGAACACTCCGCCATGCTCAAGCAACAACGCGCCGACCACCTCCTGCGCCGCCTTTCCGAACTCTACCCGGAAACCCCGATCCCGCTGGATCACACCAACCCGTTCACCCTGCTCGTCGCCGTCCTGCTCTCCGCCCAATGCACCGATGTCCGCGTCAACCAAGTCACGCCCGACCTCTTCGCCCTTGCCGACAATCCGCACGACATGATGAAAGTCCCGGTCGAGGAAATTCGCGCCATCATCCGGCCCTGCGGACTGTCTCCGCGAAAGTCCGCCGCCATTTCCGGACTCTCGAAAATCCTCGTCGACCAATACGGCGGCGAGGTCCCCGCCGATTTCGCCGCGCTTGAGGCCCTGCCCGGCGTCGGGCACAAGACCGCGTCCGTGGTGATGGCGCAGGCCTTCGGGGTGCCCGCGTTTCCGGTGGACACCCACATCCACCGCCTTGCCACCCGCTGGAAACTCACCTCCGGCAAGAACGTCGAACAAACCGAGCGAGACTTGAAAAAACTCTTCCCCCGCGAGCATTGGAGCCGCCTCCACCTCCAGATCATCTTCTATGGCCGCGAACATTGCAGCGCCCGCGGCTGCGACGGCAAATCCTGCCTGCTCTGCCGCGAACTCCTCGCGTGAAAAGAACCGCTTCCTGAACTCAATACGAGCTACCGTTTCCCCACTCACCGCCCATTGGCAGTGACGCGCCGATCATGTTAGGACTGGCGGGACTTCTTGCCGACCACCGACTTGACCGAGTTCGAAGAGTAAAATTCAGTCAGCAGGGCACCGCTGTCGTCAAACAGGCGGACGTGGATGCCGAGGACCCGTTCTCTTTCGACCGAAGCCGCCTTGGTCTTGCACTTCGGACAACTCGAGGTGGTGACGCAGCCATTGGTTACTTCCACTGATACACTCTCAAACTCTTCGCTGGAGCCTCCCCACACCTTCCCGATGGAGGAATCGCCGGAAACCACATCCATCACCTTGCCTCCCTCTTTATCGTATCGTGAGACATAGATCTCGTATTTCGCCTTCAGACCTTCGATTTCAACGGAACCGCGGTTTGACACCCTGACATTGAATGATTTCTTCGTCTTGTCGTAAACGTAAAGGGAGCCCACTTTTTGTTCGATGCTTTCACTCTTGTCGTCAGCGGACAACTTGAGGTAATTCCGCTTGGTTTTTTCCGTCAGAAACTCGTTGAAGTAGGCCCTATCTTCCGCCGAAAAAGCACTGGCGTTGACCGTCACATTCCGATTGGAGCCCTCGTAACGGATCACAATCCTGTCTGACGAGGGAAGGTAATCAATGATCTCCGCCTCGATCGTCTTCGAATTGTCGGCGCTCGTGAAAGTCCTCGCGGACAGGGAAACGGCGGAAATGAGACTAACGACGAGAATCAAAAATTTCATTGGATGGAAAATTACGACACCACCATCCGCGTGCAACGACAAATTTCATGCCGCCTGTCCACGGCCCCTAAACTAGGGAGAGGAGCTTTTCGAGGTAGGTGGAATCGAGGGTGGCGCTCAGTTCACGTTTGGGCAGACTCTTGGGCCGTTTGGGATTGTCGCCCTCGGTTCTGACGAGGTTGTGGGTATTGAGTGCGATGCGGCGCAGCTTGGCGAGGCTCTTGGCAGCGGCTCGTCGTGGAGGCGGCCCTAGTTGCCTTTGACGCTCAGGATGTAGTCACCGCCCTTGGCGGTGACCTGTGCGGCAATGGTGAGCTGAGTATCCATGGCATCGATAGTCACCACCGCTCCCTTGTGGTTGAGCATGGCCAGCAGTTCGGGCATCACGGTAATTTCGTTGCTTTTGTCGCCCACGAAGGCTTGGGCGAGCATGACGCCCTCCTCGCAGGCCCTCCTCGCAGGGCCTTGCCGTCGATGGCGATCTGACCGGCCACCTTGCCCATGCCAAGCGCTTCGAGATGCGCGGCGATGCAATGGGTGAACGCGGCGGGCTCGATTGCATGGAAGACCCGCGAGAAGGTGTTGTCGCAGGGAATGCCGTTGAGCAGTTGGAGCCGCTCGTTCCGCACAGCCAGGATTCATGCAACTCGGCGAACTCCTCCATCATTTCATAGGAGCGCACCCCGCAGAGCACTCCAGCAAAGGCCATGAAGAGAATTTCCCCGAAATGGTGGCGGGTGTTGCCACCGTTGCGCGGATCACGCAGGGAGTCGAAGGCTTCAAATCCTTCCGGAAAGCCCCGGCTGCAGCCAGCTTTGTTTGGATTTCTTGGCATTCAGGAGTCCTGAAGCCACAAGATAGGGTATCTAGGCCTGTTGGAAAGCCGCGGGTAGAGCTTTCCCTAATGTAGGGACCCTGAGTTGATGGCGTGTTCATCAAAAGGAGATTGTCCTCCCCGGTGACCGTCGCTAGGTTGCCGCCCAACGGAGGTGCCGCCGCTACGGTGCCGCAACCGATCAAAACCACTACTCTCATGGGCATTTTCAGCAAACCCCGCCTGCGCAGCCTCGACCGCCGTGAAGACATGCCGGAAGGACTTTGGAACAAGTGTCCGGACTGCGATGCGATGATCCACAATCTGGAGCTCCATCAGAATCTTCATGTCTGCCAGCACTGCGGGCATCATTTCCTGATCGGCTCCCGCGAGCGGATCGAGATGCTGGCGGACCCCGGCTCGTTCGAGGAAAGCGATGCGGGCTTGGTTTCGGCAAACCCACTCGGATTCAACGGGTATTCGGAAAAAACCGCGATCCTGCGGGAGAAAACCGGGCTGGACGACGCGGTCGTTTCGGGCCGCCTGATGATCGGCGGACAAAAAGCGATGATCGCGGTGATGGACTTCAAGTTTTTCGCAGGCTCGATGGGCTCGGTGGTGGGAGAAAAGATCACCCGGGCGATCGAGACGGCCATCGCTGAAAAGCGCGGCATGATCATCGTTTCCGCCTCGTCGGGAGCACGAATGCAGGAGGGCATGCTTTCGCTGATGCAGATGGCGAAAACCTGCGGCGCGCTCGCCCGGCTTTCCGAGGCGAAACTGCCCTACATTTCGGTGATGACCCATCCGACCACCGGCGGCGTGACGGCCTCCTTCGCGACCATCGGCGACATCAATCTCGCGGAGCCCAAATGCATGATCGGCTTCGCCGGGCCCCGGGTGGTCAAGGAAACGACCCACCAGAATCTTCCTCCGGGTTTCCAGACCGCTGAGTTCATGATGGAACACGGCTTGGTCGATGCCATCGTGGCGCGCCCGAAGATGAGGGACAAGCTGGCGAATCTCCTTGGCTACATGATGCCGCAGTGAGCGGCCTGCTTTCGCTCGACAAATCCTGTTCCGGGTGTCGGTTTGTCATGTCATGAACGCACGGACCTCCTTTCTTTGGCTCGCCTTCGCCTCATGGGCCTGTGCCGAAGGACCGACGGCCGCATCGCTGACTCCCGAAGGGGTCCGCGCCATGTTGGATGACCCGGAGGGCGACCTTTTGAAGGTGGCAAGAGGCGTGCTCGGTCCGCATGGAGGCAACCAGTTGTTCTATTTTCCCACGCGCGACGAGCCGGCCACTCCGGCCAGCTGGGGATTCACGTTTGAAAACGTCGACTTCAAATCCGCCGACGGCACTCCGCTTCATGGTTGGCTGATCCCCAAACGAGGTCCCGTGGCCAAGGGCACCGTGGTGTTCTCCCATGGAAACGCCGGGGCAATGGGCCATCACCTTGGCTTCGCCGTCTGGCTCGTCGAGGCCGGCTACAATGTCCTGATGTATGACTACCGGGGCTTCGGAAAATCCGGTGGCCGGGTGGACCGGCGCGGCATGGTCGATGATGTCAAGGCGGCCTTCGCCTATGCCGCCGGGCGCCGGGATCTGGACTCCGACCGCCTCGTTTCCTATGGCCACAGCCTTGGTGGAGCGAAATCGGTGACCGCCCTCGGAGAGACCCCCGTCAAGGGTTTGCGCGCGGTGGTGATCGATGGCGCATTCGCTTCGTATCAGGCGATGGCGCGCATCGTCGGCGGCCGCCTCGGCGAAAGCCTCGTGACCGACGAGCTCGCGCCCAAGAACTACGTGGGGAAACTCAGTCCGGTGCCGCTGTTGGTGGTCCATGGCGCGCGCGATGAAGTGGTCCCCGTTTCGCAGGGTTTGCAGTTGTTCGAATCGGCACGCCAGCCAAAAACCCTGTTTGAAGTGGAAGCCGGCCGCCACGGCGACTCGCTTTCCCGTGACCACGGAGCGTTCCGCAAACGCATGCTCGTGTGGCTTGACGATGCCATGAAAGGCTGAGTTCGTCCCGCTCCTCTCCCGGGATTCCTCCCCAACCGCCGCTGATCAGAACGCCAGGCTGAGGCCCGTGGAAAGCTGGATCTGGGACCAATCCGTGTCCCCCTCGTTCTGAGTGTAGCGGATCCCGGTGTTGAATCCGATGCGGTCGGAAAACAACGGCCTGCCATAAAGCAGGAAGACGGAGAGGTTCTTCTCATTACCGCCGGAGGCGTTGAGCGCGCCCACGTTCTCATCTTTCGAAAAGTTGAATTCCAGTCCGCCGGACAGGGTTCCCCTGAGGAGTTGGCGTTCAAGGGAGGTGCTAAAAGCCACGTTGTTGACGACGAAGTTCTTTTGATTGGGAGACGGAACGGCGGCGGAAACGATCGAGTTCCTCCATGCCCATCGTTCGTTGATGACATAGCTCGCGAAGAGATTCCCCGTGACTCCGAGGTTGCTGCCATTGCTTCCCTCGCCTTCAGAATTGGCCGAATACTCGGGTCCCATCGAAGCGGAAAGAAGGATTCTCTCACCCACCCGGTAGCGGACCGACATCATCAGCGCCCATGCATCACGGGTTCCAATATTGTCTGACTGGCTCACCGTGTAGCGAAGGGACGGCCCGAAACTCAATCGCTCCGTAGCTTCCCAATATCCTCCCAATTTCGTGGTGTAGATTTCAGCACCAACACTGTCGCTCGAATCATATTCAGACATGCCATACGACCAACTGGCGTTCATTGATGTTCTTGCGGCGATCTGCCGGTTGGCCCGGAAGCCTGCGGTCGTGACGGAACCTTGGACAAACTCAGCTGTCAAACGATCGGTCCCGGAAACCTGCGAGTAGCGGCCGAAAACATCCAGCTCGGTTCTCGCCTTCCGGAAGGAAAGGGAAATATCCGCGGATTGGTCCGTTCCGTTGAGATCCGAATTATCCTGATAGAAGCGGAGAGATGGCATGTAGTTCGCGGTCATGGAGAATGTCGCCGCGCCTTCAGGGTCCGAGGTGTAATGAACCCACGGCGTGATCACTCCGGAGATCTCACTTTCCTCATTGCTATCCGTCTCGAAAAAATTTGAGTTGTAGGTGGCTTGGCCTCCCACTCCGTAATAGAAATCCCCTTTGAACTCTCCCTCGATTCCCAGATTGCCTTTGGCAGTCGGAACAAAGGCACCCAACCCAAGGGGATTGGCATCGGTCACCATCATGGTGAAATCCCGGGCGTGGGAGATTCCGCTCAATGACGCCACTGCGGCCACTGCGGTGATCCATCCCTTCCGTAGGGGGGGGCTTTGGAATAGAAACATGTTAGAAAGAACCGGTTGAACGGCTGGTATTTAGGCGAGCGCACACCATCATGTCAACACCACAACCATCCCGTGCGCGTGGGATTCCGCCGTCTGGCAGAGCTACGCTCAACCTTCTTTCTTCGGCTTGTATTTCAGGAACTCCTTGTATTCCGGAGGGAGGGGAGTGCCCGCCCCAAGCGACATTTCGAACAACTCGGCAAGCCCGGCGGCCTCCGTCAAATCGGCATAAGCTTTGCTGTTCTTGTTCTCATCCTTGGTCCCCCAGACCTTGATGGCTCCCTGAACGGCGGGATCGGCGTGATGAATGGCCAGCACGCGCAACGCGGCCTGACGGGCGATCACCTCGGAAGCGCCCCCGTCCGCAGTCATTGCGGTCTCATAGGCAAGCAGGGCTTCCTCGCTACGGTCCTGACCTTCAAGCGCCAGACCATGACAATAGGCCACTTGGGCACGCTGATCGCCGGGCAGGCGGGTGTTGGCGCGCTCCTTGGCGAGGATCTCGAGGCGTTCCCAGCTTTTGGTGCGAACGGCATCCCACAGGATATAGAGCTCCAATTGACGGAGTTGGACTTCCCGGGTGAGAGGATCCTTCACGAAGGTCTGCAGGGCGGCGGCGAGCCCTTCCAGGTCACCAAGCTTGCGGAGGCATTCCATTTCCTGAAACGCCGCCAGCACCGCCGGGCTGTTTTCCAGTGTTTGAATCGGCTTGAAGCTTTCCTTCACTTCGATGAACTTCGCCTTCGCCTCCTCGTATTTCCTCGCCTGAAAAAGATCGACGGCGACGGAATATTCGCGCGGCTGGTAAACATAGATCGAGCTGAATCCGCTGATCTTGGCGTCCTTGGTGTTCACTGCGGCTTCAGCCTCGCGGTATCGAATGGAGGCTTTCGTGGCCGCGACCAGCCAGACCCGACTGAATCCGCCCTCCTTATCAATCAACAGTGCGGGTGTCTGGAACGGGCCTTGCTGCGCGGAGACAGCGAGCGTGAGAGCGGAAAAAAGAGCGGCGAACGTGTGGATTTTCATGGGATCGGTCCGGATGGAATTTCAGTTAGTGGCAGACTCTCAACGCTTCCGCGCGGCTTCCTTTTCGCGTTTGATTTCCTCGATCGACTTGATGGAGGCGTCCGCCTCGTAGATTCTCACGAGTTTTTCGACTTCCTGCCAGAGCTCCAGGTCGCTCTCAATCATCTTGGACTTGAAGCGGCCGGTGAGTTCCAGGTATTTGGCACCGCCCTCATAGGCCCCCTGTCTGTCGCCGGGCACCCCTGGACCCGGAGAGGGTTTGTTACGATCCCACGATAATTTCATCCAGCTCTGAATCGCAGGCGCGGAAATCTTGATGTTGCCCATGTGGGCCGACCAGACCTTGACATACATGGACAAGGCATCGTCGGTCATCTTGCGTTCCTCATAGGATTTCGCCAGCAGCAGGCCGACTTGAGCCGAATACTTGGAAAACCCGCTCTGCTCGCGGTCCAGATAAACTTTGGCCTGGTCCGCGGCCTTGGCGAAATCCTCCTTGGCCATGAGCAGTTCGATGATCCGGTAGAGCGAGAACTCGCGCTCGGATTTTTCCTGGGAATCATTGTAAACGCGGGTGAAATCCTCGATACCCTTGTCAATGTCCGCGGCGTTGGTGGAGCGCCCGTAGACATCCGCGCGGCCGAGCAGGGCGGCGAAACGATATGACTGGTCCTGGCGGCCGAGCACCTCGCCGTAATAGGGCAGCGCCTCCCGCGGGGTGGCGGTGTTGAGGCGAAGATAATCACCGACCTTGACGAGGATGAAATTGGTCAGGTCCTTGAGCGCGAAATCGGTCTTCAGCTGCTGGAACAGCACTTTGATCATGGCGGAACCGGCGCGCTTGCGGTCCTCGTCATCGGATTTCCTGACGACGCCTTCGAACACGCCGATCACCGCCACGCGGAGCAGGGCACGAGCGGCGCGGTCCGTCGAGCGGATGCCCGGGAATTCATAGTAATGATCCTTGAGTTCCTCAGGGGTGTGTTTCTCAAGATAGGCTTCGGTGTAGGAATTGATCAGTTCTTCGAGACCACTCGCCTCCGGGTTCTTGGCCATCTCGGAGATGACGTTCTGCAGTCTCACGAGGGCCTCATCATTCCGGCCGACGGCATTGAAGGAGGGGAGTTGGGCGACGGCGAGACGGGTCTGATAGGGAGAACCCTCGGCGTATTCCTTCCAGAACTTGTCGGCGTATGGCACAGCCTCCTTGAGGCGAGGATTCTCCTTCTTGCCTATTTTTTTCTCACCGATCAGGGCGACCAGGGAATAGAGGGATTCGCCGGCGACCGTCCGGTTCCTGCGTTTTTCCGCGATTTCGAACGCGGAAAGATAGGCTTTTTCGGCGGCCTCCCTGTTGCCGAGGGACTGTTCGACGTTGCCCCTGAGATTGAAGGCTTGGTCGATCACGTTGGAATCCCGGAACTCCTTGACGATCCGGGCGATTTTTTCGAGGGCACCCTCGGATTGTTCCTCGGCATAGTGGCAGGTCGCCCGGTCGTAGAGGGCGAATGGCAGGAAGGAGTTCTTCGAGGGATCCGGATACTTGGTGAGGAACGCGTCCAACAAAGTGGCGGCTTTGCTCCAGAATTGGAGACGCGACAAGTTGGAGGCCTGGAAATAGGTGGCCGGAATGACAAACTGGCTTTTCGGGTAATCCTTCACGTGCTGGTCGAGCAGTGGCTGGGCCTTGTCGTATTGACCGGTATAAAAATAAGATCCCCCCAGCACGTGCAGGCAGATGTCGTGCTCGGGCGTTCCCGGCTCGAGCCTGTCGATCATCGGCGCGGCGACTTCAAGGCACGTTTCATACTCCCCATCGTAAAACAGCGCGGAAAGCATCAGGCGGCGGACCACGGGGACGTATTTCGAGTCAGGGAAGGCCTTGACGAAAGTTTCGCCAAAGCGCTGCGTCACAGGCCCCTCCTCCACGAGGGAGGATGTGCGGACCAGATGGTAGAGGTATTCCTCCCGTTTGGCGGACTCCGGGTAATAGGATTCCAACTGCAGGTAGGCGGCGTAAGCCCCGCGGATGTTGCCGTATTTTTCATGGAGATAGGCAATGGCCGCGAGCTTGACCATTTCGGGGGGCTTCTTGCCCCGCTTCTCCGCCTTCAGCGCGGCCAAGTCGTCTTGGAGCTTCTGCTTGACCAGCAGTTCACCGCCGTCCCTGAGCTTCTCAAGCTCGCCGAGTGATTCGAGCCGGGCGCGCGTATCGTCGATGGCGGCGTCAATGGAAGGAACAAGCTGATAGAGCGCCATCGCCGCCCGATCCATTCCGGCGCCGACCGCGTCACCGGCGAGTTTCATGAACAACCGGGAATACTGATGCATCACATAGGGCTCGATCACGATTTCACCACGGTTTTTGGCGATGAAATCGAGCAGGGCCTGTTCGTTCTGCTTGAGGATGACGCCGGTAACAAGACCTTGGAATCCGGCGACGATGCCGGCATCCGGGGTGGGGAAGCGCTCCTTGTTCTTGATGGCGATTTCGAGATTTTCGTTGCCCTCGGGAATCCTGCCCATTTGGTAATGGCAGATCGCCAGACTGACGTAGAACGCCCCTTGGGGAAATTTGTCGCGGGTCTTGTCGCGCTCTTTGAGAAATTTTTGGAACAGGGTGAGGGCGGTTTCCCAGTCCTCGGCACCCATGGCGGCCTCGCCCCATTTGAGGAGCGCCATCTTCTCAAAAACATTGCCGCCGCCAGCCTTGCCCTTGTTGGGAAAATCCTTGTAACAGGTTTCGAACGACTGCATCGCATCGTTGAACTTCTTGAGCTTCAACTCGCAGAGGCCTTTTCGGTAGTGGATCGTGCCGAACCTGGGGCCGATCAAAAAGTAGGCGTTCGTGCTGTAGGCATCGACGGCGCGGGTGTTAAGCTTGAGACCCTCCTCCCAATTGCCCTGCTTCATGGCGAGGATCGCGTTGTTGACGAGCGAGCCAATGCTTTCATCTTCGGCATGGGCCGGCATGGAGAGAATGAGGGGAACGGCGCAGAGGCCGCCGGCGAGGATTCGGGAAAAACTGCGGAGACTCATGGGGACGAATGGATTGGACGGGTAGATCCTGGAAGTGGTAATCGGTTAAGGGAACAAGCCCCCGCCTTGCCTCCCGGCAAGGGAAAATATCCGGCGGGGACGAAATTTCATGTGGACGGAGCCTCTGCGGGCCAACCTCAATCAAGTAGATCCGTGAAGGTGACCGAACTGATCTTGACGCCCGCAAGGGCGTTGAGAACGTCGATCACGCGCTGCTGGGTGGCTTGACCGTCGGCATAGATCTGCACGAGGGGTTTGGAGTTCGCCGCTCTCGCCGCGCTGGCGTACATGTCCAACTGACCACGAAGCAATGGCAGTTCGCGCACGCTCATGTCCGAATCCATCTGCTGCTGGGCCGGGCCGACGCCGGTGTAAATGGCACCGGAGGCTTCGATCTTGATGAACAACGGATCGATCTCCGGCTGCTCGGTGCTCGGGGTCGCCGCTGGCAGGGCCATCCCGAGGTCGGTCTCCCGCGGAGTGATGGTGGACGTGACGAGGAAATAAATCAGCAGCAGGAAGCAAACGTCGATCAGCGAGGAAATATCCAGCGCCGGATCCGATTCCTCGGCGACTTCGTATTTGCGATGGCGGGCCATGGTTTGGGAAATTGGGTTACGGTTAAGGCTCGCGGACGAAGACCCCGAAGACAACTTGATCGACTCCCGCACGCGCGGCCCCGCGGATGGCGGTCCGACAGAAGCGGAAAACCGCCTCCTTGTCACCGCGCAGGTGGAGTTTTGAAGCGACCCCGAGCGATTGATTCCGCTCCTTCTGGGTTTTCACGATGTCGTAGATGTCGTCCTCGGTGGACAAAATCACGTTAAAATCCTCGGCGGTGAAAGTGCCGTCCTCACGGATGTTGACTACGATGCGGCCGCTGCCGTCTTCCTGGGGTTTCGAGTTCCTGGCGACCGGTGGCCGGACCTCGGGATCCGTTTTCACGATGATTGCCGTGGCGTTGACGATGAAGAAAATCAGCAGCAGGAAGACCATGTCGATCATGGGCGACATGTCCATCGCGCACTCTGACTCGGGTTCTGCCGATGCGCTGCGGAGTTTCGAATAAGCCATGGATCTGGAAATGGATGGTTCGGGATTTCAGGAGAGCCGGCGGAATCGCGATGGAGCCGGCTACCTCACTTCCCCAAGGCTCAAACGGCGATGCCCTCCGGAATCTTGGCATAAAGTGTGTCCGCATTCACCGTGGCCACCGCCGCGTTGAGCAACTCCTCGGACGCATGCACGGATTCGGCAACCAGATTGGCAAAACGGTTTTTCAGGATGTAGAAGACGATGATGCAGGGAATCGCGTTGATCAGTCCCCACAGGGTGGTGAGCAGGGCGACCGAGATGTCACCCGCGAGTTGGGATGGATCCGCGCCACCGCTGACCTGGAGCGTGCCGAAAGCGCTGACCATACCGATGACGGTGCCGAGCAGTCCAAGCATCGGGGAGGCTTGGGCGATGACCGAGATGTAGTTGACCCAGGTCATGATCTTGCGGTTTTCGTTGACCGTGAAATCCGCCATCGCGTCCTCCACCTGATCGCGGCCGAGATCCTCGGGGCGGGTGGCGTCGATGTTCGGAAACGAGTATGCAACCATCCGGCCAAGGTAGGAGGGATGGGTGGCGGCCACCTCGATGGCGGAGCGCACGCGGCAGTTCGTCATGTGATCCATCAGCACCTCCTTGAGGTCATCAGGGCAGAATTTCGCCTTGGTCAGGGCCATGAAGTTGTAAACCGCAAGTGCGATGAAGCCGATGACGGCGGCACCGATGAAGAACATGGTGGCCCCGCCGTTGAGGACCCAGCGGTCCAGCATCGTTTGACTTTTCGCGGCGGTCGCCTGGGCAAAAAGAGCGGGAGTCGTAAGAGCGACGGTCACCAAGGTGGAAACCGTGACATGTCTGGAGCGGCGGGCGAATTTTTGGATCATGAGGCGAAGGCTTTGGTTGAGATGTTCTGGCGCGAGTCTCGAAAATGCGGCTGGAGCGGCAAGCAGAATTTAAAAAACATTCGGGCATCTCTCTGATTTCCGAGGTTTCGCCCGGAACCGGGTCTTGCATGGAATGAAGGAAACCTTTAGTCACCATGGCCGATGCCCGATGCGCCGATGAATCGCCGAAGAAAGCCGTCTTGGTCACGGACCTTGTTACGCACGGCGTTGATCTGCGGCGGATGCGTGGCGATCCTGCTGCCCGCCTGGCTGCCGAACCGTCCTTCGGTCCCCATCGAGCGCAGCACGGTCGAGTTGCTTCAGGCATTTTTGCTGGCCGCATCCGCCGTGATGATGCTCGGAGCCGCTCCGCATGCGGGGGGGTATCGCCCGGTATGCAGGGTTCTTGCCTTGGGATTGATCGCCGCGTTTGTGGGAGAAGTGGAAGATTTCGTGTCCGGGATTCTCGGGTGGCAGTTTCCAGAGAGCTGGTTGGTGGGGCTGATTCTTCTGGTGGCACTCATCACGACACTGCGGCACCGACGGGTGATGGTTCATTTCATCGCAAGTATTGGGAACCATTCCGGGACCGGATTCATTGCCGCGGCGCTGCTGATCAACTATGTGTTCAACCGGGTAATCGGCAGTCCGAAATTCTGGAAAGCCTCGCTTGGCCCGGCGTTTTCGCCGGACATTCCGCGGATCTGCAAGAGCTACCTCGAGCTACTCGCCTGCTACCTCATTTTCATCGGCGCGCTGGGGCTTTCCATCACCATGGCACGCCGCAGAGAGCCGTCCTGATTTCCGCCCATGTTCCACATCGTGCTCGTCGAACCGGAAATTCCCCACAACGCGGGGGCCGCGGGGCGCCTCGCGCTGGCCACGGGCTCGACGCTTCACCTCGTCGAACCGCTCGGATTTTCCCTGGAAGACAAACACGTCCGCCGGACCGGGCTCGACTACTGGCAGGATGTGAAATTACGCGTCTGGAGATCCTTCGGCGAGCTCCAGGCCGCCGCAAACCCGGATGCCGGCTTCTGGTTCCTGAGCACCAAGGCGAGCGCCACGCCATGGAAAACCACCTTCAATCCGGGCGACTACCTCGTTTTCGGCCGGGAAACCAAGGGCCTGCCGGGGGAGATGGTTCACGCCGCCGGAGACCACGCCCTGCGCATCCCGATGAAGGCCGGTGGAACCCGCAGCCTCAATCTTGCCACCGCCATCGCCATCGTCCTCTACGAGGCGGTCCGGCAGCAGGACCCGGCATGGTGAATTTCCATTGAGTTTCCGCTCACCGGCCTTTCGATAGCAGCACAACGCATGAACGCGCCGGATTTCAGAGCCAAGCTCCGCGAGGTGCCCCACCAACCCGGGGTCTACCTGATGAAGGATCGTCTCGGGTCCATCATCTACGTCGGCAAGGCGCGCGATCTCAAAAAACGCATGTCGTCTTATTTCATGGCTTCGCAGAAAATGCGGGCCAGCCTCAAGACACGCGCATTGATCGATTCCATCCACGACTTCGAATTCCACACGGTGCGGAACGAGGAGGAGTCGCTGTTGTTAGAAGGCAAGCTGATCAAGGATTACCGGCCGCGCTACAACGTCGCCTTCCGGGATGACAAACGATTCCTGCTCGCCAAAATCCGGCTCTCCGATCCATGGCCGCGTTTCTCCACCACACGGATGAAAAAGGACGACGGTTCGCGTTACTTCGGTCCGTTCCCGCACTCCGCCGCGCTCAAGCACACGCTCGAATGGCTGAACCGCAGCTTCGGCCTGCGCGTCTGCCGCCCGCTGCGGCCGGGGGAACCCGACTACCGCCATTGCAATGCGGACATCATCCGGAATTGCTCCGCCCCATGCGTCGGCCGCATCACCCGCGAGGCCTATCTCGAACGCATCGGGGAGGCCTGCCGGATTCTGGAAGGCAAGGGCAAACGCGACCTCTTCGACGGCCTCCGCAAGGAGATGGAAACCGCCGCGGAGGCCCTCGATTTCGAAAGGGCCGCCACCCTGCGTGACATCCTTCAGAACCTTGAGAAAACCCTCTCCCCCACCCGCCAGTTCAGCCGTGGCCGCGGCGTGCCGGGAACCGTCAAACCGCTCGAAGACCTCGCCGAACTCGGCCAGGAACTCCATCTCGCCGGACCGCCGCGCGTAATGGAGTGTTTTGATATCTCCAACGTCTCGTCCAACCACATCGTCGCCTCGATGGTGCGTTTCACCGACGGCCGGCCGGACAACAGGAACTACCGCCGCTACCGCATCCGGACGGTGGAAGGCCAGGACGATTTCGCCTCCATGGCGGAGGTCATCCGTAGACGCTACTCCCGAATACTGTTAGAAAACACGGCCGCCAATCCGGATCTGGAGGTTTCCCAAGAGAATCCGGTCGACGCGCTCCGCCGTCTTGCCCGCGAGGGCCGCGCGAAAATCGTCCTGCCGGACCTGGTGATCGTCGATGGCGGCAAGGGCCAGCTCGGCATGGCCGTTAGAGAGCTCCGCGCGCTCGGCCTGCACGAACTGCCGGTCGTCGGCCTGGCCAAACAGCACGAGGAGATCTTCGTGCCCGGCCGCAACGAGTCGATCCGCATCCCGCACGACCGCGGCGCGCTCAAGCTGCTCCAACGCATCCGCGACGAGGCCCACCGCTTCGCCAACGGCTACAACGCCCTGCTCTACCGCCGCCGGATGCGCGAGAGCCTGCTCGATGACTGTCCCGGCATGTCGGCGAACAAAAAGCAGCTCCTGCTGGAGGAATTCGGCAGTGTCACGCGCATCAAGGCCGCCACCGCAGAGGAAATCGCCAGCTTGCCAGGAATTTCCAGAAAGTCCGCGCAGGCGATTCTGGATTTTTTGAGTCGAGAGGTATAGCCGCAGGATCCGGTGCAATCACCATTGCCTGTCCGCGCGGCGGTTGATCTCCTCCTGCACGTTGGGCGGCAGCGGGTTGTTCTGGATCCACACGTTCGCGGCGGCGGCATCCTGCCGCATCCAGTATGCGATCATACGGCCGTAGGTCCGATTGCGTTCGCGCTCGTCGGCGATGCGGGCGATCTGGCTCACCGCAGTGACAGGGTCGTTGCCGAAGGAGCGCCAGACGACTTGTTGAACCACGCGGTCGGTGACGTCATTCGGAAAACGGTCCATCATGGAAACGGCCGTCCGGGGATCTTTGGTGGCAAGGCTGGAGACGAGACCACGCAAGGCGTTGGTCCGGTCCTCGCCGGCGGGAAGGGCGGCCAGCGAGTCAACCGCTCCGTTTTCGTCCGTCTTCGCCCACGCGCGGTAAACGTCATCCATCCGGCGCCGGGTGGCATCGCCCGGATTGGCGAGCAGCCATGCGGCGGTGCCGGCGGGATCGGTGGCGGCGAGTTTTTCAGCAACCCTCATCATGGCCCCGTTGCGCAGGGAATCGTCCGTGATGTCCTCGATCCATGCGCGGGTGGCGGCGCCCCCCTGCAGCAGAAGGTGCGGCAGCATGGCGTCAAGGGCCGCGCCCCGCTCGATGCTTTTCGGCATGCCGGTTAGAAGTTGCGTCGCGCGTTCGGGGTCGGCCGCGGCCAGACTGCGGATGATTCCGGCCAGATAGGGATTGGCACCGTCCCCCTCATGGTTTGTTTCCGCCCACCGGATGGCCCCTTCAGGATCGGAGGAAGCCCATGTGGTGAGAATCGTGTTCGCGGCAAAACCGTTGCCGGTGTTTGCCTTGGCGTAGGCAAGCGCCGCGAGCGGATCCACCTTGGCCCATCCGGAGAGCAACAACGCATAGTCACCCAGCCGGCTGTCGGTAATCCCGAGACTGCGGAATTTCGCGACGGCTGCTTCAAAGTCACCCGGCGCGAGTTGATCGATGAAGGCGAGCAGCGAGCGGCTGCGGTCGAGCGGGTCTTCACCACGGACGATGGATTCGAGGCGGACGAGGCGATCGGCGACGGAGGTAGCGGATGCGCGTTCCGAACGCAGCGACCGCCGGGATCTCTCGACGAAGCTGCCGGCGTTGTCCCCAGCAGACGATGAAGCCGAGCGTGAGGATCTCGTTTCAGCCGGGCCGTGCGAGCCGGTGGCGGTGGTGGCGTCCTGCGAGGAAATGCGGCCTGCAATGAAGCCTCCGGCTCCGATAAGAACGAGTGCGGCGCTGGTGGTGAGGAATTTCGGTTTCATGAGCTGAGTTTCCGTTGAACGCTAGACCCTACTCCCGGCAAACGGCACGGTCTTGTAGAAATGTCTAAAAACAGGCCCAAGGGCAGACGGGTTCTTCGAAATCCGCCTACGGAGCCACGCGGCGGGCAAAATCCGCAATTTGCCGGAGAACCCCCTCACCGGCGACTTCAAAAAGATCGTTGTGTCCGGCGCCCCGGATCAGGCTGAACGTCTTGTCACTTGCGGGGGAGGCGTCCACGAGATTGCGGCCATGGGATGGCGGGATCACCTCGTCGTTTTCTCCGTGAATCACGAGCAGCGGAGTGCGCGTGTTCCGGATGAGTTTCAGGTTCTGAAACCGATCGTTCGGGAAAATCGCCGCCCGGAACGGCACGGAATACACGGAAGTGAACGGCGCGATCAATGCCAGCCCAGCGGGCTGGATGTGGGACGCCAGCCAGGTGCTGGGGCCGCTACCGACCGAGCGCCCCACAATCACGAGCGCTCCGGGCTTTAGCCCGGATTCCTTCAAATACTCCCACACCGAATGAATCGCGCGCTCGCACGATGACTCGGTGGCCATGCCCGTGGATTCCCCGTATCCGGGATAGTCGTATGCGCACACGCCAAATCCCAAATCATGCCATTCCTGATAGAGGTCGGTCGCTTGGCCGAGGTCTTCCGCGTTGCCATGAGAATAAAGCAGTGTGGGCATGCCGGGAGCCGCCGGATAATGAAGCGCCGCTATTTCCTCGCCTGCCCGGGTATGAAGACGGATCAGCCCCTTGAGGCCTCCGTCATACGACGGCACGGGTGGAACGAAGATGATCCGGTCGGCGAAGAAGACCGCGACAACGCCAAGAACCCCATAGATCGAAAACAGCGATTGGAAAGGACGCTTCCAACTCCATTTCCCGATCAGCGTTTTTTTCCAATTCATGATTTCCGGAGCCACTCCGGGCCCAAAAGCGTGGGTTCCGCGCAGGCAAGGGTAAAGCTGATTTCACAACTTGCTGCCATGCCTGACGGACGACGGCCTGGTCGAATCCGGTTTGGGTTCCACGTTGCCGCGGTCGTCGTTCCGGTAGCGAAGGATTCCGTGCCGGCGGAGGTTCCTCATGAAGGCCTTGAAGTCGAACGCCACCTCGTTGTCCGAAGCGAAAGCCCCTAACATGCCCTCGCCGCGCTTCATGCGGTCCAAGGCGTCACCCGCTTTTTCTGCGGTTTCGGATATGTGGTCCACGGCTTCCGGCACGCCTTTCAAGGCGGGTTTGACGGACGCTATGGCCTCGTCGGCGTTGGCCAGGGTTTGCGTCAGGTTTGCGGCGGCGGACTTGATGTCACCGATGGCTTCCCGGGCCTCGGCGAGGGTGGGTTCGAGTTTTCCGCTGGCTTGGTTCCACCGGGTGGTGACATCGGAAAGATTGGCGATGGTCTCATCGAACCGGGCGAGGTTCTTCTTGGCGAGGACCGACTGATTCACCTTGCGGATGGCTTCACCGAGTTCCTTGGAAGCGGTTTGGATGTCATCCACGGCACCATCGACTTTCGTGAGAGTGGCTTCCATCTTGTCAAGAATGTGGATAACCTTGCGGCTGACGGTCCCCGCTTGGCTCTGGAGCGCTTCGAGGCCGGAGAGGGCGGCACCCTGATGGCGACTGCCCGGCTCGATGAAGAAACCGGTCATTTTTTCCGGCGGAACGACGACGATGAGTTTGTCACCCAACAGGGTGGCGGAGTTGATTTCAAACGAGGAGCCGAGTGGAATCCGGATGCGTTCATCGATGGCCAGCTCCACTTCGACTTGCACGGCTTCGGTGAGTTCCGGCAACTTGGCCACCCGCCCGATGCGGGCACCCCCCATGCGGACTTCTGAACCCTTGATCAGGCCCGAGGCATCATCGAAGACGACGGTGATCGCGTATTGGTTGCCGAAATAGTTCTCAAAGCGACCGAACTGCAGGATCAGTCCGGCCAGCAGGGCCAAGCCGATGAAGAGGAACAGCCCCACGACCCATTCGTTGCGTTTCTCGGATACGGGCACAAATTACTCATAACAGGAAATCCGCCGGATTCAAAATCGTAAAATCTTTCATTCCCAAGACTCGCCGCAGTCCCCTTCGATGAACGCGCGCAAAACCGGGTCCTTTGTTTCTTGGAGTTCCTCCGGCGTGCCGGTCCAGTGGATGCGGCCCTGGTCCATGAATGCCACGCGGTTCGCGATGCGGAAAACACTGCGCAGTTCGTGGGTGACGACGATGTTCGTGACGCCATGGTTGTGCTGGAAATCCCGAATCAGATGATCGATGGAAGCGGCGTTGATCGGATCAAGCCCGGTATGCGGTTCGTCAAAAAGCACGCAGGCGGGCTTATGGACGATGGCACGGGCGAGGGCAACGCGCTTGCGCATGCCGCCGGAAAGATCGGGCGGGAGCTTGTCCTGCTCGCCGGGGAGGTGAACGATTTCCAACGCCTCGGAAACCCGCACGGCGATTTGTGGCTCGTCCTTCATGCCGCTCTCTCGGAGAGGAAAGGCGAGATTCTCGGCGACCGTGAGGGAGTCGAAAAGCGCGCCACCTTGAAACAGAACGCCCATCTGGCGGCGGATCGGACCGAACTCACGTTCGCCAAGACCGGAAATCTCCACGCCGTCCACGGTGATACTGCCGCCGGTGGGACGCAACAGGCCTGGCAGGTGCTTGAGCAGCACGGACTTGCCACAACCGGAGCCACCGAGAATGGCCAGCGTCTCACCGTGGAAGATGTCCAGATCGATGCCGCGAAGCACATGGTTTTGACCAAAACTCTGCGTCAGTCCACGGATGCGGATGAAGAGTTTCTCAGCATCTGGCATGGCATGAGGGAAACCATTTCCCGGGCCGCGACGCAAGCCGTCAGAACAGCGCGGCGAGTTTCCGGACCTCCGTGTTTCCGATGAGGATGAAGACATTCTCCTCACTCTCCCAGCGTGCTGCGGCCCAGTGCCCTTCTTGCGCGAAGAGCGGACGATCGCGCTCAGGCAGCGCTCCTGTGACATCCTCGCGGCGGAAGATCACCAAGTGCACGACGCCGGCATCGCGTTCATCAAAACAGATCAGCGATCCGCGTTTGCCATCGATCACCAACTCGCGGCAACCGACACCCTTCACGTTGGCCAAGCCGGGAGGAAGGCACCCCGGACACGGGAGCTTGCGGGACTTCAAATTCGCGATGAGCACCTGATGGTCCTCACGCGTTTCATCGAGACTGAACAACGGTGATTCAAAGGTCCGGATGAAGCCCGCCTGCACCACGTCCACGGGCAGCGGACCGACTTGCGCCAAGGCCGGCGAATCGGCCTTCCGGGTCAGCAAAAACGCGAGTGCCACCCCTGCGGCCGCCGCCAGAGGGAGGCCCGTTCGTTGCCAGAACGGCTTTCTCACCTGATCCGCCCACGCCGTGCGGTTCATGGCGGCGAGGACTTCCTCACGCAGCACCGGTGGCGGCTGGATCGAGGCCAGGGCCCCGATCAACGCGGCATCCCGGGCGTCCTCCGCCTGAGGGAAATCCCCGCGTTCCCCCGCCAGGCAACCGAGGATGTCTTCGCGCAGGGTTTCCGGAAGCACCACAGAAGTGAGGGCGTTTGCGAACGCCGCATCGAACGCACGTTCATGCGCCAGCCATTCCCCCAGTTCGCGGTTCCCCATCGCCAATGCCAGCGCATCCTTGAATTCGTGGTCATCCACATCCGCGCCGTCCGGCCGGAAGCTGCGAAGGATGAATCGTGCCTGCTCTTTATCCATGATGTTGTTGGAGCCCTCCGGGTTCGAGTTGCAGGATGTTTTTGGGCGCGCTGGACGGCTCCGCGGTCATGCGTTTGCGCAGCAGGTCCTTGCCGCGTGAAAGCCGCGACATCACCGTGCCGATCGGCACGTCGAGAATCTCCGCGATTTCCTTATAACTGTGTTGCTGCAGATAGAACAAGGCGAGTGGCGCGCGGTAGGTCTCATCGAGCCCGCCTAACAATTCAAGCGCACGATGGCCGTCCATCTGCCGTTCGGCATCCTCGGGCGGGCTTGCCACGGCGGCCGCGGACTCCTCGTCAATCGGCTCGTCCGAGAATCTGGAAGCCCTCCGGCGCTGGCTGAGAAACTCGCGGTGCAAGGTGGTGAACAGCCAGGTTTTCGCCTTTGAGCGATCCTTCAGCTGACCGCCCTTCGCCGCCCAGATGCAGAAAGTTTCCTGCACCAGGTCCGCCGCCTTATGCGGATCACGCGACAACGAGATGCCGAAGCGATACAACGCTTGGTAATGGGCATCCACCAGTTCTTCAAATTCACTCATATGACGGGGGTTTGAGGGCTTCCACCGGTTTTTATTCCTGAAAATCCAGCCTCCCATGCGCGGATGCGCCGGACGAGTTGTTTTTCCACCCGCTCGTCGGGCGGGTTGCCCTCGTAGCGGGTGGCGTAGTGGTATGCCAGCAACTCCGCCGCGAACCCCGGCAACTCCGGCACCCGCGAAATCTGGCGCCGCAACGTGAAGCCCGGTGGCATCGGCGTGCCGCGTGCGGCGCAGGCCCGACGCCAGACTTTCAGATAACCCGGAGCTTCCAGCGCTAGGATTCCCCCGCAGCTTTCCGGATCGGCGGAAAACCTCCGCTTGCCGCGCAACACCGCCATCAACCCCGCCGGGAAGCCAAAACCCAGCATCAACCACGCACCCAGCCACGGCAGGGTCATACCGGGGGCCACTTCCTGCGGATCCTCCGGAGGCTCCCCATCCGCCGCGCCCGGCAGGGGCTCGCCCGCAGCGGCGACCCGCGCTTGTTCCCCGCCGCCAGTCGATTGCGGAGTCGGATCCATCGACACCCAGCCGAAAGTTTCCAACCAAACCTCGGTCCACGCATGGGCCTCGTTCGCCCGGAACACGAACAAACCTGCGGACTCATACCATGTGCCGCCCGCCCAACCGTAGGCCACCCGCGAGGGCAGCCCGAGCGCGCGCGTCATCAGCGCTCCCGCCGTCGCGAAATATTCGCAGTGCCCGCGCCTTTCCTCGAAAAGGAAATTTTCCATCGGATCCATGTCTTGCGGATTCGCGGTGACCAACGAATACCCGAGCGTCGTCCGCAGATGTTTCTGCACCTGCAACAGTTGCTCCTTTACGCTGCCCACGCCCGCCGCCGTGTGAGCCAGACTCCGCAAACGGGTGCCGAATCCCCCCCCATCCGGCAGCGCCAGCAAAGCGTCCGCCGCGCCCGGCCACCCGGCCACCAAACCGCCGTCCGGCAAATCCTCGATCCGCATCGGACTCGACCCCACCTCATATTGATAGCCCCCCGCCACCGTCGCGGGCGGCAGCAGGAACAAGCCGTCGTCGATCCGTTCCAGCGGGGAAATCCGGGCCTCCGTCACGCCTTGAAGCGCGGTGAGCACATTCTGTCCGCCTTCATCCGCCGAGTGAAAGACCTCGTGCAGGATCGTCTGCCCCGGTCCTGCCGCAGCGAGTTTTACAACCCCGGAATCGTCCGCCTTGATCTCGAGTGGCGTCCGGGAAAGCGGCGACCATCCGACACCATCATAGCGGCTCAACACAAACGCCCGCACATAGACCCGACCATCCAACAGCGCCGCCGCATCCGCCCGGTTGGTCAACCGCACGAACACCTCGGGCTTCGTTCCCGGTTTGAAATCCGTGCGCCGCGGCAGCGGACGCCGCGTTTCCCGAGTCCACAGCCAGTTACCGGAACGAGCGCCCGCATCTCTGACACTCACAGCACGCCGCGCCGCCGCCTCCGGACGAAAATGACTCTCGAGCACCAATCCGGCCGACTCCAGAGGCCGCGGTGCCGCCCCCAGCAACCACAAAAAGCCGCTATCCACCGCCAGAATCGCCATCCCGATCGCCAGATAGTCCGGCCACCGCGGCCTTCGCCTCTCCCGCGCCGCGACCTCGTTCCTCCGGCCCTTGCGCTGCGACCAAACGCCCAGGCCCGCCACCCAAGCAAGCACCGCGAGACACGACTTCATGAGGCTAGGCAGCGCTTCCGGCCAACCGCTCAGCAGCGCGTAGGCAAGCGCCGTGCTGCCCAGCAAAAACGCCGTGCGCGGAATCATCGGGCCACCTCCCTTCGGCGCTGCGAATCCGCAATCTCCGGTAAAAACGCCGCCTGTTTCCGCTTCGGCAGCGCCGCCCGCCATCCGGAAACCGGCATGTCCGAGATCACGACCAAGCTCTCATCGTCGCCGATTTCCGCCAGCGCCGCCTGCAGATCATGCGCCTCCGTGCCCGCCGCCCTCACCGCCCGGGCCATGCCCTCAAGGCAGTTCGCCAACTGGGCGCGCGTTCCAACCGACCGAGGTTTCCAATCATCGAAATCCGCGATCCACCGCGCCGGCATCCCCTGCCCTTGCAGGTGCAACAAAGTCCCCGCCGCCAGCGATAGCGCCTTTTCGAAGCGATCCGGCCGGATCAACCCGCCATCCGTCCCGAACGAATGAAACACCACCGCACACTTCACCGGACGGAATCCCGGCGGATCGCAGTCACGCACCACCAGTCCCGCCCCCCGCGCCATTGATCGCAGACTGGCCGGCCAAAGAATCCGCTTCGGCGAATCGCCCGCACGCCATGACCGCAGCCCGCGGATCTCCCCCGCGGCCTCGCCAGCCACCGCCACCCCCACGTGTGGCGCATCCATCCGCCCTCCGGCAAACGACAATCCACGCGGTGCCCGCGGTTTCGGATACACGCACAGCGCATGCGCCACCTCCATCGTCCGCTCCACCTCAAAACACCCGAACGGAAAATCCGAAACCAGACTCACCCGCTGCGCTTCCACCCATGCCCTCTGCGGGATCGAAACGCGCAACTCCAAATCCGCCGCAGAGCCTGCGGAGACCCACGCCGCGCACCCGCCGACTCGCGTTTTACCGGCGAGGTTGACCCCGATGCGCAACGCAAACCCGTCCAGCCACCGCCGGTGATTCACCACCGTCACCCTCCAGACAAATACGGCCCCTGCCCGTGCTTTTGCGGGGCCTTGGCAGGCGACTTGCAGGCCCACCAGATTCAATCGCGCCAGCACCCACGCCATCCCCAGGACACACCCCATCGCCATCCCGAGCGCGGCAAGCACTCCATCCACCCGCCATAGCCCGGCGATGAAAAACGCCACTGCCAAACCACCCAACACCGCGCCGCGCGGTTGAACGGAAACCTTCAGGGAACCATCTGTCGGAGATTGCACCAACCCCACCCTGCACGATCCCGCCCGGATGTCACGCGGAGGAACTCCCCGGACACCCTACCCACCCTGCGTGCAATCGTTTTCGGCGGACCGTAAAGCCAGAAACGCCAGTGTGATGCTCATCACGACCATTTCCCCGCCATCCTCAATGGCTGAGAATATCGAAGACCAGACGTATGACTCGTGGACCATGATTTGGATCCACAGCCGTCCCATAGGAAGGCTTGGCTTCGGGTGAAAAAGCGGGCTGATGTTGAATCGAAATCCCTGCCACTCGGTAGGGTGTTATGAACAATAAAACACTAACCCGCGCCAATGTGGTCGTTCTCAAGCAAATGCTCAATCTCATTCCTCGCGGAATGACCAATAGCCACGCCCTTGCGACGGGAGTGGAAGCCAAAGCCCGTAGCTTCAGTGTGGTGAGCCATCTTTCGGCGATGCTCTTCACCCAACTTTCCCATGCCATGGGTTTCAACGGTGTCTGCGACCGGCTTCGACTCAAGTCCGCCGCCTTGGCACGCTTCGGCGTCACGCCTCCATCCAAGAAAGGCCTCTCCAACGCCAACAAGGAGCGCAGCTCGGAGTTCTCCGAAAAGCTGTTTTGGTCAGTGCTCGGCCATCTCCAGCACGCCAGTCCGGATTTCGCCACCGGGCGCAAGGGCAAGGGTTTGCTGCGGCGCTTCAAGGTGAGGATTCATGCGGTGGCCAACTGCATGGACTGGGCCAAGCACCGGAGGCGAAAGGCCGCCGCCAAGGTGCACCTGCGGCTCGATCTCCACAGCTTCCCGCCCTCGTTCGGCTTTGTCGATACCGCCCGTCAGCACGACAACAAGCGGGCCCGCGAGGTCTGCTCGGATATCGCGCCCGGAGAAATCGTGGTATTCGACAAGGCCTACGTGGATTTCAAGCATCTCTCCGACCTGGACCAACGCGGCATCTGGTGGGTCACCCGGTCCAAGGACAACATGAAGGTCCGGGTCGTCAGCACGAGAACATTATCAAGGATCAGATCATCGCACTGCAAGGTCGGCACAAGGGGATAAAACTGCGGCGCGTCGAGGCGATGGTGGAGGTCGATGGCAAATAGAGGGTGATGGTGTTCATCACCAACAATATGGAGTGGAGTCCGCGTTCCGTGTGCGATCTCTATCGCTGCCGCTGGGACATCGAGGTTTTCTTCAAACAGATCAAGCAGAGCCTCAAGCTCGGCAGTTTCCTCGGGCACAGTGCCAACGCGGTAAGATGGCAGGTTTACACAGCCTTGCTGATCTATGTGATGCTGAGATTCATGGCGCACCTCTCGGTATGGGGGCACAGCTTCACGCGGCTCTTCGCAGTCACCCGTTCCGCTTTATGGGAACGGATCGACCTGCTGGCTTTACTAAAATCCTATGGGACAGCATACGGACGATTCAAGGTGACTGGAGCGCTCAATAATGCGCGGTTGCCGGGTTTGGCGCCCGGAAAGACATGATCTCATGGGACAGCATCGCCCCACAATCACAGGAACATATCAACTGACCGACAAAAAACCGCAATCGCCATCCCGCCAAAACCCGATCAGGACCTTGCCGCTTCGGGGCTCAGGGCGCACAGTGCCCAGCCTGTGGGACGGCAGTATTTCATTTTTAATGAAAATGAATTGAATAATAAGTCGATATTCCGAAGCGGCTCCTTTCCGTTACCAGCATTCTGTCAGGTTTGTTGATGGCCTCGTGCGGCCGACACGGATTTTCGCCTTGTCGCCATGCCCTGCCGTTGCGAGGCTCCGGCCTTCCATGGCCGCTCCTCAGAACACCATCGCGCTGGTCTACGACTACGACCAGACGCTCAGTCCGCGCTACATGCAGGACGACGTGCTGTTTCCCGAGTTCGGGATCGATCCCACCCAATTCTGGAAGAAGTGCAACGCCCTCGTCTACGAACAGAAGTGGGACGGCGAACTGGCATACATGAAGTGCCTGCTCGACTACCTCGGCATGGACAACGTGACCAACGCCCGGCTCGCCGAGCTCGGCCGCGGGCTGCGGTTTTTCCCCGGCCTGCCCGAGCATTTCGAGGCGCTGCCGAAATCCGTGCTCACCCCCGAGCACGAACTCGCCGGCATCAAGCTGGAGCACTATATCATCTCCTCCGGCCTCAAGGCGCTGCTCGACGGTTCGCGCCTCCAGCCGCATGTGAAATCCATCTTCGGCTGCGAGTTCGGCGAGGATGCGGAAGGACGCATCAGCTTCCCAAAACGCGTCATTTCCCACACCACCAAGACCCAGTTCCTCTTCCGCATCAACAAGGGCATGCTCCGCTACGATCAGGACGTCAACGACCACATGCCCACCGACCAGCGGCCTATTCCGTTTGAAAACATGATCTATGTCGGCGACGGCCCGACCGATGTCCCTTGTTTCACCGTGATGAACAGCAACGGCGGCAACGCCATCGCCGTTTACAACCCCGAGGACGGCACCGGCCGATCGTTCCGGAAATGTTATCAACTCTCCACCCACGCCGGCCGGGTCAAACACATCGCCCCTGCCAACTACCGCCAAGGCTCCCACCTCTGGCTGCTGCTCGCCGAGATGACCCGCGAAATCGCCGACCGCATCCTGCGCGTCCGCATCGAGGAGCGTGACAACGCCACCGTCGCCGCGCCGGGCTTCTGACTGACCGCTCATCCGCCAAGCCATCGAAACCAGCACCTTTGCCATGGGCATGACATTCAGAACTCCAGCGCGTCCAAATCCGCCAAATCACTGGGCCGCGCGCTGGCTTTCTTGTTCGCGATGAGATCACCGGGATCGAAATTCCGCATTCGATCATGGTGTCGCAGCGGGCGCGACAGGTAGTGAAATCGACACCGCTGACTTTCGACGCCTAGATGGCAGTTCCATTCTCACCACGAATCCCGGCCGGGTGAACAGGCTTTCGGGGGCACTCCATCATCATGAGTGAACCCGAAAAGTTTGAGGACATGGACAATCCGCTTCGTGTTCTCAGGATCACACGCCACCCATATATCCATGTCCGCAGTGGCCCGCGGGTAGCCGTGAACGCCGACCGGTCTTGCCTGCCACGACGCCACATGTGCAGAGGTCTGCTCGTCGAGAGTGCCGGTGGAAAAGGCGCTTGGGTCGAGTTTGCCTTGGAGGCCCCTGTATGGGGAGACTTCAGCCTTGTTGACCATGCGGGGAGTTTGTCGCCCACGGGGCTCCACGGGGCTCTTATCGAATCGCGTTTCCCACCAGATCATTCCCGCGAATTCCGGGTTGGCAGGGCGGATGTCGCCGCCTAGCCTCGCGCCCTTCCATGTCCGACAAGACCCGTTTCCACTTCATCGGCATCTGTGGCACCGCCATGGGCGCCGTCGCCGCCGCGATGAAACAGCGCGGTTTCACCGTCACCGGCTCCGATGCCAACGTCTATCCGCCGATGTCGGATTTCCTGCGCGGCCAGGGCATCCCCATCGCAGAAGGCTACGCCGAGGAAAACATCCCCGCGGATACGGACGTGGTCATCATCGGAAACGCCATCTCGCGCGGCAATCCGGAGGCCGAGGCCACCCTCGACCGCAAGCTCCTCTACCACTCCCTGCCCGAGGTGATGAAAGAGCACTTCCTGCGCGGAAAACGCAACTTCGTCGTCTCCGGCACCCACGGCAAAACCACCACCTCGTCCATGCTCGCCTGGCTGCTCCGCCACGCCGGGCGGGATCCCGGTTTCATGATCGGCGGAATCCCGAAAAACCTCGGCTGCGGCGCGGTCTTCACCGAGTCCGAATTCACCGTGCTCGAGGGCGACGAATACGACACCGCCTTCTTCGACAAACGCTCGAAATTCCTCCACTACCTGCCCGAGTGCGTCGTCATCAACAACATCGAGTTCGACCACGCGGACATCTACAACTCGCTCGACGAGATCAAGCTCACCTTCCGCCGCCTGCTCAACATCGTCCCACGCAGCGGCATGGCCTTCATCAATGGCGACGACCCGAACTGCCTCGAGGGCGCCACCGGCGCGCCCTGTCCCGTCACCACCGTCGGCCTCGGGGACACCAACGCGCTCCGCATCGAGAACATCAACTACGAGACGGATCGTAGTTCGTTCGCCCTTGGCGGCGTTCCCTATTCCGTGCGCATGACCGGCGAGTTCAACATCCGCAACGCCGCCATGGCCGCCGCCGCCGCCACCTTCGCCGGCCTCATGCCCGATGAAATCCGCACCGGCCTCGAAGACTTCGCCGGCATCGCCCGCCGCCAGGAACTCCGCGGCGAGATCAACGGCATCAAGGTCATCGACGACTTCGCCCATCACCCAACCGCCATCCGTCTTGCAGTGCAAAGCCTGCGCCAGGCACACCCGGACTCGCGCCTCTGGATCCTCTTCGAGCCGCGCTCGAACACCACCCGTCGCGCCGTCTTCCAGAACGAACTCGCCGAAGCCCTCGCCCTCGCGGATTTCGCCGTCGTCGCCGCTCTAACGGACCTCCACAAGATCCCGGAAAACGACCGCCTCGATCCCGCCAAACTCTCCGCCGACATCGCCCGCCTTGGCGGCCATGGCTTTTACCTGCCCGATGTGGAAACCATCGTCGCCCGGGTGAAACAGGACGCCCGCTCCGGCGATGTCGTCGCCGTGCTCTCCAATGGCGGCTTCGGCGGCATCCACCAGAAGCTCCTGGCCGCGCTCAGTCTCTGACGACCAAGCCACCGGATCTCAAGCGCAATCGGGGTCACACTCACCGTCTGTGCGTATGCTCTCGGCGGACGAAAGGACCGCAATAGCCTCGCTGCCGGATGGTGGCACGGATGCCGGGCGGGGCGCCTTCATCCAACGCAATGACAAGGGGATTCAGTTCGTGCAGGATGACGTCACGGCCCCGGAGGCGGGCAAGTTCATGTTCCAGCGCCAACGGGCGGCGTCGATCTCCCGGAAGTTCGGCCGCAGGATGTGCGCTCTGATCCTGCGAAAGCCGAGTCCATGGGCAATGCCGAGGCGAATGGAATGGGCCGCCCCGGGCGCAGCGCCCCGCGGAAACTCTGCGAATCCCGAGAAGGGGGGAATTCCGGGCCCGCAGCCATTTTCCCGTTTTCTTGTGACTTGACCCCGCTGCGTCAGATGGGCAGTGTGCCGCCCCGCCGCGGCTCTGATGGTCGCGGCATGCACCAAAGAACCAACCTTATCGTTCCGCCATGGCCGCCAAGATTTACACCAGCAAGGACGCCCCGATCACTCCGCTGAAGAAGAAAACCCTCGCCGTGATCGGCTTTGGCTCGCAAGGCCACGCCCACGCGCTCAACCTCAAGGACAGCGGCCTCAAGGTCGTCATCGGCCTCTACAAGAAATCGAAGTCCCGCGAAGTCGCCAAGAAGCTCGGCTTCGAAGTCATGGATACCGCGGATGCTGTCAAGGCGGCCGACGTCATCTTCGTCGCCGTTCCGGACACGGTGATTCCCGAGGTTTACGAAAAGGACATCGCGCCGAATCTCACCAAGGGCAAGACCCTCCTGTTTTCCCATGGCTTCGCCGTGATGTTCGGCGGCCTCAAGCTGCCAAAGGACATCGACGTGATCCTCGTCGCCCCGAAGGGCCCGGGCCACACCGTTCGCTCGCAGTTCGTCGCCGGCAAGGGCGTCCCTGGCCTGATCGCCATCCACCAGGACGTGTCCGGCAAGGCGAAGAAAACCGCGCTCGCCTGGGCCGGCGGCATCGGCTGCGCCCGCGCCGGGGTTTTTGAAACCAACTTCCGCGAGGAAACCGTGACCGACCTCTTCGGTGAGCAGGTCGTCCTCTGCGGCGGTGCCTCCGCCCTCGTGAAGGCTGGTTTTGAAACGCTCGTCGAAGCCGGCTATCAGCCCGAAATGGCCTACTTCGAGTGCCTTCACGAACTCAAGCTCATCGTCGATCTCATGAACGAGCAGGGCATCGCCGGTATGCGTTTCTCCGTTTCCGAAACCGCCGAGTGGGGCGACGTTTCCGTCGGTCCCAAGATCATCGACGCTTCCGTCAAGAAGCGCATGGTCAAGCAGCTCAAGGACATCGAGTCCGGCAAGTTCGCCAAAGACTGGATCAAGGAATACAAGGACGGCTACCCGCGCTTCAACAAAATCCGCAAGGAGGAAGCCGCCCACCAGATCGAAAAGGTCGGCGCCAAGCTTCGCTCCACCATGAGCTGGATCAAACAGAGCAAGATCAAGAAAGGTGCCAGTCAGGCGAGCTTCACCTCGAGTTCGAAGTAATCCGCTTCTATTGTTTCAAGACGCCCGCCTCCCTTTCGTTGGGAGGCGGGCGTTCTTGTTCAATGCCCGGACGGCCGTCGGCAAGGTAACCGGGACGCCGTATCGCCACGATG
>JBFEQB010000013.1:0-60041 GCA_041549835.1 Luteolibacter sp. | reverse complement strand
GTAGCGGGCGAGTTCGCCATCCTCCTGCGCGCGGCCCTGCGGACCGTTCTTGCGCAGGATGCGGTAGGCGTCGATGATGCAGAGGTCCGGTTTTTTCGGGGTGAAACACAGGTCGGCGATGCATTGGTCGAGGCCGTTCTCATGGAAATACCGGCGGTCCCAGACGACCCCCATGAGGTTTTTCATGGTGAGAGACAACTTGGCGCCGCCGTGGTGCTTGAGCACGGGCACGTTGATGAACACGTCGCAATCGAGCATCTCCTTGTGGACGAGGGTTTTTTTGAGGGTTTTCGCCTTCGGCAGTTCCACCTCGCGGTAATGGTCCTCCAGATTGGCGGCGGCCATGGAACCGCCGGCGTCCTCCACGGCCTTGGCGATGCCGCTGGTCTTGTACGAGCGCTCCCAGTTATGGCAGGTGTGATCGAAGACGGTGACTTTGGCGGCACCGGCCTTGAGGCATTCGCGGACGATGGCGGCGACGAGGTCGGGGTTGGTGTTGGCCGGGACTTCCGGCGGTTGGTCCCAGGCGATGTTCGGTTTGATGACGACGGCCTGGCCTTTTTTGACGAACGCCCGCATGCCGCCGAGCGCGGCGATGCCGGAATGGAACATTTCGACCGGTTCGCCGTTGCGCACGGCGACGAGGTCCCATGGGCCTTCGGCGTCCGGTTCCGGTGCGGCGAAGAGTGGATTGTGCCAGGAGATCGCCGCGGCGGTGGCGGCGGTGGTTTCGATGAAACGACGGCGGGTGACGGGGTTCATGGCGGAGTTCCTTTCATGCTGGGGTTCAGGGGAGTTTTCGGTAGACGCCGCGGGTCACGTAGAGGGCGAGCGCCGTGACGATGACCGCGAGCCATATTTTCCCGGCGTCCGGGAAGGGCGCGGTGGTGAACGGTTCGATTCCGTGTCCCGCGTGCCCGGATTGGGCGAAGGCGCTTTCGGCCAGCAGGAGCATGCCAAGGGCGGTGCGTGAAATCAGGTGGGAAACGGGATGGCTTTTCATACGGATTGGGAGTCAGGGGGGAAATGCGGGAAGCGTCGCAACCGGGGCCGGCATGACCCTCACCGCACGGGTTTGGTTTTCAACCCGGATGCCAAACTAAAAGTCTTCCCCCAAGGCGCAAGGGAGTGGGAGGATGTGCGTTGTTTCCGCGAATTGATGCGCAATCGGGCGCTCAGATTGCGAAATCCCCACCGGTGCCGTAGTGTTCGATCATGTAGTCCATGTCCTTGTCGCCGCGGCCGCTGAGGTTGACGAGGATGGTGTGCGGTTCCTCCGGGTTCCGGCGGGCGAGGCGCATGGCGTGGGCGACGGCGTGGGAGCTTTCCAGTGCGGGGATGATCCCTTCCTGGCGGCTGAGCACATAGAACGCCTCCACCGCGTCCTTGTCGGTGGCGGTGAAATACTTCACGCGACCGGTGTCCTTGAGGTGGCAGTGCTCGGGGCCGACGCCGGGATAGTCGAGTCCGCTGGCGATCGAGTGGACGGGCGCGGGTTCGCCCTTCTCATCCTGCAGGAGATAGCAGCGGAAGCCATGAATCACGCCTTCGATGCCATAAGTCATGGTGGCCGAGTGTTCGCCCGGCGCAGTGCCCCTGCCGAGCGGTTCCACGCCGTGGAGGGCGACCGGATCGTCGATGAATCCGGCGAACATGCCCATGGCATTGCTGCCGTCGCCGACGCAGGCGGTGACGATGTCCGGCAGGTTGCCCGTCATTTCGATGATCTGCTCGCGCGCCTCGATGCCGACGACCTGCTGGAAATCCCTAACCATCATTGGGAACGGGTGCGGGCCGACCACCGAGCCGATGCAGTAGATCTGCTCCACCGGGTCCTGCATGTAGGCGGCGAGGGCGGAGTCCACGGCTTCCTTGAGGGTTTTCAAACCATGGGTGGCGGGGATGACCCGGGCGCCGAGGATCTGCATGCGTGCGACATTGGGGGCCTGCTTGGCGATATCCACCTCGCCCATGTGGATATCACATTCGAGGCCGAAATAGGCGGCTGCGGTGGCGAGGGCGACGCCGTGCTGGCCGGCACCGGTCTCGGCGATGAGTTTCTTCTTCCCCATGGAGCGGGCGAGCAGGCCCTCGCCCATGCAGTGGTTGAGTTTGTGGGCGCCGGTGTGGTTGAGGTCCTCGCGTTTGAGATAGATCTGAGTGTTGCCGAGTTTTTTGGAAAGCCGGGCGGCGTGGTAAGTCGGTGTCGGGCGGCCCTGGAAATGCCTGCGGATGCGGCGCAGTTCCTCGATGAAATCATGCGAGCGCGAGAGGATTTCATAAGCCTTGCGGACTTCGGCGAGCGGGCCTTCGAGATCGGGCGGGACGAAGCTGCCGCCATAGTTGCCGAAGAATCCTGCGGAATCCGGGGAGTGGTGGATCGAGTGGGGCGTGGCTGTGGGGGTCATGGTGGCAGGGGTTTTCCCGGCTTTTGAGCGTGCGGAGGGTCAAAGGCAAGGTTCCACCCGCCGGATGCGAACCGATGCGCAGTGATTGCAAACAGAAGGACAGCGAGAAGGACAGCGGGGCCCGCTAGAGGAACGGGTCGCTGAAGGTCACCGAGTGGATGCCGGTGGCGGCGAGTGCGTTGAGCACGTCGATCACCCGCTGCTGGGTGGTCTGGTCATCGGCATCGATCCTCACGGATGGAGTGGTGCCCGCAGCGCGGGAGGCGGCGGCGATCATTTCCAGATGGCCGCGCAGAAGCGGGAGTTCGCGCAGGCTGGTGTCCGAGTCCAAGGTCTGCCGGCTGGCATCCAGGCCAGCGGAGATTTCGCCTGACGCCTCAATCCGGATGTGGACGGGCTCGATCACGGATGCCGGGCTGGCGGGCTTGTCCGAAAGCAGCGACATGCCGAGATCCGATTCCCGCGGGATGATGGTGCAGGTGACGATGAAATAGATGAGCAGAAGGAAACAGATATCAATGAGGGATGCGATTTCCAGAACGGGTTCCGGATCCAACAATGATTGCCGGGATTTGTGTCGTGCCATGGGTTCCGTGGTTGACGGGCTTGGGGAAGCGATGCCGGCGCGCATCGAATGCGCCGCGCGTCCCGATCCAACAACGCCGGAGCCGGCGGAAATCTTGGGATCTTTTCGGTTTGGCCGCGCAGGGCTTGAGCTTGCACGGGCTGGTCGGAAAAAGATCCGGCACTCTGGAGGGCAAACGGCCCGGGGACGGCAGCACTCCCGGATCTCAAGGCCACTCGCAGAGGGCCTCGACATAGGCGGCAGAGCCGTCGCGGAGCCATCCGTCTAGCTGGGCGGGATCCTTGAGTTGCTGGCCGCGGAGGCGGGGAACGGCGACGTAACGGGTCTCGATGGACGGCAGGTGGCTCATGTCCACCCACAGTTTCTCGAACTGGCAGACGGGGAAGACATCCTCCTGGCCGTGGCCCCAGCGCTTTTTCACGTCCTTGAGCGTGATGTAGGTGGGCATCTTCGCGGCGAGCGCGCGGATGGCGGCGGTGACCTTGTCGTTGTCCGTCAGATCGGCGCGGGTGAGTTTGAAGGCGGCGAGCAGGGCGTCGATGTCGATCCAGCAGGTGTTGCTGTTGTAATAGGTGAGGTGGAACTCGTCCTCCTCGTGCGGCATGGCGAGGCCTTCGATGAGCTGGGGATGGCCGTTGACGCGGGCGAGGCCGCCGCCGCGGTCTTCGAGACGGCGGGTGATGACCTCGAAGGTGAGGCCGGCGCCGCTGGCGAGGTGGAGGCCTAACAGGGCCGGGTCGGCGTTCATGCCGACGGTATCGATGTTGTGCAGGACGAGGGTTTTGAGCTGCGGCCGCTCCTCAAGCAGGGCGGCGAGCGTGCCGTTGCGCAAGAGGTTGGGCACCTCGTACCAATGGCCGACGGGATGCAGGCATTGCTGCGGCAGGTTGTCGGTGTAGTCGGAGGCTTCGCCAGCACCCTGCGCCCAGCCGATGAGCGCGCTGCGCAGGCTGTCGCGGACTTTCTGCTGTTGGACGTCGAGCGTCTGCTGGGGCATTTCCTCCCAAGCGAAGCGCAGGTCGCGCACGGTGGGGACGGTGCGCAGCCCGATGGATTTTCCTTCGGACAGGACGAGCGGTCCCTGGTAGCTGAAATTGTGGTGCTGTTCGAGGAAGCGACTCGTCGGTTCGTGCGAAAAGTAGCTGGTGGTGAAGATGTGGGGCAGAGGGGTGCCGCAGAGGCTGGAGATTTTGCGGCTCTTGGCGAGGTGGGTTTCCACGAACGAGCGGTGCTGGCCGCCGAGTTTGCAGAATGGATGCAGCGCCTTGACCACGCCCGCGCCCTGGGTCCAGCGCGAGCCGGCGCCGGCGGCGAGCGTGACCACGGCGACCTCGCCGTTCTTCAACGCGGCGAGGCCGAGTTCGCGATGGTCCCCGGTGAGCGAAGCGGCGTCGGTTAGATCCGACCCGCGAACGTCCTCGATGACCGAGTTCGCCGGCAGACGGTTCTGGGCGAGGCCGATGCGGCCGGCCCTGAGGTCCTCGCGGATCTGCTCGTGCATGGCGCGGTCGAAGCCGTATCTGTCGAGCAGTTCGTGGAGGGTTTCGCGGCTGTCGGAAGCGTCTCCGGTGTGGGGAAAGATGGCGTCGAAGAGCGTCTGGACCATGCCGGAGAGTTCCGGACGATTGCGACAGGCGGCGGCGAAGCGGTCGAGCTCGGCGAGGCGGGGTGCGCCGAGTTCCGCGCGGTCCATGCGCAGGAGTTTCGGGACGATGAAGCGGTAGTAGCCGGAGGGCATGAGGGCCTCGTCGCCGGCTAACAGGTCCGACCAGGTGCCGCGTTCGTTGATGGCGAAATCATAGACGACAGGCTCCATGGCGAAGGGCAGCGCGGAGGCGAGCGTGCGCTTGGTTTCCGACATGACCTGCTGGAGGAACGCCTGGCCATCCGCCTTGCGTTCGGGGGCGAACATGAATCCCATGCCGCCGCCGGCCATGCCGCCGAGCATCCAGAAACCCCAGAAGTCAGCGCCGAAGTGCTCGCGGGTTTTCTCAATGAGGGTCTGGGTGTAGAGGTTGCCGGCCCACGGGATGATGGTCTGGATGGGACCTTCGAAGTTGCCCGTGGTGGCCTCGCCGATGGCATGGACGTCGCCGGTTTTCAGCGCGGCGAGGATGCGGTCGAGCACGGCGTGGGTCTGCTGGCGGGCGGTCCATTCCGGTTCGCTGCGCAGCAGGTATTTCTCGGTGACCATCTCGAGGATGGGACCGACGTTCTGGGCCATGCCGCCGTGGACGAGCACGAGGGAGTCCTGGAGTTTTTCGCGGGCGGCAGCGGGGGCGTCGGACGCATCCAGGACTTTGTGGGTGGGCATCAGGCGGCCGCGGCTGATGCCGAACTCGGGATCGCCTTCGTGGGCGATGGCGCCGCAGATGAGTTTCATTCCGGGCCAGACGCCGCCGGAGTCCTGCCAGCCGCCGCCGGAGCCGCCGATCCACTCGCCCAGCAAGGCGCGGGCGAGCACGATGCGGCGTTCGTTTTCCGCGAGTTCGCCGGTGAGCGAGCCGGTCTGGCCGGTGGCGCGCATGCAGACGCCGATGAGGGCGGCGAGCAGGTTGGTGGAAACCGCGAGGCGCGAGCCTTTGGGGATGTTGTTGACGTTGGAGACGAGTTCGAGGCCCCTGCCGGGGCCGACCACCCGGGCTAACAGGTCGGCGAGGCGCTGGCCGGAACCCTCGATGCCGGGCGGCACGATGCCACTGGCGATGACGGCCGCTTTGAGCAGCCCGAGGTAGTCTTTGGCGAAATCGAAGACCTCGTTGAGGCTGGAGATTTCCGCGGTGCAGGCGAGGTCCACGCTGGTGAGGCGTAGCAGCGGTTGTTCGATCACGCGCAGACTGGCCTCGACAGGCGGGCTGGGTTGCCTGTCGCGGCCGTGGACGGCGAGATCGACGGAGATGTTGAGCACCTTGGCGCCCTCCGGATAATCCATGCCGAGGAAAAAGATGTCGCTCCAGCCGCAGTGGGTGAGGTCCATGCGGACCGGGGTGCGCTCACGCAGGACCGGATAGAGGCCGCTCGCGGGATCGCGTTGGGTGAGCTCTCCGCGCAGGCGCAGCGGGTGGTCGGCCGGGTGGCCCATGCGGAACATCCATTGATTTCCGGCCACGCCGCGCACACTGCGGCGGACCTGGTCGGCCAAGGTCTGGAACGCGAGTTTCTGATAGGCGGATGCCAGCGCGCTGGAAATCGAGTCGCCGGGGCCGTCTTCGCGCTGGGTTTTGAGGAACAGGTCGATGGCTTCCTCGAAGCGGCGTTCGAGCAGGTGTTCGTAGCCCTTGAAGGGGATGGCGCCAGGTTGGTGGCCGGTTAGAAGGGCTGGCAGGTGGAAGCGGTGGATGGCGTGGAGGAAGAGCAGTGCGCGGACCCGGTGATAGAGGTTTTCGCTCTGGCGGCGGAAGGTGTCGAGGGTGTGGGCTTCGGCGAGCAGCGCGTCGAGGCCGAGGTCGGCGCAGGCGGCGTCGAGCGAGGTGTTGCGGACGGCTTCCTCCGGCGAGGTGATGAGGTGGATGAGAGGCATCGGGGGAAGCGTGGAGGATGGGCTGGCGGTTGGCAATCCTTCGAGTGAGGGCTTTCTGGGAGCGTCGACGTCGCCGTCGGCAGGGCGGATGGAGGGCCAACGAGGAGTCGTGGCCGACGAGGACGTCGGTTTTCCCGGGGGTATGGAGAAGTTCCCCTCGCGTCAGGCTTGGGATTGGGCGGCAGAAAGCGGGTGCGGCATCCCGCTTCCTCGGGTTGCTCCCAAGCGTCAATTTGGGCCTGAGCGCCTTGATCGTGTGGTTGCGGCTCCAGTCGAGCGTGTCGCTCACCTCGTCGATCATCGCGCTTTTGCCGGCGCGTCCCCGACTTCGGCAGTCATCCAGATACTCTTCCCTGCTCGTGTTTGATCCGGGGGCATTCTATCTGGCGCAATGCGCAATGTGCAGGGCAGGGCATGAAAGGTTTGACAGCGGCCGGGCTTCTTGGGTATAGATCGCGCGCGCTGCGGACGCTCCAATCCATGAAACTTCCAATCATCTCCCCCTTAGGGCTGGCCATTCCGGCTTGCATCGCCCTCGCCACACCGGCTTTCGCCATCGTCACCATGAATTACGTCACGGTCGGTGATGCAGGGAACGCTGCGGATTCCACCGGCTTCGGCGCGGTTTCATACGCCTACAACATCGGCAAATACGAGGTGACCAACGCCCAGTATGCGGAGTTCCTGAATGCCAAGGGGGCATCGAACAGCAACAATATCTACAACGTGAACATGGCCGGTTACGGCATCACGCAAAGCGGCGAGAGCGGGAGCTACATATACGGGGTGGACGAAACCCTAGCGAACAAGCCGGTGGTGTATGTTTCCTTCTATGATGCGGCGCGTTTCGTCAACTGGTTGCTCAACGGCCAGGGCAGCGGGGATATGGAGACCGGAGCCTACACGTTCACCGAGACAGGGATCATTGCGAATGCGGGGGCGCAGATTTACCTCCCCAGCGAGGACGAGTGGTATAAGGCGGCGTATTACAACGGGGATAACGGGACCTACTCACTCTACCCGAACGGTCAGAACAGCATCAGCACGCTGGAAGCGAATTATGGTGGCAGCGCGCTCACGGATGTGGGCACCTATGCGGGTGATCCGAGCTTTTACGGCACCTTCGATCAGGGCGGCAACGCCTGGGAGTGGACCGACACCGCAACCCCCGATGGGCAAGTGCTACGCGGCGGAGCTTCGGCGAGTAGCTCCTTTGACTTGCGGTCGACGACCCGCGAAGCGTTCTTCGCCCCAGATGGCGGAGTCGATGGCGGGGCCGAGGACGTGGGGTTCCGTGTCGTCAGTGTCCCTGAACCGAGCGCAATGGTTCTGACGGTATTGTTCAGCGTGGGAATGCTGACCCGCCGGAAGAGGTGAGTTTTTCCTTTGGCATCCTTATCCCTGCGGACCTTTTTCGTGGGGGCGGCTTTCAGCCGTCAGGGCGGTTACCTCAAGAAGGACCAAACGGAGGTAACGGCGTTAGGGTTGAAAAACAGGCATGGTGGTTGAAAAACACCCCCACGAATCCACCGGAAGCGGTCGATTTCGTGCAACCAAAATGAAGTCTCCCGGTTTGGACGCACCTCGTGCCCGCTCGTGAATTGGCATGCCCACGCCAAGTGGGAGGCTGGCGCGGGCGGAGAGTGAAGAGGGCTCCTTTTTGTTGCCGATGTTTGTCAGGATATGGATGCCTTTGGCGAATCAGAGGCGGGTGAATCAACCCGTAATCCGACGCTCAACCTGCAAACTGGCGCAGTGCTCCGAGTCGGGGCGATGAATTCGCGTTTGGCCTGTTCGGACCAGGCGATCTTCATGTCAGGCGGAATTGCTTGCGGATCGAGGCTTGGTCATGTCCGGGGCCGTTCTTGAGATTTGCCTGATGGCGCCTTTATTGGGGCAATGGTGGTTTTCCCAAGCTGCGGACATGTTCCGAAGAATCCCCAGGCCTTCTGAAAATGTAAGACGCCTTGGCATGCCATGGCCGGATCAGGCTTGAGATTGGGCGAGCAGTTCGACGAGCAGTGCGAGCACCTCGTCGCGGTCCTTGCCGGCGAGGCCGAGGGCGAGTTGGGTGGAGAGGAGTCCGTAGTGGAGGTCGAGGTCGTGGCGGCGGCCCTGGAGTTCGTGGGCGAGGTAGCGTTCGCGGCGGGCGGTTTCCGCGAGGGCGGCCGACAGGTCGGCGTGTTGGTCATCGGCAAGCTGGCGGCCGAGGATTTCCATGACCGACGGGGTGAGCACGTGCATGCCGAAGAAGGCGAGGTAGTTTCCGGCGCGCAGGCCGGGAACGACGAGTTTCTGCTCGGCCTCGGTGGGGGTGGGTTTTTCGATGACCGTCTCGACTTCGTAGAGCCGGTCGGAGCCTTGGACGCGGCTGCCGCCGATGCAGCCGTAAAACGGGAGCTTGCTCTCGTGGGTGGCCTGCACGGCGGAAACCGGGCACTTGGCGGTCAGGGCGGTTTCGAGAAGCTGGGCGGTGCAGGATTTCTCGGTGCGGCTGGTGTAGAGGTGGTCGCCGACCATCAGGAGGAACGGGTCGTTGGCGGTGAACTCCGCGGCGCAATGGACGGCGTGGCCGTAGCCGAGGGGGCCGGTTTGCGGGATGAAGCGCATCTGGCGGGCAAGCGGCCCGGCGGCTTCGGCGTAGGCGGTCTCGTCGCCGGGGCAAACGATCACCGCGATCTCGGCGATACCTGCGGCGGCGATTTCCCCGGCGAGGATGGCGAGGGCGGATTTCGCGCTGCCGTCGCGGTCGACGAGTGTCTGGAGGGGGAGGCTGCGTTGGTTTTTCCCGGCGGCGGTAATGACGGCTTTGGAGACTTTCACGTGCGGAAGTTGGGAGAATGCAGGCGTGTTGGCAATCCTTGAGGCCAGGAGAACACTGATTTGGCAGCGGGCGATCCGGAAGCGGAGCGCAGCGGAGATAGCCGGAGGCAAATTGGCATTTCATGCGGCGGTGGGAAGACCGCCGCTTCGATTCCTCAAGCGCTTTTGTCGTCCGCCTTGGGCTTGCGGATCTTGGGTGGTGCGGGTGGTTTTCCCGGGATGATTTTTCCGATGGCTTCGATGGGGATCCATCCGCGGGTCTTGGTGGCGAAGGCGACGTAGGCCCAGCGGCCGTTTTCATGGATCACCTCGCAGAGCGAGCCGGGCGGGGCATCGATGACTTCCGGCGAAGTGCGGGAGGCATCGGTGTGAAGGACGGCCTTTTGACCGATGATTACGGCCTGACGGGCGATGGGGGCGAACTCGGCGTCGTTGGGGAAATAGCGCCAGCCGAGAGCCCCGCAGGAAGCTAACAGGGGTGCCGCGACCAAGACTGCGACGGCGGCCATGCGCAGACGCGCGCCGGAGCGGGTGGCGGGAAACACGAGTGCGGCGAGAACGCTGCACCATGCGCCGGTCCAAAGCATGCTTTTCCATGTGGAGAGGGGGATCCGGGTGAGGGCGTATTGGTATTCCGGCCGGTGGATGGTGATGGCGCCGTATTTCCGCTCGATGAAACGGAGGTTCTGGCGGGACTCCTGGTGGCCGGGGTCGCGGGCGAGCGCGCGGCGGTAGTAGAGCGCGGCATGGCCAGGGGAGCCGACGCGGTAACAGGCGTTGCCGATGTTGTAGAGCAGGTCCGGCGAGAGTGCTTGGTAAGGGCCGGCCTTGAGCCAGGCGTCGATGGCCTCGTCATACCTCGCCGAGTCGTAGGCCTCCCGCGCGGGGTCGCCGGTTTGCCGGGCGCGGACTTCGTTGGGCAGGAGGGTCATGCCGACGATCATGCAGGCCAGTGCGGCCTTGCGAAGGGTGCGGAGGATGGCGTTCCGGCGTTTCGAATCCAACATGGGGACGTGTGTCTTTTCGGGCTGGAAGCAAAGGGCATCACGTTCGGCGAGAACCGCGCGGACCTCCGGGGGCGGGTTTTCAGCCAGCCAGCATTCGATGAAACGTCCGGCGGACATCAGGAAACCGAGGTCATCGCCTTTGGTGAGTTCGACTTCGCGCAAGGCCTTGAGCCGAGCCACCTTCACCGGGTCCCTGTGGAAGCGGTGGCCGTGGCGCATCCAGAGGGCCTTGGCGATCAGGGCGAGTGAGAGCGCGGCGGCGAGCGCGTGGCCGGGCCAACCGGGCCATGGCCGCGCGGCGGGCAGCGTGAGTTGAGCGGGAGTGAGGATGCCGAGAATATCGGTCATACGCTCGACGGGGACGGACAAGGACTGCGGCGGCGAGGAGGCATCCGTGACGCGAACCACGGCGGGTGTCATTTGCAGCGGGATGGGCGCGGTGGTCACGGTTTTGTAGGCTTTTTCCTCGGGGTCGAAAAACACGAGACGGAATGGAGGGATGGCGGACTTGAGTTCAAGCGGTCTCATGAACTGGTGGAACACGGTGGTGCCGGACGGTTCGCGGCGTTCGTCTCCGCGTTGCTCGGGTGCGGCATCATAGAGTTTCCAGCCAGTGGGGTCGGCGGGAGCGGGTGGGCGCAGCGTGTCGAGGTTGCCGGTGCCACTGACCACGATTTCCACCGGGATCGGGTCGCCCTCCTGGACCTCGGTGGCCTCGGTGTTGATCCCGAGTTTGAACTTTCCAACCGCGTTTTCGAATCCTTCCGGAGCGCCTTCGGGAAGAGGTTGTGAGTCGAGTTCCAACCGTGGCACTGCGAGGTTCGCCTCCCTGGAAACCCGGCGGAGAATGCCCTCCATCACGACTTGGGTGGTGACCAGACGGATGGTCGCGGGGCCGATTCCGATCCTGCCCGTGCGCGTAGGGGTGAGGGTGCTCGGGTAGGCCACGGAGACGTAAGGCATGCCCAGCAGATTCACCTGGCCGCGCATGGCGGACGGTTGGAAACGCCATGCGGTGAGGCCGTCCCGCTGGAAGTCCGGGATGCCCCAGTCCTCGACGAAAAGATCGCGGGGCACGAAGATCTTGATTTCGACGGGTAGGGTCTCGCCGTGGTAGGGCCGGGGGTTCATCACCCGGAAGGCGCTGGCGTAGCGGAATTTCGTATCGCCGACGACGGCCTCGGACCACTGGAGGTCGTCCGGGTTGAAGACGGTGAATTCGAGCGGCTCGGTGCGGGATTTCAGGCCGTCGGCGGTGACCTCGAAGGACGGAAGGGCATGGCTGCCGGTCTGATAACTGGAGACCAAGTATTGGAAGACATATTCAAGGCGCCGGCCCGGGAGCAGCTGGGTCCGGGGGGCGCGTCCGGCGGGCTTGATCTCCACGCCGGGCACCGCCGGGATTTCCGGGAACTCGGTGGGCTGGGTGCCGGTGACAGCGATCTCCAACAAGGCCTGCTCGCCGCGGGCGAGGAAGCGGGTGGAGAGGCGGGCGAGGGATTCGCCGTAGCCGGGCGCGGACAGCAGCAGCCATGCGACGAGCAGGGCCGGAATGGTTGTGAAACGGTGGAGTCGGCTCATGATGTTACCAGTCTTTCTCGGGGCGGCGGAATTCCCGCCTACCGGGTGTTAGAGGGCCTTTTTCGAGATCGGCGTTTTCCTTGAGAATTCTGCGCGCGCGGTCCTCGGGGGATTCGTCGGGATTTTCAGGTCGTTTGTCGGAATCCTGGTCGTCCTTCTTTTCCCCGGAATCGTCCTGGGGGTTTTGTTCGTCGTCACCGGATCCGTCCCTGGGGTCGTCGTCGCCGTTGCCCTTTTCGCCGGGTTGTTTCGGTGCGTCCTCACCATTTTCACCGGGTTTTTTGTCTTCGGGGTCACCGTCGCCCTCTTGCGGATCGCCCTCACCGGGTTGCGGTTGAGGCATGGATTGCTCGGTTTGTTGTTTCTCCTCCTCGAGCAGTTCGGCGAGGCGTTTCAGATAGATCATGGTCATGTCCCGGTTGTGGAGGGCGGCACCGGCGCCGGGATCGGCGGCGAGGGAGGATTCGTAGTGGCGCACGGCATCCGCCCAATCGGTGACGAGCGATTCCATCCGCGCGTAGCCACGGGAATCGTCCGCATCCGGCCCGTCGCCCTGCTTGAGCTTCGCAAGGCGCTCCCTGACGAGGATGTCGAATTTCCCGAGGTCTGGAAGTGCGGCGGGATCGGCCGGGTAGGATTCATCGGTGAGGCCGCGCCAACCGAGTTGGAAGAGCGTGTTGCCCATGCCGAGGTGGCCGTTGGCGAGCACTTCCGGATCTTCGGAAAGCAGTGCGCCGCTGTAGGCCGAGCGTGACTGTTTGAAATTCCCGCTGCGGTAGGCGGCGGTGGCTTCGGCGAGGTGGAAGCGCGCCTTGCGCTCGCGGTTGCGGGTGTTTTCCGCGAGCTTGTGGTAAGCCTCGCGCGCCTCCGGATAGCGTTTTTGCTCGAGCGCGTCCTTCGCGTCCGAGACGGCGTCGGCGCGGGAGGACGCGGGTGTCAGGAAAGCCCCGGCGGTGATGAGTGCGGCGGTCACGCCCCGCCAGCGGGTGCCGGCGAGGATGGCGCCCATCAGGAAAACGATCGCGGGAAGCACCAGCCACTGATAGAACTCGATCGAGATCTTGCGCTCGCGGCCTTCCATCTCGAAGGCATCGAGGTCGGCGATGGCGGACTTCACCATGGACGGGATGTCCATGCCGCTTCCGGCGACGGCATAGCGGCCCTTGGTTTCCACGGCGAGCTTGCGCATGACATCCGCATGGAGGCGGCTGATGACGGGTTTGCCGTTCTTGTCCACCATGCGGTTGCCGGGGAAATCCGGATTAGGGATGTAGTCGCCATCCTCGGTACCCACTCCGACAGCGAGGATGTAAACACCCGAGCGCCCGGCTTCGGCGATCATCTCGTCGAGATTGTCGTCGTGTTTTTCGCCATCGCTGAGAATGACGAGGGCATTGTTTTTCTGGCCGGTCTTCTTGAGCGTGTCGATGGCGAGGCTGACGGCGGACGCGAGATCCGAGCCGCCGAGCGGCGCCCAGGTTTCATCGATCTGGTCGACGGTTTCGCGGACGGCGCGGTGATCGACGGTGAGGGGGGCGTAGAGGTAGGAACTGCCGGCGAAGCCGATGATGCCGACGCGCTCGTTGGGCAGGGCGTCGAGCATCTCGTAGATGACGAGTTTCGCCTGGGAAAGGCGGTCGGGTTTCACATCCGGGACGCGCATGCTGCGTGAGAGGTCGAGGGCGATGAGCAGGTTGCGGCCGAGGGATTTCTCGGTGCGGGTGCCGGCGTCCCCCTGCGGGCGCGCAAGGCCGATGATCACCGCGGCGGTGGCGGCGAGCAGGAACAAGAGCGCGAACCAGCGGGGCAGGGGACTGCCGCGTTTCAGCAACGAGCTGCGGAGGCGCGGGGCCATCAGGGAGGACCATTGGCTGCGCCGGAGCCGGGCCACGAGGAGCGCCGCCAACCCCAGCAGCGGGAGCAGGACGAGCAGGATCAGCCAAGCGGGTTGGGCGAAGGTCAAGGGATCAGGGAGACGGTGGAGGATTGAGGGCGAGCAGGGTGGAAGCGGCGAATGTGGCCAACAGCGTGAGGCCGAGGAGCCAGGGAAACAGCTCGGTATCATCGATCACGGTGTAGCTTTTCGCATCGGTTTTTTCGAGCTGGTCGATGGTGGAGAAGGTCTGTTTGAGCGACTCGAGGTCCTGCGCCCAGTAATGTTCGGCACCGGTGAGCGAGGCGATTTTGCGCAGGGTGGGGAGGTCGAATTCCTGATAGGGGAAACGCATGATGCTGCGGTCGACGCGGCCTTCCTTGGTGCCGATGGCGATGGTGTAGATCTTGATGCCGAGGGTTTTGGCGTGTTCGGCGGCTTCGAGCGGGGAGATTTTCCCGGAGTTGCTGGCGCCGTCGGTGATGAGGACGATGATCTTGCTTTTCGCGTCGCGCGAGTCGAGGCGGGACGCGGCGGCGGCAAGGGCGGAGCCGATGGCGGTGCCTTGTTCCCTGACAGTGCCGCGGTTTTGCTGGTCGTTCAAACGGACTTCGCTGAGGGCGTTGCGCAGCCACTTGTGATCGAGAGTGACGGGGCTGGCGTCGCGCGGGCGTCCGGCGAAGGCGACGAGGCCCATGCGGTCGTCGGGACGGCGGCTGATGAAATCGTCGACGACCGCCTTGGCGACGGTGATGCGTTTCGCACGTTGTCCCTGGTCGACGAAGTCGTCGATGTCCATCGAGAGCGAGACATCGAGGGCGATCATGATGTCGATGCCGCTGGCGGTGCGGTTTTGGTATTCGTTTCTCCAGACCGGTCTGGCCATTGAGAAGATGGCGGCGGTGAGGGCGAGGAAGGCGAGCGGCAGGCCGAAGCCGCCGGAAGTGTGGCGGACGCGTCCGCCGAGACTGACGAGAACGGATAGATTGGGAAACAGCACGGCGGCCTCCGCGCCGCGGCCGCGGCGAAGGACGAGCAGCACGAGGGCCGGAAGCAGTAGCAGGAGCCAGCCGGGCTGGACGAAGCGGAAATGTTCGAGAAACGCATTCATGTGGCGAATCCTCGGTGCAGGGTTTCGAGCAGGGCGCGGGCATCCGCGATGATCCGGGATGGATCGGCCTCTGGGATTCCGGGCGCGTATTTGAGCGAAGCCAGTCTGGTGAAGCCGGCCTCGGCGGCGTTGCGGGCCTCCGGGGTGAGCGCCTGCAGGGAATCCCGCCGGGAAACGAACTCCTCATGGGTCTCGAACAGGGCGGGGTCGTTGGCGGCGGCTGATAGATATTCGCGCAGGATGAGCGACGTGATCACGGCGGCCTCGCGGCAGGTGCCGGGACCGGTGTTTTCGAGAGCGGTTTGCGCTTTGTGGAACGCGGCCTCGCGCAGCGCGTGCAAGCTGGCGCGGGCGGGCTTGCGTTTCCCGGCGAACAGCCGCCAGGCCACCACTAACAGAAGCAGGGTGGCGATGGCGATGGCGGCGGCCGGCCATGGCCACAGGGCGTGGTCGGGAACGAGAGCCTCGGGCGAGGCGGGTTCCATCAGTTCGAAGCCGTTGGGTTCTCCTTCCATCTTGGTCAGCGGGAACGTTTGCGGCTACGGCGTTTCAGGAGCTTGTGGAGCTCGGCCAGGGTGTCGCCGTGGGTGGTGAGATCGGCGGAATCGATGCCGTGTTTGCTGAAGACGGACGCGGCGCCCTCATGCTGGCGGCGCATGAGTTTCTGATAGCCCATGCGGAGGTTCGGATTGTTGGTGTTGATCCGGGTCTCGAAGCCGGTTTCGGGATCGATCATGACGACTTTGCCGGACTTGGGGAGTTTGGCCTCGAGCGGGTCCATCACGCGCAGGGCGACGGTTTCGTGCTTGCGGGAAAGCTTGCCCAAGGGGCGGTCGAGCGGGTCCGAGAAGAAATCCGAGATGAGGAAGACGAGCGACTTGCGGCGCAGCGTGCGGACGAGGAAGTCGCATGCGTCGGCGACGGATGTGCCGGGTCCGGCGGGTTTCGCGACGAGGATCTCGCGGATCATGCGCAGCAGGTGGCGGCTGCCTTTTTCCGGGGGGATGAAGAGGATCGGTTCGTCGGCGAACACCAAGAGGCCGACCTTGTCGCCGTTGTGCAGCGCGCTGAAGCCGAGCACGGCGGCGGTTTCGGCGGCCACCTCGCGCTTGCTGAGCGACACGCTGCCATAGTCCGCCGAGCCGGAGACATCGACCGCGAGAACCACCGAAAGTTCGCGTTCCTCGCGGAACTTCCTGACAAAGGGCGAGTCCATGCGGGCGGTGACGTTCCAATCGATGAAACGCACCTCGTCGCCGTGCTGGTATTCGCGGAAGTCATCGAAATCCAGACCCTGTCCGCGGAAGGACGAGAGGTATTCCCCGGAAAACGATTCGCGGACGAGGCGCCGGGCCTTGAGCTCCAGCCTGCGCACGCGCGCCATCATTTCTTCGATCTGTTCGTCCGTCAGCATGGGAAGAAAGCACTAAGCATTAAGCATGAAATCCGAAACGAAGGGGAAGAACCCGGAGGAAGAACGATGAGGCCGGCCGGATCGTTTGTTTCTTTGTTTCCAATTCGGGGTTTAAGGTTTCGTGCTTCATGGCACCGGCACCTTGTTGATGATGCGCTCGATGATGGAGTCGGTGGTCATTTCCTCGGCCTCCGCCTCGTAGGTGAGCAGGATCCGGTGGCGCAGGACGTCGAGCGCCATGTCCTTCACGTCCTGCGGCGTGACGAAGGCCCGGCCGTTCATGAAGGCGAGCGCACGGGCGGTCAGGGCCAGGTTGATGGTGCCGCGCGGCGAGGCGCCGGCGCGGACGAGATTCTTGAGCGGAGCGTCCACCAGCGAGGGGAAACGCGTGGTGTGGATGATCTGGACGATGTATTTGCGCAACGCCGGATCGATGTAGACCTGATTGACGAGTTCGCGCGAGAGGGCGACCTGCTCGGGATTGGCCACGGTTTTCGTCCGGTAGGGCGGGGTGGAGGTGGCCATGCGGTCGAGGATGAGCAGTTCCTCGTCCTTGGTCGGATAGCCGACGGTGACTTTGAGCAGGAAGCGGTCGAGTTGGGCCTCCGGAAGCTGATAGGTGCCTTCCTGGTCGATCGGGTTCTGGGTGGCGAGCACGAGGAACGGTTCGGGCAGGGGGTAGGAGTGGTCGCCGAGGGTGACCTGGCGTTCCTGCATGGCCTCGAGCAGGGCGGACTGGACCTTGGCGGGGGCGCGGTTGATTTCGTCGGCGAGAATCAGGTTGTTGAAGATCGGGCCGAGCTTGGGTTCGAATTTGGTTTCCTGGGGGTGGTAAACCATGGTGCCGACGAGGTCGGCGGGCAGGAGGTCCGGGGTGAACTGGAAGCGCGCGAACGACGCGTGGAGCGAGCCGGAGAGCGCCTTGACGGCGAGGGTTTTGGCGAGGCCGGGCACGCCTTCGAGCAGGATGTGGCCGTTGCAGAGCAGGCCGATCAGCAGCCGGTCGACCAGTCGTTCCTGGCCCACGAGGACCTGTCCCATTTCATCTTTGACGGCCTGAATCCAGCCGCTGGATTCGGCGATACGTTCCTGTAGGTTTTCGGTTGTCATCGGTTTGCTGCGCGCAGTCTGGCATCGCGCCGTCTCCGTGCAACCCGCAAAGCGAGGCCGGACTCAGGCTTTGCCGGAAAAAATGGCGGCGACGCGGGCGAGGATCTCCTCGACCGGGGCGAGGCGGCCGATGCCTTCGTAGCCGCAGGCGAGGTCGCCTTCCGCGGGATCGACGAACCGGCAGCCGTCGTTTTTGAGAACGGCGAGGTTGCGTTGGGTGGCGGGGTGCAGCCACATTTTGCCATTCATGGCCGGGGCGATGAGGACCGGGGTGGTGCGGGGCAGGGCGAGGTAGACCGAGGTGAGCGGGTCGGGGGCGAGGCCGTTGGCGAATTCGCCGAGCACGTTGGCGGTGGCGGGGGCGACGAGGAAAAGGTCGGCCTGGTCCGCGAGGTCGATGTGGCCGGGTTTCCACGATTGTTTCTCATCCTCCAGCGAAACGACCACCGGCTGGCGGGTCAGCGTCTGAAGGGTGAGGGGGGTGATGAACTCGGCGGCTGCGCGGGTCATCACGGTGTGGACCTCATGGCCTTGTTTCACCAGTTGCGAAGCGAGGTCGGCAGCCTTGTAGGCGGCGATGGATCCGGTGATGCCGAGGACGATGTTCATGAGGGAGGCGGGTGTGGATTTCTAACGGAGCATGCCGACGGCTTTTTTCGTCGCGGCGGCGAGGGTTTCGACATCCTTGTCCGTGTTGTAGAGGGCGAACGAGGCGCGGACGGTGCCGGTGATGCCGAAGCGTGCCATGAGCGGCTGGCAGCAGTGGTGGCCGGTGCGGACGGCGACGCCCATCTGGTCTAACAACGTGCCGAGGTCGTAGTGGTGGATGCCCTCGACGTTGAAGGAGAGCGAGCCGGAGCGGTCGGGCGGGCCGTAGAAGCGGATGCCTTCAATGTCTGAAAGCGCGTTGGCCGCAGAGCGGATCAGCCCGCCCTCATGTTGATGGATGGCCCCGAGGCCGATTTCATTGACATAGTCGAAGGCGGCGGCGAGGGCGATGGCGCCTTCGATGTCCGGGGTGCCGGCCTCGTATTTGAAGGGCGGGTCGTTGTAGGTGGTGTGCTCGAAGGTGACCTCCTTGATCATTTCCCCACCGCCCTGCCAGGGGGGGAGTTCGTTGAGCAGATCGGCGCGGCCCCAGAGCGCGCCGATGCCGGTGGGCGCGTAGATTTTGTGGCCGGAAAACGCCAGGAAATCGGCACCGAGCGCCTGCACATCCGCCGGCAGGTGGGCGATGGCTTGGGCGGCGTCGATCAGAACGAGTGCGCCGGCGTGCTTCGCGGCGCGGGTCATTTCCGCGACCGGGTTGACGGTGCCGAAGGCGTTGGAAATCCAGGTGAGCGCGAGGATTTTGACGTTTCCGGAGGCGAGCAGGGAGCGGAAGGCGTCCTGATCGAGAGTGCCGTCGTCATGGCAGGGGATCACCTTGAGGGTGGCGCCCGTGCGTTGGCAGAGCATTTGCCAGGGGACGATGTTCGAGTGGTGCTCCAGGGTGGAGACGAGGATTTCGTCGCCGGGGCGGATGCGGCCGGAAAGGCCGAGGATGTTGGAAGCCAGATTGATGCCGCAAGTGGTGCCGGAGGTGAAGATCACCTCGTCGGAGGTGGCGGCGTTCAGATGGGTGGCGACGGTCTGGCGGGCGTTTTCGAAAGCGGCGGTGGCGGCCCGTGCGAGTTGGTGGGTGCCGCGATGGATGTTTGAATTCAGCGCCTCGTAATAATGCCGGGACGCCAGCAGGACGGCCATGGGCTTCTGGGTGGTCGCGGCGTTGTCCAGATAGACGAGTGGCTGACCGTTGATCGGTTGATCGAGGATCAGGAAGTCGGAAAGCAGCGATTCTTTGGAAAGCATGGAGCGGGGGTGGGGATGTCAGGGAGGTGGCGCGGGAGATTGGAGCAGGACGGCGCCCCCCGCAATGCCGGAATTCGGAGCGAGCCGGCGATGAAAATGCGGGTCCGGGCTTGCGGGAAGCGAGGCAAGGAGGCAAGGTTCGCTCCTAACATGAAGTCGAAGGGCATTCATCGGGCCGTCAGGCCCCAGCGATTTGATCGATCCGCCGGAGATGCGCCGAATCTCGGTCGGGTGGCGCGAGTGCCGGGCACGGGATTGCCGAAGGGGCGGCGAAAGAGAAAGAGGCGGGGTGAGAGAGGCCGTGGGGATCGTGAGAGGGGCAAACGCAAGAGGGTGATACTGACGTGGTCGGCGGTGTTGGGCGTGATGGCGCTGGGTGTGCTGGGATCGGCGATCTTTCTGTGGGGGCGGCAAAACATGAATTCTGGGGCCGCGGCCGCTGCGGAGAGCGGGGAGGAACGGGTGGTGGAAAAGCGGGTGGTGTCTGAATTCGAATCGCCGACGGAGGACGAGGCCTTGAATCTGGTGAAGAGGGCGCTTGAAACCCGTGAAGCTGCCGGGGTGGCGGAGTATTTTCATCCGGGGTCGGCAAGTCCTGAACGGGTGGTAGGTTTTTTGAACGGGATGGAAGAAGCGGATGGTCCCGTCGAGAGGATGAACTGGCTCGGCAGCATGGATGCGAACGGGATCTTGCTGGATGGCGTGTTGGTGAAGACCCGCAAGGGCGACCGGTTGAAGAACCGTCTGGCTTTTCTGACCCCTGACGAAAGGGGCGCATGGAAGGTCGATTTCGACGCGTTCGCGCGGACGGTGGAGCCGTCGTGGAACGAGTTGTTGGAGAACAAGGCCGCCGAGGGACTGGTGCGTGTGATTGCCGCGGCGGACAGCTATTACAACGGTCCGTTCGGAGACGATTCGCAATGGGTGTGCTACGGCATGGCATCCCCGGACACGGAGGAGGTGTTGCTGGGCTACTGCCGGAGGGGCTCTCCGCAGGCGCGGGCCATGGCTCGAATTGTTTTGAACGATGATGCCCTGCCGAATGGTCTGTCGAATGGTCTGTCGGGTGCGCGGTCGCTGAAGCGTGTGATCGTCAAGATCCGGCGGGCTGAGGGCGGGGAAGCGCGGCAGTTTGAGATTTCGCGGGTGATGGCCGAGGATTGGGTGATGTCCGGCGAGCCGTTCGACGGGAAATTCCAGTGAGGACATCCGGGTCGGGTGGCGATGGAGAAAGAGGAACTTGATCACCGTGGGAGCGGCTTTCCACTGAATGATTCCAGAGGAGAGCCCTAAAATCCTGTTGTTGGGTCTCATCTCCCCGAACAGTGTGCGTGGTTCATTCGCGTTGGATCCGGGGACCGATGGAATTCGCCCGAGTCATTGAGGTGATTCTCCGTGCTTGCCGGACCGTGGGTGGTCTCATTACGGTCCGTCCCATGCTGAAAATCGGCGCTAGATTCGTGATGTTCGCACTGTTCTGCGGCGGCCTGACCCATTGTGGGGTCTCATTGATGAGGTCCGGGAATCTGGGCGGCCCCAGTGTCGAGGAGCGGAATGCGGAGATCGCCAGCGAGCCAACCGGCGATTTTTATTACGGACGCCGATACTTCGTGGAAAAGACCCGCTTTTGGGGTTATCTCCGGAAACCGCGCCAATCGGCGAGTCGGGCGAAGCTGGTGATCATGAGGGAGGACAAGAAGCGTGTGCCGGACCGGATGCCGGAGAACGGGCCGCCGGGGCGGCGCTACTCGTTCGACAACAATTTCGAGTATCGGATTCGTGGTTATTACACCGGGCGGGAAGCGTATGATCCGAACAGCAACCAGTTTCTGCCCGAGTTCATGCTGACGGGTTACGAATTGGTGGATCGGCAGCCCGGTTGGTTGTTCCGGCCGGATGACCGCTATGACCGGAACCGGATTACGATGGTTCCGCGGTGAGCTCAGCCCGGAAGATTGATTCCCCCATCATCCAGAAAACCCAGCCCTATGAAAAACCCACCCAGCCGCCGCGTCATCCAACCCCGTGATGGAGGCGTGCCGGGTGATGGCCCGAGGCTGGGGTCGGTGATGCGGGTGCGGGCCCCACGGGCCCCACAGAAGAGCGGGTGGACCAGGCGGCGTGGCGGGACCGGCCATCCGAGGGGTTCCTCGGAAGATGCCGCGCGGCACCGTCTGCTGTGGGTTTGGTCGATGGTGTTCACGGCGGCGGCGTTTTTGATCATCGTCGGATTCGCGGTGTTCTGGGTGCGTTCGCATCGGAGGGTGCCCGCGCCCGGAGATTCGGAGCCGGCTCCGGCCATGGTGAGAATCGCCTCGCGGTTTGTTGCCCCCTCTGAAGACGAGGCGCTCGCGCTGGTGAGGGAGGCGATTGCCAACCGGGACCCGGCGATGGTGGAGGCCATTGTGCGCCGCGGGGCGACGGATGCGGTGAAAGTGGTGGAATTCATGGAGGCGCTTGAAACCCGCGATGGTCCGGTCCGCCGGATGTCCTGGCTGGGCAGCATGGATGTGGACGGGTTGCTGATGGAGGGGGTGTGGATCAAGTGTGCCGGGGAGACCTCACCGGTGGAACGCCTTGCATTTCTGGTTTCCGACGAAGTGGGTGTATGGAAGATGGACTTCGAGGCATTCGCACGAACCTGCACGCCGGGGTGGAGGGACTTTCTGGGAGGGGGAGCGAAGCGTGCCCGGGTGAGGGTGGTGGTGGGCAAGGATTCGTATTACAACGGCCCGTTCATTGACGAAAGCGAGTGGGAGAGCTTCGCGCTGGCGGCACCGGAAGCGAAGGAGTTGTTGCCGGAGGGGCGGGACCTGTTGTGCGGATACTGCCGGAGGAATTCTCCGCAGGCCCGGGCGATGGCACGGATCTTCAAGGATGAGGCCAAGAAGAGGCGTGCGACCCTGGAGATCCAGCGGACGGACGGAGCGGACTCAAGGCAGTTTGAGATCACCCGTGTGCTGGCGGAGGACTGGGTAGTGCAAGCCCGGCCGTTCGACGAGAAGTTCGAATGAGCCCGCATTACGCGGGGCGGTTCAGCTGTAGGATGACTCCACGCGCTGGGCGACGTCACGGTAACCGTAGTCGACCTCGTAGATCTGCTTGAAGCTGTCCAGGGCTGCTGGTTTGTCTTCCATTTCTTCGTGGATGAGGCCCTTTTCGTAGAGGATTTCCTTCTTGGTGCCGTCCATCGCGGTGAGATCCGAGAGGGCGTCCGAAAGTTGTTTGACGGCGAGGTCGAACATGTTTTTGGACCTGAAGCAGCGCGCGAGAGTGAGTAGCACCTTGGTGCGGATGTGCGGATTGCGGGTGGCCTGCTGGAGGTGGGGGATGGCAGCGCTGAAATCACCGGCGTTGTAGAGCGCTGTGCCGAGTTCGAAGCGGAGCTGGGGGTCGGTCGGGTTTTGGTCGACGCGGCGCTGGCATTCCTCGATCTGTTCGGCGAGGCGGTCGGCGCGCCGGGCATCGAGGGCGGCCTTGAGTTCCTGATTGTCAGGGTTCGCCGCGACATCGGCTTCGAGTGTCTTGAGATCGGCTTCGATGGCGCGGTCGTTCATCGCGGAGGCCTTGTTTGCGAGGGCGACGTCTCCGGCGCTGAGCGAGTGGGCCCATGCGTAGAAGGTGTGCGCATTGTGCCAGTCTTCGAGTTGTTCGTAGATCCCGGCGAGTTCCTTGACGGTGCCGAGGTGGTTGGGATCGGCGTTGTATTTTTCGATGACGCTGTCGCGGCGTTCGAGGAGTTGCTCGGCGGTCAGGCCGGTGCGCGAGGCCTTTTCGAGTTGTTCGAATCCGGAGGAGTCGCGCATGAGGGATTTCATGTCGGCGTTTTCGTCCCACTTCTGCTTCTGCATTGAGGCGCGGGCCGAGGCGTCCTTGGCGCCTTTGATCGCGGCACTGTCGGTGGGATGGTGCTTGGCGATGTCGTTATAGACTTCGGAGGCGAGATGCGGTTGTTCGCGGGTGAGGTAAAACGAAGCGAGTTTGTGGAGCAGCTTGGCGTTCTCCGGTGAGCCAGTGCGGACGGTTTCGAGAGCGAACGCGGCGGTCTCGAAGAGTTCGGCTTTCACGCAGGTGTCGAACAGCACTTCGTTGAGTTGGTCGTTGAGCGGGTCCTTTTCGAGCTCCTTCTCGATGAGCGCAAGGGCTGCCAGCGGATCCTTCTTGGCTTGGCTCTGGAGTTTCATGGTTCCCATGCCGAAAAGGCCGCCCTTTTTTTTCGCTCCGCCCGCCTGTTGAATCTCACATTTGCGGAGCAGCTTGCGGCCTTCCAGAAATACCGGACTTTCCTTGAGGACGCCCTGCAGCAGGGTGATCGCGTAATCGATATTGGAGGCCTGGACGGCGGTGATCGCTTTGAGCCACAAGGGTTTGAGGTTGGCTGGAAGTTCTTTTTCGGTGATCTCAAGCATGACGTTGAAGCGTGTTGTGGAATTTGGGTGCGGCAGAAGCCGGCGACCGGGTGGGGAAGTTGGAGCTTGGGGCGCGGCTTGGCAAGCGCGTGTGATGGGGAAAAGTGCCGGAATTGTCAGTTGCCGCGGTTTTTTTGCATTGCTGGAGTGGGTGGGGTGGGATATCGAAGCGCGGCAGGCGAACTGAGAGTTCCGCTTGCATCATCATCCCTATCCAACATGCCTCCGCGCCCCAAAAGACGTCGTTCCAGAAACCGCAATCGATACGGCCCGCCAAAACGCTCGACCAAGAGCGATGAAGAGAAGGCTGTGGAGGTGGACGGAGAGATTTCGTCGGTTCTCGCGGGAACGATGTTCCGGGTGAAACTGGAAAGCGGGCACGAGGTATTGGCCCACATTTCCGGGAAAATGCGCAAGCGCTTCATCCGCCTGGTGGTCGGAGACAAAGTGAAAATGGAAATGTCGCCCTACGATCTGACGAAGGCGCGGATCGTGTTCCGGATGAGCTGACCGGCTGGTGGCGGGGTTCAGGCCACGTCGGCTCCCGTTTCCGCCGTTTCGAGAGCGGCCACGGCATTGAGGCTGCGGCGCTCGATGACGATGTCCCCGAGCAGGTCGCTTTGCCGGACGACGAACTGGTTGAGTTTCATCAATTCCAGCAGGGCGAGGAAGGTGACGATGACTTCCGACTTGGTGGTGGCGCTTTGGAACATTTCTTCGAACCGGCGGGATTCTCCGGGTTGGAAGTGTTTCATCAGGAGTTCGATTTTGTCGGAAACGGTGAACCGGTCGTCGATGATGTCGCCGAAGTCGTGCGATTCCTCGAAGCGTTTCAGGACATTCTGGAAAGCGCGGATGAGATCGAAAATGGAAACCTCGGCAAGTGCGGGGGGCTCTGGCGCGGGGATGTCCGTTTCATCCGGTTGATGGGCGAAACGCCCTTCCTGTTCGAGCTCGCGGAGTGAGAGGAACCCGGCGGCGTCCTTGAATTTCTTGTATTCGATGAGCTGGCGGATGAGTTCCCAGCGCGGATCGTCTTCTTCCGCGTCGTCTTCGGGCGGTTGGTCCACCCGCGGGAGCAGGGTGCGGCTTTTCAAATACATCAGGTTGGCGGCCATCACGATGAATTCGGAGGCGAGGTCGATGTTGAGCAGCTTGAAGGTGTTGATGTAATCGAGATACTGCCGGGTGATGCGTTCGATGGAAATGGAATGGATGTCCACCTCGTCCTTCTTGATGAGGTAGAGCAGGAGATCAAGAGGGCCTTCGAAGATTTCGAGGCGGACTTTGTAGTCGTTGGCTTCCACGAGGCGGGTGGTAGGGGATCCGGGGCATCGGGGCGAGGTAAATTTCCCTCGCCTCCCCGGAGACGGATGGTTTTACTCGCGGCGCGTTAAAGCGAATCAATCGATGGAATCCGAGCAAAGTCAGAATTTTAATGAACGGCTCAGCGAGTGGGTGGCCAACCAGGGGTTCTGGTTCCAAGTCCGCTATTCGCTGACCGGCAGCGGGACGAGGGGGTTGGCGATGTTCCACCTGTTGAAACTGACCTCCCGTCTGTTGATCTTCCTGCTGGTCGTTGCGCTCGGGATTTGGATTTATTTGCTGAAGCGGTCCGATACCGCTGGATTCGCCGACGGCTTGCAAAGCGCGCTGGAGTCCGGGCTTGAAGCATCTGATCTGGAGCTGGAGTTCAACCGCACGCAGGGTCAGCTCGAACTCACCCGATTGGCCGCCGAAGGTGGGAACGATACGTTTTTCACCGTGCTGGAGGCGAGGAATGTTCGCTGCAGCATGAACCTGCTTGATGGTCTGGTGGGGATCTGGAACCCGGGTGTCATTTTGATATCCAAGCTGGATGTTGATCTGCGGGCCGGCACGGACGATGCCGAGTCCGCCCGCAAGTTGGCGGGGGTGGTGTTCAGGAAACCGGAAAAGACCGAGGCGAACGCCTACGAGGTGCGGGACGCCACCGTGCGCTGGGGATACTCCGCGCGAACGCAGGGGATGATCGAATCCAGTGTCATGAGAATGTATCGGACGGACACTGGTTGGAGGATGAGCTTCAAGGGCGGCCGGTTCCACCAGAACTGGCTGAGGGGGCTGGAGATCGTGGAGCTCGTGGTTCTTTGCGAGCCTGAGGGAATGGTGTTCGAGACGGCCGAATTGAAACTGGGTGACGGCACCGTGGATTTTTCCGGGCTGAAAGTCATCGGAGGGGAGCAGCCGGAAGTGCGGGGAGTTGCCAGGATCCGGAGCCTTCCGTTGGACGGGACCCTGCCGGTTGCCCTGACCAGGTTCATCGAAGGCTCGGTTTCCGGAGATTTCCGGGTGTTTGGCTCGACCAACAGCTCGGATGGGATCGGCTTTGAAGGGCAGGTCGTGATGGATGGCATGGACACGATTTCACTGCGTGAACGGATCCATCTGCTCAAGGCCTTGTCGGTGGTGGATTATTCAAGAACCTACCACCGGATCGATTTTCGTGAAGGCTCGTTCCAGTTGAAGACTCTCCGCGGAGGGGTGGAACTCACCGATGTGAATTTGAAGGCGGATGACCTGTTTTCCATGGAAGGGAGCCTGACCGTGCGCCTGCCGACGCAGGAGGAGATCGAGGCGGCCGTGGCGAGAGGGTCGGGATTGCAAGGCTCGGCGTTGTTCGCGGATGAGGACGAAACCTTCGGATTGAGGGATTTCACGCAGACGAAGTCCGAGTTCTCTTTGAAACGAGCCGCTCTTGAGGCCAAGCGAATCCAGAAAGGAAACCAGAGCCCGGAGTCCCTCAGTCTGGGCGACCGCCTCGGCTTGAACAACGAGATGCGCCGCCTGCAGAGTCAGGCATCGGACCGCATGTCCAGAATGCTCCAATATGAAGGGATGTTCCGGATCACGATTCCGCCCGACGCCTTCGAACGTGCCGCCCGGCTTCAGGAAATGTATCCCGTGGACGCGGCGAGCAACCGGATCCCGGTCCCGGTCCCGATCGAAGGAGGGCTCTACGATCTGACCCTCAAGCAGGCGGAGGATATCTATCAGCAGGGACGCCGGTAAGTCACGCACGCGGGTCGAGTCCCAGGCTGTGGAAGATTTCGCGGGTCGCGTGGCTCTTGTTCAGGGTGTAGAAATGGATGCCGTCCACCCCTTCGTCGAGAAGGCCGGCGCATTGTTCCGCGGCGTAGTGGATGCCCACCCGCTCGACCGCCTCCGTGCTGGAATTTGCCCGGTTGAGCGAGCGGATGAGTTTGGCGGGATAGCGGGCACCGGCGGCGAGTTCGGCCATGCGCTTCATGCCCTGCAGAGAGGTCACGGGCATCAGTCCGGCGATGATGGGCACGGTGATGCCGGACAGATGGCAACGGTCGCGAAAGTCGAAAAAATCGTGATTGTCGAAAAAAAGCTGAGTGCAGATGTAGTCCGCGCCCTCGTCGACCTTGGCCTTGAGGAAATCGAGTTCGTCCACCCGGTTGGGCGTTGAGGGGTGACCCTCGGGGAAACCCGCGACTCCGATTCCGAAGCCGCGGGGGTCGGGATGTTGGCCGGATTCATTGAACCTGCGGATGAAACGCACCAGATCGGAGGCATGCTGGAAGTCACCCTGTCCCCAATCGTAGTCCGGTTGGTCGCGGGGCGGATCGCCGCGCAGGGCGAGGATGTTGGTCACTCCGGCGGCCGCGTAGCGTTCGAGGATCGAGAGGACTTCCGTCTCGGAATGTCCGACGCAGGTCAGGTGCGGGACGGGTGGAATCGAAGTCGTTTGTTTGATGCGGACGACGAGGTCGTGGGTGAGTTCGCGGGTGTTGCCGCCAGCGCCGTAGGTGACGGAAACGAACGAGGGCCGCAGGGGTTCCAGATCGCGGATGGTTTGATAGAGGTCCTCCCAGGCCGCCGCGGCGCGCGGCGGGAAGAACTCGAATGAGAGCGAGGGCTGGGAGTTGGCGAGAATGTCACGGATGTGCATGGCGGATGGAGGCTTCAAAAATCAGGGAATCCGGACCGGGAGCGAAACTTTGGCGGAGTTCCGGAGTTTCTAGCTCGGTGGCTCCGTGGAACGGGGCTAAACAATCTGCAATCTCCCATGAAGACAATCCCTGTTTCCCTAATTGTTGCGGGCTTTCTGGCTCCGGCGGTGTCCCTTGCCCAGCCGGAGGGCGGAACCCGGGGACCTGGTCCGCGCGACGGGCAAGGCCGACGGGGTGATCCACAGGCCTTTGCCAAAGCGTGGAAAGCCGCCGACCAAGATGGGAACGGGGCTATTTCCCAAGAGGAATTCAAGGGAATTCCGAGGATTCAGAGGCTGCCCGAGGAGAAACGCGAGGGCCTGTTCAATCGGCTGGACAAGAATGCTGACGGCGAGTTGGACCGCCGGGAACTCGGGCGGGCCGGCAAGGCTCACGGTGCGAAGAGGCCTCCGATGCAGCGCTTGTGGGAGCTGGATTCGGACCGGAGTGGCGGCGTGAGTTTCGAGGAGTTCAAGACGGGCCGGATTTTCAACAAGCTTGTTCCGGAAAGGCAGCAGGCGGTGTTTCGAAGGCTGGACACGGATGGTGACGGGGTGATTTCCCCCAAGGACAAGCCGGAACCACCGTTCAGGCGTGATGGCGGGCAAATGCGCCGGAAACGTCCGGGCGGTCCGCCGATGGAGTCGCGCCGGATCATCCGGCAGCTGGATCAGGATGGCGATGGCGCGCTGTCCTTCGAGGAGTTCCGCAAGGGCCCGGAAGTTCGGGATCTCAGCGAAGACGAACAGGAGGACCGCTTTGAGGCGCTCGACAAGAATCACGACCAGGAAATCACTGCCAGGGATTTCCCGCCACCGGCACCTGATGGTGAAGCGAAGCGGCAGCCGGAGGCTCCGCCCGCATCGGTCGAGTGATGCAAGGACAAGGCACGGAGAGGATGCCGCCGGGCCGACCGGAATCCTGCTTGATCCGGCAAGGCGACCCATGGTCCGAAGAAAAGCTGGTGGCCGACAAGCAGCGGCGCTTTCAGGGGTCGGGGGTGATCCGGAGTCTCTGACCTACGGTTTTCTCTGCAAGGCGGGGGGGCTCGTGGCGACCGCCCCCCCAATCCGTGGCGCGGCGGGTCAAGGTGCTGCGGCCATGGATTCCGCCTTGGCGGCGGCGGCAAGGACTTCCTCGCGGACGTTCCTGCCTTTGCGCTTGCCCCACCAGAGCACGAACGGTGTGGCAACGAAGATCGATGAGTAGGTGCCGATCACCAGTCCGACGAGGATCGTCATCGAGAAATCACGGAGTGCCGAGCCACCGAATATGGCGAGAATCGCCACGGTGAAGATGGTGGTCATGGAGGTGAGCAAGGTCCGTGAGAGGGTGTTGTTGATAGCCTCGTTCATGATGTCCTTGATCGATCCGCTGCGAATCAGCAGGTTCTCGCGGATACGGTCGAACACGATGATGGTGTCGTTGATCGAGTAACCGGCGATGGTCAGGATGGCGCCGACGTGAATCAGCGAAAGCTCCTCACCCAGGAGGACGACCATGCCGACGGCGATCAACACGTCATGGAGGATGGCGACGAATCCGCCAAGGGCGAACGAGAACTCAAAGCGTGCGGTGACATAGATGAGAATGCCGATGAGGCCCATGACGAGGGCAATGATGGAATCCTTGAGGAAGGTCCCGCCGATCAGGGCCGAGACCTCTTCCTTGCTGCTGTCGATCACGTAGTCGTGGCGCCCCTCCGCATTTGCCTCGACCTTGAGTTCGCCAAGAGCGGGGATGGTTTCACGCAACCTGGCGGTGATCAGTTCGGTATCGCGGGTATCACACCGGATCGTGAGCAGCATGCCGCTGGCCAGGTTTTCCTGCTCCTGCGGGTAGGCGACTTTGGAGAGGGTGAGCGAGTCGAGTGCTTTCTGCACATCGGCGAGCGGGATTTTCACTTCCTTGCCGAGCTGGAACTGGATGAGTGTGCCACCGGTGAAATCAATCCCGAACGCCTTCTCCTTGCGGATGCCGAATGCGGAGAAGGCCACCAGGATGAGGCCCAGTGAAATCATGACGCAAATGCGCCTCTTGCCGAGGAAATCAAACTTCGTGGCCCGGATCAGATTGAGGAACGAGAGTTTCTTGAGAAGGCCGAGATCGATGCCCCAGCGGAACAGGACGCGGGTGACGAGGATGGCGGAGAACATCGAAGCCAGGATGCCGACGGTGAGGGTGATCGCAAATCCCTTGATGGTGCTGCTGCCGAAGCCGAGGAGGATGACAGCGGTGATGAGGGAAGTGAGGTTCGAGTCGAAAATCGCGCTGAATGCTTTGTCGTAGGCGGCGTCGATGGCGTTTTTGAGGGATTTTCCGCTGCGGATTTCCTCGCGAAGGCGTTCATAGATGAGGACGTTCGCATCCACCGCCATGCCGATGATGAGGACCATGCCGGCGATTCCCGGCAGCGAGAAAGTGAAACCGAACATGGCCATCACTCCGAAGAGGATGACGCCGTTTACCAGCAGGCCGCAGAGAGCGATGATGCCCGCCATGCGATAGTAGGCCAGAACGAAGACGAAGGTGATGGAGAGCCCCGTGATGCCCGCCCAGATGCCCTGTTGCACGACGGCGGCGCCAAGGGTGGGGGAGACGGTGCGCTCCTCCTCGACAACGAGCGGGTTTTCCAACGGGTTCATCAGCGAGTTGGCGAGGTTCTGGACTTCACCGGGTTCGCGCAGGCCTTCGATGATGAACTGTTTGCCGAGGGGCACCGAATTGACGGTGGGGGCGCTGATGACCTCGCCGTCGAGCACGATGGCGATGCGGTCCACCCCGGGACGCATGTCCTTGGTGAGGGCGATCATCTTGTCGGTGCCGTCCCCATTGAGGGTGATGGCCACGGCGTCCGCCTGTTGCGGGGAGGGGACTGCGTCGGCGATGTCGGAGCCGCCGAGGGCGGCGCGCCGGCTGAGGAGGATCGGACGTTGGTATTCGTTGCCATCTTCATCCTTGCCTGTGAGAATGTAGGCCCGTTCGCCGACGGAAAGTTCGCCCTCATTGAGGACGCGGTCCGCGAGGGTCCTGCCATTGGGGCCGGGTTCCTCGCTGCGCTCGCTCACCTTGCGGAGTTCGAGTTTGGCGACTTTTTCGAGCGTGTCGCGGATGCGTGCGGATTCCTCGGGTTCGACGCCGGGCATTTGAACGAGGATTCCGTCGTCACCTTGGCGGGCGATCAGGGGCTCGGCGGTGCCCATGCTGTTGAGCCGTTTCTCGATGACAAGGATCGCCTGGTCGATCTGTTGGACGGTGACGGGCATTGGGGTGCCGTCATCGGCTTCCCGTGGTTGCACGCGGAGCGAGAAGGACGAGCCGCCGACGATGTCGATGCCGCCTTTCAGGCGCTCGTTGAGCGGGGTGGCGGCGAGGATGCAGAGAGCACAGGCACCGATGGACAGAACCGTGCCGACATTCCGTTTCCTGCGTTCGACATCAGTTGCGAAGTACCAGAAAAACAGGATCATCAGGACCAATCCGGTCAAAAAGACGGTGATCGGATCTTCGTAGAAGGAGGTGGCGGCGAGCATGGCGGGAAATCGGAAAGCGGGGGTCGGAAGGACGAAGGCGCGGAACGGTTTACTTGGCCGCGGATTCCTTTTTGTGAACGGCGGTGATGGCGGCCTTGTCGAACTCGATCATGGTGCCCTCGGCGACCTTCACGACGACCGTCTGTTCCTTGACGTTGTGGACGATGCCGTGGATGCCAGCGCTGGTGATGACCTTGTCACCGTTTTGAAGGGCGGCGATGCGGGCGGCCTGTTCCTTGCGCTGGCGTTGCTGCGGACGGATGAGCAGGAAGTAGAACATCACCACCATCAGGCCCATCATCACGAAGGGGGAGCCAAGCAGTCCTTGTGGGCCTTGGGGTGTCTGGGTTTGGGCGAGGAAAGGTAGGATCGGTGTCATGGGGTATCGGATCGGGTGTAGCGCCGGATGAAGGAGTCTTTGTATTCGGGGAAGTTCCCCGCGGCGATCGACTCCCGCGCCCCGGCGACGAGACGCAGGTAGAAATGCAGATTGTGGAAGGAAAGCAACCGCAAAGCGAGGATTTCCCCGGCACGGAAAAGGTGGCGCAAGTAGGCCCGGGAGAATCCGGAGACGTGAGGGTGCGCGGATTCGCAGATCGGGCGGGGGTCCTTGGCGTGGATGAGGTTCTTGATGTGCAGCGGGCCGTCGAGCGTGAAGGCCACGCCGTGGCGGGCGACGCGGGTGGGCATCACGCAGTCGAACATGTCTACGCCGCGGGCGATCATTTCGAGGATTTGCGGCGGCGAGCCGAGGCCCATGGCGTAGCGCGGTTTGTCGTGCGGGAGGAACGGCACGGCGTTTTCGATGGCGCGGAACATCTCATGCTCCGGCTCGCCGACCGAGACGCCGCCGATGGCGTAGCCGTCGAAACCGAGCTCCACCAGCTCGCGGGCGGATTGTTCGCGCAGGTCGGCGTAGATCGAGCCCTGGACGATGCCGAAGTGTTGTTGGCTGCCGGTTCCCGAGCGCGGTTGGTTTGCCGTGACCCAGTCCCTGCAGCGCCGTGCCCAGCGGGTGGTGAGGGCGAGTGATTTGGCGGCATATTGCTCATCGCAGGGGTAGGGCGGGCACTCGTCGAAGAGCATCGCGATGTCCGAGCCGAGCGCGGCCTGGATTTCCATGCTGAGTTCCGGGGTGAGCAGCATTTTCGAGCCATCAAGGTGGTTTTGGAATTTCACGCCCTCCTCGGTGATTTTGCGGAGCTTTGCGAGCGACCAGACCTGGAAGCCGCCGGAATCGGTGAGAAACGGCTTTTGCCAGGTGGTGAACCCGTGCAGGCCACCCAACTCGCGGATCAACTCATGGCCCGGGCGCAGCCAGAGGTGGTAGGTGTTGCCGAGGATGATTTGCGCGCCGAGCAGGTCGAGTTCCGCTGGATGCAGGGTTTTCACCGTGGCCTGGGTGCCGACGGGCATGAAGATCGGCGTCTCCACCGTGCCATGCGGCAACTCCAAACGGCCAAGGCGGGCGGAACTCGTGGGGTCGGTGGAAAGTACGGAAAAGGACACGGAAGGCTGCGAAGTAGGATAGATCCCCCGACCGGCCAAGCCCAAACGCCCGGCTTGCGTGCTTGCCGGAGCTCCGGCAGGGTTGGTGCGTGAGTTTGGAACAGGAAATCGCGTGGTTGGCGGGCGCATCGCGGGCGGCGCGGTATCTCGTTGGAGTTTCCGGCGGTGCGGATTCGGTGGCGCTGCTGCATTTGCTGGCTGAGGCGGGTTTCCGCAAGCTGGTCGTCTGTCATCTCGACCACCGCCTGCGCGGCCGCGCGTCCACTGAGGACGCGCGTTTCGTCCGGCGGCTCGCGGAAAAGTCCGGCTTTGAATGCGAGATCGGGCGCATTGATGTGCGCCAGCGGATGAAGCGGGATTCGGAGTCCATGGAAACCGCCGCCCGCAAGGCAAGGCACGGGTTTTTCGCCTGGTGTGCGGTGAAGCACCGCTGCCGCCGACTGCTGCTCGCCCATCATGCCGATGACCAGGCGGAGACGGTTTTGTGGAATCTGCTGCGCGGATCGCACGGGCTCAAGGGGATGCGCGAGGAGCAGACGATCGCGGTCGGTGCGGTGAAACTGCGGATTTCCCGGCCCCTGTTAGGGTGTCGCCATGCGGAACTGGTCGGCTGGTTGGAAACCCGCGGGTTGCCGTGGCGCGAGGACGCGAGCAACTGCGAGCCGGTGGCGGTTAGAAACCGTCTTCGCCATGAAGTCTTGCCGCTGCTGGCGGAGATTTCCGGGCGGGACGCCGTCGCCGCCCTGGTGCGGGGTGCGGCGGATTCCGCGATGCGGGAGGACCATGAAAACGAAGCCTTGGCTCAGGCGAAGCTGCTGGATCCGCAGGACCGGCTCCACCTTCCCGCCTTGAGGAAACTCGCGACCGACCTGCAACGCGCCGGTCTGCGGAAGTTTCTCATCGATCACGCCGTTCCGTCCGTGGATCGTGCCCTGATCGAGCGCGCCGCCGGTCTGTTGGACACGAATCAGGCCGCGGTCGTGAACCTCCCCGGCGGCCGCAAGCTCCGGCGTCGCGCGGGACGGCTGTGGATCGAAGGGTAGGCCGCCGGGCGGTGGGCGGATAGGTTGGGGTTGCGTTTCCGGGCCGAGTGGCTATGAAGCGCGGAGATGAAACTTTTTTCCCTGCTGATCGTCGCGGTTGCGTTTTCGGGTGTTTCCTGTGAACGCCATGAATTTGAAGGGCCGAATGGAACCCGGCAACTGCACGAACATCACGACACCAGCCACGCCGAGCACGCGGATCACGCGGATCACGCGGATCACGCGGATCACGCGGATCACGCGGAAGCGCCCGCGCATTGAGGCGCGGACCGACGGTAGCTTAGAAAGCATTCGCCGGAGTCCGGTCGCGGATCGAAGCGGCTGATTTCAAAGGCCCGTGAGCGGAGTAGGAAATCCGCGGGAATGGCCGTGGCGGTGGGCGCTTGCAGGCCACCGAAGAGCGTGTGTCCGGCGAGAGTGAGGTGGAATTCGTCGATGACGTCGAGGTCCGCGAGCGAGCGGATGAGGGTGCCGCCGCCTTCACAGTGGAGGTGTTTCACGCCGTGGCTGGATGCCAAGGTGTGGAGGAATTCCGCGAGACTTTGGTGGTGGGTGGAGCCGGGGAGGTCCGGGGGATCCGGGTTATTGGTGACGAGCAGGTGGATCGCTCCGCCGGGGGAGCTGAACAGCGGATGATCGAGCGGGATGTCACCGGTTTTCGAGACGACGCAGCGCAGCGGTTGGACCGGTTTGCCGGTCACGGTGAGGGTCATGCGGTCGGTTTCCAAGGTGCCGCGTCCGACCATGAGGGCGTCGGCGTTGTTCCTGAGTTCGAGCAGGCGGGAATGGTCCTCGCAGGACGTCCAGCCGGACGGCCGATGGTCCACGGGGGAGATTTTTCCATCCGCGGAAACGGCGAGGTTGGTGGAAATTCGCGGACGGAGCATGCTTGAAAGTGGGTTTCCGGCGCTGTTGGCGCAAGACTCCATGCCGGGTTTTGTCTCCATCCCGTCCTTGCCAAAGTGCCCCGGACGGTTCATGGGATGGGCCACCTCGCTTCGGGCGATGGTGTTTGTCATTCGTCATGACTCCCGAAATCGCCCTCACATTGCTGGTCATTGGCCTGACGCTCGTCGCGTTCATCCGCGAGTGGGCGCCGCCGGACGTGCTCGCGCTTTCCATCCTGTGTCTGGTGGTGGCGCTGGGTCTGGTGGATACCGGGCAGATGACCGAAGTGTTCAAAAACGAGGCGCCGCTGACGATCGCGGCCTTGTTCGTGATCGGCGGCGCGTTGGAGCGATCGGGCGCGATCGATCACATCGGGAAAATGTTGCGGGACCGGCTTTCCGGCAACACGCGCTGGGCGATACTGGCGTTCTCGCTGGTGTCCGCGTTTTTCAGCGCGTGGATGAACAACACGGCCATCGTGGCGATCCTGCTGCCGGTGACGCTCGGGTTCGCCCGTTCCAAGGATATCGCGGCATCGCGGCTGCTGATGCCGCTTTCCTATGCCTCGATTCTGGGTGGTTGCTGCACGCTGATCGGCACGTCCACCAACTTGTTGGTGAGCGGCGCCCTGCGCGATTTGAAGATCGAGCCGCTGAGCATGTTCGAACTGGCTCCGATCGGGATTCCGATGGCGGTCGCCGGGATCGGTTACCTCACGATTTTCGGTCCGAAAGTGATTCCCTCGCGCTCATCGATCACAGGCAGCCTGGAAATCGACTTCCGCACGACGCCTCTCTATCATCTTCTGATCGGCGCGGACTCGCCGATCATCGGCAAACGCCTGACCGAGACCGAGCTGGGGGACCGGAGTGCCGGCATCCACGTGATGGAAGTCCGCCGCCAGGGCACGCGTGTCATGCTGCCCTTGTCCTCGATTGTCGTGGAGAAGAACGACCGGTTCATGGTGGCCATTCACCGCCGCCGCGGTGGGGCTGCGAAACCGGAAGTCCTGTTTGGATCGATCGGCGCCGAGTTGCTTTCCCAAGTGGACGGCATCGTTTCCGAACTGGTGGTGCGTGATGAATCGGCGCTGGTCGGACAGTCGCTGGCGAAAACGGATTTCCGCCAGCGCTACAACAGCGTGGTGCTCGCCGTGCACCGCAACGGGGTGAACATCACCAGCCGCATCGCCGAACTGCCGCTCGAAATCGGTGACACGCTGCTGGTCATCACCGCCCGCAACAATCTGGAATCCCTCAAGGCCACGCGGGATTTCGTGATGACCGACACTCCGGACGAGCTGACGCCGGCAGATGTCCGCCATCACCGCCCGCTCCACGTCATCCTCTCCTGGTCCGCGCTGGTGGCGGTGGTGCTCACCGCCACGGTTACGGATTTCCTCCACCGCTCGCATCCATCGATTCCGGCCATCCCGATCCACTATGCGGCGATGGTCGGGGCGCTGGCCTTGTTGTGGCTGCGCGTGATGACTCCCCGCGAAGCCTATGCGAGCATCGACTGGCAGGTGCTGCTGATGCTTTACGGCCTGCTGGGGCTGGGAATGGCGATGCAGAACACCGGGACCGCGGTGTGGCTTGCCCGGGGCTTGGTGTTTCTGACGGAGGGCTTCGTGCCAGCCGAACACATGCCGGTGGTGATGCTCTGGCTGATTTTCCTGCTGACCATCATTCTCACCGAGATGCTGTCCAACAATGCGACGGCCGTGATGATGATTCCGATCGCCGTCACGCTGGCGGTGGAGCTGGGAGTGCATCCCCGGCCATTCATTCTGGCCGCCACGGTGGCTTCGTCATGCGCGTTCGCCATGCCGATGGGCTATCAGACGCACATGATGATCTACGGTCCCGGTGGTTATCGGTTCACCGATTTCCTGCGGGTGGGGATTCCACTGAACGTCATCTGCTGGGTGACGACCTGCACGCTGATTCCGATGATCTGGCCGTTTTAGGCGGAAACGTCCACCGTTAGATCCGCGCCGAGGTTTTCGATGGCGGCGGTGAGGGTTCCGGTTTCCGCGTTTTCAGGAATGGAGACCCTGCCGCGCGCCCGGAACATGGGATGTCCGCACATCGGAGCGCTTTCGAGTCCAGTGGTGAGTTCCTCGACGTTGCCGCCGGCATTGGCGATGGCGGTGGTGAGTTCGCGGACGATGCCCGGGCGGTCGTTGCCCATCACGTCCACCACGAGGGTCCGGCGCTTGGCGGGTTCTGCCACGGCCTCGCGGACGGCTTGCACGCTGAGGCCGGGGGTGCCCGGGGCGGCGGGGGTGTGGAGCTCGGCGAGCAATTCGTCCACGGCGGACTCGGGGCATTCGATACGGACGATGCCGGCGAACTGTCCGGCGAGACGGGCCATGCGGCTTTCGAGCCAATTTCCGCCGTGTTTCGTGACTGTGTCCGCGAGCGAGCTCACAAGGCCCGGGCGGTCACAGCCAAGCACCGTCATGATGAGATAACAATTCATGAGCCAATGAAAGCAGGGCCGCGGGAGAATGCCAGAGAGAATCCTGGATGCGGTGATTTCGGAATGGCGGGGACGTTTTTCCTCCCTCTGTCCTTGTGAAACCGGGAGAAGGCATTCAGTCTCCGCCTGATTCCACCGATCAACACCATGGCCAACGAACATCCGTTCCAAATGCTTTTCGAGACCCTCGGCCGTCTTCCGGCCGCTCATGCGGATCCGGTGAACCGGCGGGCGTATGAGGTCCTTTCGGACATCCTGACGGTTCCAGTGGAAAAATCCGGGCGTTGCATCCTGTTGCGTGCGCCCCGTGCCGGTCACGGCAAGACCCACCTGCTTTCCCGCATCCAGCACCAACTGGGAGGCACCCATGAATTCATTCCACTGCACGCCGCGTTCGGCTGCCAGATCGATGCTTCGACAGTGACCGATGATGCGTTGCGCCGGTTGCTGCGTCCGCTGCCCGCCTCGGGTGGGCTTTGCGTGCTGGATCTGGTAGCGCGGCGTCTGTTCGCCGCGGCGCTGCAGCCGTTGGTGGGATCCGGCGAGGTGCCTTGCCAAGACCGCGAGGGCGCGCTCACGGCATTGCGGACGAGGCCGATCGAAACGTTCGACTTCCATCATCCCAACGCCGTTACCGCCCACTGGACCCGGGAGAATTTCGAAGTGCTCGGCCAGCGGCTCAGTGTGGAGCTGGCGCAGCGCTGCAATCTTCCGATCCGGGAAGTCGCCTTCTGGGTGGACGCGTTGTTCCGTTTCGCGGCCACTCCGGTGGAGAATCCGGTCCGCTTGCGGGTGCTTGCGGAGGCGGTTCACGCCGGGGATCCGGGTGCCGGAGTGATGATGGAGCGGCTGGAAGCGTTGCTCGGCTTGATCTCCCTCCTGATGCGTGTGGTGTTGGTCGCGGATGAGCTCGAAGGATTTTCCTCGGATGAAACGGCTGCCCTCAGGCTGGCGGCCTTTCTCGGTTCCCTGCGACAGTCCGTCGAGCGACTCGATGTCATCCTTTCCCTGAATCAGGACATCTGGGAAAGCGCCTTTGTGCCCCGCCTGAGTGACGGGCTTGCCGACCGCCTCTCGGAGGTGGTGGTGGAGCTCACCCCGCTCACCGATGACGAGATGGTGGCCTTGCTTGAATCCAGGGTGCCGGGCCTTGGGGAACGAGTGCTCGCCCGGGTCGATCGCGCTGCGGCGGGAACCCATGCCCGCGGGCTGATTCGAGCCGCTGGAGTCGCATGGTTGAAGGCCTCCGCCATGGATTCAAAGTCGACAGCTCCGGCGCTCCCCGCTTCAGCCGCCGTCGTTTCCCCGTCCGAACCCCCACGGGTCGGTGTTGAGCCAGCCCCCGAACCGGCTCCTGTATCCGTTGCCCGCAAGCAGGCTCCTGATGAAGTTTCCGCGCCGGAATCTGAAATAAGCTCCCCACTCAAGGAGGAGGTGGCACCGGAGTCCGCCCGGGACTCCGTGCTTTCGCCGGTTGAGTCCGAGGGTCCGGCTTCATGGCCGTCTCCGGAGATTTCCAACGAACCTAAAACCCCTCCGGTTGCACCGGCGGCCATGGGCCCGCCGCCTCAGGAGGCTGCCGGGGAGCCGCAACCGTCGGCGGTTTATGGCACGGCTCCCGCCCCCGCGTTTGAACCCGCTCCCGCGATCGAATCCGCAGCGTCCGCCGGGACGGACCCGGTGGTTCCAGCCGCCGAAGTTTCCGAACCTTCGGAAGCGCCGAACACCGACCGCGTGGATGATTTGCTGAGGCAGTTCCGCGAACGCTATGGCCGCGGCGGCATGTGAAAATTTCCATAAACCCCTTGCGAATCCCAGCGCTTTGCGCGCTTACTCCCGCGCCACCGGCATGAGCAATTCCACCACAGAAATTCAGGCACCAGACAACATCGCCCGCGCAGTCAGGGCCGCGGAGAGCTATCACTCGGAAACCGACGACCTTGTTGGAGAGCGCATGGTTCTCAACATGGGGCCTTCCCACCCGGCGACCCACGGGGTTCTGCGCCTCGTTCTTGAACTGGATGGCGAGGTGATCCACAAGGCGGACCCCGACGTCGGCTTCCTGCATCGTGGAGACGAGAAGATCGCGGAAAACATGCACTACAACCAGTTCGTGCCCTACACCGACCGTCTGGATTACCTTGCTCCGCTTGCCAACAACGTCGCCTACGCCTGTGCCGTTGAAAAACTCATGGACTGGACGCTGCCCCCACGCGGGCAGGCTCTGCGCGTGCTCTGCTGCGAGCTCGCGCGCATCTCCTCCCACATGCTCGGCGTCGGTGTCTGTGCCATGGACGTGGGCGCGATGACGGTGTTCCTCTACACCTTCACCGAACGGGAAAAAATCTACAATCTGTGCGAGCAACTCACCGGCGCGCGTTTCACCACCTCCTACACCCGCGTGGGCGGCCAGTTGCGCGACATGCCGCCGGGTTTCGAGGGCTCCGTCCGCAAGTTCCTCACCGAATGCGAGGTGACGCTCGGTGAAGTCTCGAGACTGCTCGATAAGAACAAGATCTTCATGGACCGCATGGTGGACGTCGGGGTCATCAGCCGCGAATCCGCCATCGCCTGGGGGCTCACCGGACCTAACCTGCGTGCCTCCGGAGTGGAGCGCGACCTCCGCAAGGACAACCCTTATCTGGGCTACGAGAACTATCAGTTTGATGTTCCCATCGCCGAGGAAGGCGATTGTTACGCCCGCTATCAGATCCGCATGGAGGAAATGAGGCAGTCCATCAGCCTCTGCCGCCAGGTGCTCGACCGCATGCCTCCGGGGCCCGTGAATCTGGTGGATTCCAAGAGCATGCTGCCTGACAAGGAACGGGTCCTGATGTCGATGGAGGAGCTCATCCATCATTTCATCGTCTCCACCCAGGGTGTGGACGCGCCGGCGGGCGAGGTGTATTTCGCGGCGGAAAACCCCAAGGGCGAACTTGGTTTCTACATTCACTCGAAGGGTGGGGGGGTTCCCTACCGTCTCAAGATCCGCAGCCCCTCGTTCTGCAATCTATCCATCTGCTCGCGTCTGCTTCCCGGGCACATGGTTTCCGATATTCCGGCCATCCTCGGCTCGCTGGATTTCGTGATGGGCGAGTGCGACCGGTGACCGCACGGAGAACGCGTTATGAAAACGACCATACTGCTCGGTTTGATGTGTGCCGGCCTGTCTCACGCCGCATTCGAAAAATGGACCCATAAGGACGGCAGGACCGTCGAGTTGGAACTGGTCGCCGTGACGGATGATGGCGACGGCAAGGCCGGCGAGTTCAAACTGCGGAGCGGCAGGTCCGTGAATCTCAAATCCTCCGAACTTTCCGACGGCGATGCCGCGAAAATGGAAGTGTGGGAACCGCCCGCTCCCGTCGTCGTCGGGGAGGAGCCCAGTGTTTTCGACAAGGTGCTGGATGGCAACCTGCTCAAGCTGAGCGGCAAGTCACTCAAGAGGTTCGCCCTCACCGAGCGTCCGAAGAAATACTATGTGTTCTATTACACCGCCTCCTGGTGTGCTCCATGCCATCGATTCACCCCCTCCTTGGTGGATTTCTACAACAAACACAAAAACGACCGGTTTGAAATCGTCCTTATCACCAGTGATGACAACGAGGAGGCGATGGAGAAATACGCGGCGGAGATGAAGATGCCCTGGCCCCAGTTGAAGCTCAAGAAGGTCGATCGCTTCAAAAAGGAATTCGAACACGGCACCGCCGGAATTCCTTCACTCATCGTCTGCGAACTCGACGGCACGAAACTTGGGAACTGCCGGAGCCTCCGCCAACTGGAAAAACTCGTCAAATAACCATGTCCCCACCGTCCCTCGAAGAAACCATCGCCTCGCACGAGACCCCCGGCACGAAGTTTTTCCCTCCGTTCGAGGTCACGCCGGAGCTTGAAGCCGAGGCCGACGAGCGTATCTCGCACTATTCCGCGAGCAAGCGTTCCGCGACCCTGCCGCTGCTCCACATCGTCCAGCACAAGTTCGGCTACATCTCCGCGGCCTCCATCGAATGGGTGGCGGCGAAGCTTGAACTCGAACCGATCAAGGTTCTCGAAGTGGTGACTTTCTACCCCGGCTTCCGCCAGTCGGCTCCGGGGAAATTCCACATCCGCATCTGCCGCACGCTTTCCTGTGCGATGGGCGGTTCCCACGAACTGATGGAGCGCCTGTGCGAACTCACCGGCATCGACCGCTCGACGATGGATTCCCACCACCATCCGGTGGCCGTCTCGCCCTGCGGGAACTTCTCGGTCGAATTCGCCGAGTGTCTCGCCTCCTGCGGCACGGCCCCCGTGTGTATGGTCAACGATGATTTCCACGAAGGCGTCGCCGCCGGGAAAGCCGAAGAACTTCTTGCGAAATACGCTCCGAAACACTGATCCATGATCACCTACAGCAAACCGCCTCACCCGCGCGAACACCGGCTCATTTTCAAGAATGTGGACCGCCACGGGTGGGATCCATCCATCGAGTGCTACCTGCGGGACGGCGGCTACGAGGATCTGAAGAAAGCCTTTGGAATGCAACCGAAGGAAATTACCGACGAGGTGAAAAAATCCGGTCTGCGCGGACGCGGGGGAGCGGGTTTCCCGACCGGCATGAAGTGGACCTTCATTCCGCCGAACAACACCAAGCCGGTCTATCTCATCTGCAACGGCGACGAGTCCGAGCCCGGCACTTTCAAGGACCGCTACATCCTTCACCAGGATCCGCACCAACTCATCGAGGGCATGGTGATTTCCTGTTTCGCGGTCGGCGCACACACGGCATACATCTACATCCGCGAGGAGTTTCCCGAAGCCGCGCTCATCGTGGAAAAGGCGATTGAGGAGGCGCGGGCGCACCATTTCGTGGGCCAAAACGTGCTGGGTTCCGGGTTTGACGTGGAGATCTACGTGCACCGCGGAGCCGGTGCCTACATCTGCGGCGAGGAGACTGGTTTGATCGAGTCGCTCGAAGGGAAGCGCCCGTATCCACGCATCAAGCCGCCGTATTTTCCCGCCGCGCTCGGCCTCTACATGTGCCCGACGATCGTCAACAACGTGGAGTCGCTCTGCCACGTGAAGCACATCGTCCGCATGGGCGGCGACGGGTATTCGAAGCTCGGTGTGCCGCGTAACACCGGCACGCGCATCCTCTGTGTCTCCGGCGATGTGAAAAGTCCCGGTTACTTCGAGGTGGAGGTCGGCAAACTGACCATGCGCGAACTGCTCTACGATCTGTGCGGCGGCCCGAAGGAAGGGCGCGAATTCAAGGCGGTGATTCCCGGTGGCTCGTCCTCGAAGATTCTCCGCTGCGACGAAAGCTTCAAACTGAAGAACCCGGACGGCGGTGAGCGGGTGCTGGGGTTCTGGGACATCCCGATGGATTTTGACAGTCTCGCCGCCTGCGGTTCGATGGCCGGTTCCGGTGGCGTGATCGTGCTTGATGATTCGCGCAAAATGTCGTGGGTGCTCAACAACCTGAACGCGTTCTACGCCCACGAGTCCTGCGGCCAGTGCACGCCCTGCCGCGAAGGTTCGACGTGGATGAAGAAGATCTCCGACCGCATTGTCGCGGGTGAGGCCAGCCCGACGGACGTGGAGACGCTTGAAAGCGTGGCCTATCAGATCGATGGCCGGACCATCTGCGCCTTCGGTGAGGCGTCTTCCTGGCCGGTGGAGGCGATCATCGCGAAGTTCCGCGACGAGCTTCTGGCCGACACCAAGCCGGAGCAGGCGGACCAACCGCACAATCCGGAAGCCGAGGCACAGCGCAGGTTCCTCGCCAACAGCAGCGGCGGTCTGTGACTCTCGCCGCCTTGAATTCCGATGAAACCGCAGAGTCCATCCGAAGTGCTGGCGTTGATTGCCCGCGTCGTGCTGGGCTTCTGGTTCGTCTACAGCGGTGGAGTGAAGGTTTTCGGCTCCGGCTTGGACCGCTTCACGCGTGACATCGGGAACTACAAACTGGTCGGTCCGCCGCTGGATGCCCTCGCGGCCTATACCGTGCCGTGGTTTGAAATCGCCGCCGGTGTTTGCCTGATGTTGGGAATCCTGCGCCGCGGAGCGATCCTCACCATCGCCGGATTGGTGGTGGTGTTTTTCATCTGCATCGGCTGGGCGTGGGCGCATCAACTCGACATTTCCTGCGGCTGCCACGGCGGTGACGCGCCGATCCATTACTGGGGCAAGGTGGCGGAGTTTCTCGGCTATTTCCTGATGCTCGGTTGGCTGTGGTGGATGGAAAAAGGGAGCGCGGGCGCCCCGCCCGCGTGAGCTTCTTTTTGGAAGGAGGCGGACGGGATGCCCGCGCTCCCGGATTGCGCAAAAAATGCAAAACATGGCTTGATTCCCGTGAGTTCACAGGTAAAACGCCCGCCCCTCATGCCGGACTCTTCACGCACGCTTAAAATCGCCATTCCGAAAGGCAGTCTTCAGGATCCCACGATCGATCTCCTCGCGAAGGCGGGCTACGAAGTGTATGTATCCTCGCGCGGCCTTCGTCCGAGTTCCAATGATCCGGAGCTGGACCTGTTCCTCATTCGAGCCCAGGAAATCGGGCGCTATCTCGGACAGGGGTTCATCGATTGCGGCATCACCGGCTACGATTGGGCGTATGAAAACGAGGTCGAGCTGATCGATTTGGCGGAGTTGCCGTATTCGCGCGCGACCACGCGTCCGACCAAGTGGGTTCTCGTGGTGCCCGAGGATTCGCCGATCCGGAAACCCGAAGACCTTGAAGGCAAGCGCATCGCCACCGAAGGGGTGGGAATCACCAAACGTTACCTGAAGGAGCGCGGAATCCATGCGGAAGTCGAGTTTTCCTGGGGTGCCACCGAAGTCAAAGTGCCCGATCTCGTGGATGCCATCGTGGATGTCACGGAAACCGGTTCCTCGATCAAGGCGAACCGTCTGCGCATCGTGGACACACTCCTGACATCCTTTCCCCACTTTTACGCGAATCCCACGGCGGCAGCCGATCCATGGAAAAAAGAGAAGATGGAGCGCATCGCGCTGCTTCTGAAGGCGGCGCTCGGCGCCCGGGGCAAAGTGGGTCTCAAAATGAATTTCCCAAGTGCGGGGCTTCCCGAACTTCTGTCAAAACTTCCCTCGCTCCGCCGTCCCACGGTTTCCAATCTTTCGGAAGATGGATGGGTCGCAGTGGAGACAGTGATTGACGAAATCGTCGTCAGGGACATCATCCCCGAACTGAAGCGCCTGGGGGCCGAGGGGATCATCGAGTATCCGCTCAATAAAATCGTCCCCTGAACCTTTCATCTCCACCTAACCCCGAACGCAAACGCCATGGGCTCCATCAAGAAACGCCGTAAGACCAAAATCAACAAACACAAGCGCAAGAAGCGCATGAAGCAGAACCGCCACAAGAAGCGTCTCCGCTACAAGTCCTGATCCTCAGGATTCGTTGTTTCATTCAAAAGCGCCAGAGGCTCGTTGGTTCGGGTCTCTGGCTTTTTTCGTGTCATCGCCATGAGCCTGCAGGCCGTCATCGATTTCAAGGTGCTGGATGAATCCGGCGACTGGATGGTGGTGGACAAACCCGCCCCACTGATCGTCCATCCGGCGAACCGCAAACCGGAGCCCACGCTTCTCGGAGGGGTCGAGCAGCTTCTGGCCTATGAAATCCAGAACGGTGCCCGTCCGGCGATCGTCAACCGGCTCGACCGCGACACAAGCGGCGTCGTGCTGGTGGCCAAACATACCGCCGCGGCCCGCGAACTCGGGATGGTTTTTGAACGGCGCGAGGCTGTGAAGGAATATCTGGCGATCGTGAAGGGCTGGCCCGCGACGGATGCATGGGACTGCGCGGAACCGATGGTTCGAGCCGGGGAAATCGGGCCCTCGGCGATCTGGGTCCGCCAAATCGTGAGTCCCGCGGGCCGGGATTGCCGGACACGCTTCAAGGTCGAGCGCCGTTTTGAAAGGGAAGGAGGCCGTTATACCTTGGTCCGTTGTTTTCCCGAAACCGGCAGAATGCACCAGATCCGGGTTCATTTGGCCCACTGCGGGCATCCGATTCTCGGTGATAAACTCTACTCGGGGGACGGGGCGGAATACCTCGAGTGGATGGACACCGGATGGACGCCGCGGCTGAGGGAGGTGTTGTTCCTGCCCCGTCACGCGCTGCATGCGGCGAGCCTCAGCGTGCCATGGGCCGGCGGCCGGATCGAGTGGAAGGCGGATTTGGCCAAGGATCTGGAGGATTTCATCGAGGGAAGGGAAATTCTCGAGACTCCAGGAGTTGTCATTTGGAGTCGGCATGATCAAGCTGCACGCCATGGCGGATTTAGCTGAAATGGTGGCGTTTTTGGAGGGCGAGTTGCGGGTTTCCTCGATTCCCGATTACCCGGGGGCGATGAACGGTCTGCAGCTGGCGAATGGCGGCCGGGTCGAGCATGTTTTCGCGGCGGTGGACGCCTCATTGCCGGCGATCGAGGCCGCCGCGGCCGCGGCCGCTGGTCCAAGCCTGCTTCTCGTGCATCACGGGATGTTTTGGCAGGGAGCGCAACCCGTAACCGGCTCCTTTTATCGCAAGCTCAAACGCGCGATGGATGCCGGTCTGGCGCTGTATTCAAGCCATCTGCCGCTCGACATCCACCCCGAATGGGGCAACAACATCCTGCTCGCGAGGGCCATCGGCCTGAAGAATCCGGAGCCCTTTTTCGAGCACAAGGGGCTGTTGCTGGGGATTCGAGGCGGCTGGTCGGGAAGTCGCGGAGATCTTCAAGAGGTCCTCCAAAACGTCCTTGGTGGCAGCGTCCACACGTGCGCGGCCGGCCCGGAATCGATTCGCTCCGTGGGAATCATCACCGGCGGTGCCGGTGGCGAGGTGGCGAAGGTCGCCTCTTTGGGGGTGGACTCATTTGTCACGGGGGAGGGGCCTCATTGGAGCTACACACTCGCGGAAGAGTTGGGCGCCAACGTCTTCTATGGCGGCCACTATGCCACGGAAACCTTTGGAGTTCGATCAGTTGCCGAGTCTCTGGGCGAGAGATACAAGATTCCGTGGAGTTTCCTAGACCATCCGACGGGGCTGTAGGGTACAATTGGCGATTTGCCGACGTTTGCTGGTACGGGTGACGGGGATCGAACCCGTGTCTCAGGCTTGGGAAGCTCACGTTCTACCATTGAACTACACCCGCTCAGTCAGTGGCGGGAAAAATTTACGGGAAACCACCGGAAAACAAGAAAATTTCCTGTTTTACGCAATTGCGAAATATTTTACCGAAAAGAGTAGAAAAACCTTGCTAGACGGAGGGTTTGACGGTTTGCTTTCCCCCGAAAGCGCGGGCATAGCTTAGTGGTAAAGCCCTAGCCTTCCAAGCTAGCCATGCGGGTTCGATTCCCGCTGCCCGCTCCAATTCCACCTATTCCGACCTCAAACCTGCCCCCGATATGAAACAAACCATCTTTTTCAGTCTCTTCAGTGCGGCGCTCGCGCTGGTCCCGGTCTCGGCCGAGGTCGATTGTTTGACGCTCTCTCTTTCGGTCAAGCACGCGGTTTCAGCCGAGCAATCCAAAGTGCTTGAGATTGTTTCGAACGAGGTGTCGGCCGCTCCCGGCTGCGCCTGTGAAATCGTCAAAGCGGCCATCGAAGGCTCGCAAGCGAAGCCCGAAACCGTGGCTGCCATTGTCGAAGCTGCCGCGACTGCGGCTCCTGAGAAAATGCGCTTGATTTCCCAATGCGCCGTGGCGGTCGCTCCGGATGCGTTGGTCCAGGTGCAGGCCGTTCTCGCAAAGCTTGATCCGAATCGCGGTGAGTCCACGGCCAGCGCAAAAAGCGCCAAGGATTCGAAGGAGCCCGTTGGTGAAGTGGCGGCCATGCCGAATCCCTTGGATTTCCCAGGGCAGGGGCCGGTTGGCCCGATCGTTGGTGGCCCCGGCGGTTCTCCGCTGCTGCCGATCATTCCGCCTGTGTGCATCATTCCTCCGGATGTCACGGATGTGAATCATGGTGGTGGGCAGTCTGGTGGTGAGCGTTGAGCTTGAGTGCCCAGCTCTCCCCATGAACGCATCAAATTCTCTTCGCATCTAATACCGAAATCTATGAAACGCAAAATTCCTCTCGGTCTTCTTGGTCTTCTAGCCGTTGGTTCGGCATCCGCCCAAGGCCTCTATTACGTGGACTCCGAAACCCAAGAGTCACTGCCCTTGAAGTGGATGGTGGGCATGAGTGCGATTTATGACGACAATGTTTCTCCTGGGTTCGGTCCGGAGGATAGCTCCTTCGGGCTCAATCCCTATGTGGGCTTGTCATTCGTGAATATCTCCCCGCAGACCACTTGGGATGTGTATGCCCGCCTTGGATTGATCTACTACTTCGACGCTCCGGAAGGGATGGATGACGTCAGCAGCCAGTCCCGCGCCGGGGTCAACCTGACTCATCGTTTCAGCGAACGTCTTCGTTTCTCAAGCCGCAACTTCATTTCCTACGAACTGGAGCCGGATTACTCCTACGGTTACGCCTCGTCGCGTCAGGCTGGAGAGTATTTCTACTGGAAGTCCGACAATTCGGTGGGTTTCCGGTGGACGGAGCGCATGGCCACCTACACCGGTGTGAATCTCACAGGGACGACCTACGCGGATGTGGACAACAATGACCGCTTTTCGTGGCAGCTCTACAACCAGTTCCGCTACCAACTCAGTCCGCAGACGGTTCTGACCGGCAGTTACCGTTATGGTCAGACGAGCGCCAACGGTGTGGCTTCGGACAGCACCAACCAATATATTCTGGGAGGTCTCGAGCACCGCTTTAGCCCGAACACGATCGGGATTCTGAGTGCAGGCGCCCAGCTTCGCGATGTGGACGGAGGGGCCAACAGCACGAGTCCGTATGTGGAATTCGCCCTGAATTCACAAGTCAACCAGCAACTCCGTGTCCGCTCGTTCGCCCGTTACGGCATCGAGGATTACGATACGGTTCAGTTTTTGAATGCATCGACGGTGGAATACGACCAGCGGGAAACGCTGCGTTTCGGAATTTCCGGTGATTACTCGGTTTCGCAGATGTTGTCCGTGTTCGCCGGACTGGATTACATCCCGACCAGCTACCAAGAAGGACGGGTGATTGCCGGTCCTGGGCCTGCACCGGACCAGGATGAGGACGTCATCAACGCCTACATCGGTCTCTCGATTAAGTTCAATGACTACCTGACCGGAACAGCCTCCTACAACTTCACAGATTCCAGTTCGGACATCTCCACACGCGACTACGACCGCAATCGTATCAGCGTGGGTGTCAGCGCTGAATTCTGACCGGATCAACCTGAATTGAAATCCGACGTATCCTTTGAATCGGCATTTGCCTGATCACGGGCTCCCGCAATGAAATTCATTGCGGGAGTTTCTATTTCGACTGGAACTCTCTTAAAACTGTGAAAAACTCACGCGCATGAATCTCTCCGCCCCGCAACCAAACGAAGCCGCCCTCCACGCGGTGGATTACTGGCAGGTGATCAGGAACCGCTACGGGATCATCCTGCTGACCCTGCTCTTGGTGTTCATGACCGCAGCGGTCATCACCTACGTGATGCCGAAAAAATACGAGAGTGAGGCGACGATCGAGGTGAAGCCGCGCGGCACGGGGATGTCCCCGCTCGGAACCGGTTTCACTGACATTTCGGGAGGCCGGATGACAACCCAGTTCTTTGGAACGGAATTTGAGAAGATCAAGAGTCGCAATTCGCTCCAGAAAGTGGTGGAGAACCTTGAACTGGCCAACCGATGGAGCATGGACAAGGAAACCGCGCTGCAGACTCTCAAGAGGATCGTGGACACCCAGAACATCCGGGGGACGGATCTGATCTCGATCCGCGTCCGGCACACCAACAAGGTGGACGCGCGCGACATCTGCGAAGAAGTCGCCAGCGCTTACAAGGAATATCGTGCGGAAATCGAAGGGCGGGATGCGGAACGGCAGCTTCTCGAGTTGAACAAAGCGGTTCGGGATCAGGAGGATAAGGTGGAGGAGCGGCGGAAAGTTCTCGCCACCATTGCCCGGACCAAGGGAATCATCTACCGGGGAAACGATTCGTTTTTCAATTCATCCGGTGTCGATGAGGACCAGGGCGCCAAGAACGCGCTGCAGGCGTTCCATCAACTCGAGCAGGAAAAAATGCAGCTGGAGAGTCAGATCAGCAGTCTTCTCAAGTATGACAGCGATCAATTGATGGTGTATGCATCCGGTCTCGACCTGCCGGACAACATCATCCGGAATCTTTATCCCCAGTATCTCGAATTGAAACGTCATGTGGAAGGCCTGACCCTCAACGGCTTGGGGGAGCGGCACCCAACCGTTCTTTCGGCCATTGAGAATCTCAATGCCATGAAACGGCAGCTTGATGAGGGGGTGGTCAACCTGCGCGCGACCCTGAGCGCCCAGCTGGACCTGGCGTCGAACCGGCTGAAAAGTGTTGAGGTGATGAAAGACGAGTCGCGCGAGGAAGCGATCAAGCGTGGTCTGGATGCCCAGGATTACGTGGACGCGAAGCGGGAGTTTGAGACCGATCAAGAGTTGCTGCAGACGATGAAGGTGAAGCAGATGGGTGAGACCATCGCCGGAAAAATTCCGGGAGAGAGTGTTCAGGTCCACGATGAACCCGTGGTCGCGAACGCCCCCGTGAGTCCGAACGTCACACTCAATCTGGTGCTAGGTGCGGTGGTGGGCCTGATTTTCGGTGTCGGTATCGCGTTCTTCCTTGAGTATCTGGACACCTCGGTCAAGAGCCTTGAAGATGTTGAGCGTTACCTGCAGGTGCCGGTGCTTGCGGTGATTCCCAAGGATGTGGGGGTGCTCCACAAGCAGAGCGGCATGAGTCCGGATGCGGAGGCCTACCGGATTCTCCGGACAAATATCGAATTCAACCGCAAAAACCCCGAGGACAACGCCATCACGGTGGTGTCCGGTGGTGCGGGCGAAGGAAAATCGACGACACTCGTCAACCTTGCCTACATTTGCGCTCAAGGCGGATACACGACGCTGATGGTGGACGCCGATTTGCGCCGTCCGCGGTTGCACACCTTCTTTGACATCAACAACTCGGTGGGTCTGACCAATTACCTGACGACCGAGTTGATGCTGGAGGACGTGATTCTCCAAACGCCCGTGGACAACCTGTATTTCATGCCATCGGGGATTCTTCCGGCGGATGCCGCGGGCATTCTCAACTCCCGCCGGATGTCCGAGTTGGTTCAGGACGTGAAACAGCGTTTCGACCTCGTGCTGGTGGACAGTCCGCCGATCCTCGGCGTGAGTGACGCCTCGGTGCTCGCCAGCGAGGTTGACTTGACGATGATTGTCGTCCAGCACCGGAAGCTGCCAAGAAACATGCTGCTACGAGTGAAGCAGGCGGTTGAGAACGTGGGTGGCAATGTGATCGGCGTCGTGCTCAACAACGTGGATGTCCGCAGCGACAGCCAGTACCAGTATTACACCAGTTACTACACCTACTACGCACCTGCCGAAGGCCAAGCCGGACCGGCTCCAGCGGCATCTCCCGGCAAGCCACAGGTCGCGCCGTCCCGCGGCAATGATTCAGACCTTTATTGAACCCAAACCTGATCCAAATGAATTTCAAACGCATTGTCACCGGCGTGCTCGCCCTTCTCTGCATGTCCGCATCGGCGTTGGCTGAAATCCAACCCGGCCGGGCCATTCAAATTACAATCGGCGGTGTGCCTCCGGAAGAGAAGTCCAAGTTCGACCAAATGTATCCGGTCTCCGAGTCAGGGACCATCAACATGCCGTTTATCGGTGAGGTCCGGGCCGCAGGCCTCAGGGCGGAACAGTTGGCCGCCTCGCTGGAGGCCCGCTACAAGGCCGCCAAGATCTACACCCATCCGACGTTCCAGGTTTTCGATTCGAGCGTGCAAAGCATCGACCAGCAGATCGTGGTCGTCGGAGGTCAGGTCGGCAGACCCGGACCCGTTCCCTACAACCGGAACCTGACCCTCTGGCAGGCGATTCAATCGGCTGGTGGGCCGACTCCGTTTGGCAGTTTGGGGAGGGTGAAGCTAACTCGAGGAGGCAAGGTGAGACAATACGACGTCAACAAGCCTCAGTTCCAGCAGCTTCCCCTCGAGCCGGGCGATGGAATTGACGTGCCTCAGAAAAACTGGCTGGGTAAATGATCCGGTTGCTTTCCTGATTCGTGACGGGCACGTCCATCCTGCGGATGGCCTGACGTCGACCAGATGTTGCGAAGGACCCCACGTGCGAGCATGAAAGAGACGATTTCAAAGTTCTCGGTGGGTGTGCTTGTGGCCCTCACATGGAGCGGGGTGGCATTTTCGTTGGAGCTTCCCGCGATCCTGTTTTCGGATCTCAAGTCCGAGGACTTTCACAAGCGGGAGAAGGCTCAGGCCGATTTGGTGGAGTGGGCCAGACTGCAGCCGGAGGCGGCGATGGAGGAACTCTTCAGGCAATCGCGGGTTGCGGATGATCCGGAAATTAGGGAGCGCTGTCTGGCCGCGCTGCGTGAGTTGGCGGATGACGTTTATCTGAAAGACGGGGACGGCTATATCGGCGTTCAGATGAGGGATGAAACCGTCGTCGTTGCCGGTGATGACAAGCCCCGCGGGGGGATCCGGGTGGTGGCGGTGGTTCCCGGTTCGGCGGCCGATCGCGCGGGTCTGCGGCTCAATGATTTGATTGTCGGATTGAACGATCTGGTCTGGCGGGAGGAACCCGTGTCCATTCCATTTGGCAACGAGATCCGCAAACACGCACCGAATTCCAAGGTGATGCTCAGGGTGCTGAGAAACGGCGGCCTGATGGATGTCGAAGTGACCTTGGGGAGGCGCCCCGACGACCGGTTTCTTCAGCAATGGCCGATGGATCTGGGCGCGGCGGACCGAGCGGCCAGGGAAGCGCATTTCCGTCGATTGCTGGAGCGCCACAAGGCCGCGGATTGAGCCGATTGCGGATTTTGGAAATCGACATTTGCAATCCCCGTGGCATTTTCCCGGCAATCGCAAACCCCGATCATTTGAAATTCATGACTCAGTTTTGGTTCCGAAAAGCCGCATCCGCCGCCGTGTTGGTGGCGTCTGCCTGTTCCGCGTTGGCCCAACAGGCGGATTTCAACGAAGTGGGCAGGCAGATGGCGATCATGCTGCAAAACAGCCATTTCGCCCGGCTCACCTTCAACGAGGAATTGAGCAAGCGGTTTCTCGACGATTACCTGAAGGATCTGGACTTCCAGCGCCTGTATTTCACCCAGCAGGATGTGGACAGGTTCACCGCTGATTACGGCGACCGGCTTCACACCCTCCTGCTGCAGGGGAATTTCATGCCGGCGGCGACAGAGATCTACCGTGTTTTCGAGATGCGCGTGAACGCCAGGGTCGATCAGACGAATCGTTTGCTGGATGGTCCCGAGTTCGACTTTTCGTCGGACGAGTCCGTGATGGTGAGCCGCAAGAAGGCAGCCTGGCCGAAGGACGAAAAGGCGGCGGCCGAGCTATGGCGTCTCCAGATCAAGGAAGCGGTGCTTTCGGAAGTCCTGCGCCGCGGATTGCTCACCAGGCTGGCCAAGGAGCAGGGGAAAGCGGATCCGGGCAGCGACGACCGCAGTCCGAAGGAAAAGGTGTCGCTGCGCTACAAGCGGTTCCTGAGCAGTGTCAAGGATGTGGATGAAGAGGAGATCGCCAATTATTTCCTGAGCGCGGTGGCCCGTGCGTATGACCCTCACACGGATTACATGAGCTTCCGGGAGATGAACCGTTTCAAGGACGGCATGAAAAACGAGCTCGTAGGAATCGGGGCCTTGCTTCAGGGCGAGGAGGATGGCGCCACCAAGATCATGGGCATCGTGGTGGGAGGTCCTGCGGATCGCGAGGGCTCCCTGAAGCTCAATGACCGGGTGGTGGCGGTGAATCCGCTCAATACCGGGGACCCGGAGGACATGACCGACATCATGTTCATGAAGATCGACAAGGTCGTTGATTTGATTCGCGGCAAGGAAGGGACTTCGGTGGGGCTCAAGGTGGAGCCTGCGGGGGGAGCTCCGGGAGAAACGCGGATGGTGGTGATCCAGCGGGGCAAGGTGGAGATGAAGGATGAACAGGCGAGCGGGGAAGTCATCGAGATGAAAACGGACGAGGGGGGCACGCGGCGTTTGGGCTTCATCAGCCTGCCGTCTTTCTATGCGGATTTCGAGGAAGGGAAGGTTCGTTGCTCGGTGGACGTCGAGAGGATCCTGAAGCGTCTGATCGAGGAAAGAATCGACGGGCTGATTCTCGACCTCCGGAACAATGGGGGCGGGTCGCTGGAGGAGGTCCGCCGGATGACGGGATTCTTCATGGACCGTGGTCCGGTCGTGCAGGTGAAGAACACCCTCGGCCAGGTGCAGGTGAAGGATTCGGAAAACGGCAAACCGATCTACAGCGGGCCGATGATTGTGATGATCGACAAGAGCAGTGCCTCGGCCAGTGAGATTCTCGCCGGTGCCCTGCAGGACTACAATCGTGCGGTGGTGGTCGGCGAGTCCTCCACCTTCGGGAAGGGCACCGTCCAGCAACCGATGGACATCGGGCGGATGCTGCCGTTGTTTTCGGTGCGGAACCGGGCGGGTTTCCTCAAGGTGACGATCCAGAAGTTCTATCGGCCCTCGGGTTCCTCGACACAGATGGATGGAGTGAAATCCGATGTGGTTCTTCCCAGCATCATGGATGCCCTTGAGATGGGCGAGGCGTTTCTCGATCACCCGCTGCCGCATGACAGGATCCGCAGTGCCTCCGACTTCAGGCCTTTGGACGCCCAGGCGCTTTTCATCCCCCGCCTGAAGGAATTGAGCCAGGAGCGGGTGAATGCGTGCCGGGATTTCTCCTACGTGATAGAAGACATCATGAAGACGAAGAACCGGCTGGCGAAGAACCGGCTGACCCTGAACAAGGCGGCGCGCGAAAAGGAACTCGCGGAATCGGACGCCCAGCAAAAGGAGCGCAACGCCGAGCGCAGGACCCGGTTCGCGACGATGAGCAAGGAGGACCGGGAGAACCTCAAGTTCTACAAAATCACCCTGGAAGACCTGGAGAAGGGGGCCGACCTCAAAGCCTATGATCCCGCGAGCGAGAGCGGATCCTACATGCGCCGTGCGAAGAATGAAGCCGATGATCTGGACGAAACCCCGGAATGGCCGTCCGGATTGGATCCGGTCAAACGCGAATCGCTCTTGGTGCTGCGCGATCTCGTCGATCTCACGGAGAACGCGAGGATGGCGGGTTTGATCAAGTGAGGGAGTCTCCGCGGAATATAGCCGATGTCGGAGGTTTCTGAAAATCTTGATCAAATCCGGGAGCGGATTGCCGCTGCCTGCGGCCGCTCCGGCCGGGACGCTTCTTCAGTCGAGTTGATAGCGGTTTCCAAGACCTTTCCGGCGGATGCGGTGCGTGAGGCCGCCTTGGCCGGGCAGCGGATTTTCGGAGAGAGCCGGTTGCAGGAGGCCGAGCCCAAGATTGAATCGTTGCCCGGCTCCCTGCACTGGCATTTCATCGGCAGGGTGCAACGCAACAAGGTGCGCAGGATCCTTCCTCTGTTCGAGACCATCCATGCGGTGGATTCGCTTCGTCTGGCGCTCTACGCGGATGAGATTGCAAGGGAACTCGGACTTTTCCCCAAGGTGTTCCTGCAGGTGAACGTGGGTGGGGAAGCCTCCAAGGGCGGCTTCGAACCGGATGTCTTGCGGGCGGAAATCAACAACCTGTTGTCCCTCGGGCGGCTCGAAATCATCGGCTTGATGTGCATCCCTCCGGTGGGTCCCGACGCGGAGTCGGCGCGTCCATGGTTTGCCGCGCTCCGGGGGCTCCGGGACCGGCTGGAGGGGGAAACCGGGGTGCCGCTTCCCTGCCTGAGCATGGGGATGAGCGGGGATTTCGAAGTTGCGATCGAGGAGGGGGCCACGCACGTTCGCGTGGGGTCCTCGATTTTCGGAAAACGCGCCTATCGGGTGGACGGCGAGCTGGGTTGAGGGCAGAGTCCGGCATGCCATTGATTCTTGAACAGGCGGCACTCATCGGGAGCGAACTCGCATTGTCGTTCGCCGATGGTTTCGAAGCATTTCTTCCGCTTTCCATGCTGAGGCGCGCGTGTCCGTGTGCGGCCTGCCAGGGGGAGCCGGATGCGCTGGGGCGGGTCGTGCGCCCGAGGGTCGAACACGGCCCCAAGGCATTCGAGCTGTTGAAATTCGAGCTGGTGGGAGGCTATGCGGTCCAGCTGTTCTGGGGCGACGGTCATTCGTCGGGCATTTTCACGTTCGCCTATCTCCGGAAACTCGCCGACCTGCCGGATGCCTAGGGCCGGCTCCTGACAGATCACCATCGCACCGTGATTTCCGCCCGAGATGATTTGGCAACATTGCCCCTCCTTCCCGCCAAGGAGGTGGCGGCTCTGGCGGCGGCGGGATATCCGAACGCCTTCACGGTGCTGGACCATCTGCCGAAACGCTACGAGGACAGGAGACGCTTCGATGCCTTTCCCAATCAGGCGACGCCGGTTCCGGTGTGCCTCCGCGGCACGGTGATCGATTCCGCCAAGCGGCATTTCGGGCGGGGCGGCGGTTTTTATGAGGCGATCGTGATGGACGGCACGGGCGGTGTCTTCGGTTCCGGAAAGATCACCTGCCGCTGGTTCAACATGCAGTTCATCCACAAACTGGTGGCCACCGGTCAGGAGGTGGTGGTGTATGGGAAGGTCAAGGATTCCAACGGGCGCCTGATCATCGATCATCCGGAGTTCGAGGTCCTGCGGGATGATGATGGCGGAGGAGCTGCGTCCATCCATCTCGAGCGGATCGTTCCGGTCTATCGGAATATCGCCGGGATCGCCCAGAGGCGGTTGAGGGAGATCATGCATCTGCTGCTGCTTCAAGCTGATCCCGGGTCGTTGGCCGCGGCGTATGAGATGGACCCCGCCACGCCGAGGGCGGAGGTGCTCTGGCAGGCGCATTTCCCCGATTCGCTGGATCAGGCGCATGGCGCCCGGCGGCGTTTCGCGCTCGAGGAGTTTTTCGCCATCCAGCTGAACGTCGCGTGGCGGCGTTCCCGCCACCAGGAGCGGACGGGGCGGGTGCTGGGCAAGCGCACCGCCCTGCTCGGCGAATTCCACAAAAGCCTGCCGTTCGATCTGACCGGAGCGCAGAAGCGGTCGATCCATGAAATCACCTCCGACATGAGGGCTCCCCGCCCGATGAACCGGTTGCTGCAGGGGGACGTGGGCGCGGGAAAAACCTTCGTCGCCATGGCGGCCATGTTGCTGGCGGTGGACTCCGGCTGTCAGGCGGCGCTGATGGCTCCCACGCAGATTCTCGCGGAGCAGCATTACCTGACCTTCAAGCGCTGGCTGGAGCCGCTGGGCGTGAGGGTGGCCTTGCGGACCTCGAATCGCGAGGAAGCGAACCACCTCGCGCTGGAGGGTGAGCCGCAAATGATCATCGGAACGCACGCCCTGCTCCACGACGAAGCCCTGTTCCGGGATCTCGGACTGGTGGTGATCGACGAGCAGCACAAATTCGGTGTGGCCCAGCGGGCTTCGTTGATTCGTCTCGGGCTGGTGCCGGACGTGCTGGTGATGACGGCGACACCGATTCCCCGGACCCTGACGATGACGATCTACGGGGATCTCGACGTTTCGCTGCTGGATGAAAAGCCGCCGGGCCGCGGGAAGGTCGTTACGGGTGTCAGGGTTGGTGCGAAACAATCCGCCGTCACCGCGTTCGTGAAGGAACAGCTCGACGGCGGACGACAGGCCTATCTCGTCTATCCGCTGGTCGAGGAAAGTGAATCGCTCAAGGCCGAGTCCGCCACCGAGGCGTTTGAGAAATGGCGGAAGCGTATGGGCTCTCGGGAGGTCGGCCTGATTCACGGCAAACTGCGGCCGGAGGAGAAGGAGGAGGTCATGCGCCGTTTCCGCGAAGGTCTCACCCGCGCGCTGGTTTCCACCACGGTGATCGAAGTGGGGGTGGACGTTCCGAACGCTACGGTCATGATCCTGCACCACGCCGAGCGCTTCGGCCTAGCCCAGCTTCACCAGCTCCGCGGACGGATCGGCAGGGGCGGGCACAAGAGTTATTGCGTTCTCCTGACGGACGGGAAGAATCCCGAGGCGCTGGAAAAACTCCGGGTGCTCGAGCAGAGCGCCGATGGTTTCGAAATCGCCGAGGCCGACCTGCGGTTGCGCGGGCCGGGTGACGTTCTCGGCACCACCCAGAGCGGTCTTTCGGATTTGCGCTTCACCGATTTCCTGGCGGACACCGCGCTGCTGCGGGAGGCGCGGGAAACCGCCGACCGCGTTCTGGCCGAGGACCCCCGGCTGGATGGCGCCCACAGGACTCTTGCGGCGCTGATCCAGAAGGATGCGGTGCCGGGAACGGCCTGACTATTTTCCGACGATCCGGTAGACCGGCCCGGTGTGATCGACGATGAACAATCCGCCGTCGTGGTCTTCGGCGAAGGAGGAAATGAGGGTGATCCGGCCATCTTCCGGTCGCAGTTCGTCCGTATGGTCCTGAAAATCCTCCGCCTTGCCTTGGTCCGGACGGAAGGACCAGATCCGCGGGTTCTGATAGTCGGCGAAGACGTAACGTCCCTGCAGCTCCTCGATCGGTCCTCGGTAGACATAGCCTCCGGTGACCGACAAGCCCTCGGTGGATCCGCTGCCGTGTTGGTAAACGTAAGCCGGATCGATCGCGCCAGACGGCGTTTTGCCGCCGACGCCTTTCTTCGGTGTCTTGATATCGCCCTCGCGCAGCCTCCATCCGTAGTTGGCGCCGGCACCCTTGCCGCGGGGCATGAAATTAATTTCCTCCAAGTGGTTCTGGCCGACGTCGCCCATCCAGAAGTCGCCCGTCCCGCGGTCGAACGAGCAGCGCCACGGATTGCGGACGCCGTAGGCCCAGATTTCAGGTTTGGCACCTTTGCGGAGAACGAATGGATTGTCCGTGGGAACGCGATATCCGGTTCCGGTCGAGACGTCGATGCGGAGGATTTTTCCCAGCAGAGTTTCGAGCGACTGCCCGTTTCCCTTGGGGTCGTTACCGGAGCCGCCGTCTCCGTTTCCGATGTAGAGCATGCCGTCCGGGCCGAAGCCGATCCAGCCACCATTGTGATTGCCGAACGGCTGATCGTATTGGAGCAGAACCTCGGCCGTGGATGGATCGGTGGTCAGGCGGTCATCCGAGGTGAAACGGACGATCCGGGTGTGCTGGTGCCTGTCGGTGAAATTCACGTAGAAACGCCCGGTTTTTTCGAAATCCGGGGCGAAGGCGAGCCCGAGCAGTCCCTGTTCGTTCGCCTTGCGGCTGACGTCGCTCTGGATGTCGAGGAACGGTTGGTCCGCCCACTCGCCGTTCGCTAGATCGACGATCCAGACTTTTCCCGCCTGTTCCATCACCCAGAGTTTGCCCTGGCTGCCGGCGGGCATACCGGCCCAGACCGGTCGCTCGAATCCGGAGGCGACTTTCTCCACGCCGATGGTGGCGTGGCTGCAAACCGATGAGGCGGCGAGAACGAGGGAAATCGTGGCGATCCGGAACATGGCGGGACGCTAGCAGTGACCGTTTCGGGCGCAAGGTGGATTGGTGGATTCGTGTTCCTCCCGCTAAATCTCACGCCCGCCTTGCCATAGGGGGAGTGTGGCGTATCCTCGCCGCGGTTTTTCATGACGCCGTTTCTGAGGAAAATTCTGGGAATGAACTGGGTGCTCGTCTTCGTGATGTACGGGCTTCTTGCCTTCGGCGTGTTCATGATTGAGAGCGCCGCACGGCACCTGCCGGTATCGCGGGAAATCCTCAATCAATATGGCGGTGCGGGCATGTATTACGCGGCGATGCAGAAGCGTTGGATTCTGATCGGCAGCGTGGCGTATTTCGGCGCGGCATTGGTGGATTACCGGTGGATCCGCTGGCTGGGTATTCCGTTCTACGTCGTGAGCATGGGGCTGATGGTGGTGGCCATGCAGCAGGACGACACGGTCCACCGCCTGAGCCTTGGAGGTCTGACATTCCAGCCGGCGCAGCTTGGGATTTCCTCCGGGATTTTGCTGATCGCGTGGCTGATCCAGAGCCTTCCGAAGCTTCATCGCTGGTTCGGCTTGCCGTTCGTCCGGATCGGGATCATCGGCGTGGTGTCGGTGGTGCCGTTTCTCATGGTTATGAAAATGGGCGACATGGGATCGGCGCTGGTGTGGATTCCGGTCTCAATCGTGGCGCTCTTGGTCGGTGGCGCGCCATTCCGGCATCTCTCGTTCATGGCGTTGATCGGCGCGGGCATGCTTCCGTTGCTGTATTTCGTGGCGCTCCCGTTGGTGTCCGAACGGGGGCCCCAGCGGATCGATACCTGGCTGCGCATGATGCAGGGCCGGGAGGTGGATATCTCCAACGAAGGATACGCGCCGCACAACATCTCGATGGCGGTGGGCAAAGCCGGATGGAAGGGGTTGGGGTGGAAAGCCTCCGCCGAGGAAGGCTCCCTGCATGCGAAGGCGTTCATTCCGAAAGACACCGCGCACAACGATTACATTTTCGCGGTCATCGCGGAGGAACTCGGTTTCCGCGGCAGCCTGCTCTTGCTCACGGCCTTCGCGTTGCTGCTGATCCAGGGCCTGTTCATCGCGTTTTACAGTCGTGATGTGTGTGGACGTTTGCTGGTCAGTCTGGTGGTGGCGCTGTTTTTCGCCCACGTTTTCGAGAGTATCGGGATGTGTGTGCTGCTGATGCCGATCACCGGAATTCCGCTGCCGCTGGTGAGCTACTCGGGGACTTTCGTGGTGATCTGCATGATGCTGCTCGGACTCGTCCAGAGTGTGTGGATCCACCGCAACGTGAAACCGGAGCTGAAGGTGAAGCCTTTGGAGGATTGACCCGGTGAGACCCGGCTTTCCCGGAATTTGCCGTGGTGCCG
>JBFEQB010000012.1:0-60772 GCA_041549835.1 Luteolibacter sp. | reverse complement strand
GGGGGGACGGGGGGACGGGGGGACACCTAGGAAAGAAGATGTCCCGCCGAGATTGTCACCTATTTTTCACTGCTACAAACTTGGCATTCAGAGATAGAAGTAAAAGCCCCCGGAAGCCATTACGTCAAATCAAAACGATAACTTCTCCTACTCTTCAGAAATCTTCACATCGGAGTAGTTGATCAACGCCCGTCTGAAATCGCTAATTCACGTAGCCATTGATAGTGATTCCGCGTACGTCGGAATTGCGGCATTCCCCATGGCCCCGCTCCATCAGGCAATCAGAACCGCAGTTGCATGATGACCTTCGCCACCAATTCGGAGTCGACGAGTTCATACGTGGGAGTTCCGTCCTGATAAAGCTGGCTGAGCACGAGGTCGAGCCGGTGCCCTTCGCGGTATTCCCACGAAAAACGGGAATTCAATCCGATGCTCTCGGAAACCGTGTCATACTGGATCAGATTCGCCCACCGGACTCGGGGGGTGAACCGAAGGTTGAGCCAAAGACTGACGGTCTGGCTGTCCAGCAGGCCGCCGGGCATGTCGAAATGCTCGTAATCGTAGCTTAGTCCGCAGGAAATCAAACTCATTGGGATCCACCAAAGGTTCGTATGAGCTGAATACCAGTCGCCACCGTAGAAATCCCCCCAGCTGGTGCCGACATCACCTCCAAATGTGCGGCTTCCCCCCAGCTTCAGGGACAAGTAATAGGTGAGCATGTCATAGTCCCCGGCCGGCACCGTAATATCACCAGCAAGCGACCAATCGTAATCGGGCTTGTCCGTCACCTCGACGATTCCGAAACTCAGTTCGTCATTGTTCGGAAACTGCAGGATCAGCGGATAGACACTATGGGTCAACGTTTGCAGATTGTTGTCCAAATCCGTATAGACCTTGGACCCGTAACTCACGCTGTAAGACTGCCACCATGTCGGTTTTTCTGGCCGGATTCGATAGCCGCACTTTCCAGAAAGATAGCGGATATCCTTGCGCTTGATATAACCGAGGGCCGGATCGAAACCCCGGCTGACTTCGGCCGCCTTCAACTCAAGTTCGATGCGGTCACCCGGGCATGCGAGTCCGAAGCCGAAGGCATGTCCTGAAAAGTCCGCGTCATCCACCGGGTTCGTCCCCGTGCCGAGGAAAAACACATTCGTGACCAGCGTTTCATTCTGCATCCACTCGGTGTTCTGGTAACGGAAATCGACTCCTAACAAATAGTTGTCCCCATTGGAATTCGGGTCCCCGACCGTGGCGATCGCTCCAATCGTGGAGTCTCCGAACACCTGTCGTGACAAGCGCCCCGCGAACACCGGCTTGGAATCCACTCCAAAGGCCTCGTCCAAAAGCGCGGCGGTCGCACCGAGTTCATAGCCACCGGCTCGTCCGGAAAGCTTGCCCGCGCCAAGGATGGCCACCGGCTCGCCCGAGTCCGACAAGCCGATTCTCCGCGAGTAATACGGAATCAACAGGCTCTCGTTCAAATCGGCAAACTGATAGATCCCGGAATCCTCTTTGAAGAACCGCCGCTTCTCCGGGAAAAACAACGGAAACCGGGTGAAGTTGAGCTTCCGCTGGTCGACCTCGGTTTCCGCGAAGTCGGTGTTGACACTGACGGTGGCGTTGAGCCCGCTGCCAATCCGCCAGCGCACGTCGAAACCGACATCGCCCGAGAAGCCTTTTTCCCCGCCATCATGATTCCGGTAACGCCCCAGCATATATGGCGAAAACTCAAACCCAAGGTGCTTTGGAAGATTGTCCAGACCCGTCAGCGAACCGGCGTTACCCGCATAGTAAACCTTTGATTCGGGACGCGAGTCGTTCCACATACCCAACTCACCCTTCCGGGCGATGCTGCGTGAAAAATTGAAGCCCCAGGAATTGCATTGCGAATCATAACTGAGACTCTTGAACGGAATGGCGACTTCCGCCGTCCACCCCTCGGCATCCGCCGTGCAACGCACTCTCCAAATGCCATCCCAATCGGAGTCCTTGTTGAAATGATTGCTGACCAGGGCATCATCGCGACCCTCATCGGGACTCACCGCAAACACATAACCGTTCCGATGGTCTGAAAAAGTGTCGAAGAAAAACGAGACATAATCGCCGGACGTGACAGTCCCGTCGCGCTCGCGGCCGCGCGCGCTGATGCCGGCTGGGTTGCTGTCGAAGCAGCGGATTCCGAGATACAAAGCCTTCTGATCGAACAGAACACGTGCTTCCGTTCGCTCGCTCATCGGCCTGCCGGGGGTCGGTTGGATCGCGGTGAGGTCGGTGAGGGCCGGAGCCCGGCTCCATTCCGTATCGTCCAGCTTGCCGTCGATCACCGGCGGCACATCGCACCTCACCGCTTTGATCGAACGGGCCGGCTCGGCCAGCAACGGGGGAGTTAACAGCAGAATGCACGCCAGCGCCTTTCGATACGCATCTTTCTTTTGCATTGCCATGACCGCCTATCAAACATGGTATCAAATGTCAATTCCGCTCGTCGTTCCTGTGGGCACGGGAGCAAAACCGGATTTGTTTGCGGAGCAAAACCGGACAGATTAGGGCGTGAAATGGTCGGGAATCCGCGACCATGTTAACTTTGGTGAATGTTCGAAAACCCAGTGCTTGCGGAATGGGTGGAAGAACCCTTCGCGATTGATGGGGAAAAGCGACCGTCCACGTCGTGGGACTGAACCATTGACCGAACCATGGCTACGTGATGCGAGTCGGCGAACCGAGCCTCGCAACCGTAGGCGCTGAGACAAGGCGTTTCTGCGAAACCTGCAAGGCCGTCTGCCTCGTCTGGTTGAGACGGGTTGCGAAGATTGGTCCCCGTGCGAATTCGCGGTGCCCTCTCCACCCCTGCGCTTTACGCCTGAGCCGCGTCCGCCTAGCCTCGTCGGCGATGCGCATGTTCACCGCACTTCTGATTTACCGTTTGCTGCTGCCGTTGCTGTTTCTCGCGGCATTTCCCGGGTGGATCGTGAAAATGCTGCGCCGCGGCGGATTCGGCACGCGACTCGGGGAACGGGCCGCGGTTTACACCACCCCGCTTGAGTTCGAACCCTGTGGTGCGGTGCACGTCCATGCGGTGAGCGTAGGGGAAGCCCTGCTCGCCCTGAAACTCATCCGCGAGTGGCTGGCCCGCGAGCCCGCCACCCGCTTCGTGCTCGCGACCGGCACCGCGACCGGCCATGCGGTGGCCACCGCCGCCGGCATCCCGGAGCTGCGCGTGACCTATGTTCCGCTCGATTTTCCCTCGATGGTCCGTCGTTACCTGAAGCGTTTCGAGCCGTCGAAAATCGTTCTGATCGAGGGCGAGGTGTGGCCGCACTTACTGCTTGCCTGCCGCAGACGCGGCATCCCGGTTTCGCTGGTAAACGCCCGGATGTCACCGCGGTCGGCGCGGCGCTACCGGAAGTTCGCTGCGTGCGTGCGGCCGGTGTTTTTCATGCTGGATGCTGTGGCCGTCCAAGAATTCGATGACATGGAAGTCTGGTGCGCCCTCGGCGTGGCGCCGGAAAAAATCCATCACACAGGCAGTCTCAAGTTCGATCCCGGCAGCGGTCTTCACCCCGCCAAGCGTCGCGAGTTCCAGCAGATGCTTGATGGGTTTGGAACCGGTCGCCCGGTCGTGCTCGCCGCGAGCACTCACGCCGGTGAAGACGCGTGGATCGCCAGCGCCATCCGCGAGGCCGCGCCGGGCGTCCTGCCAGTGATCGTCCCGCGTCACGCCGAACGCCGGGCGGAGGTGAAACAGGAAATCGAACGCGCGGGATTCAGCGTGGCGCTGCGTTCGGAAGCCTCCTCTCTAACGATCAAGCCGGAAACCGACGTGTTTGTCATCGACTCCACCGGCGAGTTGTGTGATTGGACGGCCCACGCGGATGTGGTGATCATCGGCAAGAGTTTTCTTGCCAGCGGCGGGCAGAACCCCGCCGAGGCGATCCTTGCGGAAAAGCCGGTGATCTTCGGCCCGCACATGGAGAATTTCGAGCCGCTTGCCAGCCGCCTTGGGGTGTCACAGGCCGCCTTGCGCGCCGTCGACAAGACCTCGCTTTCCCAAGCGATCTTGACCGCACTCGATCCTGAAGCGGCGGTGGCGATGACGCGGCGCGCATCACAAATCCTCGCCCGCCACGAAGGTGCGACGCGGCGGATCATCGAGCTGATTGGCTCCTGAATCCGGCCTCCTGACAGGAGCAGGCCCGATCTTGACCTTGGTGTGGAAAGCTGGCAGAAACTACTGCCAAGCGGGACCTTGGTGCCAGGCATGGTCCTGGCCGTTTTGGCAACCCACCATTCATGCCATGAAATCCATCCATCGAATTGCCGCGCTCACCATGGCCGGAAGCGCTCTGCTTGTTTCCTCCTGCTCGACGGGAGGGCGCTCGCCTTCCGGTTTCCTGGGCAACTACAAGCAGTTGGACGCCGGCTATGGCACTGCGGACGCGGTCTCCGCCTATGTGAAACCTGGAGCCGATTTCAAACAATACGACAGCGTCATCATTCACCCGGTCTCGACGGTGGTTGCCGCTCCGGGCATCAGCTCTGCGGTGAGGGAGCAACTCGCCGCTTATCTTGAAGACTCCCTGCGTTCGCAGGCGGCGGCCGGTTTGAAAGTCACCGACACTCCCGGTCCCGGAACCTTGATGGTCCGCACGGCTCTAACCGACGTGGTGGAGGGTCGGGAAACCGGCACTCCGACCAGCACCGTGCACGTGCGCCCGCGCGCCACCTTGTCCGGCAAGTTGGGCTCGGATACGGTCGCGGCGTTTGTTTCCAATGTCTCGTTTGAAGGGGAAATTGTCGATTCCGTCACCGGTGAGCGCCTCAGCGCGTTGGTGGATCACCGGCTCGGCTCCAAGCGCGAGGCCACCGCATCCACCACCTGGGCGGCGGTTCGCAGTGCCGCGAATCAAGGCGCGGCCCGGCTGTGGAAACGCTTCACGACAGCCCGCGGGCAATAAGCCGCCGCCTATTGGCAAGCTCTAACTTCCTCCGCAATGACGCGCAGGCCATCACGCACGACGGCCTCGTCCATCGCATAGGAGACCCGGATGCATTCGTCGCGGTGTGCCCAACCGGGTTGGTCGAGCCCGAAGAAAAAATACTCGCCGGGGATGACGAGCACGCCGCGGTTTTTGAGTCGCTGATAGAGCTCCTTGGAAGTGATCGGCAGTCCGGGAAACCAGAACCAGAGGAACAGCGCACCTTCGCTACGGTGCATGCGCCACTCGAAATCGTCGCCGAACGCTTCAACCGCCGCCTGCCGGGCGAGCTTGCATTTCTGCTCGTAAAACGGCCGCACCACCTCGCGGCTCAAACGCAGGATTTCCCCGGTTTCCACCAGCGGCAGCATGATTTGCTGGCCGGTGCTGGGATTCGAAAGTCCGACGATGGCGCTCATCGATCCCAGCGCCCGGATAATTTCCGGCGGGCCGATCACGATGCCCGTGCGCGTGCCCGGCAGGCCGATCTTCGACAGGCTGTAGGTGAGGACCACGTGTGGCTCCCAGAACGGCTTGGCATCGGTGAAGATGATCCCGGGAAACGGCGCACCGTAGGCGTTGTCGAGGATCAGCGGGATGTTGTGGGCCTTCGCGAGCGCGGAAAGCCGGGCGGTTTCCTCGTCGGTGAGCACATTACCGGTCGGATTGGTCGGCCGTGAGGCGCAAATCGCCGCGATGTCCGGCGAGACTTCAAGTTTCTCGAAATCCACGCGGTATTTGTATTCGTGCGGCCCCGTTTCCTCGATCATGGGGGGCACCGCGCGGAACACGCTGCCATCGATCCCTTGATCCGCGTAGCCGATGTATTCCGGCACCAGCGGCAGCAGGATTTTCTTCCGCGCCCCCTCCGACATCCGTCCGGCCAACAGATTGAACAGGAAGAAAAACGCCGTCTGGCCGCCGGGAGTGATCGCGATGTTTTCGGCAGTGATTTCCCAGCCGAAACTCTCCCGGAACAGCCCGGCGACCGCTTCCAGGAAGCGCGGGTTCCCCTGCGGCGGGTCATAAGAGGTCATCGCGCGGTCGATTCCGCCAGCCTCCTGCGCCAGTTCATCGAGTCGCCTGCGCCAGACAGCGTTCATTTCGGGAATCCGCGCCGGTTGGCCGCCGCCGAGCATTTTGATCTCCGCTCCGCCGCCGGCCAGCGCATGGCCGAGATCATCCATCAACTCCTCGATTCCACTGCCGCATCCGAGGTGACGGCCAAATTCGGAAAATTCATATGACATAACGGGGTGGCTTGTTCTAAGGTCCCGGCCTCACCACCACAACCCCCAAACACCATGTCCATCAAAGTCGGCGACCAAGCCCCAGATTTCACCCTCGTCACCAAAACCGCCGAAGGCCCGCAGCTCGTCAAGCTGAGTGAGCTCATCGGAAAATCCAACATCCTGCTGCTCTTCGTGCCGATGGCCTTCACCGGCGTCTGCACCACCGAGTTCTGCGATATTTCCGCTGGCATCAAGGACTTCGAAGCGCTTGATGCCAAGGTCCTCGGGATTTCCGGCGACAATCCCTTCGCGCAAGCCGCTTGGGCCGAAAAGGAAGGCATCACCATCCCGCTGCTCAGCGACTACGAACACGAAGTCGCCAAGGCTTATGGAGTCGCCTACGACCAGTTCCTTCCGGCCGTGAACCTCATCATGGGCGGCGTCGCCAAGCGCTCCGCCTTCGTCATCGACAAGGCCGGCGTCGTGCAATACGCCGAAGTAAAGGAAAGCCCGAAGGATCTTCCTGACTTCGACGCCGTCAAAGCCGCCCTGCGCGCGCTCTGAGCCGGCCTCGCCACTGATTTCTAAATCCGCCTGCGGCAACCGGCCGCAGGCGGATTTTTTTTGCGCCGCCATGGAAAGGTTGTGGAATGAGAGCCGAAGCCGGAAAAATGACAGACGATGCGTGGCCATTCGGGGGAGATTGCCCATTGTTTCAATTCCTGAAACTAGAGTTGCGTTGAAAATTCAACTGGAACACTCCGCGTCCGGAATTACTCTCTCTCTCAGGCATGACAGCGAAACTGGCAATCACTCTGATCCTCGGGCTGGTCTTCCAGCTCGTGCAGGTCTTGCCCGGCGCCGTTCTCACCAGCCCGTGCCAGATGGAGCAGGAATCCTGCGAGTGCTGCATGGGAGGCAAGTCCTGCCACTGCGCGGATAACGAGAACCCGGATCAAAAGCCGGCTTCCGCTCCATTCGATGCCGGTCGGACGCTGAAGATTCCGGAGATGAAACCCAGCGAGACGAGAGTCTCCTTGGAGTTTTCCTGGGAACTCGACCAAGCCGCCATAATCGCGAGCCTGCCGGGTGCGGGTTCTATCACTGGCTACACCGGCGTCCGTTTGTCGGTGGCATATTGCAGTTTTGTCATTTGAGCGACCGCCTTCCCTGGCGTACTGTGCCCCCTCATCTCCGGCGCGATGACCTTAGCGCATGTTGGATGGGTTTCCGCACGCACCACTCGCGCTCTCCCGTGCCCAAATTTCCACACGACGAACTCTCAACAATAACCGAATCAACTCCTATGAAAACCATCATGACATTGACATCCATTGCCCTGCTTTCGATTTCCTGCACCAAGCAGGAAACCCCCAGCGAAGCCCCATCTACCACCCAGACCCAAACCGCAATTCCCTATCCGCTCGATACCTGCCTCGTTTCCGGTGAAAAAATCGGCAGCATGGGCGATCCGGTGGTGATTGTCCACGAAGGACAGGAAATTAAATTCTGCTGCGATAGTTGCATTCCGAAGTTTAACAAAAACCCGGCGAAATACCTTGCCGCGCTTGATGCCGTCCCCGGCGAGTGAGCTCATCCACTCCGATCATGAAAAGCCCCGATAACTCTCCTTCCCTGTTGTATGCGGCTTCACTGTTTGTGTTATGGTTGCCGGTTTCCTGCAGCATGCCGGACTCGGTCGTCGATTCCCTGGCCCCGGCTTTAAGCGTGCCGCCGCCATCGGCTGCCACCGATTACGCGGTGCCGGGCTCCGCCGGGCCGGAGAACTTGGCGTGGCTGGCAATCCTCCACCATCCATCGATCGCCGCCGCCCGCCACCGCGCGGAGCGGTTCGCCGCAAAAGTGGCGCAGGAAAAATCCCTGCCGGATCCCATGGCCGAAGTCGCCGTCGGCTCGATGGCGGAAACCGCCGCCGGGCGCACCGATGCGATGGCGGGCGTGAAACAAAAATTCCCGTTTCCCGGAAAACGCCGGGAAGCCGCCGCCGCCGCCGATAGCGAGGCGACGGCGGCGCTCGCCGAGGTCCGGGCGCTGGAACTCAAGCTCACCGAGCAAGTCCACGCCTCGTGGTGGGATCTCTATCTGGCAGAGCAAACCGTCAGCCTGACCCGCGAGAGCCGCTCGCTTCTCGAAGCGGCGGGTGACGCGGTGGACTCCCGGGTATCCGCCAGCCAGGCCACCCAGGCCGATCAACTACGGATCTCCAATGAACTGACGATGATCGACCGCGATCTCGCCGAGGCCTCCCAGCTCGGAAAGACCGCCCGCGCCCGGCTCAACTCACTGCTCAACCGGCCCGCCGGCGCCCCCTTGCCTGCCGCCCGTCACGTGACGATTCCGTCGCCCGGGTCGCTGAATTCCCTGCTCGCCCGCGCTCAGGACCGCCACCCGGAAGTCGCCGCCGCCGAGCAGCGTGCGAACGCCTTCCGCCATCGCCTGAAACGCGCCGAGCTCGAGAAGTATCCCGACCTCACCGCCGGAATCACAGGGGCTTCCGTTTCGTCGTCCGGCTTGTCGCCCGTCGCGAACGGCAGGGACCAGGTGTATGCCACCATCGGCGTCAACATCCCGCTGTGGCAGGAGCCCCGCAAAGCGATGCTCCGCGAAGCAAAGGCAGGCATCGCCGAAACCGAAGCCATGCTTGCCGCCACCCGCTCCGATCTGCGTTACCGCGTCGAGGACGCCTGGTTCCGGGCCCAGACCGCGCGCGAGGTGGGCGCGCTGTTCGAGACCCGGCTCATCCCGGACGCGCGCCAAGCCTACGACGTCACACTCACTGGCTACACCGCTGGCACCAGCAGCTTCACCGACCTGGTGGGAAGCTGGCGCGGCCTGCTCGCCTACCGCCTGCAACTCGCCCGCAACCGCACCCAACTCGGCAAGGCCACCGCCACCCTGCGCGCCGCAGCCGCCTTGGACTAACAACCTTCCCTCTAATCATCCGTCATGAAAATGCCCGCCTTTCTCCCTCGCCTGTGCCAGTCACCGCGGAAACTCCTGACCCTGCTGCTGCCGCTCGCGCTTTTTCTCGCCGGCTGGTGGTTGGGCCTGCCTCCCGCCGCGCCCCATGACCATGCGGAATCAGCCGAATCCAGCCAGATCTGGACCTGCTCGATGCACCCGCAGATCCGCCAGCCGGGCCCCGGGATTTGCCCGATCTGCAACATGGACCTCATTCCGCTGGTCGGTGGCACCGAGGGCGGCTTGCGCGAGTTGAGCGTCTCCCCGGAAGCCGCGGCATTGCTCGACCTGCGGGTCGCTCCGGTGGTCCGCGCCCCGGCCGAAACGGATGTCCGCCTGTTCGGCCGCATCGCCTACGACGAACGTCGTATCACCACCATCACCTCGCGTGTCGGAGGCCGGCTCGACCGTTTGTTCGTCGATTTTACCGGTGCCCTCGTGCGCAAGGGTGACCACCTCGCCGAGATTTATTCGCCAGACCTGTTAGTCGCCCAGCGGGAGTTGATAGAAGGTCGGCGGGCGCTCGACTCACTGCCCGCCGGGACCTCGCCGGCAGTCAGGGAAACCCGCCGCCGCCTGTTCGAGGCCGCCCGCGAAAAACTCCGGCTCCTTCAGTTCAGCGAGGAGCAGATCCAGCGCATCGAGCAATCGGACCAACCCGAAGACCGCCTGACGCTCTACGCGCCGCAGGCCGGGATCGTCACCGCCAAGTTCACCTCCGAGGGGCAGTATGTGAAAACCGGCGATCCGCTGTTCAAAGTCGCGGATCTATCATCCGTCTGGCTGCGGCTTGAGGCCTATGAAAGCGACCTCCAATGGCTGCGCTACGCCCAGGACGTCGAGTTTCAGGTCGAAGCCGTGCCCGGCCGCCGCTTCCATGGCCGCATCTCGTTCATCGATCCGGAAATCGATCCGATGATGCGGGTCGCCCGCGTCCGGGTGAATGTGGAAAACCCCAACCTCGTCCTCAAACCGGGCATGTTTGTGGAAGCCACCGCCCGGTCGGTGACCGCGTCCGACGGGCGTGTGCTCGACCCCTCGCTGGCGGGCAAGTGGATCAGCCCGATGCATCCGGAGATCGTCAAGGACGGCCCCGGCCACTGCGATATCTGCGGCATGGATCTGGTCCCGGCGGAAGAGCTCGGCTTCGTTCCTCAAGGCGTAAAGACCAGAGATCCATTGCTTGTTCCCGCCGCCTCAGTGCTTCGCACCGGCGAACGCGCGGTGGTTTACGTGCGCATCCCTGGTGAGGCGGAGCCCTCGTTTGAGGGCCGGGAAATCGTGCTCGGCCCGCGCGTTGGCGCGCGTTTCGTCGTCCATTCCGGCCTCAGCGAGGGCGAACTCGTGGTCACCCGCGGGGCCTTCAAGCTCGATTCCGAACTCCAGATCCGCGCCAAGCCCTCGATGATGAACCCCAACGCCAGCCTGAGTGAAAAGCCGGCGCACTCCGCGCCGGAAACCCTCGCCGGCCAGTGGTCGCCGGTTCCCCGGGCGCTTTACCGTTTCATGCAATCACCGACGAAAGAGCGCCTAGATGGTCTCGCGGAACAGATCCGCGGCATTGATGTTTCCAGCCTTCAGCCGGACGAACTCAATCTGTGGACCGAGTTTTCGCGGCGGCTTCTCAATGAGTTTGAATTGGCATCCCGGACGATCGGGGGCCAACCGCAGGCGGCCGCCAGGCGGGTGAGCCGGGCCATCGCGGACGCCGGGCGTTTCCTCGGCCTGCCGTCCGAGCCACACGCTCCGCCAGCCGGGGATCCCGCCATCGCCGGCGCTCTGCGGACGGCGCTCGCCGGCTATCTAACCGTCGCCAAGGCCTTGGCCGATGATGACGACGCTGCCGCCCGCAAGGCCTCTGCAAACCTCGTCACCACGTTTGAAGCCAGCCGCCCGCCGGAGGTCGGGAGCCTGATCGAAAAGGCGCGGGCCCTTGAAGCCGCGGCGGACATTAAATCCCGGCGCGCCGCGTTCCAGCCGCTCAGCGATCAACTCATCGCGCTCATTCGGGAGCATGGCGTCGACCAAGTTGGAAATGCCTATGTCGTCCATTGCCCGATGGCCCTCGGCGGCAAGGGCGCGGACTGGCTTTCCGCCGCACCAAGCGTCCTCAATCCTTACTACGGTGACGCCATGCTCACCTGCGGCGATGTGACCGACACGCTGTCCGTGGAGCAGACCGCGCCGGCCGAAGAGGCGCCCATGCACAACCACTGATATCTCTAGCAGATTTATTTCCAGATGAAAAAGCTCATCCATTTCTGTCTCCACCAAAAGCTGGTGGTGTTGTTGTTGCTCACCTTTTTCATCGGCTGGGGAGTGAGGGTCGCGCCGTTCGACTGGGACACCGGCGAATACCCGCGTGATCCGGTGGCGGTGGACGCCATTCCCGACCTCGGTGACAACCAGCAAATCGTGTTCACCGATTGGCCGGGCCGATCGCCACAGGACATCGAGGACCAGATCACCTACCCGCTCACCGTCGCGTTGCTCGGTGTGCCCGGTGTGAAGGAGGTGCGCTCCTACTCACTTTTCGGAAGTTCATATGTTTACCTGATCTTCGAAGAGGATGTGGATTTTTACTGGAGTCGCAGCAGGGTGCTTGAAAAACTCAACTCGCTGCCGGCGAACCTGCTGCCGGAAAGCGTGGCGCCCACCCTCGGGCCGGATGCCACGGGACTCGGTCAGGTGTTCTGGTATGTGCTGGAAGGCCGTGATCCGGATGGCAATCCGGTTGGGGGCTGGGATCTTGACGAACTCCGGGCGATCCAGGACTGGCAGGTCCGCTACGCGCTGCTCGCCGCCAAGGGCGTCGCCGAGGTGGCGTCTGTCGGCGGCTATCAGAGGCAATATCAGGTGGATGTGGATCCCGACGCGCTGCGCGCCCACGGGGTGACGCTGGCGCAAGTGGTGGACGCGGTGCGCAAGTCCAACCAGGAAATCGGCGCGCGGAACCTGGCCGTCAACGGCGTCGAGTATTTCCTCCGCGGCACCGGCTACATCCACAGCACGGACGACTTGTTGAAAGCCGTGGTTGCGGTGCGCGGAAACACGCCGATCACCGTCGACAAGGTCGCCAGCGTCACGCTCGGGCCGGCCATGCGGCGCGGCGCGCTCGACGTCAACGGCGCGGATGCCGCGGGCGGCGTGGTAGTGGCCCGTTACGGCGCGAACCCGCTGGAAACCATCCAGCACACCAAGCAGAAAATCATCGAACTCGATGCGTCGCTGCCATTGCGGGCGGTGGTCGATTGGACCAAGATCAAGCGCGATGCGGTCGAGGACTTTGCCAGGAAACATCATGTTTTCCCCGCGTTCGGAGCGGACGGCACGATCGACGGCGAATCATGGCTGGCCTTCGCCCGGAGCACGCCGCGGACGGATTGGCCGGACTGGATGACCACCTCAAAGGTCACGATCGTTCCGTTTTACGATCGCTCGAAACTGATCGGCGAGACACTCAACACGCTTGACGACGCGCTCTATCAGCAAGTGCTCGTCACTATCATCGTGGTGATCGTGATGGTGATGCACCTGCGCACCAGCCTGTTGATTTCCACCATGCTGCCGCTGGCGGTGATGACCACCTTCATCGCCATGAAACTGGCCGGCGTGGACGCCAACGTCGTCGCGCTTTCCGGCATCGCGATCGCGATCGGCACGGTGGTCGATGTGGGAATCGTCCTCACGGAAAACATCCTCAAACATCTGGATGAGGCACCGCCGGATGAATCCAAATCAGCCGTGATCTATCGCGCGGTGACCGAGGTTTCATCTGCGGTCACCACTTCGGTGCTCACCACGGTGGTGAGTTTCCTGCCGGTGTTTGCGATGACCGGAGAGGCCGGGCGACTGTTCCGGCCGCTGGCGTTCACCAAGTCCTTCGCGCTGATCGCCTCGATCGTCGTGGCTCTAACCATCATTCCGCCGGTCGCGCACCTGCTCTTCGGCACGCTGCCACAGTGGCTGAAGGAGCGGCGCAGTTTATGCAGCGCGCTGTTGGTCGCGGCCGGCGTGCTGGCGCTGGCGTTTTCCACACCGCTGGCGGCCACGTTGATGTTGCTGGCGGTGGGGGTTTTACTCGCACCGCAAATGCGGGGCCGTCTGCGGCGCGGCATCGTGGTGGGGTTCAACATCGCGGCGGCGCTGGCCGTGGTGGTGTTGCTGACACTCGACTGGATGCCGCTCGGGCTGGACCGCGACACCTTGCAAAATCTGATCTTCGTGGTTCTGGCGATCGGCCTTCTTTTGTTGGGATTCCGGGTTTTTGAACTCACTTACCCCAGCGTGCTTCGCTGGTGCCTCGCTCACAAGGCGCTGTTCCTCGCGACACCAGTGACCCTGCTCGCGCTTGCGTTTTCGATCTGGCTCGGGTTTCCCAAAGTCTTTCGCTTCATCCCGCAACTGACGGGTGAAGGCGTGCGCGAGACCCGGCTGTGGCAGGACGCCGCCGCGAAATTCCCGGGCCTCGGGCGCGAGTTCCGACCGGCACTCGATGAGGGCTCCTTTCTCTTCATGCCGACCGTGAGCCCGCACGCCTCCATCGACGAGGCGATGGAGGCCCTGCGCCAGCTCGACTCGGCGATCGCATCGATCCCGGAAGTCGAGCGGGTGGTCGGAAAAATCGGACGCGTCGAGTCTCCGCTCGATCCGGCGCCGATCTCAATGATCGAGACGGTGGTCAATTACCTGCCCGAGTTCAAAACCGACGCCAAGGGCCGAGTGCTGCGATTCCGCACGGAACCGGACGGGCAGTTTGTGTATGATCCTTCCGGGCACCTGATCGAAGACCGCCACGGCAAGCCGTTCCGCCAGTGGCGGCCGGAGATTCGCAATCCCGATGATATCTGGCGGAAGATCGAGGAAAGCACGCGGCTGCCTGGCGTGACGGGAGCGCCGAAGCTGCAACCGATCGAGACCCGCCTGGTGATGCTGCGCACTGGCATGCGGGCGCCGATGGGGATCAAAATCAAAGGTCCGTCGCTGGAGGCGATCGAGCGCTTCGGCTTGGAAATCGAAAGCCTGCTGCGCCGCGGCGAAGTGCCGGGGCTGGCCCCGGAAACCGTCAATGCCGACCGCATCGTCGGAAAACCCTACCTCGAAATTGTTCCCGATCGCGATGCCGCCTCGCGCTATGGCCTGAACATCGCCGACATCCACGAAACGATCCAAACCGCCATCGGCGGCCGCATCGTCACCACCACCGTCGAGGGCCGCGAGCGATTCGCGGTGCAGGTCCGCTACGGCCGGGAATTGCGTGATTCCCAGGACTCGCTCGAGCGCATTCTCGTCACCAGCAAGGAAGGCGCCCAGGTGCCGCTTTCCCAGCTCGCGGAGATCCGCTATCTGCGCGGGCCGCAGATGATCAAGGCGGAGGACACCTTCCTGACCGGCTATGTCACCTTCGGCACCCAGCCGGGATTCGCGGAGGTGGACGTGGTCGAGGCGACGCGGGATTTCCTCGGGAAAATGGAGAGGGAGGGGGACCTCATCCGGACTCCCGGCATCCTCTATCAGTTCGCGGGGAACTATCAGGCGGCGCAGGAGTTCAACCGGACCTTGTTCGTGATGGTGCCGCTGTGCCTTGGTGCGATTTTCCTGTTGCTCTACATGGACAACCGTTCAGTGATGACCACTGTGATCGTGTTCTCGGGAGTGGCGGTGGCGTGGTCGGGCGGCTTCCTGCTGCTGTGGCTCTATGGCCGGCCGGGTTTCCTGGATTTCGAGATTTTCGGCCACAATCTGCGGCAGCTTTTCCAAGTCTCGCCCATCAATCTCTCGACCGCCGTGTGGGTCGGATTTCTCGCCCTGTTCGGGATCGCCACGGACGATGGCGTGGTGATGTCCACCTACCTCCGCCAGCGTTTCGAGGAACTGAAGCCCAGCGGGATTTCCGCGATCCGCGAGGCGGTGGTGGATGCGGGTATGAGGCGGGTGCGGCCCTGTCTGATGACCACCGCGACCACCTTGCTGGCCTTGCTTCCTGTGCTGACCTCGACGGGCCGCGGTTCCGACCTGATGGCGCCGATGGCGGTCCCGATCTTCGGCGGGATGATGCTCGAACTGATGACCATGTTCGTGGTCCCGGTGCTTTATTGCCTGTGGCGTGAGTGTCAGCGGCCGCCGGCGCCGTCCGAAATTTGATTTCCCGCCCGCACCAAATCACCACCAATCGGCCACCAAACAACCAGACGCCGGGCGTCATGAATCCTGACGCAACGACTTGATCCCTTCGGGGTCATTTTCGTTGGCGCAAGAAGGAGGGCTGCAAATCCGGTCATTTGGAAGGCGAGGGTCGATGCGGTTACGGGATTGCGCTTTTGCGGGAATTTGCGAGGGTTTCGTAATGAGAGGCCGTTTCATCGGAAAGCTTCTGACGCTGGCCGCCTGCGCGCCGCTGGTGCTGGTGGATGCGTGTGCGCCGCAAACCATGACGGTGTTTTATCCGAAGGCGGCCGGGGCGAAGGGCGAGACTTTTGGTTACCGAAAGTGGCTTTCCGAGGAAGCAGAACCGGACGTCGTGTTGATCGGCATTCACGGATTCTGCGGGGCGTCGATGGATTACACCAATCTCGGCAACCACCTGCTTGAGCACCAGCCGGAGACCGGTCTTTACGCCTACGAGGTGCGGGGACAGGGGAGTGATCCGATCCAACAGCGCCGCGGCGATATTGGAAGGCCGGAGGAGTGGTATCACGATTTGTTCGCCTTCACCCAGCTGGTGCGCGAACGCCATCCGGATGCCAAAGTGGTTTGGTTCGGCGAGAGCATGGGGGGCCTGATCGCGGCCCACGCGTGGAGCAAATCGCCGCAGGGAGATCCTCCGTGTGACGGCTTGGTGCTTTCGTCGCCGATCGTCCGGTTCAGGGATGACATCCCGGCGTGGACGCCCGGACTCTTGCAAATCGCCGCGACCACCCTACCGCTGGCGCGGGTTTCTCTCGCAACGCTCTCGGGCGGGCAGGACGTGCAGATGACCCAGAAGTCCCAGCACCTCGAACAGGCGAAAACAAACCCCTACCACATAGAGGAATACACGCTCCGCTTGATTGGCACGTTATCGAGGTTGATCACCACCATGAACGATTGCGCTGCCACGATCCATTCTCCGGTGCTGGTGCTGCACGGCGGGCAGGACTATTTCAACAATGACTCGGACGTCCGGGGCTTCATCGCCCGCATTCCGGAGGACACCCCGATGACCTACCGGAACTACCCAAAAGCCTACCACCTGCTGATGTATGATGCAAAAAGGGACACGATTTTCCGGGATGTGGAGCGCTGGGTGAACCGTTTGCGGCGGGATCGATTTTAAAATTATTCGGGAAACCGGCAGGATTCGCCTTGACGGGTCGGCATCCACAGCCATTCTTCGCGCCCCGCAACCCCACAAATTTTTATTATGGCCCGTATTTGCAGTATCAGAGGAACCCGCGTCCGCTCCGGCGGCAAAGTCCACCGTTCCGGTTTGGCCAAGAAAAAGGGTGGTATCGGTCGCCACGTCACCAAAGTGGTGAAGCGCACCGTTTCCCCCAATCTTCAGACCAAGCGCATCTGGGTCCCGGAGCTCGGCACGTTTGTGAAGCTCAAGCTGAGCTGCCGCGCCCTCAAGACCATCAACAAGAACGGTGCTTTCGTGACCCTCAAGAAGGCGGGATTGATCTGATTTCATTTTCTGGTTTCACCAGGTTTCAAGCGAGGCGGCCCGGCGGAAACACCGGGCCGTTTCCTTTTGTCCTGATACGCTGATGAGTCCTGATTTCGAAAGATTTGGATTCCAATCTTGAGGGGGGATCCGGCCAGCGACTAATAGCTGGTCGGACTGCATGGAATGATTTTAAGACTAGGCGGCTAGTCGGCTAGCGGGCTGGCGGGCACAGGCTTCGGAGGCCGCGCTTGGCCATCACGCTTGGCTTTGGCGGATACGGTGTTCCGCTGTTTCGGGTCAGGGCGATCCGTTTCAGATCGTTGTGAATGCTATGGCGATGAACCCATTCATCGCCATGTTCACGGGTTGCGTCTGGCGTGTTCACGGTAGGCGGCCGGCGGCTGGCCCACCGTCGCGCGGAACTGGCGGGTGAACGCCGTCTGATCCCCGTAGCCGCACGCCAGCGCGATCCCGACCACCGATTCGCTGGTGGTCCTGAGCAGCAGCGCGGCGTGGCCGATGCGGGTCTTTCGGATGAACTGCGAGGTAGTGAGCTGAAAAACCTTGCGCATCCGGCGGTCGAGCTGGGTCTGGGAAAGGCCTGCCATGGTTGCCAGATCGGCGAGGTGAAGGTCATCACCAAGATGACGCTGGATATGGGAAACGGCCCTTTGGACACTCGCGAATTCAGCCCCCTCGGCATTGGGCGTTCCGAGATCGCGGGAGATCGACGCAATCCCGATCACCCGGCCGGAGGCGTCGTGCAGGGGCACTTTGGTCGCCAGATACCAGCCGAGTTTGCCGTTGCGATTGGTGATGAGCTCGAGCCGGTCGATCATTTCCCCATCGCTGGCGAGGACCATTTCGTCCTGCTCGCGATAAACCTCGGCCAGATGCGGCGGGAAAAAATCCTCGGCGGTTTTGCCATGCAGCGCCGCCGGATCGTCCTGCCCGGCGCGGGCCGCAAACGCTGCATTCGCCGCCTGATAGCGCCGTTTCTCGTCCTTCATGCAGAACACCACGTCCGGCAGTTGGCCGAAAAGCCGCTCGCAAAATTGCGGCGACGCGACGCGTTTGAAAAATTCTTTATCGGCTGACATCGTTGGTTTTCCCTGATTTGTGCCGAAACCAACGCGCAAACTCGCGGGATCGGTCAAGACACCTGTGCGATAGTAGAGGCGTGAATCAAGCGCACATCAACGAAGCGATTTCCAAAATCATCCTCGAGCCGAAAAACGACGCCCAACTTGCAGCCCAAGCGGTGATCCTTGCAGCCGAGCTTCTTGCTGTCAGCAAGCGCCGCGAGCACCGGGCCGAGAAACGCCAAGCAGCCCAGCTCGCCCGGATGATGGATGACCCGTCGGGCAAGGCCTTCACGCTCGCCATGGCCGACCAAGTGTTCCGGCCGCCTTCGCTGGCACGCTCCGCCGAGCAATTCCACCATCTGGTCGAAAGCTACGGCGTCCCGGAATACCTCTCGCTGCCTGAGCGCGTTGCGATGCAGGTGGGTTCCACCGCTTCACAACTCCTGCCGGACATCGTGATGCCCGCCATCACCGAGGCAATGCGCCGCCAAAGCTCGACCGTCATTCTCCCGGCCGAAGATAACAAACTCAAGCCGCTGCTGGAAAAGCGCCGCAAGGCTGGCATGCGCATGAATCTCAACCAGCTCGGCGAGGCGATCCTCGGCGAGGCCGAGGCGGAAAAGCGCATCGTCGCAGTGATGGCCCGCTTCGCCAGCCCGGACTGCGATTACCTGTCGGTGAAAATTTCGGCCGTTTTCAGCCAGATCCACCTCGTCGGGTATGATGAAACGTTGGAGCGGATCACCGCCTGCCTGCGGCGGCTCTACCGGGTGGCCATCGCCAATCCCGCCAACAGCAAGCCGAAGTTCCTGAACCTCGACATGGAGGAATTCCGCGACCTCCGGCTCACTTGCGACGCGTTCCGGCAAGTGCTCGACGAGCCGGAGTTCCTCCAACTCGAGGCTGGCATCGTTCTCCAGGCCTATCTTCCCGATTCATGGCCGGTGCAGCGCGAGCTAAACGCCTGGGCGCGCGAACGCATCGCCCGCGGCGGCGCCGGCATCAAGATCCGCATCGTCAAGGGCGCCAACCTCGCCATGGAGTCCGTGGATGCCGAGCTGCACGACTGGCCGATCGCGACCTACGGCTCGAAAGAAGAGGTGGATGCCAATTTCAAACGCATGCTGCACGAAGGCTGCCGCAAGGAAAACGCTGCGGCTGTTAGAATCGGTGTCGCCAGTCACAACTTGTTCGACGTCGCCTACGCGCTGCTGCTGCGCACCCGCGAGGGCGTCGCTGACAGGGTCGAGTTCGAGATGCTCGAAGGCATGGCCAACCACCAGGCCCGCGCCGTCCATGAGGCCGCCGGCGACCTGCTGCTCTATGCGCCCGTCGTGCTCCACGACGATTTCCACAACGCCATCGCCTATCTTGTCAGGCGCCTCGACGAAAACACCACCGAGGGAAATTTCCTCCACGACCTCTTCCATCTATCCGAAGGAAGTCCCGCCTGGGAAAAGCAGAAGGACAGCTTCCTCCGCGCCTGCGCCCGCAAGGACGAGGTGGTGGCCGGGCCAAATCGCATTCAGGACCGTGCGAACGAGCAAAACCACCCCGGTCCGCCGGACGGCCCGTTCCACAATGCGGCGGACACCGACTGGTCGTTGATCCACAACACCCGCTGGATTCGCGCCAAGGTGGAGGCCATGCGCGAACGTGAAACCGCCGTCGTTCCGCTGGTCATCGCCGGTCGTGAGGAAGCCGGTGAAACCGAAGCGGTCGGCCATGACCCGTCGCGTCCGGGGATCGCAACCGACCGCCACGCGCTCGCCGGACCCGCGCAGATCGAGCGAGCCCTGCAGGCCGCCGTCGCCGCCCGTGCGGATTGGCAGGCGCTGGGATTTAAAAACCGTGCCGAACTCCTCCGCCGGGTTGCCGCCGAGATCGCGGGCGACCGCGGCGAGGCGATCGCCACCATGGTGCTGGACTCCGGCAAGGCCGTCGCCGAGGCCGATGCGGAAATTTCCGAAGCCATTGATTTCGCCAACTACTATGCCCGCCCGATCCAGTCCGACGGCGCGCGTTTGGAGCCGTTCGGCACCGTGCTGATCACCCCGCCGTGGAATTTCCCATACGCCATTCCCTGCGGCGGAGTCCTCGCCGCGCTGGTCGCCGGAAACACCGTCATCCTCAAGCCCGCGCCGGAATCCATCCTCACCGCCTGGCTCCTCGCGCAGGTGATCTGGCGGGCCGGGATTCCCCGTGACGTGCTTCAGTTCGTCCCATGCCCGGACAATGAAATCGGCCGCTCGCTGGTGACCGACGAGCGCATCGGCGCGGTGGTTCTGACCGGGTCCTTCGAGACCGCCCGGATGTTCCTTGACTGGAAGCCGTCGCTGCACCTCTTCGGTGAGACCAGCGGGAAGAACTCGCTGGTCATCACCGCCGCTGCCGATCCCGATCAGGCGGTCAAGGATCTCGTCAAGAGTGCGTTCGGTCACTCCGGCCAGAAATGTTCGGCCGCCTCGCTGGCGATCGTCGAGGCCGAGGTTTACGATCACCCCGGATTCCGAGGGCAGCTCCGCGATGCAGCGGCCTCCTTGGTCGTCGGTCCGTCATGGAAATTCGACGCCACCGCCACGCCGATCATGACCGAGCCGGGCGAAGCGCTGCGCCGTGCTCTCACCACGCTCGATCCCGGCGAGGAATGGCTGCTGGAGCCGCGAATGATCGATGGTAATCCCTGCCTCTGGTCGCCGGGAATCAAGCTCGGCGTCACTGGCGCAAGCTGGTTCCGCCACACCGAGTGTTTCGGCCCGGTGCTAGGCGTCATCCGCGCCGACGACCTTTCGCATGCGATCCAAATCCAGAACGATTCGGAGTTCGGCCTCACAGGCGGCATCCATTCGCTCGACGACCGTGAGATCGCTCGGTGGAAGGAAGAGGTCGAGGTGGGCAATGCCTACATCAACCGTTCAATTACGGGAGCCATCGTGCAACGCCAGCCCTTCGGCGGCTGGAAGCACTCGTGCTTCGGCCCCGGCGCGAAGGCAGGCGGACCGAACCATGTCGCCCAGTTCGGCATCTGGCGGAATGAATCGCCGCCGACAATGACCGCCATGCCATCGGCGGCGGTTGTGGAAATGCTCGGGAAACTGGAAGTCCGGCTGCCGGATTCCATGGCGCTTCTTACTGCTGCCGCCGGCAGCGACGCGTTTTGGAAGACCCATGAGTTCGACGTCGCCCACGATCCAACCGCGCTTCGTTGCGAATCGAATATTTTCCGTTACCGCAAGTTCCGGAACTACCTGATCCGCGCGTCGGCGGAGGATACTGATGAAGAGGTCGCCCGTTTGGTCCTGGTCGCCACCACGATGGGGGTTCCATTCTGCCTGAGCCTTGATACGAAGCGTGATTGGCTCGACGGATTGGGGGTCCGGCTCCGAATTGAATCCGCGGCCGGCCTGCTCGCGAACTTCGAAGCCATCGCCGGATCATTTGAATTCATCCGGAGCCCGCGTGGCCCGGTGGATTTGAAAACCGCGGCGATCACCGCGGGCATGCGCTGGGCGGACGCGCCGGTGGTCTGGAACGCCCGCCTCGAGTGGCCCGTCTGGTTCCGCGAGCAAGCGGTCAGCGAAACCCTCCACCGCTACGGCAACATCATCGCCAAGCCAGAGTATTCATAACCCTGCCTTTGCCGGATCAATGGGGCCAGCACAAGCAAGCGGCCCTCATCTCCGGGATCCCGAATCGCAAATAACGAACGGGAAAACCGCCGCGCTTTCCCCCGGCCGACACGGCTGCACCGTGATTTACTGAAAGGGTTCGCTTTAGCAATCATACGAACTCCCGTGCGGTGCCAGCCTGATTTGGCTCATGGTGTCCGCGTGGTTTTCAGGCAGGGGTGCCCGCCTTCGGAAGCGAAAACCCGCTTGTCTATCGCTTCGGTGCCGGCCGAAGCTCCATCACAATAGCCTCGAACGGCTGGAGGGACAGGCGGATCGTTTGTCCGACGTCTGAAACCACGGCAGGGAGCCTCCGCCCCCGTGGATAGACCGCCTTGAGTGTCATGGGCCCTGCAACCCCCTCGGGCAATTCGAGGGCCGCTTGTGGAGTGATGCCGAAGTCCTGCGGATTTTCGGATGGATTGCGGAGGACCAGGATGCCCTTGCCCGGTTGCCACGAAGCCCATCCATACACCTCCGCCGTCGCGGGGTTGCCGCCGATCCAATGGGTATCGACCAGGATATTGCTGTTAGACCGTGACCAGTTGGCGGCTGCCGCCAGTTCGTCCCACATCTTAGCGGTCAGCAAACGCGGGTTGACATAGAGCTCCTGCAGGCAGGTCCCGGATCCGAAGAAGGTCCAGATTTCGTCGGCAACGGACTTCTCGTTGCGAACAATGCGAGCCGGATTTCTACGTTCGCCGACAAGGATGCCGTGCAGCATCAGCGAGTTGAGCGGATAAAGCGGGCCAAGTTGGACGATTCTCTCATGGCAGAACTTGTCCCGGTAGGTGATCCACTGCTGGCGGGTGTCGCCCTTGCCGAAAAAGCCGTTGTCGCCGCCCTGCCGCCAGATCGAGTCCGCATACCATGTCCAGAACGGGCTGGCCCATGTGCCAACGGTGGCGCTGATGAAGACCTCGGGGTTTTCCCGGCGCAGCGCGAGGGTCAGGTCAAGAACCGCGTCGATGTCATCGGCGGCTTCGGCCGTGGCACCGGTCACTTCATTGCCGCCGCCCATGCCGTCGAACTTGAAGAAGTTCACGCCCTGCTCGCGCATCATGTGCAGGCAGGCCTCGCGAAAAGCCTTGCCGTAATTTTCGCCAGCCATCGAGAAGCCACCGGCGTTGGTTTCGTAGCCTCGGGATTTGCCGAAGGCGATGCGTTGATCCTTTGCTCCGGCATAGCCGCCCCACGGCGACATCCACACCCCCTGCGCGGCACCGTATTTGCCGGCGGCGGCTTTGAGCCTCCTGAAACCGTTAGGGAAGCCCTTGTGAAATCCCCACAGCGAGTCGAAATCGTCCCAGCCGTCGTCCCAGACAAACGCGTCCATTTTGACTTTGCGTTGATCGACGAGTTCGCGGCCGTAGAGTTCGATGGTTTCGAGGCATTCCGCTTCGGTCGCGCGTTCAACGGGACGGGCCAAAACGACGTCGTACCAGTTGTTGTAATGCAGGAACTGACGGTATGGATGAGCCCGGCGGCGCTCGAGGTAGTAGAGGAATCCACGGCGCAACTGGCCCGGCGGAACGACGCCGGTCGCACAGGTCTGCGTCCACGATTGACCGGCTTTCAGCGTGTTTCCCCGCGGCAGGGCGCAGCGGATCCGCGAACGATCTCCCACAGTGTTGTTCGCCAGCGGATGCTCGACGGCCATGAACATGTCGCCGAAAACGACGACCGACCCGGCGACCTGTCCCACCTGCCGCGCTCCTTCCACGGGCGCGTCGATGAACACAAGCCCGGCGATTTCAATATCCTTCGATGCCGTCAGCCGCAGGTTCTGGATGATGGCGTTGTCGTCGTCATCCAGCGCCGCCGACCAGCGCAGCGCCAGACCTGAATCCTCGTCCTTGAAGGCAGTGACGATGGAGTGCCCGTCCAGATGTAGGGGTTCCGAGGGGCGGAGTGATGCAAGGTCAATCATGCGACCACCGCCCAAGATCACTTGCGGCAGGTAGCCGGACTTGAGCTTCAAGGTCTGGCCAGTTCGCTTGTGATCGAGCGTGAGGGAAGTGATCCGTCCCGTTTCGAGCGTCCACTCGCCGCGAATCGCCGCGTTCGCCAGAATGGCGCGGTCGGCTGCGACGGAACGGTTCGTCTTTCCGGGTGCGGTTGCGGGATAATCGATCGCCCGGAGTACGCCCGGGCAAACGGCTAACAGGAGAATTGGCAGGATGTGTTTCATATGTCGGACCAATACGCGCCAAATGGCGCGAGGTTATCTTCATTCAGGAAATCCGGGGCTTCATCCGTGGCATCTCCGAGCGCGGCCTTGGCCTTCCTCCAAAGTTCGGATCTCACGTAGCGCTGGTGTTCGCGCGGCCAGGAAGTCGTCGAGAGGAGGCGAATGGTTTCGTCAGGGTGGCCGGTGGCCAGCGCCAGATTCGCTAGGCGCTCGGTAATCAGCCGGTGTTCCGGCGGGTTTTCCAGCAGCGAAACGCGTTTTCCGGTATCTCCGAGCAACTCGTAAAGTTCATCGAGTTTGGCGACGGCAACCGGATCCTGCAGCGGTCCGGCCTCCAAGTGCTGGACGGCCGACCCGGGGTCTCCCAAGCCATGCCAGCAGACGAGACCGGCGATCCAGCGCGCACTCGGGCGGGGGCTTCGCTCCACAAGTGGCAGCGCCTCCTCCGGGCGGCCATGGAACGCCAGCCACAAGGCCAGCGGCTCCGAGGCGTCGGTGTTGCCAAGTTCCACTTCCCGCCGCAAGGCCGCCTCGACATCGATCCCGGTTGGAACGGTCGACTCGGGCAGCGGCCCGTCGCCAGCGGCGAAACACTCCCATTCGCTCTGCCAGGCGGAGTGCCGCCATCCCAGCCAGGGCTCCGGCCACGAGGGCAGGTCGAGATCCGGCGTCACGACATGTTCGCAGTCATCGCGGGAATGCACCGGAACCCAGAACTCCTCATAACGCCGCTCGGTCCCTGCGGGAAATCGGGGCTTTTCCGCCTGATCCAGCAAGGGCCCGCTTTCGATCTCGGCATAAGCCAGGTTTCCCTCGGTCGTGGCCTCGCTCCACGCACGGTGTTTGCCACCGCCGTAGGTCCAGACTTTCTTCCCAGGCAGTTGTGCGGGGTCCGCCACATGCATCAGCCCCAGCCCGAGTTCGTGGTGAAAAGCGCCGAATTGCGGCGCGCTGCCCGGCTCCCAGAAAAGCGCCGTCATCTGGTTGAAATTACGATTCCAGTTCAGGCCTTCGCCGGGCCACGGCAGCTTGTCGATCCGATCATTATGAACCAACACCCGGTGTTCCGGATGTACGAACTCAGTGCTCTCGGTTGAAGGGACCGCGCAGATCGTCCACGACATCCACGGGTGATCGGTGGCCGTCGTGTTTCGGAATGCCGAGCGCTGCACAAGCACCGGGCGATCTTCCATCAGGCCGAGTTCCACCACCCATTCCATGCCGGTTCGCGCCTCACGTTCACCCACACGGATGAATCCATAGCCATCGGTCCGACCGGTGGCACAGCCGACCTCGGAGATGGACGTCGGCGAGTGCGCGATGGGGAAGTTGAATTCGATGCCGCCGGAAATGAAGCCCCAGATCGGCAGGATTCGGACCGGCTTCACAACCGGATTGCTGAACAGGATTTCCTTTCCAATCCGCTTGTCCACCAAGCTGTAGACGCGCCCTCCGAGCTCCGGTGCCACCTCGATGCGCAGGGCCTCGTTTTCCAGAACCACCATCCGGAACTCCCGCAGAACCGCCGTGGCTGTGGTGTCTCCATAACTGGTGTAGGGAAACAGATGTTCACGTTGATAGATCAGCGGCAAATCCGTCAACGGAAGAGGCTGGAAAAACGGGAGCGTGCGGGTGGTTTCGTGGATTCGAATCATGGTGAGTGGGGTGCGTCCAAGGTTCACTGATCGCCGGTCCGCCCCACTTGGGACCGGAGGAAGCTTCCCACAATCCTTCAAGGGCTGCGATCGGCTGGGCGCAGCGGCGGGAAACATGATGCGCCCATCCTTCGCGCCCCGCAACTCCAGATGCCCTATGTTCGACCTTTCCCACTTCAAGGGAAGCTGACACTCAAGCTTGTGTCTCTTGCATTTCATGGGGTTCTTCAGCGCCTTTCCCATGCCATCGGCCCCCTCATGGCAGATGGATCAATTCTTCGAGAGCATTCCAATCACAACCGGAGACGCCAGCGGTCACCCCACCACGCACGGCACCAGCACGCCGTCGCTCATGCCATGGATCTTCTTCTTGTCCGCCGGCACAAGGGTCGCCAGACAGCCGCCGAAGGTGGTGGCTCCCGCATCGTCGGTGAAGAAATACGGGCACAGGCGGACGCGGCCCCTCATCGTTTCTACCGAACCGTCGTCGCGGAACACCGGGTGTTCGACCAAGCGGCCTTCACGGAACTCCTGAAGCAGCCACGGTTGTTCTGACGATTGATCGAGGGCGGTTTGCAGCCGCTCAGCCCACTCGGAACCCGGCATGTCGTGGCCGATGAACACGCCGCGCGAGCCCCAGGCGGTTTCGTGGAACCCGGAGACTTTGAGCACCAGCTGGCGGTCTTTCTGGCTGAAACCCGCGACTTCCTCCCATGAATGCGCGTCCATCCGTGGCAGCGCGGCGTGGGGCGGCAACGGCGTGGGATCAAGCACCCAGCCGAAGGGCACCAACTCGTGGAGGCGCTTGAGGTGATTGCCACGCAGTGTCTGCTCCCAGATTTTCTTGAGTGCGGGCGACCACAGCAGCGCGAGCCAGAGTTTGTCCTCCAGATGCGGCTTGAAGGGCGGCGTGATGCGGACCGACCCGCTCGCAGCCCCATCGGCAAGAGGTCTCGCGGATGGCACGGATTCCCAATCAAACAGCTCGAAAAACCGATAGAGCGCCCGGTCGTCGGGCACATATTCCTCGGCGGTCACCACGTTCCATGGCTCACCCAGTTCGCCGGTCAACCACTCCATTTCCGGCCGGTAATCCGCGGCCTCCTCCGAAACGAGGACCGTTCCGCCCTCCGGCAGCAACGATCTGAAACCCTCGATCATCCCGTCCGGGCCACCGAGCACGTCGAATCCAGCGTTTGAATACACCTTGGAAAGCCAAGCCGCCACGCCGATCCCGCCGGGCACGCTGTCGAGCTCGGTCATCGCAAAACCGCTCTCGGTGAGCATCAGGTCCGGGCGGATCACGCGCGGGAAATGTTCCGCCGTCGAGTGTTCGCGTTGCAGTTCCGCCAGCCACTGCGGTTTCCCCTCGTCGAGCAGTTCCGCCAGCCAGCCGGGTAGTTTCCCTGCGGCGCTGCGGCGGTAGAGCGTGTCACAGGCTTGCTGGAATCTCGCCAGCGGATGGCCGAGCGCCATCATCTGGCGAGCCTCCGCGCGGCTGAGTTTCAAGGGTTCCGGCGACCAGCGCCACGCGCCTCCGCCAAACAGCCCGCCTTCCGGCAGGCCGTCGCGCAATTCAGAAAGACTCAATCCCATCTCGCGCCGAACTTCCACGCCACCGGCGATTTTGCCAAGCGGGATTCTCCGCGCTTGCGGAGGTGGCTGGCATGCGGTTCGGTCGGTTCAGGAAACCGATGTCCGAAGTGCTGAGCTACTCGTGTCCGTTTTGTGCCCGCGAAGTGCGCGTAGGGAAACCATGTCCGGGATGCGCGAAAAAAAGAAAACCGCGGCACCCGCCCGCGAGAAAATCCTGGGAACAGGATGCGGCGGCGGATGGCTTGGATTTGCCGGGCGAGGATTTTGATTACGAGGATTTCGTCGCCCACGAGTTCGGCCATGCGCCCCACCGCAAGCTCGGCGTGAAGTGGTATTGGTGGCTGCTCGGAGTGGCGGCGCTCGCGGCCATGGCCGCGGGCCTGGTTTCCAGCTGGCGCTGAAGTCAGTCCGCATCGACCTGTCGGACCCTCCGGCGCCGGACCGGCAGGTGCTGCGGCATGATCGCGGAAAACAAATGCACCAGCGGGTAGGCCAGCAGCGCGAGCGCCACGCCGGAGCTGATCATGCCGAGAATAAAACTTGCCGCATTGAGCGAGCCGACGTCCGGCACCTTGAACGCAACGTGAGCGAGGAAATACGGCATCGGCACGCCGAGCGAGTCACGCATCCACTGGCCAAGGGCGCACTGACCCCAGAGGATCGGCCCGATGGTGACGGGGTTGGTGACCCAGCAGGCGGCCATGGCGAAGGGCACATTCGCTTTGGCGCGCATCGCCAGCAAGGCGGCCGGGATCATTTGAAACGGCATTAGGATCATCGAAAAAAACAGTCCGATCGAGAGGCCTGCGGCCACCGTGTCGCGGCAGGGAATCCAAAGAGCGCGGTTCGCGACCGGCCGCGAGGCCGCCTGCCACCACGGGCGGTGACGCAACCGCGGGTGGCGCAGCGATCTGAACGCCCTGCGGACCATTCTGAGGTAGCGTTTCTTCATGATGGCGGGTGAACCCGCGCGGAACATTCACCGCCGCCACCGGACAAGCAACCGCAAATGCCTTGTCGGCCCGCCGCACGCTCCACAGAGTGCCCGAGAAATCATGGCTCCCTGGCAAGCATTCATCCTCGGCATCATCGAAGGCATCACCGAATACCTTCCCGTCAGCTCGACCGGGCACCTGCTCGTCGCCCAGCACCTGATGGGCATCGGCACGCTGACACCATTGGACAAGGCGGCGGCGGACACCTTCGCCATCTGCATTCAGGGCGGAGCCATCCTCGCGGTCGTCGGCCTCTATTACAAACGCGTGCTCCAGATGATACTCGGCGTGCTCGGCAAAGACCCGGAAGGCCTGAAACTCGCGATTTCGATCATCGCCGGGTTTCTGCCCGCAGGGGCGATCGGTTTGTTGTTCAACGATTGGATCGAGGCGAAGTTGTTTGGCATGTGGCCGGTGATTGTGGCGTGGGTCGTGGGAGGTGTTTTGATTCTTCTCGCAGCCTGGTGGGCGAAGCGCCGGCCGGAAAAGGCCGAGGGCATGGATCTCCTGAGTCTGACCTGGAAGATGGCGTTGATCATCGGCTTGCTCCAATGCGTCGCCATGTGGCCGGGAACGAGTCGCAGTTTGATGACCATTGTGGGCGGCCTGCTGGTCGGGCTTTCGCTCAAAGCCGCGATCGAGTATTCATTCCTGTTAGGAGTTGTCACCTTGACTGCGGCGACCGTGAAAAAAGCGATTTGGAAAGTCCCTGGCTTGGATGCCGATTACGATATCTGGTTCGGTGGCGCCAAATTGATGTGGGACAGTTATGGCGCGCTTTCTTTGGCCGTAGGGGTCGTTGCGGCAACGATCTCCGCCGCACTCGCCGTGAAGTGGTTGGTCTCTTATCTCCAGAGGCGTGGGCTTGCTGGATTTGGTTGGTACCGCATCGCCTTGGGCGTGGTCATCGGCGGCTTGATGGTGACGGGCGCGCTGGAACTTTAATGGCGGCCTCTCCATCCGGCTAGTTGTTCTTCACTCATGCCCCACGGCTGACGACTTGTGGCCGGAGCCGGGCTCCGCCTAACAAAAGCGGACCATGTCCTTGATGAACTGGCCCCAGAGGAAAATCAGGCCGCGTTTCGAATACTGAAAATGACCGTCGCCGGTGAGACGGATGATGCCGGCGGCGAGGTTGTGCTGAACCTGCTTGCGCATTTCCGCCTCGATCGAGTGCTCGATGTCATCGGGATCGGGGATCCGGAGCTGGCTGGCCGGAATGTTCAGCCGCGTGAGATAGTCGCGGTGGTTGCCCAGAATCTGATGAAAACAATTCCGGCCGCAGGGCACGTGGTTCCAGCGCACATCCGGAGGACGGCGCAGGGTGGGAGCGAACGGGAAATTCGTGGTGCGCCAGATGTTCCCCTCGGAATCGTGGGACGTGATGGTGATGAATGCGAAGGCCACATCGCTCTGCTCGCAGAGGCACACGGCGGCCACCGCCCGCTCCTCCGGGTGCCAATAAAGGCGGAAAAACTGCCGCATGCCGTCCCATTCCCAGCCACAATCCGAGACATGCTCGAAGCCCGCCTCCTCCATCGCCACCGCGGCCTCGGGCGCATTCGGAAAAAACGACGGATTCGGAATAGGCCGCTGGCTCAGGCGGTTCTCGATGGGCAGCCGCATCCGGCGGATCCGGGTCAACAGCTCGATCCACGGCAAGAACAACCAGACCACCGCGCCGCTGAATCCCGCGGCCATGCTGTCGGTGAGGAAATACAGAATGCAGAAACTCGCGGCCAGAAACGTGAGGGCACCAAGTTTGCGCAGACCCGCCGTGCGGGCCGAGCGCAAGGCCACGGCGAGCACAATCAAACCAATGACGATCAGGGTTTCACGCATGTGGATTTAGAAGCAAACATCCGGGAGACATGGATGATGAACGGGTTCCATGGTTCTTCAGGGCACGCAAGGGCTTGTTTCATGCGATTCATTCCCAAGAGCGGCTCATCAACGCCTTCAGGCGCTCCGGATCCGTGGCCGAAGTCTTCGCCACAAACCCGCGGGCATGGGCGAAATGCACGTCCTCGCAATCCTGAATCCGCGTGAAATCCAGTCTCGGATGGTCGTTGTGGCGGGACAAGCCGAAGCCCTGCCCCCGGCGGTCCGGATAGACCATGCCGACGACGTTCCCGCCGGCCGGGTGGGCTTCAATGAAGCGGCCGAGACCCGCCGAAGGCTCGTCCGGCAGTGGCTCGGTGCGCGGCATGAAGAGCACATGGAACGGCTTGTCCGAAGATGGAATTTCCCAGAACTCGCCCACTTCGGCGATGAAGTCGAGGCGCTCGCGAAGGTTTTTCAGGTAGGCCAGCAGGTCCGCGCCGATCCAGCTCATAATCGCCCACAGCGGTTCGCCCGGCTCCAGCCGCGAAACGCCCGCGAAGCGCCGCAGCAGCGTCACGTCCACCGGTGAGTTGAGTTTCGCTAGCGTGTCTCGCCCGATGCCGAGCCAGCGCGAGGTTTCCATTGGCCCCCGGGTATCCAGCCATTCGGTCGGCTCCAGCCAGTCGCAAAACGCCCGCGCGTCCTCGTAAACCCCGAGGTGCTGCAGCACTAGGCTCAGCGCGCACACCGGCGGATGGTCCTTTGGAAACTGGTGGTGGTCGAAGTTTCCGCGCTCCGGCTCATGCTCGCCACCCACATCCAGCACTGCGGTGGCGGGGTTTGCGAGGTCATCGTCGGTCGGTTCGCGGCGCACGACGGGCACGGCATGGCCCGCCATCAAAAGACAGCAGGCGAGAAACTCGTCTTTGTGCGAGCCTCCGGGGTGGGTCAGGATCAGGGAAAAACTCATGGCGGATTGGCGGGGACGCGGCACCTTAGGCCGCCGATCCGCCTTGGAAAGGTTTTTGGCTGCCGCATTTGCCGAATCGCGCCTTGCCACATCGGGAAAAACGGTGCATAGCCCCGCCCCCGTCCGCTCCGGAGCTTCCATCCCATTCCATCTCCCATGTCCTTGAAAATCAGAAATCTCGCCATCATCGCCCACGTTGACCATGGCAAAACCACCCTCGTGGACCAACTCCTCCAAGCTGGCGGCACCTACCGGGAAAACCAGGCCACTCAGGAACGCGCGATGGACTCGATGGACCTCGAAAAGGAAAAAGGCATCACCATCAAGGCCAAGAACACCGCCATCCACTGGGAAGGCTACACCATCAACATCGTCGACACTCCCGGCCACGCCGACTTCGGCGCCGAGGTCGAACGCGTCATGAAAATGGTCGATGGCGTGTTGCTCGTCGTCGATGCCTCCGGCGGCCCGCAGGCACAAACCCGCTTCGTGCTCCGCAAGGCGATGCAGGAAGGCCTCAAGCCGATCGTCGTCATCAACAAGATCGACCGCCCGCTCGCCGACCCCCTCAAGGTCCACGACCAAGTGCTCGAGCTCTTCCTCGACCTTGATGCCGACGAAGACCAATTCAACGCCCCGTTCTGTTATGGTTCCGCCCGCGACGGCTACTTCATGGATCACCCGGACGACGAGCGGAAAGACTGCATCCCGCTGCTGAAAAAAATCGTCGAGCACATCCCCGAGCCGAAAGCCGACCCGGAGGCTCCGTTTTCCATGCTCGTCTCCAACATCGAGTGGGACGACTACGTCGGCCGCGTCGCCATCGGCAAGGTGCTCGGCGGCAGCGTCAAGAAAGGCGACACCATCTGGCTGCTCCGCAAGGACGGCACCAAGCAACAGTCGAAGGTCATGAAGACCTTCACCTACTCCGGCCTCGCCACCGCCGACTCCGAAGGTTGCGGCGCGGGCGGCATCGTCGGCATCGCCGCCGGCATTGAAAACATCGATATCGGTGAAACCCTTGCCGGCCACGCCGAAATGGAACCGCTTCCCTTCGTCGCCATCGACCCGCCGACCGTCTCGATGCAGTTCTCCATCAACGACGGCCCGCTCGCCGGTAAGGAAGGCAAACACGTCACTTCTCGCGCCATCCGTGACCGCCTGATGCGCGAGTTGAAGACCAACATCTCGATCACCGTCGAGGACACCGACGTGGCCGGCGTCTTCGATGTCTCCGCCCGCGGCTCGATGCAGATCGCCGTGCTCGTCGAGCAAATGCGCCGCGAAGGCTTTGAAGTGCTCGTTTCCCGCCCGGTCGTGATCTACCGCCGTGACGAGGCCGGTAAGTTGCTTGAACCGTTCGAGACCCTCTATGTCGAGGCTCCCGGCGACTACACCCAGGGCATCCTCAAGATTCTCATGAACCGCAAGGGCATCATGGAGCACATGGATACCGAACCCTCCGGCCGCACCTTCATCGAAGCGGTCATCCCGACCCGCGGTCTGATTGGTTTCGAAACCGAACTCGTCAACCTGACCTCCGGCCACGGTATCATGAGCCACCTCTTCAAGGAATACGCGCCGCACGCCGGCGAGATCGTCAACCGCACCACCGGCACGCTCGTTTCCATGGATTCCGGCACCGCCACGCCCTACTCGCTGCAAATGCTCGAAGAACGCGGCATCCTCTTCGTCGCTCCCGGCGATGCGGTCTACGGCGGCATGCTCGTCGGGGAAAATCCGCGCGTCGGCGACCTCCCCGTCAACCCGGTGAAGGAAAAGCACCTCGACAACATGCGCTCGGCCGGCAAGGACAAAACTTCCAAACTCACGCCCGCGCTGCGCTTCTCGCTCGAACGAGCCATCGAATACATCGATGCCGACGAGCTCGTCGAAGCCACTCCGAAGAACATCCGCCTCCGCAAGCGCATTCTCGACGCCAACGCCCGCAAGCGCGCCGCCAAAGGCCTCACCGGCGAGGATCGCAGCAACCGCGGATAAGCCGTGGCGGCGGTTTTCACCCGCTATGCCCATCCCCTTCCTCAACGCCCGTGGATGCGACCGCATCCACGGGCGTTTCCATTAGAGTTTCCAAAAATGGTTCAAACGTAGTCGGCAAAAAGATTTTGTGCGATTTTCAAACCGTTGAAAACCAGAACACAAGAATGGCTTGCTAGATCAGCAGCATGCAGTCGCCGTAGCTGTAGAAACGATAGCGTTCCTCCACCGCCTTGCGGTAGGCCTCCAGCACCAGCTCCCGCCCGGCGAAGGCACTCACAAGCATGATCAGCGTGCTCTGCGGCAGGTGAAAGTTCGTCAACAAACCGCCGACCACGCGGAAGTCATACGGCGGGTGAATGAAGATGTCCGTTTCTCCGACGTGGCTCTTCTCTTCAATCCGCGTTCCGGGTTCCGAGTTCCGGGCTCCAAGCGCCTCCAGCACGCGGGTAACAGTGGTGCCCACCGCGACCACGCGGTCCGCCGCATTCACCCGGCGGGCGGTTTCCTGGCTCACGGAATATTTCTCCGAGTGCATGACGTGTTCGGAAACCACTTCGGCACTCACCGGCCGGAAGGTCCCCACACCGACGTGGAGTGTTAGAAACGCGTGGGGCAGCCTGTCTAACATCTCCGGAGTAAAGTGCAGTCCGGCGGTCGGCGCGGCGATGGCTCCCTCCTCGCGGGCGAAGACGGTCTGGTAGCGCTCACGATCCTCGAGTTCGTCATCGCGGCCCATGTAGTGCGGCAATGCGAGGTGGCCGTGCTCGTTCAGATCCACGGGCGCGTCCCAGCGGATCCGGCGGTCGCCGTTTTCAAAAACCTCCGTGACCGTTCCCGTGACGCCGCCGACGGTGACGGTGCGCCCGGTTTTCATGCGCTTGCCGGGGCGCACGAGACAGCGCCACTCTTCGGGCGAGAGCCGGTCGAGGCAGAGCAGCTCGGCTTTCCCGTCATCGGAAAACAAGCGCGCGGGAATCACCTTGGTGTCGTTGAACACCAGCAAATCATCGGCCCGCAGGAACTCCGGGAAATCGCGGAACATCCGGTGCTCGATCCGCCCGCTGTCCCGGTGCACCACCAGCATCCGCGAGGCCGCGCGCTCGGCGAGCGGACGCGCCGCGATCAGTTCGTCCGGCAGGTGGTAGTCGAAATCCTTGGTGCGCAGGGACATGGGCCGTGTCTTAGACGTCCCGTCGCCGGACGGCAAGGGCTTGCATGCGGGCGGGAGCGTTCTAATCTTCCGCATGCTCGCCGAATCCGAAACGCCCGCCTGTCACCTGTGCGGGCACGCATCTGCCATGGAGGTGGCCGGCGTGGGGTGGTGCGAGAGTTGCCTCCACGTGAAAGGATCGTGCTGCGGGGAATGCGACGAGTCACCCGCCGAACGGCAGGAGTGAATCATCGCCCCACACGCGAACGAGGGTTCGCTTGCTTCCGTGATCACCGCGTTCCGTGGCTAACAGGATACGGGTGCCGCCTTTTTCCGCATCCCAGCCATCGGTCGGGCCACCGGGTTTCCAGCCCTCGGCGAGCAACTGCCGCAGGACTTCCTCGCGCGAGACCGAGGGCAGCGCGAACTCCCGGCAATCCTGTGCCCCGGACGAAATCCGCCATGTTTCCCAGCGGGTCGGAAACAAGGACCGGGTCCGCTCCAAAGTTCGCAGCAGTGGCGCGATCCACCCCACCAAACGCAGGGCGAGCCGGGTGTGCCAGCGGTTGAAGCGCCCGGTCAACCCGCGGAGCGGCAGCGTGCGGTTTTCCACCATCTGATAGCCTGCGCTGCCCATCGGTCCGTGGTAGATGATCGAGTCCGGCATCACCCGCACCGGGCCGCCTCCATAAACGAAGCCGAGCCATTTCGCGCCACCGTATTTCGTGAAATGCTGCGGGTGTTTTCCAATCAGCAAGCGCTCCGCCCGGCCATAACCGATCTGTTGTTTGAGAAATCCACGGATCGACGGCCGCCGCCAGTGCCAGACAAAGGCGCCCGGCGCGAATCCCAGGCGCAACCCCTCCGCACGGAGCCGCCAACAGAAATCCACATCGTCGCCCGCCGTGCGAAACTGCGGATCAAACCCGCCGATGGCGTCGAACGCCGCTTTCGTGACCGCGAAATTGCAGCCCGGCAGGTGTTCGGCCTCCTCGTCGTCGAGCATCACGTGGCTGGGCGCGCCGGGGGCCGCGCCCACAACCGCCTCATGCCAGTTTCGCGGTGCGGGCGGCAGATTCGGCCCGCCCGCCGCGACGAAGCGCCCGTCCGCGAACACCCGCGCCAGACGCACGAGCCACTCTCTATCAGGCTCGCAGTCGTCATCTGTGAAGGCGAGGATTTCACCGGAGGCCCCCATGGCCCCGGCGTTCCGTGCGGCGCTCAAACCACAGGAATCGAGCCGCAGGAGTTTCACCGCTGGAAACCGTTTCTTCACGAAATCCGCAGTGCCATCGTCCGAGCCATCATCGACGACGAGAGTTTCAAACTCACCTTCCAGATTACGAACAGCCTCAAGGCAGGTCCCGATCCGGTCCCGGCCGTTGCGCGTGCAGACGATAACGGAAAAACGGAAGTCCGGAGCGGTAGGCGTGGCGCGATGCGAGGAAACCGCCGCAACCGCGGGTTTGTCGTTTCCCTCGCGGTCGATCAGGCCGAAGTCCCAGTCCCGAACCTCCGCGCCGCCAGTCCACCAGCGGTCGCTCCAAGCGTAGATCGTGAAGCCCGCCGTTTCCTCCTCACGGGAAACATCCAGCGCCCAGCCGAGCGCCTCCGCCTGACTAGTGAGGCCGTTTCTCCGCGAATCCATGCCGAACTCGGAAATCACCAACGGTCGGTCCCCGGCGATGTGATGGAGGCGTTTGAGGTATTTGCGGTAAGCGTCCGGGTCTTCGAGATAAACGTTGAAGGCGGAGAAGTCCGCGTTTTCCGGCTCCAGATATTCGGTGCTCGGGAAATTCGCGTAGGCGAACAACAGGTGCGGCGCGAGGTCCTTGCCAAGCGCGATCAAATTCTCGATCGCCTGCCTAACGCGCAGCGGTCCCATCCACCGGACCAGATCGGCGGGGGTTTCGTTGCCCACGTAGACGCCCACCAAGGCCGGGTGCTCCGCCGATTCCCTGAGTCCCTCCGCCAACCGCACCCGTGCTTCGGTGAAACGCCCGGGGTGTTGGAAAAAATCCGCGTCTTGTTCCCACACCAATCCGCCGAACACCCGCAGCCCATGCCGCAAGGCGGTGTCCAGAAGCCGTCGGCCGGGCATGTCATAAATTCGGATCACGTTAAATCCAGCCTCCGCCATCCGCCGGAAATCCGGCTCGAACGACTCCGGCCAGCCACCGGGAAACGGACCGTAGCTCACCGCACTCATCCGGACGCGCCGATCTCCGCACTGGAAATACTTCCCGTCCGTGCGCCATCGTCCGCTCCGTTCACCATTCGCCACGGCCGGATTCTAGGGGGCGGATGGCCGATTCTGAAACCCAAATCCGGGGAATTCGCAGCGCGTTGACATCCGCCTCCCATGCATCCACCGTTTCGCCCATGGACACGATGAAACTTCTTCTTGGCGCCACCGTCGCGCTGCTTCTGGGCGCGCTTGTGGTGTCCTGGCAGGGCATGACCCACGGTGTGAAAAACACCTCGCCGGACGAAATCGCCCGCCTCAAAAAACAAGTCGCCGAACTTCGTCAGGAACAGGACAACCTGCAGCGCGAAAAACAACTCCAACAACTCCGGTCGATGCCCGCCCCCGTCGCCACCAGTGCCGCCGAGATGGAAGCCATGAAAGCCCAGTTGGAGGCCCAACAGGCGGTTCTCGCCGAACTCGCCGCCGAAAAGGAACGCGCTGCCCGCGATGCCAAACTCGCCTTGGACGAAGAAGGCCTGCTCAGCCAGCGCGATCTGGAAAAAGGCGACAGCGAACTGCGCCGGGCCCGGATGATCTCCGAAGCCCTGCTCATCGGTCGCGTGAAGGAATATGTCGAGGACGCTCAATACGGCGGCTTCATCACCTTCGAAATCCTTATGCCCGAGCAAGTCCAGGTCGGCACCGTTCTCGCCATCCGCCGCAAAACCGGCATCCTCGGCCAACTCAAAGTCTCCGACGTCACCGTCGAAGGCGGCATCGCCAATCCCCTTCCCGGCTTCGGCCCCGTCCACCCGCAGGTCGGCGACGAACTCATCCTGCCGCCGCAGTATTGAACCGACGTATTCGCTGTCATCAGTCATGAATCATTGGTTGACGCTGAGGGATCTTTTCTTCCACTGATCACGGCCCACTGAGCACTTCCCTCTTTTCCCCATGTCCACCACCGTTGGTCTCATCTCACTCGGCTGCGCCAAAAACCTGATCGACTCTGAAGTCATGATCGGCCACCTCGCGCAGGCCGGCATGTCGCTCACGCCCGATCCGGAACTCGCCGACGTGCTCATCGTCAACACCTGCTCGTTCATCGACATGGCCAAGCAGGAGTCCATCGACGCCATCTTCGGCGCCGTGGACGGCCGCCGCGGCGACCCCGACCGCGAACGCCAGAGGATCATTGTCGCCGGCTGCCTGTCCCAACGTTTCGCCACCGAACTACCCGGCATCATGCCCGAGGTGGACGCCTTCATCGGTCTCGACCAAATCACCAAGGTCGCTCCGATCATCGAGAATTTGTTAGGAAAGAAAAACGACGCCGAGGTTACCAAAGACGAAGGCCCGGCCGCCACCGAGGACCCGCGCGACTTCGTCACCCTCAAGCCGCAATACGTGCCGGACTACTCGACGCCGCGCATCCGCCTCACGCCCGACCACTTCGCCTACGTCAAGATCGCCGAGGGCTGCAACCACACCTGCACCTTCTGCATCATCCCGAAAATCCGCGGCCAGCACCGCTCGCGCACGCAGGAGTCCGTCTTCAAGGAAGTCGAGGCCCTCGTCAAATCCGGCGTCAAGGAGATCAACCTGATTTCCCAGGACACCACTTACTTCGGCATGGACCAGTGGGAGGGCGACCGCCCGAAACCCAGCTCGCCTGTCGATTCCACCCGCGGAAACTCGCTCTGCACCCTGCTGCGCCAGATCAACACCATCGAAGGCGATTTCTGGGTGCGCCTGCTCTACACGCACCCCGCCCATTGGTCCGACGAGTTGATCCAAACCATCGCCGAGTGCGACAAGGTGGCGAAGTATGTGGACATCCCGCTCCAACACATTTCCGACCGTATGCTCACCGCCATGAAACGCGTGACCAGCGGCGACTACATCCGCGACCTGCTCCGCCGCATGCGCGCCGGCATCCCCGGTCTCGGCATTCGGACGACCTTCATCGTGGGATTCCCCGGCGAGACCGAGGAGGATTTCGAAGAGCTGTTGGAGTTGATCCGCGAATTCCGTTTCGAACGCGCCGGCGTTTTCCAATACTCCAAGGAGGAGGGGACCCGCGCCTACAAGATGGACGGCCACCTCCACCACATGACCCGCAAAAGCCGCTGGTCCCGCGCCATGGCCGAGCTCCAGAAGATCGCCGGCGAAACCAATCAGGCTCAGGTCGGCAAACAGGTCCGCGTGTTGGTCGAGCAACCCGGCGTCGCCCGCACCCAGTGGGACGCCCCGGAAATCGACGGCTCGGTGATGGTCGATGAGAAACTTCCCGTCGGTGAGTTCGCCGACATCACCATCGGTGACTGGCGCGGGTATGATCTCGTCGCGGCGCGGTGAGAATCCGCAGCAACCAAGTGGCGGTCTCCGGGCGGAAACGTCGCGCACGATATCGGCGAGGCGGGCGGCGGTCTTTGGAGACCATGCAGGGTCTCGCGAAATTCCACCCCGGATTGTATCACCAAGAATAGCGAGGTGACACGCCGGTGATCCGCAGGTTTCCTCGGATACAGGGCAAAGAGGAAAAAATCCGCCGTCACCCATACAGCAAGTCTCAGGCAGCTTGGCGATCGTCTGGCGAACTCCGGCCGCGCTGAGGCCATTCCTCTGGCCCTTATCCCTCGCCCGGTGGGGTGACCACGGCGACGCGCTCGACGCCGTGTCTGGAAAACTCCTCCCAGTAGCGTTTTTCCCACGCGGTAGTGCGGGCGCGGCGTTGCTCCTCGGTGAGTTCCTCCCAGTTCTTGAAACCGATCGCGCGGGCCAGATCGCGGTCGGCGAGACGCACGGCGAGTTCGTCCCAGAAGCTTTCGTTGCGGAACTCGTCGTAACACTCGTGATAGAAGAGGCGTTCCTCAAGTTCCGCCTTCACACGGAAACGCTGGCTCTCCTCATCGAACTCGATCCAGTCACCAAGGCCGGAGTGCCCGGCTTTTTCGAGGATCTTGCTTTCCAGATCCTCGAACGCCGCGATCCGCTCGTTGGCGGATTCTTTCTGGTTCCATGATGCGACGTTGGCCGCAAGGCTCACCATTTCCACCAAGGTGGCCAGTTCCTGATCTGAAAGCCGCAAATGCATTCGTGTGCGCAAGAAACCACCTCGACGCCCCACCCGCAAGCCCGCAACACTCTGGGCTTGATCCGGCGGCGGGCATCGGCCAGTTTTCGAGCCCGCCCATGCACGAGTAGCTCAGCGGTAGAGCAACCCGCTTACACCGGGTTGGTCGGCGGTTCGATCCCGTCCTCGTGTACCAGTTTTTCCCGGGCTTCCGTGAATCGGCCGAGGAACACGAATGAAAACCCTGTCTCCACCGCCACTGCCGAATGCCGTGCTTTCATTTGATTTCGATGGCACCCTGCACGATCCGGCGTCCGATCCCGCGGTGCCGACCGCGTTTTTCGATCTGATCCGCCAACTCCGCACAAACCACCATGCGCTCTGGGGCATCAACACCGGTCGCTCGATGGCGCACATGGTCGAGGGCTTTGCGGAAAGCCGGTTTCCGTTTCTGCCCGACTGGGTGATCGCCCGCGAGCGGGAAATCTACCTGCCGAACACAGCGGGGCGCTGGATTCCGCACGCGCCTTGGAACCGACGCTGCGAAACCGAGATTCACGGCCTGTTCAAGCGCGTCCGCAAGCTGCTCGCCCGCATCCGCCATGAGGTCGAGGAGCACACCGGCGCCCAGTGGTTGGAGATGGAGGGCGAGCCAGCCGGCCTGATCTCCCGCACCGAGGAGGAGATGGAGTGGATCGTCGGGCATATCGCACCGCTGATGGCGGACGAACCCCACCTCGCATGGCAGCGGAATTCGATCTACCTGCGCTTTGGCCACCGGGATTTTCAAAAAGGCAGCAGTTTGAGGGAAATCTCGCGGCTCCACCGGCTTCCCGTGGCCCGGTGTTTTGCGATGGGAGACAGCCACAACGACATGGAGATGCTCGATCCCGCCCATGCCGGCATGACCGCCTGCCCGGCAAACGCGGTGGCGGAGATCCGGGAGAAAATCACCGCCACCGGAGGAATCATCACCCGCGGCGTTCACGGCGCAGGAGTGATCGAGGCCTTGGAGCATTATTTTTCCCCATGAACCCTCACAACGGCCTGGCGTAGGTGGCGCAGCGGTTGTGCCAGCCTTCCTCCCAACGTTTTTCGCCGCGTTCGGGCGGGGAATTGGCGATGCGGCGGGAGAGAACCCGTTTCGCGGAGGCGGCAAACTCGCTGGCAGCCGGAGCGCCCGCGGAAACCTCCTTCATGCCGCCGAGCACTTGCAACAAGCCCCAGCCCCGACCCTTGTAACGTTCCGTCGGGAGGGTGCCGTCACCCTTGAAGTTCACGTAGTCAATCAACGCGTATGTCCCCTGCTGCGTGGTGGCGACTTTCCGGTAGTTTGCCTCGATCCGCGCCTTCTCGCTGGCAGGAGCTGCAGCGAGGATTTTCGGCAGCGCCGCATGCGAGCGGGTGATGATGAAGTCCGTCTGCAGGGAAACATTGGCCGCGAGCCATTTTCGCAGGGCGGTTAGCCGCGGACCGCGGAAGTCCTGCTGAAACTCCACTTTGGTTCGCCACGGGCTGTGGCGCTCCAGCGCAACCGGCGGCGGGTTCGCACCCCGTCGTTTCGCGAAAGCGGCGAATTGCGGCCAACTCTCCTGAAAGCGCCCGTTGAAACCCGCCGGATACCAGATGAAGTGCCCGATCCCGAGTGACGGAAACTCCTCGCCCGCGTTCCAAGTGGTCAGCCCGTCGATACTCCCGGCACATTCGTTGAGCCAGATTTTCCGGCCGATCGCTGCTTTTTGGGCGGCATCCAGGTTTCCAGAAATCGGGGTATTTCCCGCGTCGGGTGATCCGGCGGGCGCGCAACAGGCGAGCATGACCACCACGAGACTCAAAATACAGACGGCTTGCATGCCTTGATGCTAGGTTTACTCTGGCAGCCGCCGCAAGTGCGGTTCACCCCCATGTCTCGCATTCCCTGGCAACAGATCCTCACCTTCACCCCCGCAGATTTCGTCAAGCTGCTGATTAGCGCCGCGATCATCGTGCTGGTGAACAAGGTCCAGCTTGTCAACGACCGGCTCTCCGCCCTGCTCATCGCCTTGCCGTTGACTTCGCTCATCGCCATGATCTGGATGCATCAGGGCGGCCAATCCACCCAACGTGTGGCGAATCACGCCGAGGGTACTTTCTGGTTCGTTCTACCGACCCTGCCGATGTTCCTGGTTTTGCCTTGGATGTTGCGCCATGGCTGGGGTTTTTGGGTCGCGCTGGCCGCCAATTGCTTGCTCACCATTGGCTTTTTCTGGCTCACCGTGTTCATTCTGCGTCGTTTTGGGATCGATCTGATGCCACGCTGATCGGTCGGATCTGCTGAAATTTTCCCTCGCATTTGCCAGATAAGACTTGTCAGACAGCCGAATCCCTGTTTTGACCACCGGCCCGGCAACCATGCCGGAACTTCCTTCACACCTATCTGTTTTGAGCGAAAACGTTCCGCACCTGCTCCCCAAAAACGTCATCCCGTTTGAGCAGGAGCGCCCGGTTTCGCGATTTCCCGGCTCCACCATGAAAAGCGATCTCCTCGAAAAAGCCTCTGAAATCGTCACTGACCCGCTAGTCCTCGTCAATTTGGTTTCCCAGCGCGTCCGCCAACTTAACAGTGGTCGTTCGCCGTTGATCCCAACCCGCCCGAGCATGGGCGTGGCGGACATCGCCCTTCAGGAAATCATCGAGGGCAAAATCAAGCTGGTCGAAAAAGCCGAGGCTTGAGCCAGCCGTCTTCGGGCTGCAGACTCATCCCATGAGTGCGGAAATCGCCACCAACCGGAAAGCCGGCCGCGATTTCCATATTCTTGAGAAATTCGAGGCCGGCCTTGAATTGAAAGGCACCGAGGTCAAATCGATCCGGGCCGGGAAAATCAATGTTTCCGATGCCTTCGCCCGCGTCGAGGGCAACCAAGTCTTTCTTTATGGCTGCGACATCCAGCCATGGCAAACGGCAGGCGAATGGTTCCAGCATCTGCCCAAGCGGCCGAGAAGGCTGTTACTCCACAAGCGTGAGATCCTGAAACTCGCCAACGCCACCGCCATCAAGGGCTGCACGCTGCCTCTGCTGCGGATGTATTGGAAAAACCGCCGCGTGAAGGTGGAGATCGGCGTCGGCAAGGGGAAAACCCACTCCGACCAGCGGCAGGACCTCAAAAAGAAGGTCGAACTGCGTGAAGCCCAACGCGAGATGTCCCGCTTCAACCAGCGCTGAGCCGTGATCATTCCCCACCCGTTGGCCGCGACGGTGGCTCCATCGGCGGGCGGGCGATCACCGCTCCCGATTCACCGTTTGGCGACACTTGGGCCGGATTGGTCGCCCTGAATTCGTCATCGCTTGGCATCGTCATCATGTCCGGCAGGCGGATGCGGTCATCCGGCGCTGACGGGGCGTCCGGCTCGGAAAGCTCGGGCTCCACCACCGCCAACTCCTGGTCCGCTTGAGCGGGCGGCCCGACCACGATCGCCTTGGGTGCGGCGCAGGAAAACAATGCCATCACCGGCGTGAACCGGGCGAGAGTCACTAATTTCGTGTTCGTCATGGGCAACGGAAAGGACCAAAGCGCTTTGCCGCAGACCGCGCAAGGGCGAAGAAATCAGGGATTGCCGCCAAGGCTCCGTTTTCCGATCCTCCCCCCATGCAGATTAAGTCCGCGGAATTCATCACCAGTGCCAAGGGACTGGCGGACTGCCCCGTCTGGGAGCGGCCTGAGTTCGCGTTCATCGGCAGGTCCAACGTCGGCAAATCCTCGATGATCAACATGCTTTCCAACCGCCACGCATTGGCTAAGGTTTCCGCCACTCCGGGCAAAACCCGCCTGCTCAACTTTTTCCTGATGAACGACAAATGGAGTTTGGTGGACCTTCCCGGTTATGGCTTCGCGAGAACCGGCAGGAACGAGAAAATCAATTTCAACGAACTCGTCGGCGACTATCTCGAACAACGGCAGAACCTGCGCCGGGTGTTCGTGTTGATCGACTCCCGCCACTCGCCGCAGCGCATCGATCTCGATTTCACCGCATGGCTTGGCGGCACCGGCGCACCGTTTTCGCTGATCTTCACCAAGGTGGACAAACAATCCGCCTCCAAGACCCAGGCGAACATCGCCCTGTTTCAGGACACCCTCGCCGAACATGTCGCCACCGTGCCCGAAGCCCTCGTCAGCTCCGCCAAAACCCGTGCCGGCCGCCATGAGATTCTCGGCATGATCAGCCACTCGCTCGGAGCCTGATGGGGGGCAAAAAAGTGCCGCCAGGGAATCCGCGGCAAGTCCGGACAAACTACCGTTGCTCCGATCAAGGCCTGGCGGGGTTCGCTTGCCGGACCTCCACGGCCCCTGACAGCGGCGGCAGCCAAACCCAGCCGGACGGTTTCCGCAATGCCTATTTTCGCGCTTCAATTGGTGCTGGCGAAGTTGTGCGTTCCGATGCTAAGGATATGACATGAAACGCGGTGGATTGGGACTGCAGAATAAATTTCTGGTCGCACTGTTGATAGCCGCAGCCCTGCCATTTCTCGTGGGTCTGGTGATTTTTGAAACCATTGGCTACCGGCATTTGCTCGCTGAACGTGGAAGATTCCACGAAATGGAGGCCATCACCCTTGAGCATTCCATCGATCAGGCGTCCATGGCCGAGGGTGAAAAGCTTCGCACTTGGCTGGTTGCGGATCCCGCGCTGAATCAGTTCGTCACTTCAAAAAACCACGAATCCGCCAGTCGGCCGGCTGAGGAGATCGAGCGGGAAACCCGCGAACTCGACGCAATCTGGGCCTCTCTCCCTGCGCACGCCCCGCAACTTCTCAAAGTGTTGGAAAACCCGGGTTCTGCCAGCCTTTCGAAATACCGGACACTCCACCCGGAGACCGCGGAAATCCTCGCCACCGACTCCCACGGTCGTCTCGTCGCCGCCACCGGCAAAACCACCGACGTGGATCAGGCGGACGAAGAATGGTGGCAAAACGGCGCCAAACTCCCCATCGGCGGCTTTTGGACCGATGTCCTGCGCTTCGATGACAGCTCCGGGGTCTTCTCACTCGATGTCATCGTGCCGCTCCACGAGGACGACACCTTCCAAGGAGTCGCCAAGATGTCAGTGGACGTGACGTCGTTGTTTTCCAACCTTGGAATGAATGGCAGGTTTGCGGATGAACTGTGGCAGATAGCCCTCCCGGACGGTAAAATTCTGGCGAGTTCGGAAAACGAATCCACGCCACTGAAACAGCGGCTGCCGGATGAAACCCTCACCGAGCTTCACCGCAAAAACCAAGGATGGACCGTCACCTCAAATCGCAATGGCGAGGCAAAGATGATGGGCTTCGTCCCCCTTGGAATGGACAAACGGAATCCGAACGCCTATGTCATCTTCTCATCACTGCGCGATGATGTGGTGGATCCATTGCGGCGGAATTTCCTATGGCTCGGGGTGGCTGGCACATCGCTCCTAACCACATGCCTGCTGATCGGCTTCCATCTGATCCGCAGCCGGATCCTGCTGCCGCTCTCCGAGCTCGGACACGCCGCCCGCTCGATCTCCGCCATCGCCCGGCTCCGCCAGTCTCCCCATCACGACGAAGCCAAGCTTCGCCAGCAACACGCCCAGGCCGAGAACGATCTCCAAACTATTCAGGCCATCCGCACCGGCGACGAAATCGAAGTGCTCGCCGAAGACCTCGCCACCATGACTTCGCGGGTCCTGCGCTACCAGCGGGAGTTGGAATCCGAGGTCGCCTCCAAGACCTCCGTCATCCGCGAGGATCTCGAAATGGCACGCGAGTTCCAGAACGCGCTCCTGCCATCCCACTATCCGGAGGTCCCGCCAGCGGCCGTCCACAACCCGCTGCGCCTCAGGTTCGCCCATTTCTATCAACCTGCCTCCACCGTCGGCGGAGACTTCTTCGATCTCATTGAGCTGGATGAAAACCGCGCCGGCATCCTCATAGCCGATGTCATGGGACACGGCGCGCGCTCCGCCCTCGTCACCGCCATCCTCCGCGCGCTCGTTAGAAATCGAACGGAGGAAGCGAACGACCCCGGCGCTTTTCTAACCTCCCTCAACCACCACCTGACGGAAGTGATCTCGCGCAGCGGGCAGACGCTGTTTGTAACCGCCTTCTTCCTCGTGCTCGACACCCGGAACAGCAAGGCTTCATGGGCCGTCGCAGGCCACCCGGCTCCGTTGCGGACGCGCCGTGGCAGCGGCAGGTCGCCCCGGCCCTTGTGGACCGAGCCGCCCCACCAACCGGCACTGGGCCTGATCGCGGATGCCGTCTATCAGACCACGGAATACACCCTGAAACCGGACGACATATTTCTGTTGTTCACGGACGGAGCCGTCGAAGCGGAGAATCCGGAAGGCGATGTTTTCGGCATGGATCGGCTGGCCGCGAGTTTCGACCAAGCGCTCGACGGACCGATGGCCGCAATGCCCGCGAAGATCGTCTGCGACGTCACCGCGTTCCAGAAGCGCCAGAACTATGACGATGACGTCTGCCTGGTCGCCGTCGAGGCGGCACATGCTCCCAGGAAACCGTGAAGCTCGACCGCCTGCTCGCCAAGCACAAATCCCTGGGCCGCAATCAGGCGCGCCAGCGGGTGGTGGACCGGCGCGTCAGCGTGGACGGCCTCGTCACCACCCGCCATGATTTGGAAGTGAACCGGTTCTCGCGGGTGGAACTTGATGGCGAGGTGATTCAGGAACCCGAGCGCCTGCTGCATCTGATGCTCCACAAACCCGTCGGCGTCGTCAGCGCCACGACCGATGCCGAACACCGCACCGTGATCGATCTGATCGACGATCCCGACAAATCGTCGCTCCATCTGGTGGGCCGCCTGGACCGCAGCACGTCGGGGCTGATGCTTCTAACCAACGACGGGAGGTGGTCGAAGGCATTGATGAACCCTGCCCGCAAAGTCCCGAAAGTCTATCTCGTGGAAACCCGCGATCCGATCCCGCCGGAGGCGATCGAGGCATTCGCCCGAGGTTTCTATTTCCAGACCGAGGGCCTCACCACGCTGCCTGCCGCGCTGGAAATTCTTGGTGAGCGCAAAGCGCGGCTGACTCTTCACGAAGGCCGCTACCATCAGGTGAAGCGCATGTTTCACCGCATCGCCAACCGGGTGACCGCGTTGCACCGCGAGAACGTCGGCGGGATCATGTTGCCCGAGAAATTGCAGCCGGGCGAGTGGCGCGCCCTGACGAAAGAGGAAATAGGAGTGGCTGCCTCCGGGCCGCCATAGCTCGGACGGGCGCTTTCTAGCGCGACCCCTCAGCCCTCTAACAAACTGCTCCGGGTAAACAGCGGGACCACGTGGATGCCGCGGGCTTCGATCGCCTGACGGCCACCTTCCTCACGATCTACCAGCACCAGACAGAAGGCGATTTTCCCGCCCTCACGTTCAATCGCATCGATGGCCTTGAGGGTGGAGCCGCCGGTGGTGATGACGTCATCGACGACGATCACCGTATCGCCGGGCTTGAAGTTGCCTTCGATTTGTTTGCCCGCACCGTGGCCTTTGGGTTCCTTGCGGACGGTGAACACCTGCAGCGCTTCGTCCGGGTGCTGGGTGGCGGAGGTCATGCCGACGGCGAGGGAAATAGGATCGGCTCCGAGCGTCATGCCGCCGATGGCGTCGATCTTGAGGTGCTCGGAATGGATTTTCGAGCGAACGGCGTGCCAGCCGAGATCGCCGATGAGGTTGGCGCCAAAGGGATCGAGCGCGGTGACGCGGCAATCGATGTAGAGGTCGCTCTGTTTGCCGGAGGCGAGGGTGAAGGCACCGGTACGGACGGATTTTTCGAGCAGGAGTTTTTTGAGGGCGGCGGCGGTCTGAAGCATGGCGGGAGAATTGGAAATGCGGCGCACGGGAGCAAGCGCGGATCTCCTTTTGGTGCTGGCCAGCGGACTCGGGCGGGGCATAGTTTCCGGCAGATGACTCTGGCATTAATGGAACCTTCAGGCCTGATTGAGCAGGGTGGCCCGCTGGTGTGGGTGTTGCTCGGACTGGCGTTTATCGGCTCGGTTTGCGTGGTGGAGCGGATGTTCTTCTTCCATCGGGCGCGCATCAACGTGAGTGACCTGCTGGTGGGACTGGCGCATCACGTCCGCCGGAAATCGTTCGCGGAAGCCCTGCATGAGGCGGCCCGGGCACCCGGGCCGGTGGCGCGGGTCGCTCACGCGGCGCTGCTCCGGTATTATCTCGGCCGCAGGGATTTGCGCGACATCGTGCAGGAGGCCGGGCAACTGGAAGTACCGCGCATTGAGAAAAACATCCGCGCCATCCTCGGCGTGGCCTTGCTGGCCCCCTTGATCGGCATGCTCGGCACCATGCTCGGAATGCTGGAAACCTTCCAGAAAGTGAGCGAGCAGGGTGGCTTCACCGGCCCGGCGGAGCTCACGGCCGGGGTGTTCACGGCCCTCATCACTTCGGTGCTGGGACTCGCGGTCGCGGTGCCGATGTATTTGTTTTACCTCTACTTTCTCGGCCGCGCGAAACGCCTGGTTCATCGCATCGAGCGGGCGGGCATCGAAATGGTCCACCTGATCGCCGACGCTCGGGAAGAAGAGGAGTTCGCGCCATTTCGCGGTGAAGTGACGTCGGGCAGGAAACCGGTGAAAGCCAAGCACAGTCCCGCCAAGTGAAGCTCGAAATGTCGTTGCCAGAGCGCCCGGGACTGCTGCACGCGGTGCCGATTCTGGATATTTTCACTCTCTTGTGGCTGCTGTTCCTGCTCAGCTCCTCGCTGCTGCGACAGTCCGGCATGACGGTGGAGTTGCCACCGTCCCGGTTTCAACTGGAGCGTTTTCAAGACACCTTCGTGGTCACCTTGGGGCCGGGGGAAGCCCAGCCGCGAATTCATTTCGGCCGCGATCTGGTCAGCATGGAAGAGCTTTCGGTCCGCCTCGATCAACTGCGCAAAGAAGGGGCCCAGGCCAAGTCCGTCGTGTTGCTCCAAACGGATGCCGGCACCTCCGTGGGGATCGAGCGGAAGGTCGTCGAGATGGTGCTAGGCCATGGCTTCCGGCTGGCGATGGTCGGGGCGAATGAGTCTACCCCGGAGAACGCGAAGCCCCAACCGCGTGAAGAGTGATGGGAAAACGCGTCTCCATCAAACACAAGCGGAAGGAGGCTCCCGAGTGGGTGTTCAACTGGCGGCAGCCCGGAAACTCCGGGCTCGCGAAGTGGCTCGCCGTGTTGGTGACGGGCGGATTGTTCTCCCTGCTTCTGACTGGAGTGCAAATCCGCCTTTCTTCGCCGGTCAAGTGGGCCGCGCCCAAAGCAATGGCGATCTATGTGGGCCACGATGCCGAAGGGCGCGCCCTCGCGCTCCGGGCGCGGGAGGAAGGGCCGTTCCCCTCTCGTTTCCTGCCGTCCCAGTGGGAGGGAACCGCTGCTCTTGAGCAAGCCGTCTTCGGGGCCGCACGCTGGACCCCTCCGCCCTACGTTCCCGTCTTGCGGGACCTGCCGGAGGAAGCTGTAACGCCCGCGCGACTCGCGGCCAGCGGCGAACCGGTCCTACCAAGACGCCGCCCTTCCCCAACGGAAACTCCTCTCCCGGGAGAAGTTGTGCTCACTCCCGTGATTTCGCCATTGTCCGGGATCCGAAGCGACGAAATCCCGCGGGAACTGCCGCCTTTCGGTGGGCCGGTGGATGCCGCCATGACCACCGGGATCTGGCGCTTTCTCGTCCGGCTCGATGCTGCAGGCCACGTCTGGGACTGTGTTTCCCTGGCTGGCGGAGATGAGGCCGGCCCCTCGCCCATGGAGATCTGGCTGCGCCGCGTGAGCTTTACCCCCGACCCCGCAAAACCCTCGCGCTGGTTCGCCGTAGCCGTCGGGTTCGCCAATCAACCCACCGCCCATGGAACTGACGCTCACTGATTTCGTGCTGTTCACGCTCGTCGGCTCATGCGCCCTGGTGTTGGTCTTCACCCTGATTTCGCGGACCTTTCACGCGCGGGCGGAAACCCGCTCAGCCGCAAAGCGCATCGTGTGCAGACTCTGTCTGCATGCCTTTGAGGAGGCCAGCGGAGCCAAAACTGTCGCCTGCCCGCACTGCGGAGCCACCAATGAGAGGGGCCGCTGCCGGCGTCTCGGATAGGCCGGGGGCGCTGAAACATCCCCATCATGATGCTTGCGCGGGAGGGGAGGACCCGCCAAACTCCGCTTTGAAATTATGAATGAGCGGCGCGTAGTCATCACAGGCATTGGTTGTGTCAGCCCTTTGGGCAACGATTTGACCACCACATGGGAGGGCCTCAGAGCAGGCCGCAGCGGAATTGCACGGATCACAAGTCTCGACCCCGAGCCTTTCGATTGCAAGATCGCCGGCGAGGTCAAAAACTTCGCTGCCGATGGTTATTTCGGCGTTCCCAAGGACGCCCGCCGCTCGGACCGCTACGTGCAGTTCGCTGTCGCCGCCTCCAAGATGGCCATGGACGACTGCGGACTCGACGTTTCCACCATCGATCCACGCCGCTTCGGCGTGATGGTCGGCAGCGGCATCGGCGGCCTCGCCACGCTTGAACGCGAGCACACGACCTACATGAACAAGGGCCCGAAGCGCGTCTCGCCCTTCACCATTCCGATGATGATTTCAAACATCGCCAGCGGCATCATTTCTATGGAGTTCGGCCTCAAAGGCCCCAACATGGTCATCGTCACCGCCTGCGCCACTTCCAATCACAACATCGGCGAAGCCTGGCGCATCATCAAATTCGGTGATGCCGACGGCTTCATCTGCGGCGGTGCCGAAGCGACGATCCTGCCCATGGGTCTCTGCGGATTCGCCAACATGAAGGCGCTCAGCACCCGCAACGACGAACCGGAACTCGCTTCCCGCCCCTTCGACAAGGGCCGCGACGGCTTCGTCATGGGCGAAGGTGCCGGCGTGCTGGTCATCGAGGAACTCGAACACGCCAAAAAACGCGGCGCGAAAATCTACGCCGAGCTCATCGGCTACGGTGTCAGCGCGGACGCCTATCACCTCAGCGCCCCGTCCCCGGACGGCAGCGGCCCGGCCTATGCCATCGAGATGGCCCTCAAACACGGCGGTAAAAACCCGCAGGACGTCCAATACCTCAACGCCCACGCCACCTCCACCGGTCTCGGCGACATCGCCGAAACTAAGGCCATCAAACTGGCTTTCGGCGACCACGTGAAAAACGGCCTCATGGTAAGCTCCACCAAGTCGATGACCGGCCACATGCTCGGCGCCGCCGGAGGGATGGAACTCATCGCCTGCACCATGGCCATCAAGGACGGCATCGTCCCGCCCACCATCAACATCGTGGACCAAGACCCCGAGTGCGACCTCGACTGCGTCCCGAACGTCGCGCGCGAAGTGCCGATCCAGACCGCGCTGAGCAACAGCTTCGGTTTCGGCGGACACAACGCGTCCGTTCTCGTCACCAAGTTCGAGTAAGGAATGCACGCTCCGCTCCACCGCCATACGTGCGAAGTCGCCTTCGCCGATACCGATGCCAGCGGCTGGATGCACTTTCCTAACATCTTCCGCTACGTCGAAGAGGCCGAACATGAATTCCTCCGCTCCCGCAGCGTCCTCGTTTTCGACCGCGCCCGAGGCGGCTGGCCGCGCGTCAAGGTTTCCTGTGACTACAAACGCCCACTGCTCCACGGAGACCGCATCGAAGTCCAGCTCGCGGCCCCGCGCATCGGGGCGTCTTCCATCACCTGGGCCTTCGAAGTCCTCGGTGCCGGCGGAGAAAGCGCCGCCCTCGGCAGCATGACGACCGTGCGCGTCGATCACACCGGCATGCCGCAGGAGATCTCCGCCGCGGAGCGCAAAGCCCTCAGTTGAAATGGACGCCGCTCCCGCAACCACCGGCCGCATCTTCGTTGTTCCGACTCCCATCGGGAACCTCGCCGACATCACGCTGCGCGCCGTCGAGATCCTGAAAAGCGCCGACCGCATCGCCTGCGAGGACACCCGTCATTCCGGTCCGCTGCTCGCCCACCACGGGATATCCGGCAAGCCGCTCGTTTCCCTGCACGAGCACAACGAAGCCCGCCGTGCTCCCGAACTCATCGCCGCGGCCCGCGCCGGGGAAACCATCGCGGTCATCAGCGATGCGGGCATGCCCGGCATCTCGGACCCCGGTTACCGCCTCATCCAGGCCTGCATCGAGTCCGGAACTCCCTTCGAAGTCCTGCCCGGCCCGTCCGCCGTGATCACCGCGCTCATCGGCTCTGGGTTTCCCTGCCACGCCTTCCGCTTCGGCGGCTTCCTCTCCGTAAAGTCCGGCAAGCGCCGCAGCGCCCTCACCGCCGCCCTCGGATCCGGCGAGACGGGCATCTTCTTTGAGTCCCCGCATCGGATTGTTTCCACGCTGGAGATCCTAACGCAGATTGATCCCGCCGCCAAAGTCTGTGTCGCGCGTGAGTTGACAAAGAAATTCGAGACTTACCACCGCGGTGCCGCCGAAGAGGTGTTGGCACATTTCCAAACCCATCCACCCAAGGGAGAAATCGTGTTGCTGGTGCATTCTGAAAAACCGCCCCGGACACCATCTTGAATAATCTCCCGGCAACGCAAGAGATTGCCACGCCAGCGCGTAAGACGATCACACTCATGAAAACATCCACCGCCAAAATCCGGATTCGAGTATTCCTGTCCCTCTCCGCGCTTGTCGCGTCCTCCCTCAGCGCGCTCGGCCACGAAGACATGAGCAAGCCCGTCATCACCACCGAGACCCGCAAGGGAGAGGATGGCAAGGACGTGCTCTACATGTTCATCGACGGTGTGAAAGTCCACGAGACGGATGTGACCAAACAGCCGCTGCCACCCGTCGTCACTCCGGGCGAACCCGCAGGATTTTTCGCGCCGCCCTCCGATGCCTTCGTTCTGTTCGATGGCAGCGATGAGTCGTTGCACACGAACTGGACCGACACCAAGGGTAATCCCAGCCAGTGGAAAGTCGTCAATGGAGCGCTCGAATCCGTGAAGAAGGCCGGTTATCTTAAGAGCAAGGAAAGTTTCGGCTCCTGCCAGCTTCATGTTGAATGGGCCGCCCCTGCGAACGTCTCGGGCAAAGGCCAGGGACGTGGCAACAGCGGCGTTTTTCTCATGGGCACCTACGAAGTCCAGGTTCTCGACAGCTTTGAAAACCCGACCTACGCCGACGGTCAGGCGGGTGCCCTCTACGGCCGCAGCAAGCCGCTGGCAAACGCCTGTCGCAAACCGGGAGAATGGCAGAGCTTCGACATCATCTTCCACCGCCCGATTTTCGATGACCAGGGCAAGGTCGTCCGCCGGGCCACTTTCACCGTCCTGCACAACGGCGTGCTGATCCAGGACCACGTCGTTCTCAGCGGCGGCACGGGTTGGATGGGGCCGCATGCCGCGTCGGAATACAAGGCGCATCCCGACAAGCTGCCCATTACCTTGCAGGATCACGGCAATCCGGTGCGTTACCGCAACATCTGGATCCGGGAACTGCCGGCCCCGGCCAAGCTTGACGCGGAGGGTTGGTGAGGACATCCATTGCGGCGTGAAAATGAAGTCATTCGCATCCCTGAGCACGGCATTGATCCTGCTCTCTGGAATCGCCGCGGCCCAAGACGGTGCCGCCTCGCAAAAACCGCTGGCGGAAGCCGAAGTGATGAACGAACCGGTGTCGCCGGAGGTGGTGGCCGCCGCGGTGGCCGCGGTGGCGAAACTCGGAGATGAAGTCGTTTTGGGGCGTTACCAAGTGGCGGTGGAGCGGATGAATCCGATGTGGAAGGAGCGGGCCGCCAAGCGTATGGGAGGCATGGCCGCTCTTGAGAAACAACTTGAGGGTGTCGCCGCGCAGATGGTGAGGCAGGGAATCAGCATGATTTCCTTCAAGCCGGAGGGTCAGCCAAGAACCTATGAGGTTTCCCCCGGGAAAAAGACCGTGAAAGAGCACGGCATGGTCACCGAAAAACTGGTCTACACCAAGTGGATGATCCTGGTTCCCACGGTGACGAAATTCCGGATCCTGCGGGAGGGAAATCCCAAGCCGCTTTTGATAGAGAGCATCGGCTATCAGGTCGCCATCTGCGACAAGGGGCGCAACGACTGGACCTTCATCGATGGAGCCGGGCTGACCCCCAACGATCTGCGCGCGATGTTTGGCACGCTGCCACAGAACATGGAGCTGCCTCCGGTCGGGAAACGTGAAGTTCGTTAGGAAATCATCATGGCTTCAAGGAAAAAGGACATCACGGAGGAGCAGATTCTTCACCGCAAACTGATCGAACTCTGGAAGCGCGGACAAAGCAGGTATTGTGAAGTCCGCGGCTCCGACATTCATGGTCGCGGCGTTTACGCGACTTCGTTCATCCCGCAGGGGAAACGGATCATCGAATACGTCGGCGAGCGGATCGACAAGAAGGAGAGCGAGCGCCGTGGAGTTTCCCAACATGATAAATCGCTCAAGACCGGCGACGCCGCGGTGTATATTTTCACGCTTTCGAAGAACTATGACATCGACGGCAACGTGCCATGGAACACGGCGCGCCTGATCAACCACTCGTGCGCGCCGAATTGCGAGGCGTGGATCGAAGGCCGGAAGATTTTCATTCACTCCATGCGCGACATCCATCCGGGCGAGGAACTCACGTTCGACTACGGTTTTGATGTGGACTGCTATGAGGACCACCCGTGTCTTTGCGGGAATCCGGAATGCGTCGGCTACATCGTGAGCCGGGAACAATGGCCGGAACTGCAGACGCGCCTGAAAAGCAAGGGCACCGGCAACCCATAGGCGGCCCCGCCTGGAACTCAACCGCCCTGCATCAAGCGGATTCCCCACCAGATGAGCGTGCAGGTGGCGGCCACCAGCAGAAACAGCATCAGCAGGCTGCGGCTGTGATCGCGCCGGACATTGGCGATCTCACCGCGGGATACGATCTGCTCGTGATGCTTCCGTTTTTCCCGCGTCCGGATTTCATCCATTGGCGGCATCGTGCTTTCCCGCTCGATGCGTTCCCGGGCGATGCGTTCCTGGTTTTCAGAGAACTCCATTTCGCGCTGGCGGAGTTCCTGCTGGGCAGCGCGGATTTGATCCAACTCCAGTTCTTCCTTGGAAGGATTGCTGCGGCTCATGGTGGCGGTAGCTACGGTTACTTCAGCAGATAGACGACAAGTGCCAGGCCGCCGAGCGTGACGATCGGCAGGTTGAAGGCAAAACCGTTGCGGAGGTTCGTCATGAACTCTCCGGAGCTCGAGCTGCGGGCGCTCGAACGGCCGCGCTTGGTGGCGGCGCGGCCGAAGATCGCCCCGCTGCGGCTTCCTTCAAAATGAGCGGCCGCCTGATCGTATTCGTCTGCGGCGAGATCGATGGAAACCGTCGCGCGTTCGAGCTTTTCGTGAGTGTTTTCGCGAGTCCAGTTTTCGGGGTCGAACTTCTGGACCTTGTCGAGGTGGCCGGCGAAACAGGCGCGGCATTGCTCGAGATCGTCGGCCTCGTTGCGCATCTCAAACAGGCTGCGGTCGATCAGCGTGAGTGCCGAGGTGAGTCTTTCGGTCAGTTCGACTTGTTGCGAGACGAAGGCGCGCTTGCGGCTGTTGAGTTCCTCGAGTTCGACTTTCTTGCGTTCCAGTTCCTCCCGCTGCTGTTGGATGCGTTCGAGCTCATCCTGCGTATCCCTCAATTTGCGGTCGTAATCCTCGGAGCGGCCGCCACTTCCGGAGGATGGCATCTCCATCTGCGTCGAGCGGATTCTGATGTGGTGGGTGTGTTCTGAGGAGGAGGCCATGGGTGAATGGGGTTGAAAAGCTGCAACCTGCTTACACAAAACCACTTTGTTCAGCTAGCGAAATATTTCACTTTTCCTGATGAGTCTTGGCTTTCGTGTCATCCGCTGGCCCTTCGCGGCGCAGCGGTTTCCAATACCATGCCCATGCGCGGTGCAGATGGCCTATGATTTCCTCTGCGGCGACGTAGGAGGCGGGAATCAGATAGAGCGTGATGCAGGTGGCGAAAATGATGCCGAATGCTAGGGAGGCGGCCATCGGAATGAGGAACTGCGCCTGCAGCGAGTGGTCGAAAAGAATCGGCAGCAGTCCGGCGAAGGTGGTCGCCGAAGTTAGGAAAATCGGCCGGAAGCGGCGGGTTCCCGAATGGATGACGGACTCGAACAGGTCCCCGCCGGCGCGGGTTTTGCGGTTGATGAAATCCACCATGACGAGTGAGTCGTTCACGACCACGCCAGACAGGGCGAGGATGCCGAAGATGGAAAGATAAGACGGAGTGATGTCCATGATGATATGGCCGCCCAGCGCGCCGATGGCTCCGAACGGCACGGCGAGCATGACGAAGAACGGTTGATAGAGCGAACGGAACGGGATGGCAAGAAGGGCGTAGAGGCCGAGAAAGAGCGCGATGCCGCCGATGAGCGCCCGCTTTTTGGTTTCCTCGTGTTCGGCCACGTAGCCGGTATAGCGCCACGAAAGGTCCGGGTGCGGGTTGAGCAACTGGTCGAGACGTGACGAGAGGTTGCGGGAAATGTTGACCACATCGACATTCTCGTCCTCCGGTTTCGCGGAAATTGAAATGACTTGCGCGCCATCGATGCGGTTGATATCCGAACGGGCGCGGGAAAACGTGGCTGCGGCGACCGAGTGGAAGGGTGCCTCACCGCCGGACGGAGTGCGGATCCTCAATTGGTCCAGCGTGCTGAGCGATTGGCGTTGCTCGAGCGGCAGGCGGACCATCACCCGGATGTCGTCGCGCTCACGCTGGACGCGCTGGGCCAGCTCGCCGAAAAACGCCGCGCGCACCTGGCGGGCCAGTTCCCGTTGTGTGAGGCCAAGGGCTTCGCCTTCCGGGCGGATGGTGATGAGAAGTTCGTCACGGTTTCCGCCCGCGTTGTTCCAGGCATCGGCGATGCCGGCATAGGATTCGAGCTCGGTTTCGATCTCCCGCACCACCACGTCCTTCACCTCACTGGCCGGGCCGCGAACCTCGACGGTGATGGATTCCATATCATCGCCCCGACCTCCGTGGAAACCGCCGCCGCGGTCGCCGGAAATCCAGAACGACTGGACGTCGGGCATTTCGCCGACGAGTTCCGTCCACCGTTTCGCGATCACGCTGTTTTTGGGCCCGGGTTCCGAGCGGAATCCGGGGTCGGTGACAGCAATGGTGACGAAGCCGTCGCGTGGGTCCACCCCCCGGCGCCCGGACCAGCCGCCGGTCGCAGTGACGGTGTCTCCAATCAGGGATTTTCCGTTGCCGGGATCCACGAACTCCTCGCGCAACTGGTCGACTGCGGCGAGCACCTGCATCACGCGCTCGTCGGTGACCTCCAGCCTCGTGTCGCGCGGCATCAAGATCCTGGCAATGATGCGGTTGCGGTCGATGGAAGGCATGTTGACGAAGCCCAGCGCCCCGCTGCTGAAGTAGCCGAGCGATGCCATGCCGACCGCGAAAAAGACCGCGAGTGTGGTGTACCGGTGGTGGGTGGCGAAACGCAGGGAAGGTTCGTAGAACTGGTTCACGAATGCCTCAAGGCCATCGGCGATCTTTTTCTGAAAACGCTCGAACCGGTTGAGGTGCCTGCGGCGGACCTTGACGTGTTTCAGATGGCTCGGCAGGCAGAGCTTCGATTCGATCAGAGAGAACACCAGCACCGCCGTGACGATCGGCGGAATCTGCTTGGTGAAAGAGCCGTAGAAGCCTTCGAAAAACATCAGCGGAATGAAAGCCACGATGGTGGTGAGCGCGCCGAAGGTGACGGGCAGCGCGACTTCCTGCGTCCCGGTGGCGGCCGCCTCCAGCGGGTCCATGCCTTCGCGGAGTTTGAGATACACGTTTTCCGCGGTGACGATGGCGTCGTCTACGATGATGCCGACGACGATGATGAATCCGAAGATGCTCATCACGTTGGCGGTGATCCCGAACCACGGCATCAAGATGAAGCCGCCGGCGAAGGAAGCCGGAATGCCGAGCGTGACCCAGAATGCGATGCCTGGACGCAGGAACAAGCCGAGCACGATGAGCACCAGCAAGCTGCCCTGCGCGAGACTGAAGACCAGCGTGCCGAGCCGTCCTTCGAGTTCTTGCGAGGAGTCATCCCAAATCCCCAGGCGGATTCCCTCGGGAAACCGTTCGCGTGCCGTGGCCACGTATTTTTTCACGTCGTCGGCGATCTCAAGGGCGTTCTCGTCGTTGAGTCGGAGGGCCTCGACCAGCAGGCACGGCGTGCCATTGAAGCGGAGGATTTTCCGGTTCTCCTCGAAGCCGTCGCTGACCTTGGCCACCGTTCCAAGGCTGACCTCAGAGCCATCCCGGTTCTGGATGATGATTTTTTCGAAATCCCGCCGGTCGTAGGCCTGGCCTTTCGAGCGGATCATCAGGCTGCCCTCGTCCGTCTGGATCTGGCCTGCCGGCAGATCCATCGAGGACCGCTGGATCGCCGCGCTCAGGTCCGCGAAAGTGAGACCGTAATCACGCAAACGCATCGGATCCGCTTCGATCGAGATCTCAAGCGGGCTCGCTCCCTGAATCAGCGATTGGGAAATGCCGGGCATTTCGATCAAGTCATCGCGCACCCGCCGGGCCGCGCGGAGCAGGTCGGTTTCGTCCATGTTTCCGGAGACGGCGATCTTGATCACATCGAACCACATGGCGCTGTCCGGAATGTTGATTTGCGCCGGCTCGGTCTCCTGGGGAAAGGTGGTGATGCGGGAAACGCGGGTTTTGATCTCCTCCATCAACTCTTTCGTGTTGCCGCCCTCCTTCGCCATCACCCGTACGCGGCCGTTGCCGTTTTTCGCCTCCGCGACGATCTGCTTCACCCCTTGCAAGCCTTCGAGCGCGCTCTCGATGGGGATCAGCACCGCTTTTTCCACGTCGTCCGGGCTGCCGCCGCGGTAGGGCACGTTGATGTCCACCTGCTCGAACTTGAGCGCCGGCTGGACTTCGAGCGGCACCCGCTCCATCGCCGAATAGCCTCCCCATAACAAAATGGCGAGGATCAGGAAATTCGAGGCAATGTCGTTGCGGGCGAACCAGCGGATCATGACTAAGGTAATACGCGGAAGTGACTGGATTCTTCGCCGAAATCAGCGGTTCTCAGATATAAAACATCGGCCCGCCCGAGTTGCCGGCGAGCGATTCCACCGTGACTTGGCCGAGCGCCTGCTGCAGCGCCGTCGACACCTGGTCCCAGGCTTGGCGGACGACGGCACCGGATTCGCCATCGCGGGAGACCGAGCATTGCAGCAATGCGGGATCCACCGCATCGACCACCTGGCGGAGCGTGATTTCTTCCGGCGGGCGGGCGAGAAGGTAGCCCCCGCTCTTGCCGCGGCGGCTGTCGATGAGGCCGGCGCGCCGCAGATCGTTGAGAATCTGCACCAGAAAGTTGGCCGAGACGGCTTCGCGTTGCGCGAGCTCCTCAAGCCGTGTAAGAGTCCGCCCGTCATGGTGCTTCGCGAGTTGCACCAAGGCTCGGCAGGCATACTCCAACTTCTGAGAAATCTTCATGAGCGAATCCCATCAAACCGCATCCCGCCCGGCGAGCAAGAATCCCGGGTCGCTTTGTGCCGGAAAATCCGCGGATATTCAAGGAGTCTGGGAAACCCTGCGCTCCGAGGCCACACGCGTGGTTTCCGAGGAACCCGCTCTCCACCATCTCGTTAGCGACGTCATCCTCTCGCGCGGCACGCCCGCCGCCGCGCTGGGAGCACGCCTGGCCCGCCGCCTTGGGCGCGAAGATATGCCACGCGCCACCATGGAGCCGCTGCTCACCGGCGTCTTCGAGCAGCATCCCCTCATCGTCCATAGCGCCGTTCGCGACCTCGTCGCCATGTTCGAGCGGGATCCTGCTTGCTTCTCGCTGCTCGAGCCACTGCTCTTCTTCAAAGGCTTCCTCGCCCTCTCCACTTACCGGGTTTCCCACCAACTCTGGCAGGATGGCCGCCGCTGGCTCGCCCTCTACCTCCAAAGTGTCGCCAGTGAGGCCTTCGCCGTGGACATCCATCCTGCCTCCCGCATCGGCTGCGGCATCCTGCTTGACCATGCCACCTCCTTCGTCGTCGGGGAAACCGCCATCATCGAGGACAATGTTTCCATCCTCCACGAAGTCACGCTCGGCGGCACTGGTAAGGAATCCGGCGACCGCCACCCGATTATCCGCTCCGGCGTTTTGGTCGGCGCGGGTGCCAAAATCCTCGGCCGCGTGGAAATCGGAACCGGGGCCAAAATCGGTGCCGGCAGCGTGGTTCTCAATGACGTGCCACCCCACACCACCGTCGCCGGAGTGCCCGCAGTCGTCGTCGGAGAAGCCCGCGAGGAAAACCCCGCCATCGAGATGAACCAGAACCTCGACTGCCGCGGCCACATCTAACATTATGAACACCTGCCACATCATCATCCCGTCGCTCGCCCTCACCCTCGTCTCGTGCGACAAGGCCAAGGACATCGCCGCCAAAGCCGCCTCTGCGGTGAAGCAAGAAATCGCCGTCAGGACTGGTGACCCGGAGCCTTCAAAGGTGGATGAGGAACTCCAGAAACTCGTCGACCAGACTCCTGAAGGTGTCGTTTTCCGCAAGGACCTGCCGTTCCCATCCCACCTCCAAGTGAGAACCACCTGCCGTCGGGAAATGTCCGTTCGCTTTTTCCAAACCTCCGCCATCGAACGGCGTGCGGCCACCGTCAACGGCACTCAGGTTGCCGTGACCAAGCTCGAACGCTCCGGGGATCAAGTCCGCTTCACGCTCGAACAATCGGGCTTCTCCGTTCCCTCCGCCGCCGATCCGGACGGCGAAGAGAAAAAAATCGCCAACCCGTTGGAACAGGTGGCTCCTTCCACCCGGCCCGTCACCTTCACCAAATCCGGAAATAGATGGAAAACGGCGGACAGCAATGGCTTTCACGCCGCCGTCCTCTCCAGACAACTCGCCCCCGTGCTCGACGAACTCCTTATCGAAAACGCCGTGGCTCCTCACTCCATGTGGTTCGGGAAACGCCGGATCAAGATCGGCGACGAGTTCGACGTCACCGCCGCCAACTTGCCCATGCTCGTGGCCGGCCGGGCCAAAGGATCCCTGCACCTGAAATTCGAAGCCATTGAGGGCGTCGGCGGCCACCCCTGCGGTGTCTTTTCCGTCACTGGCGACTACAGCCGCAAGGAATTCCCGGATTTCGAAGGCAACCTCACCGACGAGGACGTTAGCATCCAGTCCGGGAAACTCTGGCTCTCACTCCTCCATCCCGTGATTCTCAAGGAGGAACTCGACACGATCCAGACCTTCAGATCCGGCGGCAACGGCAACCTCTCCGGCCGTGGCCAAGGTGCCGTCAAACTTTCCGTCCAACGGGAGTGGAAGGCCGTGACTCCCTGAATTCTCCGTATTGCCCGGAGCTCGTCACTAGGGACAGGCGGCCAGGATCCCTACATTAGGGAAATCTTTTCGGTGTCCGCTTCAATAAGGCAACACGCATCGAATCCAGTATTTGGGGTTGCCTTTTTCTGCTATCAGGCGCAAGAAAAGCCCGGAAGTATTACACGTTTCCGTAACAAGCGATGCAGCTCCGTCATTTCGTCAGTGG
>JBFEQB010000011.1:0-68314 GCA_041549835.1 Luteolibacter sp. | reverse complement strand
GAGGCTCCTGAAACAGCCGTTGGGCCGGACCGGTGGGCGGGGAAATGGGGGTTGCGGGGGAAAGGGGAGGCTGGGCAGAGCTGAAATGCTGAAAACTGAAACGCTGAAAGGAAGAATGCTCCGAAAAACGGCGGAATCTGTCGTGATTTGGTGATTTTACGGCGGTTTTCATTCAGCGTTTACGGTGGTTTTCGCTCAGCGCGAGCGTAGGTTTCCAGACCGCGTTGCCAAGATGTGTTTCGGCGGCGGTTTTTCGGAGAATTCGTCCGGATCTTCAGGTGAATTCGAGAACCAGGATGCGCTCGTCGTCCAATTGGATTTCCCGGGGCTCCGTTCATGCCGAGGTGCTTGAGCTTGCCCTCGCAACTGCTCAGCCCGCCGTCGATCTCGCGCAGGCTCTTGGCCTGGGCGAGCTGGCAGAAGAGCATGGCGATGAAGTGGTCCCAGCTGGCGAAACCCTTGGTTCGCCGCTCGCTTCCGGTCTCGCGGACAAGTTTGGCGAAGCGGTTGCGATCCACGAGAGAAAGAAGCTGGCTGAATAGGCTGGAGGTGGCTACATTCATCGCCGCCAGCCCTGCACCCGCATGCGTTGACTTCACCAGACAATGAGTTATCTAACGTTCTGACCATGAAATGTTTCATCTCCTGCTGTTTTGTTTTCGTCCTCTCTCTGTCGCTGTTGCAGGCACGAATCTGGAAGGATGCCAAGGGGCGCAGCATGGTGGCGGATTTGGTGAGTGCATCCGATTCGGAGGTCACCGTGCTCAAGGCAGGCAAGCAGTTCACGGTTCCGCTCAGCAGCCTCTGTGAGGATGATCAGAAGTATGTGAAGGACTGGCTTGAGGAGACCAGCGGGGCAGGTGCGGATGCCAACAAGGATTTCGGTGGCGGATCAGGAAATGGTTCGGGTGCCGGCACCAGGCCCGCGGCCGCCGGTAAGGCGACCTTCGACGGCCAGCCGCTGATCCCGGGAGGCAAGGTCAACAAGTATGGGTATGACTACGACCCCGAGCGATTGGCCAAGGTAAAGAAGTGGAAGTCCGATGACACCGGCTACCGGATCGCGATCGCCATACCTCACGACTTCGATCCTTCGAAACGGCAAAAGGTGTTCATCCCCAACACGGCGGTCAACAATCCCAAACAGGGCCTCTCGGGGAACTTCGGCGTAGTGGGTTTCTACGCCAAAAAATGCGTCAAGAATGGCTGGGTGTGCCTGGCCTTTGACACCAACCTTGGGCGCAAGAATCACAATGCCGATTTGGATGCCACATTTGAGAAACTCAATGAAGTCTGGCCCGACATCAAGAACTGGGAGTTTGCGGTGGGTGGCTTCTCCGGAGGTTCCAAGGCCTGCTGGTGGCCGGCAGCCTACCTGATCAAGAACGAATACAAGGTCATCGGCGCCATGCTCTCCGGTTGCAACTACGACACCAGTGGCGAGGCCAGGGATGATTTCAAAGCGCCCAAGGCTGCCTACAAGGACATCAAGGTGTTGCTGAGCAACGGCAAGTGGGATGAAGTCGCTCAAGTGGCCAAGCAGGAGAGTGTGGAGAAAAGTCTCAACAAAAATGGCATGCGCAACATCCGCAAGACCATGCATGACGGGAAGCACAACCTCGAGTATGGCCAGATCGACATCGCGCTTGAGTGGTTCAACGAGAAATGAGGGGCTCCGAAGCTTCCTCGCCGGGCTGTGCGCGGTGGCTTTGGCGGGGGGGGCGAAACAATTCGTCGGCAGTTTTATTTCCTCGTCCTTTTTCCTGGTTCCATGCTGTCGGCGTTCAGACAGAACGACCGCGATCCTTGCGGAATGCGGTTGCCGTTAAAGAATAGCGGGAAGCGTTCTTGCCTCAGGCCTTGGTCTCGGAGCTGCGGGCCTTGGCCTCGGGTGGTGGGTAAGTGGTGTCCCATGATTATGGGAGACTCGAGGAGATGAGGGGCAGCGGCACTCTATTCGCCCGTCTTTTGGGAGGGCTGGTTGGTGGGCTGTGTGAGCGAATAGGAGCTGTCGTAAAATTTCAAATGCCGAACCCGCCAATCGGCAGGTTCCCGAAACAGCGGATTGGGCAAGCGGACCTCCATCTGCCCCAGAGTTCGGTTGAGCTCACGAGCGATCTCCGGAAATTGGGCCGCCAGATTATGCTGCTCGGCCAGATCCTCTTCGAGACGGTAGAGTGCGGCAGGCCGGTCGGGCAAGCGGACCAGCTTCCACCCGCCTTGGCGAATGGCCGCCCCCACCGTGTAACGCCAGATCATGACCCGCTCATCCGATTGGTGAACCGGGTTGGTCAGCAGCGGCAACAGGCTGCGCCCGTGGTAGGAGTCCTGCGCAGCTTCAACACGGCCACCGGCCGCGTTGACAAAGGTGGGGCACAGGTCGATGCCCCACACGAGTTCATCCACCATGCTCCCCAGGGGCAGTCGCGAGGGCCAACTGAGGATCAAGGGCACGCGGATACCACCTTCCAATACGGTGGTCTTGGAGCCTCTGAGGGGCGCGTTGATGGAGCCATTGGAAATCAAGGGAGCCGATTGGCCCCCGTTGTCACTCATGAACACCACCAAGGTGTTGCCCTTCAGGCCAGTACGATCCAGGGCACTTAGGATTTTGCCGACGTTGCGGTCCAGACGATACACCATGGCGCAGTAGGTCCGGCGCAGGGGATCCTCGATGTGGGCAAATTTCTCAAGATCCCGTTCCAGTGCCTGCATCGGCGTATGCGGAGCCCCGAAGGAGGCAAACAGGAAAAAGGGCTCGAACCGATGAGCCTCGATGAAGTCGACGCATTCATCCCCGGTATCCTCAGTGAGGTAGGTGATTTCCTGCGGCGTCTTGTAATTGCTCAACAGCGGGCTCTTGAGGGAACTGTTCGGATCGTCGGCAGTGAAGTAATCATGCCCCCCGATCAGGTAGCCCCAGAACTTGTCGAAACCACGCTTCTCCGGGCGGTGCTGGGGGAGCTCTCCAAGATGCCATTTGCCGATGATGCCGGTGACATAGCCCAGCTCCTTGAGGCGGTCGGCAACGGTCCGCTCGGAGAGCGGCAAGCCGTATGCCTCGGGCACGCTGCCGGGCTGCGGCTTGGAAAGATTATCGCAAAAACCGAAGCTGAGCGGATGCCTGCCGGTCATCAGTCCCGCCCGCGAGGGCGCACAGACCGGGGAATTCACATAGGCCTGGGTGAAGCGCACCCCATCGGCTGCCAGCGAATCGATGGCCTTGGTCGGGATTTGCTGACTGCCATAAACCCCCGTGTCGCCATAGCCCAGATCATCGGCGAGGATCAACACGACATTGGGCCTGTCCCGCGCTTCCAGACATCCCAGGCCAGCCAAACCGAGGCACAGCAGATGGATGACATGGTTTTTCAAGACGCAAGCACCTCGGCAAACCGGAGTAACAACTGGACGGGTCAACACAGGCATGGCCGCCAACGAATACGCTCGCTCCCTGTGGATTCTGACGTTCCGGAGAACATTTCGTGTTGGTTGCAGGAATTTGCTTTTGGCGGGCCGCTTCTGAAACAGCCGTTGGGACGGACCGGAGGACGGGGAAAAGGGGATTGATGGCATTCGTTGCATTTGTTTGGATTTCCCTGCGGTGGGTGGCTGGCGCCCGGCCGCCAGCTTGGGCTCGGCTTGTCGCCTGAAGTTGCTTGCCCACCACCAAGGAATGGCCCAAAAGCCAACCGCTGACCATGAAACTCCTAATCTACTGGCTCCCTGCCGCATGTCTCGTGATGTCGGCGCTCAATGCCGTTGTGCCCGTTCCCTACTTCTACGAAGAACTTGGGATCGTTGAAAACCTGACGGTGATTTTCCTGCTGGCCGCATTGGGCAATCTCTTTGCCTACGGTTTTCGTGATTTCAAATCGTTGGTTTTGATGGACCGGGTGCTGATCCTCCTGCTGGTGACCGGATGTGTCTATTTTGCGGGCGAGGAAATGAGTTGGGGGCAGCATTACCTGGGTTTCGAGACCTCGGAAAGCTACCGGAAGTTCAATTACCAGGGTGAGATGAACCTGCATAATACCAAAGGTTTGATGGGGGATCTTCTGGATCGGATTCCGCGCAATATTCTCACTGCGGGGATTTTTTTGGGGGGGGTCATCTTTCCTTTCTTCAAATCCAGGCTGCCGGCATGGATCCGGCGTTATGTGCCTCCGAAACCGGTGGTGTTTGTCAGCGTTCTTGCCGTATTTGTATCGGTTCCGCAAAAGTTCTTCAAGTCCGCAGAGGGGGCGGCGGTCGACCGGCGGGGTGGCGACGTCACGAAATATTACGAAGCACGTTTTGATGGCGGTGAAATGAAGGAAATGTATATCGGGCTGTTCATCCTTCTCTTCACCCTGAATATGCTGCGGGTGCTGAAAACGGAACGCCAGAGCGAAACAGCCCGGAACAAGGCTCCGCTCACCGAGGGAAACCCGTGAGGAAGAGAGACCTGCCGGCACCGGAAAAGCCAAGGAACATCAGAGCGGCAGGTGGATGCCCGCAAGGCATGGCGGGGTAGTCCTGAATTAGCCTTGGTGGTTGCTGGGAACTTGCTTTTGGCGGGCCGCTCCTGAACCAGCCGTGGGGCCGGACCGGAGGACGGGGAAAAGGGGGGTGTTCCTTGTAGAGATCCGCAACCGACGGATCCTTGGTCATGGCGGGAAAGGTCATCGTCCGGACGTGTCCTTCCATGTTCGATTGGCCGCACAGGATGAAGTCCTTGGAGTGGCCTATGTGATCATCAGTGCCAGATATTGAAATGCACAAGCATGCCGCGCAATACTATCATTTCAAGGTGGCTTGGTGCGCCCGATAAAGGACCCTCCATATCGGTTTGGTCCGTGGCTTTATCGGGTGATCAGGGCGCGGCAGTTGCCGTTGGCTTGTTTTGCGCTGAGGCGGGTTTGATGAAAAACAAGAGGATTAAAAACAAAAGGCCGACACCGGAGTCGACAAACAGCAACTTCCACACAGGCCAGTTCCAGTTGTCGGTTGAAAGCGCCTGTGACTGCCAGACCTTGCTGTAAATGTTGGTTAGATTGGTGAGCGCCATCAATGCGGTGAATTGGGTTGCCGCCACCTTTGGGGTTACGATGTCCATGAAAAAAGCCGTTTTGATGCCGTATTTCAGCCCGTTGAAGATCGAAAATGCGATTGTGGCAATCCACCATGAGGCGATCAAAGCGTCTTCCCGAGGCCACGCGCCATCCACGGCTTCGGGTGGGTGATCCCATCCCGCATTCTTGAACTGCATGGCAACCCACAGCCCCGGCAAAATGGTCATTGATGCGAAAGCGGCGAGCATGAAGCGACGGTTGAAGCGGTCAGAAAGCCACCCACCAAACAGGCAGCACGGCACCCAAATCAAGGTCACCGCCAGATTCAATGCCGCCACCTCCTTGTCCGTCATTCCCAAGCGGGGCGCAATCAGCGCTGAGAGCAACATGCTCAATGCCAGACCGCCGATGGGAGTCAATGCGAGGATGAAGGTGAGGATGCCGTTTTTGGACAGAAACATCGACTTGCCCGCAGTTGCCACGTAATCGACCAGTTGACTCTTGATCCTGCTCCAGCCACTGCCGTTGAGTTCTGGCGCCGGTAATTCACCCTCTGCCATTTCCTGAGCAGCAGATTTTTCGCATATCAACGTGATGACGCCGGTCAAAATCAGCGCCATAAGGATGGGAACCAGCAAGGCAGACATTTCAAAACTGCCGACCTCATCTTTCAACCAGAGAACTGCTGACCCTCCGATCGCGTATCCTGCCTGCGCCGATCCAAACATGATGCCATTGCCGATCCCCCGCTCATCCTGTTTGAGCACCTGGCACGCCAAGGCATCAATTGCCACATCCTGTGTTGCTGCGAATGTGTTGTGGATCAGCAACAAGGTGGCGAACAAGCCAATGCCAGACCCATAAAGCCCTTTGAGCGTGGCGATGACCCCGCTCTCGGGCGTGTCTAGGATCACAACCTTTTCAGGCATGTGGAACAAAGCCGCGCAGAGAGCCAGAAGCATTCCCCCTTGGGCAAAGACAATCCATTGCTTGCGGGCTCCGAAGCGCTTAAGATGCAAGTTGTCGACAAATGGCCCCATCATGAACTTCCAGATCCATGGCAGGGCCAAAATGGAAACAAAGGTCCCGTAAGCAGCCGTTTCCATGCCGCGGCGCTGCAATTCGGTGGCGATTGCCATCATCAAAAATCCGCCTGGCAGGCCTTCGCTCAAATACAAGCCCCCGAAGGCAACAAGGCGCCCGGGTTTGGTTTTAAGGAGATTCATCTGGGAATGGTCAAAGCAGCTCTCAGACCATCCCTGTCGGAGACTTTTCAGGCAGGAGATCAGGGGCAACCTCGCGCGTTGCCATGCGCAAATGGGGCCCGTGCCATTCCAGCCTGACCGTTTGAACAATCCGGACCGGGTCGAGGTTGCGATACAGCAGGTGATGGGAGAAGGACGGGCGCCGCTCCGATCGACTCACTTGCAGACCGGACAGTGGTTGATTTCGGTGAAGAAATCGTGGCCCTTGTCATCCACGAGGATGAAGGCGGGGAAGTTCTCGACGGAGATTTTCCAGACCGCCTCCATGCCGAGTTCCGGGAAGGCGACGACTTCCTGGGATTTGATGTGGTTCTGTGCCAACAGGGCTGCGGGACCGCCAGCGGAGCCAAGATAGAAGCCGCCGTGTTTCTTGCAGGCATTGGTCACTGCAATCGAACGGTTGCCCTTGGCCAGCATCACCATCGATCCGCCGTGCGACTGGAAGAGATCGACATAACTGTCCATGCGCCCGGCGGTGGTGGGCCCGAAGGAACCGGATGCCATGCCTGCGGGAGTCTTGGCGGGGCCGGCGTAGTAGACCGGATATTTTTTGATATAGTCCGGAAGTTCGCCTTCCTGCTCGAGCATTTCCTTGAGCTTGGCGTGGGCGATGTCGCGGGCGACGATGATGGTTCCGGTGAGTGCGACCGCGGTGGTGACGGGGTATTTGCTCAGCGTCTTGAGGGTTTCCTCCATGCCGAGGTCGAGATTGACGGGCACGCCCTTGAACTTCCAGTCGTGGTATTTTTCCGGGATGAAGCGGCCGGGGTTCTTTTCGAGCTTTTCGAGGAAAATGCCGTCCTTGGTGATCTTTGCCTTGGCCTGACGGTCGGCCGAACAGGAAACGCCAAGACCGACCGGGCACGACGCGCCGTGGCGCGGCAGGCGGACCACCCGCACGTCGAGCGCGAAGTATTTGCCGCCGAACTGCGCGCCGATGCCGGCCTCGCGCGCCATGGCGAGCAGTTCCTTTTCAAGATCGAGGTCGCGGAACGCCCGCCCGTGTTCGTTGCCGGAAGTGGGCAGTTCGTCGTAGTATTTGGTGGATGCGAGCTTCACCGTCTTGAGGTTGTTCTCCGCGGAGGTGCCGCCGATGACGAAAGCGAGGTGATAGGGCGGGCAGGCTGCGGTGCCGAGCGACTTCATTTTCTCAAGGCAGAACTCCTTGAGGCGGGCGGGGTTCAAAAGCGCCTTGGTTTCCTGATAGAGAAACGTTTTGTTGGCAGATCCGCCGCCCTTGGTGACGAAGAGGAACTTGTAGGCGTCTCCCCCGGTGGCGTAGAGGTCGATCTGCGCAGGCAGGTTGGTCTTGGTGTTGACCTCGTCATACATCGTGAGCGGGGCGGTCTGCGAGTAGCGCAGGTTTTCCTTGGTGTAGGTCTGATAGATGCCCTTGGAGAGGGCTTCCGCGTCGTCGCAGGGGGTCCAGACCTGCTGGCCTTTCTTGCCGACGATGGTGGCTGTGCCGGTGTCCTGGCAGAAAGGGAGGATGCCGCGGGCGGCGATCTCCGCGTTCTTGAGCATCATCAGGGCGACCATGCGGTCGTTTTCCGAGGCTTCCGGATCGTCGAGGATGGCGGCGACTTGGGCGAGGTGGGCCGGGCGGAGCATGAAGTTGATCGCCTTGATGGCTTCCGCCGCCAGCAGGGTGAGGCCTTCCGGCGCGACCTTGAGGACCGGTTTTCCCTCGAATTCCGCGACGGAGACGTGCTCCGTGCTGATGCATTCGTATTCGGTGGGATCGGGGCCGAGCGGGAAGGGGTCTTGGTAGAAAAACGGTTTGTCGGACATGGCTTGCGGGGGTTTCTAAAGTCAGGGGTGCCCGGGTGCAAACCGTTTCCGGGAAGGCCGCAAGACGGGCGGGACAAATCGCAGGATCCGCGGGGTTGAAATCACCGGCATCCGGGGGTTGGTGAGGGGGGGGCCGAGGCACCTCGTGGCGTCTGGCCGTTGGGGGTCACCAGCGTGGCTGCGCTCACGCTGGCGGCGTTGATGTTCCGGCGGAAATCGGCATAAAACATCGTGGAAAATTTCCAGAAAAGCCAAGGCCGGGCGTGGCCGGGGATTCGGTGGAAAACCGGGAATGCCGGATTGATCCGGGTGCTGCGGATGAGGTGTTGATTTCACATGAACCATTAGATGCCCGCCGGGGAATGGGGGTTGCATTTCGGGAGGAAGTGCCCTAGCTCCCCGTGTTCCATCGCTCGTCCCGCCATGATTTTCTTCCGCGATTCCGTTCATTTCCTGGCTGCCGCCGCGGTTCTGCTGCTTGCGAATTGCGCCAGCCAGAAGCCGGTCGTCAAAATCGGAAAGGACGGCAAACCCATCAATCCTTATCTGGTGGGAACTTACGATCACTTCAAGGCGGAGCCCACTTATCCAAAGACCCATAGTGTGTGGAAAAACGAGGAGCTGCTCTCCCGCACAAACCCGGAAAACTCACATATCAGGATCGATCTCGCCACTCAGCGTGGGCTGCTGATGAACGGTGACGAAGTGGTCATTGATTACCCGATCTGCTCAGGCGTGAAGAGCCGCCCGACTCCGACGGGCACGTTTTACATCCTCGAAAAAATTGTCGACAAGCGCTCGAACCGTTACGGGCGGATTTATGACGCCGAGGGCGAATGTGTGAACCGCGATGCCGACGCACAGTTGGACCTGATTCCCGAAGGTGGAAAATTCGAAGGAGCGCCAATGAAATACTGGATGCGCCTGACGAATGACGGCGTCGGCCATCACATCGGACCGGTGCGCCGATATCCGGCGTCCCATGCCTGTGTCCGGGGGCCGAGCGAGACGATTCCGATCGTGTTTTCCAAGGTCAAGCCGGGCACCGTAGTGGTGATCGAGTAAGCGGGTTTTGAGGGTTTGGAAGATCGGGCCTGCCCGCTTCAATCCTCCTCCATGAATTTGTCATGGCCGGATTTTTTCAGTTCCTTGAGGCTGGCTACGATTTCAGCGACCCCGGCGGTTTCTCCGGCGAGGAAGGCTTGCTCGACTTCGCACAACGAGACGAAGACCTGGCCCATCATTTTGCGGAACTCCGCAGCGGCCTTGGCCTTCCCGGGTCCGTCGGGCATTTGCGCCAGCATTTCCGGGGTCTCCCCCATGGCCTTGATCACGGCTTGTTGGGCGTCGCGGGCCAGTGCCGCGCCTTTCGCAGGGTCTTTTTCCTTGCGGAACGCCCTGTAGGCGTCGTTGAAGGATTCCATCTGTTTGCCCAATGGCGTTTGCTTTTCCGTGGCTGATACGGGGATCAGAAAACAGGCGGCGCAAGCGAGTAGAATCAACCGGGTTTTCATGTGCGCGGACTAAAGCCCCAAGTTGTCCGGATTTCCACTGGAAAAGGGACGCATTGATTTCCGCCGGCGGATCGCGATGAATCCGCAGGCCGCCAATGTGGACGGAATTCCGATGGCTGCGAGAAGCCGCCATGGGATTGGAACCGGCATTTTAAAACGGGTGATGAGCGGTGCCTTGACGGCTTGGGTGAGTGGATAGTCCCACACCAAGGTTCGCCCGGCATCTTCCACGCGCGTGGCATTGGATTCCACAGGTGCGGATGGCAGGTGCATGATGTAGATCATGCGGTGCCCCTCCAACTGCGATTTGGGAAGGAATGCCGCACCCGGGAGAGCCTTGGACGGAGAGATCCTGCGGGAAAAGTCGATCGTGCGCCCGCTCAGATCGGTCGTGATTTCTCCGGCGAGGTGGGACACGGCGGGGGGCAGGGTTTTGAGGGCGGCTCCGGAGACGATTTCCTTCATGGCCAGCGCCGAGTCGAAGGTGGCGTTGACTACGACCCGCAGGCGGTTTCCTTCTGTGACGACCTGGTAGCTGGATGCCGAGATTTCCGGTGTTTTCTTGAGAAAAACAGCGATCATTTCCCGGATGCCGGATTCGCCTCCGTGGAGGGCGGCCGCAGCGGCGGGAATGCTGTAGGTGAGTTCCGCAAGACCGTTGCCTCCGGCTTCCAGCCAGTATTCCTCCCGGCTGTCGATACAGGAAGAGAGCAGTCCTGCCACGGTGCACGCGAGGAAGCGGAGGATGGCCATGGGTGCAGTCATCTGGATTCCGAGTGTTCGGGAGAAACCGTGCGCGGGCTGTGAGGTGCGACATCGAAAAGCGCGGGCAAATCGGGCAGATCGGAGGCTGAACGAGCCCGCTGTGCGGCGGTGATTTCACCCCGGTGAAAGAGGAAAGCTCCGGGCATTTGCAGTGCGTTGCCGGCAAGGTGCCCGACACCACAACCTTTGAAAATCGAGACAAAAGCCATCCGCCAGACGCGCGGGCCGAACAGTTCCAGCAATCCGCCGTTCCCCAAACCGAAGGCGTGGTAGAGCTGGCAGTGCGGATCGGCGATGCGGGCGACGTCGTCATGGCCGCCGAGGTGGGGGATTTCCTCGCCGTTCTTGAGCATGTGGACGAGCACGAGCCGCGCATTGTGGTCCTGTGCGGATTGTTGGAGCATCTCGAGACCGCGCAGAATCTGGCGGGTGAAGGTGCAGCCGAAATGGCGCAGAAACACAAGCACCAGCAATCCGGATTCGGAGGCTTCGGCAAGGGTTTCGCCGCTGTTGAGCCTGAATTCCGCGGCGGTTTGCGGGAGATTTGGGGACTGGGTGCCGGTCATTCTGCGGCGGACCCCGCATTGCTTGTGCTTGCAGCGAAACATCCACGGCATGGTAGGCGGCATTCGGAATCGCGCAAGTGGCACCTCCAGAACGGGAGCCGGGACATGGATTGGAAAAACGACGGGAATTTCCATTTGGCCGAACGGCGGGGATTTCCAATGCTTGCCGCCACTTCATGACTGCCGCGACGCTTGTTTTCCTGATTATCGGCCTGGTGCTTCTGGTGGGCGGGGCGGAGTTCCTCGTGCGCGGGGCTTCGCGTCTGGCGACCAGCGCGGGAATTTCTCCACTGGTGGTGGGGCTCACGGTGGTGGCGTTCGGGACGAGCGCGCCAGAACTGGCGGTGAGCGTGGTGTCCTCATTCAGTGGACAGCCTGACCTGGCGCTGGGAAACGCCGTGGGCAGCAATATTTTCAACGTGCTGGTCATTCTCGGGCTGTCGGCGGTAATCGTTCCATTGGTGGTGGCGCAGCAGTTGGTGCGCTTCGATGTGCCGGTAATGATCGGGGTTTCGTTGCTGTTGTTCTTGCTGGGGATGGACGGGAAGATCGGGCGGATGGACGGGTTGCTGCTGTTTTCCGGGGCGGTGGCCTACACGGTTTTTCTGATTCGCCAGAGTCGGCGGGAAGGCAGTGCGGAGGTGAAGGCGGAGTATGAGCAGGAATTCGGCGGTGAACGGCAGGCGGGCGCTTGGTTGAAAAACCTCGCGTGGATGGGAGGGGGGCTGGTGGGCTTGGTGCTGGGATCGCACTGGCTGGTGGAAAGCGCGGTGACGATCGCCCGGGCCTTCGGGGTTTCCGAACTGGTGATCGGCTTGACGATCGTGGCGGCAGGAACCTCGCTGCCGGAAGTGGCGACCTCAGTGGTGGCGGCCCTGCGGGGTGAGCGTGACATCGCGGTCGGGAATGCGGTGGGTAGCAATATCTTCAACATCCTCTGCGTGTTGGGACTGGGCTCGGCGGTCGCGCCGGACGGGATTAACGTTTCCTCCGCCGCACTTCGTTTCGACATCCCGGTGATGATCGGAGTCTCGGTGGCGTGTCTGCCGGTTTTTTTCGCAGGTTACCGGATCACGCGGGTCAATGGTGCGGCGTTCCTCGCCTATTACGGGTTCTATCTGGGATATCTGCTTCTGACCGCAACACGGCATGAGGCGCTCGGCACCTATCACTCGGCAATGCTGTATTTCGTGCTTCCGATCACCGCGCTTACGCTGATTTCCATCGGGCGAAGTGGGTTGAAAATGCGGTCTGCCTGATCTGCGGCGGGATTCCCGGCCGGTTGATTTTCCGCTTTCGAAATGCCGCGGTAGCGAGCAGTCTCCGGTCATGCGCTACGCCGAACGACTTCAACGACGGATCGAGAAAACCGGATCACGGCTTTGTGTCGGGCTCGACCCGCGTCCGGGGGACGGCGGGGCGGAATTCGCCCGTAATTTCCTCAAGCAAGTCATCGAGGAAACCGCCATCTGGGCGGCCGCGTTCAAGCCAAACATGGCTTACTTCGAAGCGATGGGCATCGAGGGGATCCGGTTGCTTGAGGAACTTCTATCCGACATGCCGGAGGATGTGCCGGTCATTCTGGATGCCAAACGCAGCGATATCGGCGAGACGCAGAAATATTATGCGCAGGGATATTTCGGGGGGTGGAATGTGGACGCGGTGACACTCAATCCGTTTCTGGGATATGATTCGATCGAGCCGTTCCTCGATTGGGAGGGGAAGGGGGTGTATCTGCTGGCGGTCACATCGAACGCCGGTTCCGCGGATTTCCAGCGGCAGAAACTCGCCGACGGACGCTCGGTGTTCGAGCTGGTCACCGCGCTCGGCGGCCGCTCTGCGGCGGAAAAACGCAAGACCGACGTCGGCTACGTGGTGGGCCTCACCAATGCGGCGGATGTGCTGGAAAAAATCCCGGACGCACCGCTGCTGGTACCCGGACTCGGCGCGCAAGGTGGCGATCTCGCCTCGCTGGCCGCCGCCTCCCGCACCGCACCCGACGTGATCAATGTCTCGCGGGGGATTCTTTACGCCGGGGACGAGCTCGGCTTCGGCGCGCGCGCCAAGGGCTGGGCGGAGAAAATCGCCGCGGCGTTTCCCGCTTGATGGGCGGATTTTCCCAAAAAATGCGGCGCAGCGGGCATTGCCATGCGGCGGGAACTTCCTACCATCCCGCCTGAAATGAGTGCTCTTGAATCCTCTCTCTCGTCCGCTGTGGCCGATGGTGACCTGCTCGCCGCCGCTAAATCCAATATCGAGTCCCTGCTTGCGGGAACCACCAGCGAGGTGGCCGTGAAAGCCATCGGCGAATTGGTTGCAGCCGGCGAATGGGACGAACTCAACGACCGGTTTTTCAAAACGCTCGCCTTCGGCACCGGCGGTCTGCGCGGACGCACCATCGGCCGGGTGGTGACCCGGGCGGAGCAGGGGAACGGTGGCCCCAACGGTCGTCCGGAGCATCCCTGCGTGGGCACCGCGACGATGAACTACTACAACGTCAGCCGCGCCGTCCGGGGCATGATCACTTACGCGAAACAATTCGTCGGTGCCGGGCGCAAGCCGATGCTGGTATTCGCGCATGACACGCGGCATTTCTCGCGCGATTTCGCGGAGTTCTGTGCCAAGGTCTGCTCGGAACTCGGCTGCGACGCCTGCCTCTTCGCAGGCGCGCGCTCCACGCCGCAGCTTTCCTTCGCGGTCCGCGAGCTCCGCGCCGATGCCGGGGTGGTTCTAACCGCCAGCCACAATCCGCCGCACGACAACGGCTTCAAGGCCTACTTCAACGATGGCGCGCAAATCGTCGATCCCCAGGCATCCGCCATCATCAACGAGGTGAACGCGATCACCTCCGAGAACTACGAACCGGTTCCCGAAGACCAGCGGGGAATCATCACTATTCTCGGCGATGAGATGGATGCCCGCTACGTGGAGCGCCTCAAAAGCCTGCTGCTCCGGCCTTCGTTGCTGGACGGCGCATCGACCAAGGTGGTCTTCACCAACCTCCACGGAACCGGCGGCCACATCAACGTGCCGATGCTGCGCGGCCTCGGCTTCGATGTCCTGACGGTCCCCGAGCAGGATGTGCAGGACGGCCGTTTCCCCACCGTGGAGTCGCCGAACCCGGAAAACGCCCCGGCCTTGAAAATGGCCATTGATCTTGCGGAGCAGTCCGGAGCGGAAATCGTCATCGGTACCGATCCGGACGCCGACCGGATGGGCGTGGCCGTTCGCGATTCCAGTGGAAAGATGCAATTGCTGACCGGCAATCAGATCGGCTCACTGATGGCATGGTACCGCCTCAAGACCTGCTTCGAGCTCGGCTGGCTCACCCATGCGAACCGCAGCCGTGCGGTGCTGGTGAAAACGTTCGTCACCACCGAACTCCAGCACGCCATCGCCGATGGATTCGGCGTTGGAATCGTGGACACCCTCACCGGTTTCAAATACATCGCCGGCAAACTCCGCAAATACGAGGAGGCGATTCCTGCGGACAAGAAGGGCGACTACCGCGCTCTAACAGAAGAACAGACCCGCCTGTTGCGTCTCGAATACTCGCGCTTCTTCGTCTTCGGCGGCGAGGAGAGTTATGGCTATCTTGGCTCCGACTCGGTGCGTGACAAGGACGCCAACGGCGCGACGCTCATGTTCGCGGAAGTCGCGGCCTATGCGAAGTCGGTCGGGAAAACATTGCCCGAGCTGATGGACGATGTTTACACCGAGTTCGGTTATTATTTGGAAATCGGCAAGTCGCTGGTGATGGAAGGTGCCGACGGCGCGGCGAAAATCCAGGCGCTCGCGAACTCCTACGCCGAGAAACCGCCAGCGGAAGTCGATGGCTCCGCCGTGATCCGTGTTCGTGATTTCGCGAAGCAGGACATCTATGATCAGGAGGGGGACCTGCTACCGAAGGAAAAAATGCTGTTCGTCGATCTGGAGGACGGGCGTTCGTTCGCGGTGCGTCCGTCCGGCACCGAGCCGAAGATCAAGTTCTATCTGTTTGGCAAGGCGGCCCCCGGCGGTGATCTCACGGAGTCGAAGAACCGGGTCCGTGAGTCCCTTGCGGGGCTCTGGAATTGGATCGAAGCCGACGCGAAGCAGCGCTAGGAGGGGCGATTTCCTAATCGCCCCAAGGACAGGCGGACTCCGATACGCCCGAATGAAGAAGGCGATGTGATATCGCGGCTCCTCAGCCCAACGGTTGGACATCCGGCACCGAGGGACCGGTGGCCTGCTTGAAACGGATCTTCGAGCGGATCATCAGCGTGCCGAGGCAGAGGTCGGCGAGCGGGAACACCACGTTGAAGTTCTTGTGCATGTAGCGGTGATGCAGCAGGTGGTGGCCGTTGAGTCTGCGGAACAGCCACGGTTTTTCGACCCTGCGGGCTTTTGGCAGGTGCATGCACCAGTGGATGTATTCGTAAACGCCGTAGTAGGTGGAGAACGCGAGGATGGCACCGAGATGGATGCCCCATTGGCCGGTCAGCGCGCTGACGAGCGCGCATGGGATGGAGAAAATCAGGATGAGTGCCGGACCGTTCCACCAGGCCATCGGGATGGTTTCTTTGTCATCCTCATGGATCAGGTGGTAGGAATCGTCCGCCTTGAAAGTCTGGTGGTGGACCACCGCGTGAGCTTGGAACGCATAGCGAAAGCGGCCCAAGGGCTTGTGCATCACGTATTTGTGAAGCAACCACTCGAAAAACGATGCGAAGACGATGTTGGCCGCGAAGCCAGCGCCTAACCAGAAGAGGAAATCATTCATAAGGAAAAAGGCCGGCGGTTCCATCCAGTGAACCGCTCGGCGGGCGCAAGGCACTCGATTCCCGACGGGATGTCGAGAGAACAATAATAAAGAAGCGCGATGGTTCCGTAGATGCCTGGACCGCTTAGCCCAGCATCCCCTCGACCAGCGTCTCGAGTTTCACGATGTCTGCGGCGAAATTACGGATGCCTTGGGCGGTCTTCTCGGTGGCCATGGCGTCCTCGTTGAGCATGAAACGGAAGGTTTTCTCGTCGAGACTGAGCTTGTTTAAATCACTCTTGGCCGCCTCGGCCGGGGTCAGGTGCGGGATGACCGGTTCGGTGGAGGATTGCAGTTCGGCGAGCAGGCCGGGGCTGATGGTGAGCAGGTCGCAGCCGGCAAGGGCGAGGATTTCGCCCTTGTTGCGGAACGAGGCACCCATGACCTCGGTTTTGTAGCCGAATTTCTTGTAGTAGTTGTAGATGGCGCGGACGGATTGCACACCGGGGTCGTCCTCGCCTTGGTAGTCCTTGCCGGTGGCGGCCTTGTGCCAATCAAGGATGCGGCCGACGAAGGGCGAGATGAGCTGGACGCCGGCTTCCGCGCAGGCGACGGCTTGGGCGAAGGAGAACAGCAGTGTGAGATTGCAGTGGATGCCTTCCTTTTCGAGGACTTCGGCGGCCTTGATGCCTTCCCAAGTGGAGGCGATTTTGATCAGGACACGGGCGCGCGAGTGACCTTCGTTTTCATAGGCGGCGATCAATTGCCGGGCCTTGGCGATGGTGGCTTCCGTATCGAACGAGAGGCGGGCGTCCACCTCGGTGGAAACCCGGCCAGGGACGATCTTGAGGATTTCCAGGCCGAAGAGGATCAGGATGCGGTCAAGAATGGCCTCGGTGAGCGCCGCGCCGGTGAGGCCGGAGGATTTCACTTCGGAGACGGCTTGCTCGACGAGGTGGCGGTATTCGGGTTTCGCGGCGGCCTGTAGGATGAGCGAGGGGTTGGTGGTCGCATCCTGCGGCTGATAGGCTTTCATCGACTCGAAGTCGCCGGTGTCGGCCACGACGGTGGTGATTTGCTTGAGTTGCTCGAGTTGGTTGGCGCTCATGGCCGCATGGATAATCGGACTGGCCGGGCAATGGAAGTTGAAAAGCCCGGATTTGAAGTCCACGCCATGAATGTCACAGGAGTCTGCGATGGATCGCCTTGAAGAGAAAGGCTCCCGAGGTTCCTCCGAGAACATCGGCGAGCCAGTCCCACGGGTCTCCGCCGCTGCGACCGGGCGTGTAGCATTGGTGCCATTCGTCGATGCCCCCCACGGCGGCCATGATCAGGGTGGTGGCACCGAGGAGGCGTTTCCATGAGCCGGGCCGTGGGCTTTGGCAGAAACTGCCGCCAGCGAGCAGGAAGCCGCCTGCCAGGAAATAAGAGAAGTGTGCGAGTTTGTCGAAATGCGGGAATGGCGGAAGTTTCTGTGCCGAACCCGTAAGCGAGGACAGAAACCACAGCAGCCCGAACCAGCAGGCCAGTGCCGAAAACCAGACGGCGGGGTGCCGTGTGAAGCGGTGCATGCTCAGAGCTTGCGCATTTCGTCTTCCAGACGCTCGGCCAGCCATTGTTTCATCATCGACTGGTAGTTGAGGAAGCGCGAGCGAGCGATGCGCTTGATGCGCGAGAGCATGCGAGGATCGAAGCGCAGGGTGATGGTGGTGGATTCACGGGAATCCGCCTCATGCACGGAGGCGGCCATCAGGCGGCCATCCAGTTCATGGGTTTCCCAGAACCGGGCTTCGGCGGCCTCGTCTTCAAACTCGGGAATATCCGACCAGCGGTTGATGGAAGTCATGGAAGGGGTGAAAGGTGGGATTCAGCGGAACTCGGCGTATTTTCGGTCGTAGAATTTCTGCTCGGCCTCGGCCATCTCGCGGGCCGCGACGACGCGGGCGGATTTGCCATCCGTCGAGAACGCGAAAAACAGATAGCGGTCCGCGATGGTGCGTCCGAGACCGTAGAAACGCGACGCCCCGTCCGAGCGTTCGTTGTCCGGAAGGAAACGCACGGCGAAGGGGTCCTCAAACGCTTCCTCCAACTCGCGGGGCTTGATGCCCCGGAGGTCGAATTGCACGTCGATCAGATCGAGTTCCATGCCGGGCATTCTGCGGACAGGCGGGGAAAGTGCAATAAAGACTTTGCGTGGGGGGTGATCGAGGGGAAGGGGGGCGGCGAAGCGCGCTTCACCGCTTTGGGGACTGGGCCGGATGGCGCGTCATTCAGGGTGGTTTCTTAAATCGTGGAATCGGTTTGCGCGCATTCATCAAGCAAGAGCCGCCGCAGAGTTCGAACCAGGAAACGTGGCGCATTCGTGAGAATGCGGTCTTCATCTCTCCGTGTTTTCACGAACGCACCTACGGGGCCATGCGACAGGCAATCCATCCTACGTCGATTACTTTTCAACGGAAAGCACCTTGATCACGTTCCGTTCGGCGCTGAGCCTCGGTCTGATCAATGAAGACGGCAACCCCTGAAGATAACCGGTGAACTTGTCATGCTGCGATCCGATGTTGGCCGGGCGCGAATAGGTGATAGAGATCTCCGGCAGCATTTAGAGCGTGTGGCCCATGCGCAGGCGCTTCGTTTCGAGATACTTCTCATTGTGCTCGTTGGCGGGCAGGGAGATGGGAAGTTGCTCGACGATTTCGAGGCCGTAGCCCTCGAGGCCGATGACTTTTTTCGGATTGTTGGTGAGCAGGCGGATGCGGCGCACGCCGACGTCGGCGAGGATCTGGGCACCCATGCCGTAGTCGCGCAGGTCGGAGGCGAAGCCGAGTTTTTCGTTGGCCTCGATGGTGTCGAGCCCCTGCTCCTGGAGTTTGTAGGCGTGGATTTTCGCGGGCAGGCCGATGCCGCGGCCTTCCTGGCGGAGGTAGAGCAGGACGCCATCTTCTTTGGAAATCCGCTCGAGGGCGGCGGCGAGCTGGCCGCCGCAATCGCAGCGGCACGAGTGGAACACGTCGCCGGTAAGACATTCGGAATGGACACGGACGAGGGTGGGTTTCTCGGGGTCGATCTTGCCGTGGCTCAGCGCGAGGTGGTGGCTGCCGTCGGTGGTCACCCGGTAGAGGTGGCAGTCGAATTCACCGTAATCGGTGGGCATTTTGATGGTTTCCTCGTGCAGGACGAGTTTTTCCGAGCGGCGGCGGTATTCGATGAGCTGGGCGATGGTGCAGGCCTTGAGGCCGTGGCGTCGCTGATAGTCCCCGAGTTCGCCGACGCGCGCCATGGTGCCGTCGTCGTTGATGATTTCACAAATCACGGCGGCTTCCGGCAAACCGGCGAGACGGGTGAGATCAATGGCAGCTTCGGTGTGGCCGGCGCGGCGGAGCACGCCATCCGGCGACGAGCGGAGCGGAAACACATGGCCCGGCCGGACGAAGGAGTCCGCATGAGTGGCCGGATCGGCGAGCAGGCGGATCGTGTGGGCGCGGTCGGCGGCGGAGATGCCGGTGGTGACGCCTTGTGCGGCGTCCACGCTCACGGTAAAGGCGGTTTTGTGGCCCTCCAGGTTGCGGCGGGTCATTTGCGGCAGATCGAGTTCTTCGGTGCGCCCGGCGGGGAGGGGGGCACAGATCAGTCCGCGGCCGTGGATCGCCATGAAATTGACCATTTCCGCAGTGCAGAGGGATGCCGCACCGATGAGGTCCGCTTCGTTTTCACGGGATGGGTTGTCGGCGCAGATGACCATCCGGCCGGCGGCGATTTCCGCGATGATTTCATCGATGGGACTGAACAGGATCTCGTTGTCGGACATGGAGGCTTGATTTTCGGACAAGGTGAAAACAGGGGAAAGGAAGGGGATCGCATCCGCGATGAATCCGCAATTCCCGATTCCGCCAAGTTAGTTCAAAAACGGATCTTCCGGAGCCTCGGCGAGGATGCGGTGGAGCGGGGACATGCGGCGGAGCAGGGCGGCCCAGAGTTCCGGGTCGTGTTCGTGGCCGAGCAGGTCCGGTTGCGGATTGGCGGGAAACCATGAGATGCGGCGGAGTTCGTTTTCGAGTTGGCCCGCGCTCCAGCCCGAGTGGCCGATGAACGCCCGCACGATGCGGCCCGGCCGGCGTGCGTGTTTGGCGGCATCTGCGGCGGAAATGCGCATCGCCCAGCGCAGGCCGAGTTTCCGGCTCCACCAGAACGAGGAAAAGGTCATTTGGTCGTGCGCGACGGGTCCGCCCTCATGCACCGCGAGTTTCCGCAACGGTGCGAATTCCGGCGCTGTGAGGAAATCTCCGACCACCTTGCCGGTGGGATGATTGAGGATCAGTCCCGTCGCTCCTCCGTCCGGCGTGTGGTCGGTGAGCAGGATGACGGATTTGTTGAAAGTGCCGTCCCGCAGCGAAGGGTCCGCGATTAGCAGCTTGCCCTGAAGCTGGATCGGGGAGTTCTGCTTGGATGGATCGGCGGCCACAAAAACAGCATACGCCCGGCTTTTCCATCCGCCAACCGCGGAATATCGGGAATTTCCGCCGCAGTGAGCGGACAGAGAATGATAGCGCGACGGATGAATCGACGTATGCTACCGCTCAATCCGATGCGCCGATCCACCCGCCTGATGATTCCCATGCTGCTCGCCTCTGCGGCCAGCGCAGAGGAACGTGTGGAATTCAACCGCGACATCCGCCCCATTCTCACGAAGGAGTGCACCGCCTGCCACGGCGGTGTGAAGGCGGTCGGTGAAATCTCCTTCATTTACCGCGATATGGCTCTGGCCCCCGGCAAATCCGGGAACCCCGCTATCGTTCCCGGCAGGCCCGCCGCTTCCGAGATGCTGCACCGCCTTCGCAGCAGCGATCCCGACGAAGTGATGCCCAAGCCGAAACACGGGCCGCCGCTGCCGGAGGCTCAGATCGCGCTGATCGCACGCTGGATCGCGCAAGGCGCGGAGTGGCAGGAGCATTGGTCCTTTGTTCCGCCGAAGGAAACCAAGATCGCGAAGGTCTCGGACGAGTCCTGGCCGTCTGCGCCGCTGGACCGTTTCATTCTCGAGCGTCTTGATCGCGAGAAAATCAAGCCGTCTCCTCAAGCACCGCCAGCCGAGTGGTTGCGCCGGGTTTCCTTCGATCTCACCGGGATTCCTCCGGAGCCGGAAGACCTCGCCGCCTTTCAGGAAGCCCACGAAAAAGATCCGGCCGTCGCGTGCGCGGAGGTCGTGGAACGCTTGCTGGCATCGCCTCGTTTCGGCGAACGCTGGGCCGTTGTCTGGCTGGATCTCGCCCGCTACTCGGACACCTACGGTTTCGAAAAAGACCCCGGCCGCGACATCTGGCCATACCGCGACTGGGTGATCCGCGCGTTCAACGCGGACATGCCGTATGACCAGTTCACCATCGAACAACTCGCCGGCGACCTGCTCCCGAACGCCACCGCCGACCAGCGGCTGGCCACCGCGTTTCACCGCAATACCCAGACCAACACCGAGGGCGGCACCGATGACGAGGAGTTCCGCGTCGCCGCCGTCATCGACCGCGTGAACACGACATGGACCGCTTGGCAGGCCACCACCTTCGGATGCGTGCAGTGCCATTCGCATCCCTACGACCCGATCGAGCACGACGAGTTCTATCAGTTCATGGCCTTCTTCGACAACACCGAGGATTGCGATCAGGATAACGATTTCCCCAAGATGAAGGTCCCGGTGGATCCCGCGCAAGCCGCTGAAGCTTCCCGTCTGGAAATCCGCATGCGTGACCTCCACGCGCAACTCAACGATTCCGGCCGCACTCTCGCGAAATCCACGGACGACTGGAAGTCCTTCACGCCGGATGCCTTCGCACCGAGCCACGGCCAGCTTGCGGTTTTCTCCGACGGAACGATCCGCAGCGAGGGAACCCTTCCGACGGGAGCGATTCACAGGATTTCCGGTCCGGCACCCGCATTCAGCGCGCTGCGCCTGCGCATCCTGCCGGAGAACGACGACCCGAAAAAGTGGCCGGAGCGCGGTTCGCTGGTCTCGAAGTTCGAGGTGAATTTCATCGACCCGTCCGGCGCCGCCACCAAGGTGGCGATGCGGGAAGTCGTCGCCGACCGCCTCGGCGGGCCATACGAGCCCGGACCCGAAGGCAACGTCGGAGGCTTCCCGAAACTCGACGGTCCGCGATGGTTTGTCTTCATTCCGGAAAATCCGGTTGAGCCGGTGCCCGGTGCGCGCTTGGAGGTTTCAATGGTCCAGAAAGGCAAGACCTCGGGAAACCAGGCCACGCCCGTTAGAAGGTTCGCCATCGAGGTTTCCGCCCGCCCGGACTGGACCGCGCTCGTAAATGATCCGCAGCGCGCCGCCGTCCGGAAGGAGCGGAACCAACTGGCGGGTCAATACAAGGGCCTCAAGGGCACCATGGTCCCGGTCATGGTGGAGGGGCCGGGCCGTGAAACCCGCGTCTTCGCCCGCGGCAACCGGCTCTCCAAGGAAGATAGGGTCACTCCGGGAGTTCCGAAGTTGTTAGGCGGCGGAGAACCGCAGCAGCATATGAACCGCCTGGACATGGCACGCTGGATCGCCAGCCCCGGCAACCCGCTCACCGCCCGCGTCATGGTCAACCGCCTGTGGGGCGAACTCTTCGGCACCGGCATCGTCAAGACCTCGGAGGACTTTGGAACTTCTGGAACGCCGCCCAGCCACCCGGAGTTGCTCGATCATCTGGCGCTGCGTTTTGAAAACCATGGCAAGTGGTCGGTCAAAGCGATGCTCCGTGAAATCGTCTTGTCATCGACCTACCGCCAGAGCCACCGCGCGTCGCGCGAACTCGTCGAACGCGACCCTGAAAACCGCCTGCTCGCCCGTGGTCCACGCAACCGCCTCTCGGCGGAAATGGTGCGCGATCAGGCACTCGCCGCCGCCGGCCTGCTCTCGCTGAAGATGTATGGGCCGCCGGTGTTTCCGCCCCAGCCTGACGGCGTTTGGGGTTCCGTCTACAGCGGCGCGAAATGGAACGAGTCCAAGGGCGAGGACCGCCTGAGGCGCGGCATTTACACCTACAGCAAGCGCACGAGCGGATTTCCAGGCTTCCTCATGTTCGATGCGCCGAGTCGTGATCTTTGCAGCGCCCGCCGCATCGTCAGCAACACGCCGCTGCAGGCGCTTGTCACCCTCAACGATCCCGCCCATATCGAGGCGGCGCAGGGCCTCGCCAAACGCATGGCCGCGCATTCCGAGGATCTGGCGGAACGTCTCACATACGGCGTCCTGCTCGCCACCCAGCAAACCGCCACCCCCGCGATGATCCGGGAACTCTCGTCGCTCTTTTCCGATTGCGCTTCTGACTATCGGCAGGAGCCGTCCGAGGCCGCCAAGATCGCGGACACTCCGGAAGACGCCGCCCTCGTGCTCGTTGCGAACACGATCCTCAACCTCGACTCCGCGCTTACCCGATAGAACCCATGAATCCCGAACACTTCGCAAGGCTCCAGCACGCGCAACTCGAGCACCTGACCCGCCGCCATTTCCTCTCGAAATGCACGACCGGCCTCGGCGCGATGTGGCTTGCCGGCACTGGAGGCAGCGCGTGGGGAAGCTCTGCGCCGTTGAAAAAGGATCCCGCGAATCCACTCGCGCCCGCCGCGCCGCATTTTGCCGGCAAGGCGAAGCGCGTGATTTATCTCCACATGGCTGGCGCGCCGTCGCAGCACGAGTTGTTCGATTACAAACCGGATCTCATCAAACTCAACGGCCAGGAATGCCCGAAGGAATTCCTCGAAGGCAAGCAGTTCGCCTTCATCCAGGGCGTGCCGAAGATGCTCGGACCCCAATATCCGTTCAAACAACACGGCCAGTCCGGCGCATGGGTCTCCGACCGGTTTCCCCACTTCTCCTCGGTGGTGGATGACGTGTGTTTCATCAAGTCGATGTATACCGACCAGTTCAACCATGGTCCCGCTCAGCTTCTCGTGCACACCGGTAGCCAGAACCTCGGCGCGCCATCGATCGGTTCGTGGGCGACCTACGGGCTCGGCTCGGAAAACCAGAACCTTCCGGGTTTCATCGTCCTTACCTCCGGTGGCAAGAACCCGGACGCCGGGAAATCCGTTTGGGGCGCCGGTTACCTGCCGTCGGTCTATCAGGGTGTCCAGTGCCGCTCCGAGGGCGAGCCCGTGCTCTATCTGAGTGACCCCGCGGGCATCTCCCGCAAGCTCCGCCGCCGCTCGCTCGATACGCTGGACCGCATCAATCAAAAGATCGCCGAGGACGTGGGCGACGCGGAAACGGTCACCCGTATCGCGCAATACGAGATGGCCTACCGGATGCAGGCGCATGCCACCGACGCCTTCGACCTGAAACAGGAATCGGCCGACACCCACGAGTTCTACGGCACCCAGCCCGGCAGGGAATCGTTTGCCAACAACTGCCTGCTCGCCCGCCGCCTCGCCGAGCGCGGCGTGCGCTACATCCAACTCTTCCACTGGGGTTGGGACTCGCACGGTAGCAACCCGAGCGAGGCTCTCAACAGAGGTTTCACCCAGCGCTGCGAGGAGGTGGACCAGCCGATGACCGCGCTCCTCAAGGACCTCAAGCAGCGAGGTTTGTTAGAGGACACGCTTGTTGTGTGGGGCGGCGAGTTCGGCCGAACGCCGATGCTCGAAAACCGCGGTGGGACGGACAACGAGTTCGTCGGCCGCGACCATAATCCCGGCGGCTTCACGATCTGGATGGCCGGCGGCGGCGTGAAGCCGGGCATTTCCTACGGTGAAACCGACCCCATCGGCTACGAGGCGATGACGGACAAGGTCTCCCTTCACGACCTTCACGCCACCATGATGCACCTCATGGGATTCGATCACGAACGGCTGACCTATCAGTCGAACGGAGCCGCCCAGCGCCTGACCAACATCACCAAGCCCGGGGCGAAGGTCGTCAAGGGCGTGCTCGCGTGATGTTGTGACGCGGGGAGCCGGTTCAGGCTTGGAGTTTCTCCACGCTGACCTCGTGGCGGCGGCCGTTGATGGTGAGGACCATGTTGGAGCGGGAGGCAACCGCGGCGGACGCGGCGACTGGAGCCGGAGTGGCAGGCGCGGGAGCGGGTTTCGCTGAAGCCGGAGCGGGTTTCGCTGAAGCCGGGGCGGGTTTCGCTTCGGCGGGCGGGGTGCCTTTGATGAGCGCCTCGACCTGTTGAGGGAACATGGCGAAGAGCACGGCGGTTTCGTCATCGGTGGGCAGGCCTTTTTCGGCGCACTGTTTCTTGTAGCCATCGAGGCCGGGCTCTAACAAATCGGCGGGGCGCTGGGTGATGGCCTTTTTGCCGGCTTGTTTTTCGACCTGGGCGAGGATCTCCGGATTGATGGGTCCGGGGGCCTTGCCGTATTTGCCGAGGGCGATGTCCTGCGCGGGCTGGCAGATCATCTTCCAGCGGCCGAACTTGATGTTCATCATCGCCTGGGTGCCGACGATCTGCGAGGTGGGCGTGACGAGCGGAATCCAGCCGAGGGCCTCTCTAACGACCGGGATCTCGCGGACGACTTCGTCGAACTTGTCGGCCATGCCTTGTTCGGCGAGTTGGTTGCGGAAGTTGGAGAGCATGCCGCCGGGGACCTGGAAGACGAGGATGTCCGAATCCACGCGCTCGTTGGCGGGGCTGGTGAATTTGGAGAGTTGTTTGTAAACCTCCTCGAAGTGGAGGCGGAGTTGCTGGAGCTTGTCCGTATCGTAGTCCGGGCAGCGGGAGCGGCCTTTAAGCAGGGCGAGCATGCGGACGGTGTCCGGCTGGGAGGTGCCGTTGGCGAAGGGAGTGATGGAGGTTTCCACGGTATCGATGCCGGCTTCGATGGCGGCGAGGTAGGCGGCGGCACCAAGGCCGGCGGTGTCGTGGGTGTGAAGGGTGACCGGCAGGCCGACCTTGGCTTTGAGTTCCTTGACCAGATCGTAGGCGACCTTCGGTGTCATGATGCCGGACATGTCCTTGATGCCGATCGAGTGGCAGCCCATTTTTTCGAGTTCGATGCCCATGCTGACGAAGGCGTCGATGGTGTGGACGGGGCTGGTGGTGTAGCAGATCTCTCCGCGGGCGTGCTTGCCGCAGTCGATCACCGTTTTGACTGCGGTGATGAGGTTGCGGGTGTCGTTGAGGGCGTCGAACACGCGGAAGACGTCCTGGCCGGCGGCGGCGTTGGCGCGCACGAAGGCTTCCACGACGTCATCGGGGAAGCTGGTGTATTGCACGATGTTCTGCCCGCGCAGGAGCATGATATGTGGGGTTTTCGGCGCGGCTTTCTTGAGGGCCCGGAGGCGGTCGAAGGGGTTTTCGTTGAGATAACGGAGGCAGGAATCGACGGTCGCGCCACCCCAGGTTTCGAGGCCGCTGAATCCCATGCTGTCGAGGATGGGAGCCGCCGGCAGCATCTGCTCGGTGGTCATGCGGGTGGCGGCCAGAGATTGGTGGCCGTCGCGGAGAACGGTGTTGTTGAAGGTGACTGGTTTCATGTCGTTGGGCGTCGTTTTGCGCTCGAGGCGGGCGAAGGTTAGCAACGGCCAAACCGGGTTGGCGAACCCTTTCGCCCGGGGGCTGGGCGTGGATTGCTATTTTTCCATCGTTTTATTGCAGGGCCCGCCGGTGGCACCGAAAGCGGGTGGCTTTGCGGTCTAACGGAAATCTCGCGTGGGGTTCAGGCGAGCGGGAATTCGCCGTCATCGTCCACACCGTGCCACCCGAGGCGGCCGAAGGCGCGCAGGATCGAAGCAGCCGGTTCGCCATCTTCCTCGCCATCGCCATGTTCGATGGTGGCGGAGCTGCTGAGTCCTCGGTTCGACTCGATGCTGATGACGGTGTTATAGCATTCAAGATAGATCCAATCACCCCAGGCTTTGGATTCGTGGCGAGGATCGAGATGTTCCTTGCGAAGCGCGGCGAGCACTTCGCTGAGGGTGTTAGGAGCGGCGGATTCGGGAATTCGGAGGAGGGTTTCCATGGGGAAGGGGGTGGCAAGGGGACAGGGCAACCGTGGTCAATATGAACGAGATCATGCCGGAGGTCTAGGATCGAATGCGAAGTCGGGGGCACAAAGTCCGGCGCGCAGATGCGGAGCGTGGAGAGGGGTCGGCGGGCGAGGATGGCCCCGATGCCGATGGCGGCGGTGGGCAGGATGAGACCGGGGCGGTTTTTTAGGGTGAACACATCGGTGAAGCGCATGGTCGTGCCGCGGCGGACTCCCATGGGCGCGGTGCAGGTCGCCGCCATCACCAGCGAGAGCGCGTGTTCTGCAACGGGAAACGGCAGGTGTGCCGGATGACCCCGGGAAGGATGGACATGGGACAGGGTGGAAAGGGGCCGCCGGGAGGAGGGAAGGGAAAACTCGGGTTTGTTCTTGATGGCAGGGTCGATGCGCGGATGGTTTGCGGCGGAATGTCGTGGTTTTATCTGTTGGCGCTGTTTGCGGCATTTTGCATCGGGCTCTCGAAGGCCGGGTTCAGCGGGATATCGATGGTCTCGGTGTTTCTGCTGGCGGATTTGTATGGGGCGAAGGCCTCGGTGGGGCTGGCGCTGCCACTGCTGATCGCGGCGGACCTGATGGCGTATCCGGCGTTCATCAGACACGGATCGTGGCGTCCGGTTTGGAAGTTGTTAGGTCCCACGCTGTTGGGGCTGGCCATGGGGTGGTGGATGCTCGGGTGGATCGATGATATGGGAGCGCGGCGAGTGATCGGTGGTTGCGTGCTGGCGATGGTGGGCCTGCAGGTTTCCCGGCGCTGGCATCCGGAGGTGTTCGATCGGTTGGTGGAAACGAAGGGTTTCGGCCTGGGAGCCGGGGTGTTGGGGGGCTTCGCAACGATGCTGGCGAATGCCGCGGGCCCGGTGATCCAACTTTATCTGATGGCCCGCAAGCTGCCGAAGATGGAGCTTATCGGGATTGGCGCGCGGTTTTTCCTGCTGATCAATCTGATCAAGGTGCCGCTCAATGCGAATCTGGCGCTGATCACCCCGGAGAGCCTTCAACTGAACGCACGCCTGCTGCCGGGTGTGGTGCTGGGGGTGTTCGGCGGGCGTTGGGTGATCCGCCATGTGCCGCAGAAGGCCTTTGAGTGGATGATCGTGGTGTTTTCGGCGATCGCGGGGCTGCGGCTGTTGTTTTGGTGAGCTGGCTCAGCGGAGGCGGTCGTGGCGGAGCGCCTGCCAGGCTTGCCACGCGAACATGCCGAGGAAGATGGGAAGCAGAATGCTGTCGGTCTTTTTGAGTGTGATGATGGCGAGTAGGATGGCCACGATGATGGTGGTCCAGAGTGTGATTTTGATGCGTTCCGGGCCGAGAATGGCGTCAAGCATGCGGCCACCGTCCAGCGGCAGGACTGGCAGGAGATTGAGCAGCGCCCAAAAGATGCTGATGCCCATGAGGGTGACGATGAAATAGGCGGCGTTCGGGTTCACCGGAGGCAGGTGGGGAAGAGACAGGTAGATTGCGAGTCCAAGCAGGATCTGAATGGCGGGGCCTGCTGCGGTGACGGCGAAACTCTGCGGGCGGCTGAGACGCACACCGGAAAACGCCGCGTAGCCGCCAAGCGCCTGCAGCACGATTTCGCTGTGAGCCCCGAATTTCCGCGCGGTGAGGGCGTGGCCGAGTTCATGCACGAGGATGGAGATGAAGCCCGCCACGGTGAAGAGGCCGACGTGAAGGATGCTGGAGGGCGAGTTGGCATTCAAGCCGCCACCGATGATGACCAGTGAGATCCAGAAGAAGGGCTGGACCAGGACGGGAGTGCCGAAAATCGTAAAGCGAACCATGTGGGGTTTTTGGTAGGCGAGGATGCCTCCGAGCGCAAGGTTTGGAAAAACGATCGATCTTCCGTCCGGATGCCCCATTTCATGGGATTTCCGGATTTTGGAAGGTCGGGTCGCCGGAGGCCTTGACCCGGTGGGGATCTGCGTTTAGGCGCTTCCCTGAGGAAGTGGAAAGTTCATCTTTCCGATGACGACATCAGATCTTCTGTTCATCATGCGCAGTTCGGTTTTTCAATGGATGGGCCTTGCCTGCATGGCATTGGCCTTGGTTTCGACCTCCTGCGGAGTTGGGGGCGGGGCTCCGGGTGCCCAGCGGGCGCAGCGGAAGCTCTATAACTGGCACGACGATGGCGGGCCCGGCAAAGTCACCATCCACATCAGCCTGCCCGATCAGATCGCGGAAATCGAACGGGGTGGGCGTCCGATCGGGTGGTGCTACGTGGCGACCGGCAAGGACGGCCACGGGACTCCGGCGGGCCGCTACAAGATCACGGAAAAAATCGAGGACAAGTATTCCAACCTCTACGGCTGGATTGAGGACGAATTCGGCAATGTGATCGATAGCGACGCGTCGCCCGGAGATCCCGTGCCCGCGGGGGCGGTGTATGTGCCAGCGCCGATGCCCTACTGGATGCGGCTTACGTCTTATGGGATCGGCATGCACGGTGGCTACATTCCGGAGCCCGGCAAACCTGCGTCCCATGGCTGCATCCGGATGCCGAAGCGGTTTGTGCCGGTGTTGTTCGATGCCGTCGAAGTCGGCACCCCGGTTACGATCAGCGGCGCGTACAGTCGCCGCGGGCCAGAAATGGAGATGCCCTCGCCTGGCGAGTTGAAAGGAAACTTCCGCGAGATTCAGAGTCGGCCGATGAACGATGCCGAGGCTTGGCGCGTGGAACCGTTCCCCTTCCGGAGAGGGACGGATCCGTTCAGCTACTGACAAGGTTGATCTACGTTGCGAGGGTTCGCCCGGTTGGCGAAATCCCTGAAAAGCCCCAAACGAAAAACCCGCCGGGACGAAGGGTCCGGGCGGGTTGTTTTTTTAACCTGTCGGTGTCTGAGGGGGTCAGTGGCGTCTACGGATCAGCAGACCGGCGAACATTGAGGCGAGTGCGAGGATCGCGCTGGAAGGTTCGGGAATGAGAACAGGATCCGAAATATCTGTCCAAGGCGTATCTCCACTGCCGGTCACGTCGCCATTCACACCGCCGATGTCTTGGTTGAGGGCGTTCCTTTGTTCCGAAGTGGCGACCACATACCGCATGGCGCTTTGGTCGGTGATTTCGATCTGCCCGCCTTCGGGGGTGGCAAGGAAATTAACAATTTGCTGAAAGGGAACCACAAAGCTCACATAGTAGTCATTATCACCATTTCCGGTGATATCATTGGTGGTCCCGCCGTCCGCTCCGTTTCCCAGCGAGTTGTTCCAATCCACCGGGCGGTAACTGTAGTTGTTCGCGTCGGCAGCAGCAGTCCAATAGTCCGTGCTCGAAATGGTCGTTGTGCTGGGTGAGATGTTTTCTCCCCCACCAGCGTCGGCAATGATGATGTCCGTGGAATTTCCCGTGTTGTCGGAGAGTCCCAAAAACACATCAATGGTACCGGAAAGATCAGCATCGATCCCGACCCAAACAACGCCCTTGAAATTGGCCGGATCTTTTTTATCCCCCGAGTCATCAAATCGAATCCGGAAGGCGAGTTCTCCATCGGTGCTAATCAAGGGCGTCCCGTTGTCGTCAAACGCAAAAAAGAAGCCGTAGTCGGGGGCTGACCCTACGATGTCGCTGGCCGCCTGTCCGGTCTGCTGGTCGCCAAAAAAGTCGTAGTTTCCGGCGAAATTCGTCCATTCAAGGCTGGGACTGGAGACCGTGATGGCTCCCTCAGCGAGGGGAATCATCGCAAATAGGGCGAAGAGGGGGTAGGCGGGCACTTTCATGGCGGGGGAGGGACTCGTTAAGGGAGGAGTATCGGGGATTTTTCACTTAAAGGCAAGTTGAAAGTAAAGTGGCCCGGACTATTAAAAGCCCCCGCCCGGAACGGGGTCCGGGCGGGGGTTATCGATCGTTCCGGGGGATTTCGGAAAACCGGGCTGCTTATGGCTGGGCGGGCACGTAGAGTTCCGATCCTTTTGCCAGAACGGTGGAATTCGTGAGATCAAGTCCGTTGAGGTCGTTGAGGCGGTCGATGTTGGTGCCGTGTTTGGCGGCGAATGCGGCGTAAGTCATCTCTCCGTCGATGGTGACGGAGCGGATTTTCTTTTCGGGTTTGGATGGGGGCGTGTCTGCTTGATGATCGCTTGCAGGCGGGTTCTCGACGATTTCAGTGACTTCGGCCGATGGATTTTCAGGAGTTGAAGCCGGTGGCTTGGTGGCTGCCGCTGGGGTGGTGCTTGGGGAGGGAGCCTCCTGAGAGCCAGGGGGCATCGGGACCGGGGCGGCGGAGGCCACGGGGCGGAATTCCGAGGCAGGCGCGGCGGTCGGAGCTTCCTTGGAGAGGCGGATGACTTGGCCGGGGCGGAGGGCGGTGGCTTTCGCGTTGGGATTGGCGGCGATCAGCGACTCGGCGGAGACACCGTATTTGCGGCCAATGCTGAAATAGGTTTCGCCTTCCTGAATCTTATGGGTCTTTCCGGCAAGGGAAGAAGTGGAAGTGGGCTTGGCGGGGGCTTTCGGGGCGTTCGCCGTTTCCGGAAGCTTGAGCTTCTGGCCGGGATGGATCATGGTGGTCGGTTTAAGACCGTTGGCCTTCGCGATTGCTGCAGCGGAGCAATGGGTCTTGCGGGCGATCCTCTCAAGAAAGTCCCCCGGTTGCACGGTGTAGGTCTCGGGAGTCACGACGTCCAGCGGGACGGGGATCGCGACCGGTGGCTTGGGGGCTGGCTTTTCCGAGGGTTGCAGCTCTTGGAGTTGATCCTGCAGAATCCGGATCTGCTGCTCCTGTTCCAGGCAACGCGCGCGCAGAGTTTCCAATTCGGTTGCCGCAGATGCTCCGGGCATTGAGAGCCCCATCGACAGCATGGCAAGCAGCAAGGTCGGTTTCATGATGGCGGTGCTTTTTTCAAAAAGCCGGAACCACATCAAGAATAATTTAAGATTTGTTAACAAAATTTCGAGAGTTTCGTAAGTGCCATTAAAGAAAAAACGGGCGCTCGCTGTGCGAGCACCCGTTGTAGAGGGGAATCCGGAATCCGGCTGGAACGGTTCAGGCGCGACCGAGGTAGGAGTTGTCTTCGGTTTTCACGTTGATGCGTTCGCCGACGTTGATGAAGAGCGGCACTTGGACGACCAGACCGGTCTCCATGGTGGCTGGCTTGTAAACGTTGTTGGCGGAGTCGCCTTTGACGCCCTCGGAGGATTCGGTGACGGTCATCGTCATGGAGAGTGGAAGATCCACGGAAACCACGACTCCGTCGGCGATGAGCAGGTTGTAGAGCTGGCCTTCGATGAGGTAATTCTTCACCGACTCGATGAGGTCCTCGTAAACGACGGCGTCTTCGTAGGTGTTGGGATCGAGGAAGTGGTAGCCACTGCTGTCCTTGTAGGAGTATTCATGTGGGGTGCGCTCCAGAAGGACGGCCTCGATGGAATCGTTCGAGGTCATGCGGAGGTTGAAGACCTTTTTGGTGGCCACGCTGCGGATCGACATTTGGACGTAGGACGCCATGCGCGGCGGAGTCTTGAGTTCGTGGTCGGTGACCAGACAGACTTCGTTGTTGTGACGGACGGCGTGTCCTTTTCGAAGGTTGATGATGGGAGTACTTGCCATGATTTTGTGGGGGCCGGGATACGGGGCGGGGTGCGGTGAGGCAAGCCCGGAATTGGTCGGGTGCTTCCGCAGGGTGATGGAACTTGCCTCAGCCCATCTGATTTTCAAGCCAAGTGGCGAGTTTCCGGTCGTCATCTGCGGCGGCCCAAACCTGGCGGAGGAAGTCCGCGGGGTGGATGTTGCCGTGTTTCTTGAGGAAATTCCGGTCGCCGCCGCAGCCGAACATGAGATCGGGATCAAGTTCGCCGCGAAGTTTGGCACGGGCTTTGGCGAGGATCCGCGGCAGGTAGGGCATGCCCGCGAGTTCGTCGCCAAACGTCGGGATCTCGTCGCGGGTGAGTCGCTTGTCGCTGGGGGTGGCGTTCTGCGCGACCAGGAAATAATCACGGCGGACCGAAGCAACCAGCAGGGCGGTGGAGGCCGAAGGCTCACCGTCTTCGCAGAAATCCTCGACGAAATCGAAAAACTCGCGGGGTTGGTGTCCGATCTCGATGAGGAACGCGAGGTCTGCCGCTGTGTAGTAGGTTTCAAAATCCACGTTTCCGCCTTGATATGCGGCCACGCAGCGATCGAAGAGCGAGAGAAAGGTGTCGTTCCAGTGCATGCCGGAGGCGATAGGCCACGTGACGAGGCTTGGCAAGTGGAACGCCGCGCCAAGGGCGAAGTGAATTGTCGTTTGATTCCTGAGGCGCGTGCATGAGGACGCGGGGGATGAATGAAGAGCGCATTCTCACGAATGCGCCTATCTTTTGGTTCCGGCTGGGCTGGGTTGGGGCGACAGGTTCTGTTCGACGAGGCGGGCGACATCCCGGAACACGCCGTCCTCGAGAGGGGCGGGGAGGCCGGGAGTCAGGAGCGGCACCTGTTCGCGGGTGTGATCAGTGCCAGGGTGATAGGGGTCATTGCCATGGTCTGCGGTGAGGAGAACGAGGTCTTCGTTGCGGATTTTGGGAAGGAACGTGCCGAGCCAGTCATCGAAATCACGGAGACAGTCGGCATAACCGCGTGGATCGCGGCGGTGGCCGTGAAGCGAATCGAAATCGACGAGATTGGCGAAAATGAAACGCGGTGATTCGTGCGCTTCGGCCCACAGGTGATCGATCACGGCCATGCCTTCGGCGTTGGATTGCGTGGGATGGGATGCGGAGATGCCGGCGCTGGCGAAGATGTCGGAAATTTTGCCGACACCGATGGTTTGGACGTCAGCGGCCTGCAGGCGGTTGAGCGCTGTTTCATCCGGCGTGAGTGAGTAGTCGTGGCGGTTTCCGGTGCGTTTGAAATCCGCTGCCTGGCAGCCGAGGAAGGGCCGCGCGATCACCCGACCGATGCGGATGCCGCGTTCGTCGAGCAGAGTGCGTGCGGTTTCACATAAATGCCAGAGTCGCTCCAAGCCGAAGATTTCCTCATGGGCGGCGATTTGTAGGACGCTGTCGGCGCTGGTGTAGAGGATCGGTTTGCCGGTCTGCAGGTGTTCCTCGCCGAGCTTCATGAGAATCTCGGTGCCGGATGACGCGAAATTCCCGAGAAACTCCACCCCGGCACGGCGTTCGAGTTCGGTGACGATTCCGACAGGAAATGAGTCGAAGGTCTCAAACGGCTCGTTGAGCACGCAGCCCATCAGTTCCCAGTGGCCGGTCGTGGTGTCCTTGCCGACGGATTGCGCGGTGAGCCGGGCCCATGCGGCGCCGTCCCGCAGCAGGGTGGGTTTTTCCAAGCCGAGCACCTGATAGAGGCCGAGTGAGGCCAGATTCGGCAATTCGAAATCCGGGATCCTCTGGAACAAATGCCCAAGTGTGTTCGCACCCGCATCGCCGTAGGCCGCGGCATCCGGGGCGTGTCCGCAGCCGACGGAATCCAGAACAATGACGAGTGCGCGTTTCATCAGTCGTAGCAACTCAAGCAACCACCAGTCCCATTCATGACGCTGCCGTCAAGTGGAGCCTGATCCGCGGGTCCTGAGAAGAAAAAATCAAACACGCAAATCCGGTCCGCCGTAACAAAACGGTGAGCTGGAATGCTCACAACTCCTGCTCGATGGCCTTGAGTGTCAGGAACAACTCCTGCCAGCGGCGGAGCCTGGGCTCGATGGCGAGTTTCTCGCGGGCCAGATGGGTGCGGACGTTGGCGAGAGTGGCGGCATAGTCGCGGAAAACGATGCGCAGGGCTTCCTCGTAATCGGTATGCAGGGTGCTTGCATAGGCACCGCAGGTGTCGAGCAGGCGGGTTTGGAACTCGCGGGTGATGGATTTGCGCGTGACCCAGGCGGTGAGGATGCCGCCGCTTAGGAAGAGGGCGGCGAAACCGCAAAGGATGGCGGGGGCCCACGGGATGGCGAGGGCCCCGCACGTGGCTCCGGCGGTGGTGAGGACGAGCGTCATGAAGACGAAGGACTTGAGGGCGAGGTTGCGGCGGCGGAGTTCCTTGTCGAGGTGGTTGCGGACCTTGAGATTTCCGACGCCCTGGCGGGCGGCGCGTCCGAGGCGGGTGACGAAGCGTGTTCTCGCGGTGGCGAGGGTTTCTTCGATGGGTTCCGCGGTATCGAGGTTCACGCCCATGGCGTCTTGGATGCGTGCTCCGAGATCATCCCAGTGGTCCTGGCAGGCATCGACGACTTCGTCGCCGTCCTTTTCGGCGACGGCTTCGACGGCGGTTTGCAGGCGCTCAATGAAGGTGGATTCCATGACCGGGCCGGTGCGGTCTCCGGCGAAAAGGCGGACGATGGAGGGAAAGGCTCGGAGCTTGCGGCGGAGGTGCCGGGTCACCCAGACGGCCTCGGTTTCGAAGACTTCGGCGACGTCGGCGAGGTGGAGTGGCAGGCGTTTGACGAAGGTTTCGCGGATGTCGTCGATCTCGCGCTCGACCTCGTTCATGAAACGGGTCTGGTTGTTGATGGCGCGGGTATGCTCCTCGATGCGGTCCTCCACCGCGCGGAGGGCGGCGGCGGCCTGGCTGCGCCATGCGTCAAGGGCGCTGCGGCGGGCGGGGGATTGGCAGACGCTTTTGGAAATGAATTCTTCGAGGGCTGCGTAGCCGCTGGCTTTCAAGCGGTCTCCGGCGAACGGTGTGGCGCGTTTCGCCTCGTAGGCGAGTTTGCCGGAAACGGCGAAAATCTGAGGGACGCGGCCGATGCGTTTCTTCGAAAGGTCGGCCATGTGGCCGAGGATGACCTGAAGGTCGTTGGGGTCGCGTTGGTCGGCCTGTTGGATGATGAAGACGACGCGTTCCATCGTCTCGGCGGGCAGGCTGGAGATGAAGTTCCAGGTGGCGGCACCCCATGGATTGGTGACCGGGAAAACAAAGAGGATGAGGTCGGCGTTGGGCAGGAAACGTTCGGTGATTTCCTGATGGCCTTGGTCGATGGAGTTGGTGCCGGGGGTGTCGATCAGATTGAAGTCACGGAGGAAATCGATCGGCCGGTAGCGCTCCTCAAGTATCGGAGTGACCTCGACATCACGGGAGGGATTCCCATAGCGATACCAGAAAACGCGGTGGGTTTCCGGGAGCACGTTGACGCGGCAGAGATCGCGACCGAAGAGGCCGTTGATGAGGGTGGACTTGCCAGCGTTCACCTCTCCGCAGACGACGAAGAGGAACGGCGAGCCGAGGCCGGTTTGGATTTCACCGAGCGGCAGGCGGTCACCCAAGTCGGTGGCGGTTTCCCGCGCGAGTTCGGCGATGCCGCGCATCACATCGGACAGGCGTTCACGCGTCGCGAAATAGCGCTCGCCGAACATGCTCTCGCTCACGGCTTCGGAGGGGATCTCAGGAGTTTGAGGGGCGGGGGTCCGCTTGGGCGGTGGCCGGTTCGATCTTCATGGCCAGAAGCTGGGACACGGTGACGAACTGGAAGCCGCGGCGGAGCAGGCCGTCGAGTGTGGCGGGCATGGCATCGACAGTGGGTGCATGAAGGTCATGGGCGAGAACGATTCCGCCGGCGTTGGTGCCGCTGAGGATCCGCGAGGTCACCACGGCAGGGCCGGGGCGTTTCCAGTCGAGCGGATCGACGGACCAGAGGATGGTTGGGTAGCCGAATTCGGCGTGGACCAACTGGCGCTGGCGCTGGAGCAGTCCGCCGTAGGGCGGACGCATGACACGCATTTGGTAGCTGGCGGCACGGGCCACGGCATCGCGGCAGCGTGAAAGTTCACCGCGGAGTTGGTCGTCGCCGAGTTTGGTGAGCAGGCGGTGGGTGTGGGTGTGATTGCCGATTTCATGGCCTTCGGCCACGGTGCGGCGGACGATTTTCGGATAGAGGTCCACGCTGCGGCCGATCACGAAGAAGGTGGCCTTGATGTTGCGGGCGCGGAGGATATCGAGCAGGCGGGGAGTGTTCTGCGGGTGCGGACCGTCATCGAAGGTCATCGCGATGTATTTCCCGGAAACAAGGGCGCGGGTGTAAGTGATGTCTCCACCGATGGAGAAGTTCGAACTGAAGGGCATGTCCGGATTCCGCGGGACGGGGCCTTGGAGTGCGGGCGTGCGGTAATTGGAATTGGCGGTGGTTCTGACTCCGGCGGAGGAGTTCGCCGGGGGGGCGGCGGAACAACTGGTAAGAGCCGCCGCAGCAAGCAGGAAACCGCGGCGCGACAATCCGTTGGGGGCGTCCGGCTCGGCAGCGCCGCGTTCCAGCGAGGCGTTGAGGAATCGGTAGCCGAGAGAGTGAAGAGGATTGGGCATGGAGAATTGGATGCGGGGAAAAGTCTTTCGGAGAACTTACAGATCTTGGGGCGGCGTGTCACGCGTCGTTTTTTGGAGAGGTGGTCCCTTGGTTGAGCGCGTGGATGATGCCGCCCGCAGGTGACTTGAATTCGTAAGACTGGCGCAGGATTTCCCCGAGGTAGTTCTTTGCGAGCTCGACCGCCCACGACAGCGTTTCGCCTTGGGCCAGCGCGGCGGTGATTGCAGCGGAGAGCGAACACCCGGTTCCGTGCGAGCCCGAAACAGGAATTCTTTCTTCGGTAAAACGGTAGGCCTCCCCTTGGTCCACCAGCAGATCCACGCATTCCGGAGTCTTGAGGTGGCCGCCTTTCAGGAGGACCGCGCAACCGTAGGTTGCCGAAAGCCGACGGGCGGCTGGCTCCATCGCCGCTTCATCCGGGATCCGCTCGCCGAGCAGGGCCTCCGCCTCCGGCAGGTTCGGCGTGATCAACCGGGCGATGGGAAACAACTGGGTCTTGTAGGCCTCGACCGCCGCGGTTTCCAGTAACGAGGCTCCGGACGTCGCGATCATCACCGGGTCCACGACGAGTTGGATTTCCGGGTGTGGCTTGAAGCGGGCCGCCACCATCCGCACGATTTCCGCGGAAAACAACATCCCGGTTTTCGCCGCCGCCACCGGAAATCCGTCAAGCAACAGCGCGATCTGGTCGCTGACCATTTCCGCCGGCACCGGATGCACGTCCCGCACGATCCTTGCCGTTTCGGAAACCACGCAGGTCACCGCCGTCAGGCCGTGCACATGGAAATGCTGGAATGTTTTCAAATCCGCCTGAATGCCCGCTCCGGACGAGCAATCGGAACCGGCGATCGTCAGGGCCACGGGAGGCGCAGTCGTCATGGCTCTAAATAGCGCCGGGAGCCAGTCCCGCAACCCTCTTTCGTGCTTGGCAGTTCCCGCAGTAGGCGGAAGCATTCGCGACATGGCAGGTGCGATCCGGGAATTCGAGGGACTCCGCGTGAAAGTGGAGGACGTGGTCTACATGCCCAGCCTCGAAGCGCCGCCGGAAAAGCCGCACCCGTTCGTCTATTTCATCTCGATCCACAACGACTCGCCGGTGCCGGTAACGATCCGCGGCCGGAAGTGGGTGGTGCGTGAGGATGACGGGGAGGTGACGGTCGTCGAGGGCGACGGCGTGGTGGGCCAGACGCCGGTGATCGATCCGGGCGGGGTGTTTTCCTACAACAGCTACCACGTGGTGGCGGCTCGAGCGGTGGCGGAAGGCGCGTTTTTTGGTGAAACGGCGACCGGCGAGTGGGTGTTCACGCGGATTCCGGAGTTTCGGCTGGATGTGCCGAATTGGGCGTGATGGGAACGCGGAAGCTGGAACTCGGAACGCCGAACTGAAGAAGCGGGATCTTCGATTCCGCGTTTCTAAAAAATCACTTCATGCATGTGGATGTCGTGAGGTTCGGCGAAAGTGTCCGGGACGATTTGGTTAGGAAGACAAACGCCTATTCTTTCGGCGTCGGGCCGGGCCTCGGCGAGGATTCGGTCATAGAAACCGCGGCCGCGGCCGAGTCGGCCGCCTCGGGAGTCGAAGGCAAGGCCGGGGCATAGGAAGGCGTCGATGTGAGCGATCGGGATTTCGGGCCGGGTGGGGGAGGGCTCGCGGATTCCGAAGGCGCCCGGTACCAGGTCGTGCTCGGGATTTTTCACAGTGTGAAAGGTGAGGCCGTGCCCATCGACCCGTGGATAGACCCAGCGGTGGTCGGGGTGGCGGGCGACGAGTTCGGATAGGTCGACCTCGCCAGGGACGGCGGAAAAGACGGCGACGGTTTGCAGGGCGGGGTGGGCGGCGAGCCAGCGGAAAACCGCCTCGCAGACGGGGCTGGAGTCGGCCGGGTTTTCGCGAAGTTTCCGGCGCATGGCCTTGCGGAGATCCGATTTCGAGAGAATGGGGTCGGGAATTGCCACTTGCCAGGAAGGAGAGTTTTCCGATGTTTAGCAGTGGTGAAGGGTATCTGGCAAGCAGCGACGGTTTTTGGCCTCTGTATGGTGTGCGTCCGTGCGGGGGAGGCTCCGAATTCATTCAAGTGGGATCCGCCGAAGGTGGCGGAGAGCGCGTTTTCGGCCGACTTCGGAATGCTCGATTCGGAGCGTGAGGAGTATGCCTCGAATCTGGCGGGCCTCGCGGTGAACCAGGTGGTGGCCGCCAAGGCAGCACCTAATTCGATGACCGACGCGCGGCGGATGATCGCACTGGCGCTTCACCTGTCGCCGCGCAACAAGCGGGCGTTGGTGGCGAATTTCCAGCTTTCAAGAGGAATTTTGCCGGATGCTTCGCCGACGGATTACAGCCCTCAGGTGTTTGCGCGGTTGCTGCTGGCCCGCGGCCAACTGTTAGAGAAACAGGGTGGTGATGAGAACCGTCACGCCGCGCGTTTGTTCGTGCAACTCGCCGCGGTGCTGGACCCGAAGAACGAGGACGCGATCTACTCGAGCGAAGTCCAGCGGCTGGACCACGGTGACATCGATTGGTCGCCGATCACGGATGGTCCGAAGAAACAACCCTGAGCTCGCGCGACCTGTGGCACACGAAATCGAGCGCAAGTTTCTGGTTTCCGGCGACGGCTGGCGTGACGGGACGCCCGGTGTCCGGATGGCGCAGGGCTATCTCACGCTGGATGCGAACCGCACGGTGCGCGTCCGCCTTGCCGGGCAAAACGCGTGGCTCACCGTGAAGGGGCCCACGCAGGGCATTCGCCGGGCGGAGTTCGAGTATGAGATTCCCCCGGCGGATGCGGCGGCGCTGTTGGAGATGTGCCTGCCGTCGGTGATCGACAAGACGCGGCATCGCGTGGAATCCGGCGGGCATGTGTGGGAGGTTGATGTGTTTCACGGCGCTAACGAAGGCCTGGTGATGGCGGAGGTGGAACTCGCGGATGAATCCGTGATTCCGGAGCTTCCGCCGTGGGTGGCTGAGGAGGTTTCCACGGATGCGCGCTATTTCAATGCAAGTCTGGCGAGTCGGCCGTTCAGCTCGTTCCGGAGTTGATTTTGAGGGGAGTATCCCGTGATGGCGGAATGCCGCCATCTTCCGCTTGCCACGGGCGATCCGCCACCTACGCTTGCTTCGGAATCACACATGAAAATCTGGCTCGACGGTAATTTGGTGGACGAAGCGGAAGCGAAGATCTCGGTTTTTGACCACGGTCTTCTCTACGGTGACGGCGTTTTTGAAGGGATCCGGTTTTACAACGGTCGCGTGTTTCGTTTGGAGGAGCACATCCGCAGGCTCTTCGATTCGTCCCGCGCGATCATTCTCAACCTGCCATGGACACAGGAGGAAATCTGCCGGTTTACCTGCGAGACGGTCGCCGCGAACGGCCTCACGGACGGCTACATCCGCCTCGTGGTGACGAGGGGTGCCGGCGAACTCGGATTGAACCCGTATCTTTGTCCGAAGCCCTCGATGTTCATCATCGCCTCATCCATCCAGCTCTACCCGAAAGAGCATTATGAGAAGGGCCTCTCCATCATCACCTGCGCCACCCGCCGCCCGACGCCCGGAGCGTTGATGCCGCAGGTGAAGTCGCTCAACTATCTGAACAACATCATGGCCAAGGTGGAGGCGATCCAGTCGAACGCCTTGGAGGCGGTCATGCTCAACGAACAGGGCTTCGTGGCCGAATGCACGGGCGATAATTTGTTTCTCATGAAAAACGGCACGCTGCTCACTCCGCTGATCAGCGATGGAGCGCTTGATGGGATCACCCGCGCCGTCATTGTCGAGATCGCGGAAAAACTCGGAGTGCCCGTGAGCGAGCGTTCACTGACCCGGTATGACATTTTCACGGCGGACGAATGTTTCCTCACCGGGACCGCCGCCGAGGTCATCCCGGTGGTGGAACTCGATCGCCGCGTGATCGGCACCGGCAAGCCCGGCCCGTTCACCGCGCGTTTCCTTGATGCCTTCCATGAGCTCGCCATGAACACCGGCACTCCCATCCGCTGACCTGAGATACCCTGCATCCATTGGCATGAAATGTGACTTCTGCGACAAAAAGGCGACCGTTTTCCTGACCCAACTTGTCGAGGGTCAGATGAAAAAGGTGTGTCTTTGCGATCCCTGCGCCAAGGAACGCGGGGTTACCGATCCCACCGGGTTCTCAATGGCGGATCTCTTGCTGGGTGGCGTGTCCGTCGGCTCCAGCCCGGTGCCAACCGGAAAAAAGGCCGCGCTTTCCTCCGGCAGTGGCCGGAAATGTGCGACCTGCGGCTTCACCTTGGACGACCTCCGCCGTGTCCGTCGTTTCGGCTGCGCCGATTGTTATTCCACCTTCGCCGAGGAGGTGGGACAGATGGTGGGCGGCATGCACAAGGGAGCTTCGCACATCGGCAAGGTTCCCGCCGGCTTGATGGCCATGCAGGTGCTCCACCAGCGTCTGGAAGAGCTCCGCGCCCGCCTCGATCAGGCCATCGCTTCCGAGAGTTATGAGGAAGCCGCCGGCATCCGTGATGAAATCCGCAACCTCGGCGAAGCCAAAGTGTAACCATGCTCTTTCGCTTTCCTCCCACCGCTTTCCGCTTACTGACATGATGCGTTTCTCCACCCTCGTCAAACACCCCGCCGACTGGATGACCGGCGGGCAGGGGGAACACCACGCCGTCCTGACCTCCCGCATCCGGCTGGCGCGAAATCTCCACCGCCATCCGTTTCCCGGGTGGGCCAAACGCGAACAGCGTGCCGCCGCCCTTGACCTCATGCGCCCGGCCGTCGAGGCCCTGCCGACAATGAAAGACGCGTTCTCGCAGGAGCTCGGCAATCTCAATCCGGTGCAGAAACAGGTGCTCGTGGAGCGCCACCTGATCTCCCGCGAACACGCCGCGCGCGGTGACGGTTCCGCCGCGGTCATCGAGCGCCGCCAGACCTTCAGTCTGATGCTCAATGAGGAGGACCACCTCCGCATGCAGTCCATCCGGCCCGGACTCCAGCTTTCCGCCGCCTATCAAGCCCTTTCGGAGCTCGATTCGGAATTGGAAAACTCGCTCGAATTCGCGTTCGACCCCACCCTTGGCTACCTCACCACTTGCCCGACCAATCTTGGCACCGGCATGCGTGCCTCCGCCATGCTGCACCTGCCGGGGCTTGTGCTCAGCGATCAGATCGGCCAAGTCCTCCAAGCGGTCAGCAAGATCGGCCTCGCGGTCCGCGGCCTTTATGGCGAAGGCACCGAGTCCTTGGGGAACCTCTACCAGATTTCCAACCAATCGACTCTCGGTGAGAGCGAGGAAACGATCATTCGTCGCCTTGAGCGCGTCATCTCCCAAGTGGCCGATCACGAGCACAACGCCCGCGAAAAGCTCCTCGAAGATGACCCGGAAATGGTTTCCGACAAGATCGGCCGCGCCTACGGAGTGCTTCGTCACGCGCATCTCATCGACTCCAAGGAGGCGTTGACTCATCTCTCACTGATGCGCCTTGGCGGAATCCTCGGGTTTTTCGCTCCGGAAACCGTGGTTCTCTGCGACACCCTGCTGATGGATATCCAGCCCGCGCACCTCCAGCTTCATTCCGGCCGCAAGCTAGCGCCGGAAGAAAGAGACGCGATTCGTGCGGAAATCGTCCGCGACCGTTTGCATTCTCTCGAATCCCCTGATACTCGTTTTACTAGCGAGTCACAAAGACCTCTCACTGATCCCAACAACCCCGGCGACGCATGAACAACTTCACCCCACGAGCCCAACAAGTCCTGGCACTGGCCCGCAAGGAAGCGGACCGGTTCAATCACTCCTATGTCGGCACCGAACACCTCCTGCTCGGGCTGATCAAACTCGGCCAGGGAGTCGCCGTCAACGTCCTCGAACGCATGGGCCTTGAACTCGAAGTCGTCCGCATGGAAGTGGAAAAGGAAGTCGGCTCCGGACCGCCCCAAAAGTCCTCTGGAAACATCCCCTACACGCCCCGCGTGAAAAAGGTGCTCGCCCTCGCAAACAAGGAGGCCAAAGCGCTCAATCACTCTTACGTCGGCACCGAACACCTTCTGCTCGGCCTGCTCCGCGAAGGTGAGGGCGTCGCCGCCCGCGTGCTCAAGCGGCTCGATGTGGACATCCAGCGCACCCGCAACGAAATCCTTGCGGAGATCGATCCGAATTTCTCACCTGAAGATCAGGACGAAGATGACGAGGATGATTTGGATGAAGGTGACGGTCCTTTTGAGGATGAAGGCTCCTCCCAAGCTGTGGGCCAGGAACGCGAAGGGAAATCCAAAACCCCAGCGCTCAAGGCATTCGGCCGCGATCTCACCAAAGTCGCCAAGGAAGGCGGGCTTGATCCCGTGATCGGCCGCGAATCCGAAATCGAGCGTGTCATCCAGATCCTCTGCCGCCGCACGAAAAACAATCCCGTCCTCATCGGTGAAGCCGGTGTTGGCAAGACCGCCATCGTCGAAGGACTCGCCCAGGAAATCGCCAATGGCAACGTGCCGGAAATCCTGCGCGACAAGCGTGTGGTCACGCTCGACCTCGCGCTCATGGTCGCTGGCACGAAATACCGCGGCCAGTTCGAAGAGCGCATCAAGGCCGTCATGGACGAGATCCGCAAGGTGAAGAACGTCATCCTCTTCATCGACGAACTTCACACCATCGTCGGTGCCGGTTCCGCCGAAGGCGCGATGGACGCCTCTAACATCATCAAGCCCGCGCTCAGCCGTGCCGAGCTCCAATGTGTCGGTGCCACCACGCTCAACGAATACCGGAAACACATCGAAAAGGACTCCGCCCTTGAGCGACGTTTCCAACAGGTGAAAGTGGACGAACCCTCGGTGGACGACGCCATCAAGATCCTCCAGGGCCTCCAGGAGAAATACGAATCCCACCACAAGGCGGCCTTCACGCCGGACGCCATCGACGCCGCGGTGAAACTCACCTCGCGCTATCTGACGGCCCGTTTCCTTCCCGACAAGGCGATCGACGTGCTCGACGAAGCCGGTGCCCGCGCCCGCATCGGCACCATGACCCGGCCGCCGGCCATCAAGGAGCTCGAGGCCGAGATTGAGCGCATCAACCGCGCCAAACTCGCCGCCATCGCCGAACAGAATTTCGAAACCGCCGCCGCCTTGCGTGACGACGAAAAGAACGCGAAGAAAAACCTCGAGGAGACCCTCAAGTCATGGCGCTCCACCTCGGAGGAAACCATCGTCACCGTCGATGATGAAGACATCATGGCAGTGATTTCCAAATGGACCGGAGTGCCGCTCAGCCGCATGGAGGAACGGGAAACCGAAAAACTCCTGAAGATGGAGGAGGAACTCAGGGGCCGCGTGATCGGCCAGAACGAAGCCGTCGTCGCCATTTCCAAAGCTCTCCGTCGTTCCCGCGCCGACCTCAAAGACCCGCGCCGCCCGATCGGTTCGTTCCTGTTCCTCGGCCCCACCGGAGTCGGTAAGACCTATCTCGCCCGTAACCTCGCGGAATTCATGTTCGGTGATCCGGATTCACTCATCCAGATCGACATGTCCGAATACATGGAGAAATTCACCGCCAGCCGCCTGATCGGTTCGCCTCCGGGTTATGTCGGTTATGAAGAAGGCGGCCAGCTTTCCGAAGCCGTGAGGCGTCGCCCGTATTCGGTGGTGCTGTTCGACGAGGTCGAAAAAGCCCACCCGGACGTGATGAACCTGCTGCTCCAAATCCTTGAGGAGGGCACCGTCACCGATTCGTTAGGCCGCAAGATCGACTTCCGGAACACGATTATCATCATGACTTCCAATGTCGGCGCCTCCTCCATCAAACGCCAGACGGCTCTCGGTTTCGGGGCCATGGCGGAGGATCAGGCCGACCACGATGGGATGAAGGAGAAGATCCTCGAAGAATCGAAACGCTACTTCAAGCCCGAGTTCCTCAACCGCCTCGATGACCTCGTCGTGTTCCACATGCTCGAAAAGGTCGATCTCAACCAGATCGTCGACCTCGAAGTGGACAAACTCGTCAAACGCCTCGTCGAGAAGGAAATCGTCCTCACGCTTTCTCAGGAAGCCCGCGATTTCCTCTCCGAGAAAGGCTTCGACCCCGCTTATGGCGCACGTCCGATGCGCCGTGCCGTGGAGCGTTTTCTCGAAGACCCGCTCGCCGAGTCCCTGCTTCGGGGCGACGTCAAACCGGGCGATTCCGTCAATGTCGTCAAAAAAGCGGACGTTGAGGAGCTTGCCTTCGTTTCCACCCGTCCCGAGCCGCAGGAAGAAGCGAACGTGTGAACCCGGAGGAGGGCGGAAATTGCCTCCGGCGATCCTCCGCTGCGCTACGGTTCCGATCCGCTCGAATCCTGGTTAGGGAAGCAAATCCCCATACGTCCCTGGATCGCTTCCCGGGATCTCGAGCGCGCCGCAGGCCTTCACATAGAATTCCCGCGGGCCCACGCCGCCGATGACTGCATAGGCATAGCCGGTTTCACGCAAAGCCTCGAGCGACTTGATCAGGAGCGCCTTGCCCAGCCCGAGGCCCCGCGCGTCTTCCGCGACGCCGGTCGGTCCGAAAAACCCGCGATGGGTGGTTTCGAAACACGCGAAGCCGAGAATCTGTTTGTCCCGCGTGGCAATGAAACACGAGACCGGTTGGCGGGTGAGCGCCACCTCCACTTCACTCTGCCACTTTTCCGAGAACGTCCGGGCAAACGCCGCCACCGTGTGTTTTTCAAAAGCCCTGGCCCGCCGGAGGGTCACGCCCTTGGCTGCGACATCCGCATAGAGCGCGGTGGAGTCCGGCAAGTCATAGAGGCGTACCAGCATGTCGATCATGGGACAATAAAAGCTAAAATGCGGAAAACTGAAATGCTAAAATGCCTTGCCCCATGACCGCCGCCTGGCTCACTTCACCTGCCGCGCGCTGGCCTTGAGGCGCAGGGCGTTGAGGTTGATGAAGCCGGTGGCGTCGTCCTGGTTGTAGGCTTCCTCCTGGCCGCCCTCCATGGTGGCGACGGCTTCGGAATACATGCTGTGCACCGAGCGGCGGCCGGCTTGCATGACGTTGCCTTTGTAGAGCTTGAGGCGGACCTCGCCGGAGACGGTTTTCTGGGTCTCGGTGACGAGCGCTTGGATCGCCTCGCGTTCGGGTGCGAACCAGAAGCCGTTATACACGAGTTGCGCGTATTTCGGGATGAGCGAGTCGCGGATGTGCATGGCCTCGCGATCGACAACGAGTGTTTCCAGGTCGCGGTGAGCGGCGAGCAGGATCGTGCCGCCCGGGGTCTCATAAACGCCGCGGGATTTCATGCCGACGAAGCGGTTCTCCACGATGTCGACCCGGCCGATGCCGTTGCGTCCACCGAGCAGGTTGAGCACGCGCATGATGCCATAGGGAGTGAAGAGCGAGTAGCCGTCCTGTTCGCCGGTGGATTTCACGTCGCCGAGTTCGCCGAGGACTTCGCAAAGCGCCTCGTGTTTCAGGCCGATCGCATTGCCTTTTTCAAACAGGATTTCGACGTATTCCGGCTTGTTCGGCGCATCTTCAGGAGAAACCGAAAGCACATACATGTCGGTGTCCGCCGGAGTGGTGGCGTCATACCACGGGTCCTCCATGGCACCGGCTTCGAAGGAGATGTGGAGCAGGTTGCGGTCCATCGAGTAGGGCTTCTTCATCGAGGCCTTGATCGGGATGTTGTGCTTTGCGGCGTAGGCGATCATTTCGGCACGGCCGGGGAACTCCTTGCGGAAATCCGCATCCCGCCACGGGGCGATGCACTGCACCTGAGGGGCGAGCGAGGCGGCGGAGAGTTCGAAACGGACCTGGTCGTTACCCTTGCCGGTGGCACCGTGGGCGATTGCATCCGCGCCTTCGGCGAGGGCCACGTCCATCATGCCTTTGGTGATGCACGGGCGGGCGATCGAAGTGCCGAGCAGGTAGCGGCCTTCATAGATGGCATCCGCCTGGATCATCGGGAAAATGTAGTTGGCGGCGAAGTCTTCCTTGAGGTCGCCGATGAAGCATTTCGAGGCACCCGTGCTGAGGGCTTTTTCCTCGAGACCGTCGAGTTCGTCACCTTGGCCGACGTCGGCGCAATAGGCGATGATTTCGGCGTTGTATTTTGCTTTGAGCCAGAGAAGAAGGACGGAGGTGTCGAGACCACCCGAGTAGGCGACGAGAATTTTCATATCGGGGCGGAGAAAAGCAGGAACCGCGCCACCGGGCAAGCGCGGAGGTGACTCTAAAATCACGACGGCTTGCGGCATTCAAGGAGAGGCGGAATCCGGCCGCCCGTCGAGGGTGCGGGGCTGCTGCGAGGAGCACCGCGCGATCCATGATCTTTCCCTGTTCCATTGGCGGACGGATTCCTCTCCTTGGTTGGAAGGTTGGCGTTCCTTTTGCATCGGCGCTCACAGAGACGCCGCTACAGGGCATCTCATGGGCACTGCTTCACTTCGATTGCTCGAGCATGCGCAGCAGCGGGGCTTCGGCGCGTTGGCGCAGCGATTCCTCCATCTCGACGCGGGGCTGGAGATTGGCGAGACAGTCGCGCAGCTTTTCGAGCGTGTTCATCTTCATGTAGCGGCAGTCCGCGCAGGCGCAGAGATCGGTGGGGCCGGCGATGAGGTTCTTGTCCGGGCACTCCTTGCGAAGGCGGTGGAGCATGCCGCTCTCGGTGACGACGATGATGTTTTTGGCCGGCGCGTTCCTGCAGTAAGTGACCATCTTCTCGGTCGAGCAGACTTCGTCGGCCAACAGCCTAACGGCCTGAGTGCATTCCGGATGGGCGACGACGAGGGCGTCGGGATGGTCGGCCTTGATGCGGTTGATGGAATCCCGGGTGAATTCGACGTGGACGTAGCAATTGCCCTTCCAGAGATCCATCTTGCGGCCGGTTTGTTCCATCACCCAGGCGCCGAGGTTTTCGTCGGGCACGAAGAGGATCGGTCGGTCGGCGGGGGCCTGGTTGACGATTTTCACCGCGTTGCCGGAGGTGCAGATCACATCGCAAAGGGCTTTGACGCCGCCGGAACAGTTGATGTAGGCGATGACATAGTAGTTTTTTTCCGCATTCTGCTTGAGGAAGGCATCCAGTTCCGGGGCGGGGCAGGATTGCTCGAGCGAGCAACCGGCGTCCTTGTCTGGCAGGACGACGATCTTGGTGGGGTTCACGATCTTGGCGGTCTCCGCCATGAAATGCACGCCGCAGAAGGCGATGACGTCGGCGTCGGTGTTTTTGGCCTGATAGGCGAGGCCGAGCGAGTCTCCGACGTAGTCCGCGATTTCCTGGATGTCGCCGGTCTGATAGTTATGGGCGAGGATGACGGCGTTGCGTTCTTTCTTGAGGGCGAGGATTTCCTCTCTGAGATCGAGTGCGGCGGGCATGGGGGTCGGGAATGTCAGGTTTGAAATTTCAGATTTGGGAGTTGGAGGCCATCTCGACGGTGCCGGTGTGTTTGGCGCCGGGTTTGACGACGAGCGACGAGGTCCGGACGAGGCCGTGGAGGTGGGCTCGCTTTTCGAGAACGACGGCACCGGTGCAGGAGATCTGGCCGCGGACCTGACCGTCGATGTTGGCGGTGACCGCAGTCACGGGGTTGAGGAATTCAACGCGAGCGCCTTTTTCCACGCGGAGGTTCCGGCATTGGACGGTGCCGATGATTTTTCCGTGGCTGCGGATGACGAGGTCGCCGGAGCACTCAACCGAACCGGCGAGTTCTCCGAGCACGGTTAGATGGTGGCAGCGGACCGTGGCACCGGCGACGGAGCCGGTTTTGCGGATGGTCACGTTGCCGCGGGTTTGAATCCGGCGGTTCCAGTGTTCGGTGATGTCGAAATCCAGCAGGCTGACATAGCCGCCACATTTCGGGCACTGGCTGGATTGCGCTTCGGCGATGGCGGTGAAGGCGTGGCCACAATTGAAGCAGAGGACATCCCGCGGCGGTTTGACGGGATAGATCAAGCGCATCAGGAATGAGCGCGGAGGAGGGGCGGACGGCCCTAGGCGCAGCAAGGGGCGGGGCTTTACGGGGGCGGCGACCGGTTCCGGGTCTGAATCCTTGCGGGGGACGGCAAGTTTCGTCACCGGCCGGTTTCGGACAACTCCCTTGCCTCCTCTGACTTGGAAGTTCGCCCTACAGGCGCGGCACTGGGTGGAAACCACCAGCGCGGGTTCGGTTTGAGATTGCCCGCACTCCGGGCATGCCACCTTGATGCGATGGCGCTGGGGCTCATCGGCCATGACTGGAGGAGGTGGATCTCAGGGACTGGATCGTCAACTTCAGGGATTGGTGCCGGCGAGAGTTCCTTGCTTCGGGGGCTCGGGCTTCGTCGGGCTTGCCTTGGCGGCTGGCTGCGCGGGTGATTGTGCCGCTGCTTGAGCGGGAGTCCCCACGGTGGATTTGCCGACGAAGATCGCGCCGGGCTCAATCGACAGGGTCTTGGCCTTGATGTCGCCCACGACTTCAGCGCTGGCCTTGAGTTCGATGCGGTCGGCGGCGGTGAGATTTCCGTGGACCTTGCCGTAAACGACGACGGTGGCGGTTTTGACTTCCGCTTTGATGCGGGCGTTTTCACCGATGGTGAGGTTGCCGTCGGAGGTGATCTCACCTTCGATCTTTCCGTCAACGACGAGGTCGTTGGCGAATTTCACGGTGCCTTTGATTTCGACGTCCGAGGAGAGCACGTTGCGGGTCGCGGATGCGGCCGGGCGGGTTGCGGTGGCCGCAGGCTGTGCGCTGTAAGACGGTGGTGCGGAAACCGGGGCTGCCTCCGGGCGGCGGGTTTCAGGAGCGGTGGGAGCGGAACGGGCGGGTTCGCTATGATCTTGGCCGATGACTTTCTTGAACACGGTGTTTAAGTTGGTTGGGATTGGAGTGATGTCAAATCGATAGAGTCTCAGGGATTCGGATCCGACGCGGGTTTTCCGGAATCGCCTTGATCACTGCTTTCCGGACTGGTTTCGGGTTGCGGGGTGTCCGCTGGAGGGGTTGCCGCCGCAGGTGGGGCGGGGACGGGGGTGGGAGAGGCGATGACCCCGGCGGACTCTGGTGAGGCTTCCGTTGCCGGCGCGGGAGGAGCTTCGATTTCGACCGGGGACTTGGCCCTGAGGTTGGCGATTCTCTGGGTCGCGGTTTCCACAAAGGGGCTCTCGGAGAAATCGGACTTCACCCGGTTGTAGGAGGTCTCCGCCTTTTCGAGATCGTCTGATGCCTTCGCGATATCGCCGAGGGAAATGAGGGCGTAGGGAGCGATGTAGCGGGACTTGGGTTGGTCCACGAGGTCTTGGAAGATGCGGGCGGCGTCATCGGATTTTCCCTGCGCCACCAGTTTGGCTCCGAGACTGGCTTGGGCGGCAGGGTAGCTTGGGGAATCCGGGTTTGATGCCGTGAACGAGCGAAGGGTCTCGATGGCCGCGTCCTGCTGGCCGTCGGCCCATTGGCGCTCCGCGAGCAGAACCATGGCGCTGTGGGCGGCATTGGTGTTCGGGTGCTCGCTGACAACGGCTTGGAGGGCGGCAAGATCCTCGGCCTTGCTGAAGGCTTCGCCAGCGGTGTCCTGACGGCCTTTTTCGACTCCGTGATAGACCACGTAGGCGGCGGTTGCCAGCGCGAGGAGGATGGCAAGGGCGATGAGGCTCTTTTGATTGCGGTCGAGAAACTCCTCAAAGGCGTTGGGGCCTTGGGAGATTTCCGCGAGTGGCACGGCGGTTTCTGGGAGATCGGCGGACATGATGGGAGATGCAGCAGGACTGCGGAGGCCCGATCAAAGCGGCGGCGGCAGCGAAATCAATGCGGAAGTCTGAAAGGGAGGAGTTTTTCGCGATTTGGAGGGGGGAGCCGTGATTTTCATGGCCAGAGTGATGGGAGGATCCTAGTCTGCGCCGGCATGGCGAAACGTCTGTATGTGGTGGCAGGGGAGTTGAGCGGGGATGCCCACGGGGCGGGATTGTTGCGGGCGTTGAAGCCGATGATCCCTGCTCTGGAGATCCATGGTGCGGGTGGGCCTGAAATGGCGGCGGTTGCCGGGTCTGGCTTGAGCGACTGGGTGGAGGACGCGGCGGTCATGGGGGTTTGGGAGGTTTTAAAGCGCTACGGGTGGTTCAAGGAGCGGTTTCACCGGATGCTCGGGGAATTGAAGGAGTTCCGCCCGGATGTGCTGCTGCTGATCGATTATCCGGGTTTCAACCTGCGCTTTGCCGAGGCGGTGAAACGGGAATGTCCGGAGACGCGCATTGTTTATTATGTGAGCCCGCAGGTGTGGGCGTGGAACAAGGGCCGAATTCCGAAAATGGTGCGCCTGCTGGATGAAATGCTCTGCCTGTTTCCCTTTGAGCAGCCTATTTTCCAGAACGCGGGATTGAAAACCACGTTCGCGGGACACCCGTTGGTGGATGAGTTGGAGGAAAAGCGCCTCCCCGGTGCGGTACGGGACGAGACGCTCGTCGGGTTGTTTCCCGGCAGTCGTGAGCGCGAGGTGGCGCGCCTGTTTCCGGTGATGATCGAAACCGCGAAGCGCCTCAAAGCCTGGCGTGGCGAACTGAGATTCGAAGTGCCAGCCGCTTCCGCGAAACTGGCGGCCCAGATCCGCGGCCTGCTGGCGGATGCCGGAGCGGCGGATCTCATCACGGTGAATACCGGTGAGAGCCATTCCCTGATGCAGCGCGCGTGCTGCGCGGTGATTGCCAGTGGCACCGCCACCTTGGAGGCCGCGTATTTCGGGTTGCCGTATTGCCTCGTCTATCGGGTTGCGCCGCTCACCTATGTCATGGCCAGGCTGCTGGTGAAAATCAAACACATCGGCATCGTCAATATTCTGGCCGGTGAGGAAGTGGTCGAGGAGTTGATCCAAGCCGATGCGGATCCGCTGGCTGTTTCGCATTCCCTGAAGGAGCTCTTGGGTTCTTCGGACAAACGCAAGAACCTGCAGCTACGCTTGGCGGAGACCACGGCGAAACTCGGTGATCCCGGTGCCCACGAACGCGCCGCTCAAGCGGTGGCGGCTTGGCTGACAGGTTCCGCCAAGCCCTGAATCCGCCATTTCGAACCGGCTCGCCGCGCAGTTGAAATCGTGGCAGGTGTGCCCGGCGGTTGATTCATTGGATTTCCTTTGCCTTTGACATCGTCGCGCTACGGGGTTGGGTTCGGCGCATGAGTTTTACGGAGCGATGGCAACCGAGAACGCTCGAGGAAGGTCAATGGATTCGTGTGGATTTCGGTGCGTTGAGCCTCGTGGTGATGAACCACCGGGAGGAATGGCGAATCGCTTGGCTCAAGGAAGGCGCGGCCGAGCGTCCCGCGGCATCCGGTCGGGCGGAGGATGCACCAGCGGATCTGGACTGGCAGCGCTGGGATCACGATCCCAAGGATACCCGCATCGCATTTCGTCCGGCATTTCCGGCCATGCCGGTGGTGGCCCGGCCGCTCAGCGTGTTGAATCTCTCGCCGAAAGGGGAGGCCTCGTTCTTTGTCGGCATTCCGGCGTGCATCGAGATCATGGCGGAATGTCAGGGCAAGATGCTACTGCTTACGGGGTTTCCCGTCGAGGAACTCTCGAAAACGTGGCACGGCACGCCGCTGGCGGGACGGCTGGGTTTCGCGCTGCGGACCTTCGCCCGGCGGGTGTTTGAGCCTGAGCTGTGGCCCGAGTTGGATATCGTGTGCCCGATCAGCATCGTCAATGATGGTGAGGAAACCCTGCCCTTCGACCGGCTCTATCTGGAAACCGACCACCTCTCGGTGTTTGAAAAAGACGGGCGCCTGTGGTCGAACGCCGCACGAATCCATGTGGGCGCCAAGGACTCCGACTTGAGCAACATCACCTACGCCGGCCGTCCGGCCGCTCCGAATGAAAACGCGGTCGAGGTCACCCCACCGCGAAAGGGGCGCGTCCGGCAGTCCACGATCAACAGTGCCTTTACCAAGGTCCTCGGCCAATTCAACCCCCTCGCTGAATCGTTATGATCGCCGCCATGGAAATTCCAGAAACCCTCCGTCCCTGGCTCAGTGAGGCGTTTCTCTCGAAAGTGCTGGTTGGCGGGCTGATCCTGGTCATCGGCCTGCCGCTTGCAGCCATCGCCGCACGCATCGTTTACCGCGTGAGCGCCGTCCGCTTCTCACCGCAGATGGGGCTGATGCTGGCGCGGATCGTCCGCTGGTTGTTGTTCGGGGTGGTGCTGGCAACGGCGCTCAACCAGTTCGGCGTGAAACTCGGTGCGGCCCTCGGGGCGGCGGGGATCGTCGGCATCGCTGTCGGCTTCGCGGCCCAGACATCGCTCTCGAACGTGATCAGCGGATTCTTCCTGTTAGGAGAGAAGCCTTTCGTGGTGGGTGACTTGATCGAGGTCGATGGTATCACCGGCACGGTGGACCGGATCGGCATGATCTCCGCCTCGGTCCGGACTCCGGACAACCGTTCGGTTAGAATCCCGAACGAAACGCTGGTGAAGTCCAAGGTCAGCAACATCACCGGCAATCCGATCCGCCGCTACGATCTGGAGGTGGGGGTTTCCTACAACGAGGACATTGGCCATGTGATGCGGGTGCTGCGGGAAACCGCCGACGCCAACAAACACTGCCTCGACGAACCGAACCCGCTGGTGCTCTTCCTCGGCTTCGGCGATTCCTCCATCAACTTCCTGCTCGGCGTCTGGATGGTGAAGGAGGACTACCTGCTGGTGAGGAACTCCATCGCACAGCAAGTGCAGGAGGCGTTCAACCGCGAGAATATCGAGATCCCGTTCCCGCACAGCGTCATCGCCGGTGGCAAAGGCGCATCACCCATCGAGGTCCGGCTTACCAGGGAACCGGATGGCGGCCACTGACTGGATTCCCGTCTCAGGGCCACCGCATCGACAAATGATTTCAGCGAAACGCTGAGATTGTGAGCTTTGGGATTGAATGAGCATGAGGATCGTCAGGGTGAATCCATTTTCATCTCAGCGATGTGCTCCGCGATCTCGACAGCTCCGCGCTTCGATCCTCTCATTAAAAGGGATTTTGGTGCGTCGGCCTTGTTCCCATCTGGACAAACGAGCCGCCACCGCACACAAGCAGCCGACATGAGAAAGACTTTTCCCCTCGAAGTGCCCGGGCACCAGCCGCCGCGTGTGATCGAATCGATCAAAAGCGAAGTGCGGAAATACGTGAAGCGTGAGCGCCGCAAGGCCCTGCCCGAAGGGGTGGATTTCTGGGACTTCGATTGCAAGGTGGGCCAAGGCGAGGCCGCGCCGGAAGTGAAACATGTTGAGGAGCTGATTCCAGCCATCGACCAAGCGGCGGCCAGCCAGTGTGGCTCGATCTATATCGAAATCCTTGCCAAACCCGGCCACCGCAAGTCCAAGGACGGGGAGAACACGCCCGAGGCTGATGTCTCAGCGCCCGGCGATCGCTGATGCGGCGAGGTGGGCAGTGGTCCAGGCGGCCTGGAAATTGAAGCCGCCGGTGATGCCGTCGATATCGATGCACTCGCCGGTGAAATAGAGGCCGGGAATGCGGCGGCTTTCCATCGTTTTGAAGTTGATGGACCTGCGTCCGATCCCGCCGCAGGTGACGAACTCGTCCTTGTTGGTGGTCTTTCCCTGCGCCTCGAAACGCGCGGATTTCAGGCCGTCTAACAACAGGCGGGTCGCCGGTTTCGGTAACTGCGCCCAAGTAACCGTGTCATCGATTTTGCAGGTGGAGACGATGCGTTCCCACAGCCGTCGCGGGATCGGTGCGATCGGAGTGTTCTTGATGAGTTTCGCACCCTGGTTCCGGCGGATTTCCTCGAAGCGGGCTTTCAGGGATTCCATGTCGATCTCCGGCAGCCAGTCGATCACGAAGGGGAAACGATGTTGGGTTTCCGCCATCGCGCGGGCCTCCCATGCGGACAGTCGCAGCACCGCCGGGCCGCTGAAACCGCGGTGGGTGATCAGCAGGGGGCCCTGCCGCGTGGCTGGCGAGCCCTCCCGGCGGATCGCCACCATCGGATGCGAGACACCCGCCAGTCCGTCGATGCGCGGGTCCGTCACGTTGAAGGCGAAGAGTGAGGGCACCAGTGGCTCGATCTCCTGCTCTAACACTCTGAGCTGCTTGAGCAGCGGGCTGTCCTTGAGCGATCCGGTGGCGATGCACAAGGCGCGGGCCTCGACCGGATCGGGATGGTTTTCAAAACTTAGCGAGAAACCGCCGTCCTCAAGCCGCGCGATGCCGGTCAGTGCGTGTTTTTGATGCAACGGAATATTACATTCGCGGGCACGTTCGAGAAAACAATCGATGATCGTGGCCGAGCTGTCGCTGACAGGAAACATGCGCCCGTCCGATTCGGTTTTGAGGACGACCCCGAAACGCTTGAACCATGCGACCGTGTCCGCCGGTTGCCAGTGGTGGAAGGCCGCGCGCAGTTCGCGGGAGCCCCGCGGATAGTTCTTTGCGAGTTCGGCGGGATCGAAACACGCATGCGTCACGTTGCAGCGTCCGCCGCCGGAAATCCGGACCTTCTGGAGGAAGTGGGAACTTTTCTCGAAGATCGCGACGCGTTTCCCTGCTGCCATTTCCGCGTAGCGCAGGGCGGTGAAAAAGCCGGACGCACCGCCGCCGATCACAGCGAGGTCAAGGGCGTTGCGGGGATCGTTCATCGACTCGTCGTGGGTATCCTCCGGACCTGATTCGCGAAAGCACAAAATGGAAATGCGCCTTGCCGCGGGAGATCCGGTTTCTACGCTCCGCAGATGCATCGAATCGAGTCCGAGTTTGTGTTCGCCCTGTGCAATCCGGGTTCGGAGAAGGCACTGAAGCTGGAGGCAGAGACCATGGCGCTCGGTTGGCGGCCCGGCTATCAGCGGCGGGGATTCGTGACCTTCAAGGCGGACGCGCTGTTTTCCCTCGATTCGCTCAACGTGGAAATCGCCTGTGCCCGCCGATTGTGCCTCTCGCTCGGCAAGGCTGAGACGCGGGAGGAGGCCGAGCGGTTGATCGGCGTTTCCAAGGTTCATCACGCCAGATATTTCGAGCGGAAAATGCAGGGCGTGGCGGGCGAAGGCAGTCCGGAGATCGGAGACATCATCGGCACGGTCGTTGAACTGGGTCCCTCGGAATTCTGGGCGGGATTGCACCGGCACACGCCGTTTCTCAGCCCCTATCCGGCAGGGGATTCCGGGATCGAAATGCCTGCGGATTCGCCGTCGCGGGCATGGCTGAAACTCGAGGAAGCGGTGCGGTTTTTCGATCTGGAATTCACTCCCAAGGATATCGTGGTCGAGCTCGGCTGCGCGCCCGGCGGAGTCGTGTTGGCACTGCTTACCCGCGGGGTTTCAGTGATCGGCGTCGATCCAGCGAAGATGGCGGACGTCGTTCTGGCATCCGCCGTCACGGACCGTCAGGCGGTGCCCAAGGACCGGCCGTGGTTCTATCATTGCCGCAAGCCGGCGGCGCTGGCCAGCAAGCGCGATCTCGGCAAGGACGTGACCTGGTTCATGTCGGACATGAACCAAGCGCCGGAAGTCGTGCTCAAAGAGTGCGCGCGTTTTTGCGCGATGGCACCGTCGATCCGTGGTGTCCTGATCACCCTGAAACTCACCGACATCTTGCAGGTGTCGGATAAGGAGACATGGTTCGCGTCACTGCGCGAGATGGGGTTCAAAACCGTCCGTCTCCAGCAGCTCAGCGTGCATCACAAGGAATTCGCGCTGCTGGCCGTGAAATGAGGGCTTGTTTCGGCCGTCCTGTAGGGTCGCTCTATGAGCGTAGATGCCGAAGAAAAGCGCGAAGCCATCTGCCATTCTGACATCTCATTCGCATCGACGCTCACAGAGCGCCGCTACAATTCGGGTCCTTGGGCACGGGCTTCCGGACACTCTCACTTCGGCAGCTCGATTTCCGGGGCGTCGGTCATCTCGTTGCTGGTGTCGATGTTCTTCAGCTTCACCTTGAGCTCGAACAGGTCGTTGCGGCGGTCGAGGCGCGGGGTCACCGAGCCAGCGGCGCGCGAGCGGTAGAGGTCGCCGGTGTCGATGTCGGTCACGAGCAGGGTTTCCACGTTGGAGTCCGCGATCGCCTGGATGCCATCGCGGGCGAACGCGAAGTCCGACGGGGTGAACACGGCGGCCTGGCCGTAGTGGATGTCCATCGCGGGCACGCTCGGCAGGTTGCCGATGATGCCGGCGGTGGCCACGAAGATCTGGTTTTCAATCGCGCGGGCTTGGGCGCAGTAGCGGACGCGCAGCTGGCCGTGGCGGTCGTCGGTACAATACGGGACGAAGAGGATCTCCACGCCCTGGTCCGCGAGGTAGCGGCTGGCTTCCGGGAACTCGACGTCATAACAGATCTGCACTGCGATCTTGGCCTTGGGCGTGGGCAGGACGATCAGTTCGTGGCCGCCGGAAATACCCCAGTAACGTTTTTCCGCAGGCGTGATGTGGAGTTTCGGCTGGGCGATGTAGCGGCCTTCGGGGTCGAAGATGAGGCACTTGTTATAGAGCTTGCCGTCCTCCTCGATCGGATGGCTGCCACCGATGATGTAGAGACCGTATTTCCTTGCGAGGCCGGACATCAGGTCGATGAAGCGCTCGGTGAACTCGGTCGAGAGCCGGCGGATGCCTTGGATGGCGGACATCGGCTCGATGATGGACAGCAACTGCACAGAGATGAACTCGGGAAACATCACGAAATCCGAGCGGTAGTCCGCGGCGGTCTCGACGAAGTATTCCACCTGGTTGGCGAAGTCCGCGAAGCTCTCGATCTTGCGCACCTTGTATTGCACGCAGGCGATCCGGACCTTTGACGATGACTCGGTTTCCACATAATCCGGATTGAGCCACTCGATGAGACTGGCGTAGTTATGGCTCATCGGGTCGACGATGTAGTTGCGCAGAATTCCGCGGACGACGAAGTCATGGCTGAGTTGGAAGCTCAGGACGTGGTCGCGGAGTTCTCCATCGACGACTTTCTGGACATATTCTTCCGGCGTGAGGGTGGATGCATGGTCGCCGTATCCGGCGAGGCGTCCGCCGGCGAGGATGCGGCGCAGGTTGAGGTTTTTGCAAAGGCGGCGGCGCGCCTCGTAGAGCGCTCCGCCGATGCCCTTGCCCTGGCAGTCCGGATCGACATAGACGTCCGCGCCGTAGAGCGTGTCGCCGGAAGGATCATGGTTGTGGAAATAGCCGCCGTCGGTGATGCCGGCGTAGGTGTGCGCGCGGTAGGGATCGCGGCCGGGATCGATGATGAGTGAAGCGATGCCGCCGACGATCTGGCCATCGATCATGGCGACCATTTGTCCGGCGGGGAAGACCTTGAGGTGGTTGCCCAGTTGGCGTTCGCTCCAGACCACGTTTTCCTCGGCCATCAGCGGGAAGGCCTTTTTGTTCAGCTCGATGAGATACGGGATGTCCTCAGGCTGGACCTGGCGGATCTGGACAGGGCCCGCTTTGCTCTCGTAGGTGAAACCATTCATGCGTGGAGTCTCGGGGATTCCGCGTGGCGGTCAAGCAGCGCGGGTGGGCCAGGGGGACTTCCGTGCTTTTTTAGAGCGCGACCTTGCCAGTGGCGGCGGAGCGGACGAGGCTCCGTGCGAACGATGTCCGACTCCCCTCCGAGCGCTGGAAAAGAGAATTTTGAACAGCAGGGGAGGACATTCGCGTTGGAGATGGCGAGGTCGTTTCCGCAGGGTTTCGTGGAGACGGCGGTGAGTACGTTCGCATTGTTCGTGGCGATCCGGGTGTTTGAGATGCCGGCGTGGATGAAGGCGGCGATCGTGAGTTCGAGCAGCGTGGGTTTGCTGCTGAGCCTGTTCATCGTTCAGATCGTGCGGCGCTCGGGGACGGCGGTGAATGGGATGGCGGGTTTGACGTGGATGCTCGCAGCCGCGGGGTTCGGTCTTGCGGCGATGTCGGAGCGCAACGCGGCCACCTACTTCTCCGGGGTCTGCACGGCGTTCATGGCGCTGGCGCTGGCGGTGCCGTTGATGTCGCAGATTTACCGGAAACATTATCCCGGGGAAAAACGGGGGCGCTTGTTTTCGATCACAGCGATGACTCGTGCCGCGACGGCGGCCGCGGTGGGCTGGGGCGCGGGTGTGTGGATCAGTTCACGCGGCGGGGGCTTCGCGCCGTTGTTTTGGAGCTATGCGGGATGTTGTCTGGCGATGGCGGTTTGCGTGCGCTGGATGGCACCCGTGTTGCTGCGCCGGACCGTGAAGCTGGAGTGGTTCGATGCGTTCCGGCATGTGGCGGCCGACGCGCCGTTCCGGAAGCTGCTGATCGTCTGGATGCTGTTGGGCTTGGGAAACCTGCTGGGCTGGGCGCTGTTTGTGGAACTGATCAGCAACCCGCGTTATGGCTTTGGTTTTGGGGCGGAACGGGTGGGGATGGTGACGAGCACGGTGCCGATGCTCGCGTTTATCGTTTGCGTGATCCCGTGGGGGATGGTGTTCGACCGGTTGCCGTTCTACCGGGTGCGGGCGTTGGTGAACGTGTTCTTTCTGGCGGGCATCCTGGTTTACTATTTCAGCGACAGTCTGACCGGGCTTTGCATCGGCATCGGGCTGCACGGGATCGCGCGATCCGGCGGAAACATCCTCTGGAACCTGTGGGTGACGCGCTTCGCCGATGGCGACCGGGTGATCGAATACATGAGCGTGCACGGCTTTCTAACGGGCTTGCGTGGCGTGCTGGCGCCGGTCATCGCCTTCACGGCGGCGGAGCATCTGGGGCCGGAGTGGGTGGCCTGGGTGGCATCGGCCTTGATCGTGGCGGGGACGGTGATGATCTGGCCGGAAATGCGGGAAGAAGGGCGCGTGTAAGGGTGGCGCTCTTGATGGTCCGGGCCGGGACCGCTAACGGTTCTTGGGGGCGGGCCAGTGAATGCGGGGATTGGGAAAAAATCCTCTATCCAAACGCGCTTTGAGAGTTAGGGTTCCATCCTGAAGCTTGCCTCAATGGGGAGGAAGCCGATGAAATCCACTCAACCCACCTCCACACTTCAATGAGCGAACACCAAACGACCGGAGCCGGCAAATGCCCTGTGATGCATGGCGGACACACGACCGCGGGAAAATCGAACATGGATTGGTGGCCGAACGCCCTGAATCTGGACATCCTGCACCAGCACGACACCAAAACCAACCCGATGGGCGCGGACTACGATTACCGGGAGGAAGCCAAGACGCTCGACTTTGAGGCCCTCAAGCAGGATGTGCACCAGTTGATGACCGACAGCCAGGACTGGTGGCCCGCGGATTGGGGCCATTACGGCGGCCTGATGATCCGGATGGCATGGCATTCGGCCGGGTCCTACCGCATCGCGGATGGCCGCGGCGGTGGCGGCACCGGCAACCAGCGCTTCGCGCCGCTGAATTCCTGGCCGGACAACGTGAGCCTCGACAAGGCGCGGCGCCTGCTTTGGCCGATCAAGAGGAAATACGGCAACAAGCTGAGTTGGGCGGACCTGATGATTCTCGCCGGCACGATCGCCTATGAGTCGATGGGTTTGAAAACCTTCGGCTTCGGCTTTGGCCGCGAGGATATCTGGCATCCCGAGAAAGACACCTACTGGGGCAGCGAAAAGGAATGGCTGGCACCCAGCGACGAGCGTTACGCAAACGTCGATGACCCGGCGACCATGGAGAACCCGCTGGCCGCCGTGCAGATGGGGCTGATCTACGTCAACCCGCAAGGCGTGAACGGCCAGCCGGACCCGCTGAAAACCGGCGCGCAGATTCGTGAAACCTTCGCCCGCATGGCGATGAACGACGAGGAAACCGTCGCGCTGACCGCCGGGGGCCACACCGTGGGCAAGTGCCACGGCAACGGCGATGCCAGCCTGTTAGGGCCCGATCCCGAAGGTGCCGATGTGACCGAACAGGGGCTCGGCTGGCGCAATCCGAATGGCAAGGGATGCGGCAGGGACACGGTGACCAGCGGCATCGAAGGTGCCTGGACCAGCCACCCGACCCGGTGGGACAACGGCTATTTCGACATGCTGCTCAACCACGACTGGGAGCTGAAGAAGAGCCCCGCCGGTGCCTGGCAGTGGGAGCCGGTCAACATCAGGGAAGAGGACAAACCGGTGGACGTGGAGGACCCGTCGATCCGCTACAATCCGATCATGACCGATGCCGACATGGCCATGAAGAATGACCCGGTCTATCGGGAAATTTCAGAACGTTTTCACAAGGATCCCGAGTATTTCTCCCAGGTCTTCGCGCGCGCCTGGTTCAAGCTGACGCACCGCGACATGGGGCCGAAGGCACGCTACATCGGCCCGGATGTGCCGGCGGAGGATCTCATCTGGCAGGACCCGGTTCCGGCCGGCTCGCGCGACTATGACGTGGCCGCCGTGAGGGAGACGATCGCGGCCAGCGGGCTGAGCATCGCCGAGATGGTGGCGACCGCCTGGGACAGCGCGCGGACTTACCGTGGCTCGGACATGCGCGGCGGGGCCAATGGTGCCCGCATCCGGCTCGCGCCGCAGAAGGACTGGGAAGGCAACGAGCCGGCCCGCCTCGCCAAGGTGTTGGCGACGCTGCAACCGATCGCCGACGAAGCCGGCGCGAGTCTCGCCGACATGATCGTGCTGGCGGGCAACATCGGCGTCGAACAGGCGGCCAAGGCCGCGGGTGTCGAGGTCGAGGTTCCGTTCTCGCCCGGCCGCGGCGATGCCACCGCCGAAATGACCGATGCCGCGTCCTTCGACGTCCTCGAGCCGATTCATGATGGATTCCGCAATTGGCTCAAGAAGGACTACGCCGCCAGCCCCGAGGAGTTGATGTTGGACCGCAGCCAGCTCATGGGCCTGACCGCCCATGAAATGACCGCCCTCGTCGGCGGCATGCGCGTGCTCGGCACGAACCACGGCGGTTCCAAACACGGGGTTCTAACCGACCGCGAAGGTGCCCTGACCAACGACTTCTTCGTCAATCTAACCGACATGGCCTATGTCTGGGAGCCGGCGGGCAAAAATCTCTACAACCTCCGCGAGCGCAAGACCGGCGTGGTGAAGTGGACGGCCACCCGCATCGATCTGGTCTTCGGTTCGAACTCGATCCTGCGTGCTTACGCCGAGGTGTATGCCCAGGACGACAACGGCAGGAAGTTTGTCGAGGACTTCGTTTCCGCCTGGACGAAAGTGATGAACGCCGACCGCTTCGATCTGGAGTGAGGGGAAGGGACATTGCTGTCCCTTCTTTAAGAGGAGGAGACGACAGTAAGGTCGTCACTCCTTAGGCTCGAGCGTGTAGTCTTCCTTGCCGTCCTTCATGAGCCAGCCTTGATCGGCGAGTTGGGCGCGGAGGGCGTCGGACTCGGCCCAGTTTTTGGCGAGGCGGGCCTGCCAGCGGGTTTCGGCGAGGGCGCGGATGCTTTCGGGGATTTCGGCTTCGGCTTCCTCGGGCAAAGTGAGGCCGAGGGCGCGGAGAATACGGTTGAATCCGGCGAGCGCGGCGGCGGCTTCCTTGCCGGTCAGAGAGGAGGCCTCACGCAGGCCGGTGAAAAGCCCGCCGAGTGCGGCGGGGGTGTTGAGGTCGGCGTTGAGGCTGTCCCACGCGGCTTGGAAGGGGCCGAAGGAAACCGAGTCGAGCGATACGTCACCGCCGGTTTTCGCGGCGAGGTTGCGAGCACCCTTGGCGAGTTTCGCAAGGGCCTCGCGGGCGGCGGAGAGCGAATCGAGGGTGAAGTTGAGTTGTTTGCGGTAATGGCCGCCGATGAGCACGTAGCGGACTTCCATCGGTGTGAAACCGCGGCTTTCGAGATCGGCGAGCGTGTAGAGGTTGCCCAGCGACTTGGACATCTTCCCGCCATCGACCAGAAGATGGGTGATGTGGAACCAGTGTTCGGCGAAGTGGCCGCCGCAGGCGCAGGCGCTCTGGGCGATCTCGTTCTCATGGTGGGGAAACACGAGGTCCACGCCGCCGGAGTGGAGGTCGAAGGTGTCGCCGAGGTATTCCTGGATCATGGCGGAGCATTCGAGGTGCCAGCCGGGGCGGCCTTCGCCCCACGGCGAGGGCCAGAAGTTTTCGCCGTCTTCAGGGCGACGGGCTTTCCAGAGCACGAAATCGGAGACGCTGTCTTTTTCGTATTCGTCGGCGTTGGCGCGGGCGTTCTGGGTCTTGCCGAGATCGAGTTCGCGGGTGTCGAGGTGGGAGAGTTTGCCGTATCCGGGAAACGAGGAGATTTTGAAATAGACCGAGCCGTCGTCGGACGCGTAGGCGTGGCCTTTGGCGACGAGTGCCTCGATCATGGCGACCTGTTGTGGGATGTGATCCACCGCACTGGGCTCGATGTGTGGTTCCAGCAGGCCGAGTTTTTCGCAATCGGTGTGGAATTTATCGGTCCAGCCGGCGGTGAAGTCGGTGAGCGATTGGCCGGCTTTTTGGGAATCGCGGATCGTTTTGTCGTCCACATCGGTGATGTTGCGGACGTGGAGTGTGCGTGTGCCGCCGGTTTCCAAGGTGCGGCGCAGGACGTCCTGGAGGACGAAGGTGCGGAAGTTTCCGATGTGGGCCGGCCCATAGACGGTGGGGCCGCAGCAATAGAACCGGAAGGTCTTGCCGTCGATGGGGTGGAGCTCGCGCTCGGTCCGGGTCAGCGTGTCGAATAGCCGCATGGCCGGGGGTTTAGGGGGCGAAGGGCCGGGAGCCAAGAGCGAAGAGGAGCCGTGGCCTATTTTCCGCCGGGTCGCTGACGGCGGAGCAGCAGCAGGCTGGCCAGCGCTATCAGTGCGGGGACGCCGGGCTCGGGGACCGCTTGATTCGGGACCTCCACATACACCCACTCACTGGTGCTGCCTGTGGCGACGATTTCCACCGGAATCTGAACTTGGGTCGTTGCGGATGTTTCCGCGATTGATTGAATTTCGGTCGTTTGGAGGGTCACTTCCGATCCGCGCCACATCCATGCAGCGACCGGTGGGGATGCCAAGAGCATCCCGATCAGCAAGGCCTTCATTTTTAAAAGTCCGAACAAGGTGCACGCAATCTCGCTAAGTTTTTAAAATAATCAAGAAATATGTAGTAGTTTTATGGATTTCAGGGGTTGGGGATCTTCGGAATCGTGGTTAAGTTCGCTGCGGAAATGAAGCGAACGGACGAAGACAACCGGGTGAAGCAGATTGTCGTGGGAGCGATGATTCTGGTGGGGCTGGCGTTTGTGGTTTGCGGGGTTTTGGTGGGTTGGCGGTATTTGCCGGGATTGCTGGGTGAGTGGATTGGAACGATGGTGGGAGTGCTGACGACCCCGTTTTTTCTGGAAGCTTCATTCATTTTGATCGGGCTGACGGTGGTGGTGGCGATCAACCACTGGCGCCAGAAGCGGGAGGGTGACGAGTTCGTCTATTTGGAGCAAATCGACGGGCCGGATGTGTCGGTCGGTCTGCCGGAGCAGGCGAAATGGGCGGTCTATCGGGAAAAGCCCCTGCCTGGTGAAACGCCGACCCTGCTGGCCCAGGTGGAAGGGGCCTTGGCGATCGGGGATTGCGAATCCGCCGCGGAATGGCTCGGTGCGATGTCCGAGGAGGAGCTGCGGCGGCCGGAGGCGTTGTTCTTGCGGTTGGAGTTGGCGAAAGCCACGGGTAAGAACGAATTGGTGTGTCAGCTGGAAAGTGAACTCAAATCCGCTCGCAAGCGGGTGGTTTGAGTTTTTGAACACTACGTGATTTTAGGCTTCTGAAAACCCGGGGTGGGCGGGTTTACTCTCGGTCGTGAACGAAAGTGCCGCACCTGTGAACAAGGTGAACTTCATGAAAATGGCCCATGGCGATGTCGGTGGGCTGCGGGACCTTGCGTTCGAGTATTTCAACGATACCCGGCGATTGATGACCGTGTGGCTGGCGATGATCGATGCGAGCGACTTCGGTTCGCTGCGCGCGGAACTGCATCGTTGCAAGGGCGGTGCCTCGTTGTTCGGGCTGGAGCGTCTGGTGGCGATCATCGGCGAATCCGAGAAACCGATGACGCTGGAGCGCAACGGTTTCGACCTCGCGCTCTTCGAGCAGGAACTGACCGCGGCGGAAAGCGCGGTGATGGAGATGACGGGAGGTGATTGACCATGGCTGGCCAGGTCCAATCACCGGAGAAGGAGCTTCGGTTCACGCGCTCCGGGCAGGCGGCGCTTTTCTGGCTGTTGGCCGCGGTGTGTGCCGCCGTGGCCATGACGCTGGCGGCGACGTCGATCTATCGGGACACCAATCCCGATCTGCCGCACCCTGCATGGGCGTTGGTTCCGCTGGGGCTTGCGGTGCTGGCGGCGCGTCTGGCGGTGGGTTTGACCCGCCACGCCTATCTGATTCTCACGCCGCTTGGGATCGAGATCTTCCCGTTTTTCCGTCCGGCGGAGGGCATGAAGCTGGTCGTCTGACAGGAAGTGGACGCGGCCGAGGTGAACGCGGAAATGACCCGGCTCACACTCCATCATGATGCCGCGAAAACCTCCGGCATCCACCTTTCCCTCAAGCCCGTCCGCAAGGACCGGCGGGACCTGCTGGCCAAGGCGGTGATCGGACGGGCGCAGGCGGGACGCGGTTGAACAAGAGGCTCGCGGTGGTTTGAACGCAGGGAATGCCAGAAAATCATTGTTCATCAGGTGATTCTGAATCCATCGTTCGCGCATGCGTCCCCACTCACGGCAGATCCTCACCGTCGAAGAAACCTTCGGTGCCAACGGCTGGCATTGCGAACTCGTCGAGGGCCGCGACGTGTTGCGCGCCGGCTTTGAAGCGCACCACACGCGCGTCGATCTCATCGCCCAGGCCCATCCGCAGCTCAACGCGCTGACCGTGGTTTCCGAGTCACCGATGCCCATCAGCGGGGAGCACCTGCCGGCGTTGCTTGAATTGCTGGCCCGTGCGAACAAGCCCCTCACGCTTGGAGGCTTTGAATTCGACATCGACCGAGGAATGCTCGTCTTCCGCATCACCAACCTGTTTGAGCGCGAACGCTTTGATTCGGACATCGTGGCTTCGATGGTGCATTGCGCGATCGCCGAGCTGGACCGCATCATTCCGTATGCGGCGACGGTGCGGAACACTCCAGCCGATTTGTTGGATGACATGGATCTCGAACGCCTGCTGATGCGCGAGGACGTGATCCCGCCCGTGCCGGGCATGGAGGAGGAAGAGGAGGAGCTTTGAATCAGGTAGCGCGCTCTCGATGCGAGCGCGTGCTTTGAATCCAGGTAGCGCGCTCTCGATGAGAGCGCGTGCATGGGGAGTGGTGAAATTCCGGCTTCCATCATGAGGCGGGTGGTTCAGGGTTTGCTGCGATGCGCCGCACCGGAACCGTCCACACCCGCCACCAGTCGCTGGAGCTCTGGAAATCCGGGCTGGCGACCGAGTTCCGCGTGGCGGGGGCGGTGCACGCCTGGTTTCACCGCGACCGTTTTCTAACGGGGTTGGCGTGGGACATGATCGCGGCGGGTGCCTTGCTGGGGAAACACGATCCGCCGCGCTCGGTGCTGATGCTCGGGCTGGCGGGGGGCACGGCGTTCCGGGTGCTGCGCCACCTGCTGCCGGACTGCCGTCTGACGGCGGTCGATATCGATCCGGAGATCGTCGGGCTGGCGCGCGAACACATGGAACTGGATGCGCTGGGGGCCGAGGTGGTCATTGGCGATGCCTATTCCTGGTTGGAGAGGAACCGGCGGAGCTTCGACGTGGTGATCGATGATATCTATCTGGCGGGCAAGGCCGACGTGTTCCGGCCGCGGGAGTGGGACGGGCGCGTGATCGCGCACCTCAAGCGCGCGGTAGCGCCCGGCGGGCTGCTGACGGTGAATCTGGTGACCGGCGCGGGCCACCGGAGGATGCAGTCGCTGACGCGGCAGGTCCTGCGCGAGGCGTTTTCGGTGGTTCGGACGCTCAAGTCCGCGGAGGCGATGAACGAGGTTCTGGTGGCGGGGGATGTTGTGGCGGGGAAACGACGGCTCGGCGAGTATGCGGACGCGTTTGATCACTGGCGGGACCGGGCGTATTGGGACCGGCTCCAAGTGCGGCGGATTTAAAATCAGGAAAATGATGTCGATGGTGACAAAGGCAGTCGTGGACGTCGGTCCGCTCTGGTTTGCGAATAGCGGATTGAAGTCCGCCGCCTTCAAGGATTCGAATTCCGAGGGGAATCATCGCTCCAAAATGCACGCATTCAGGCATTTTGGGTGGTGGGTTGCCGCCGTGGGTGTATTTGGAGTCCCATCCCAAAGCGGGGATGCGCTGCGCTTTCACCGCAGTCCAAAGAAACAAGTTTCCTCTAAATCCTTAATGGCATTCCCCTCCTGGCGATGAACGATCCCATCCGGCAGCTATACGAGAAGCGGGTTTATCCCGCGATGAGCCATCCGCTCTCGGACCCGGCGGTGAGTGGGGTGGCCGCGATGCTCGGCGGACTGGAGCTGACCCGTCCATCGAAGGCGCGGATTCTCGAGATCGGCTGTGCGTCCGGCCACAACCTGATTCCGCTGGCGATGCGCTGGCCGGAGAGCCGGTTGACCGGAATCGATCTGTCAGGCGAGGCGATTCGCGTCGCACGCGATCTTGCGGAGACGGCGCGGGTGGAGAATGCGGAGTTTCAGGCGGTGGATTTAAGGAGCTTCGAGGACGGCGGGGAGACTTATGATTTCATCATCGCGCACGGTTTTTTCTCGTGGGTGTCGGACGAGGTGAAGGCGGCGCTGCTGGCGTTCTGTCGGGAGAGACTGGCGCCTGGGGGAATTGCGACGATCAGTTTCAACTTGGAAAGCGGCTGGCTGCCGCGCCTGCCGGTGATCGAGAAAGTCCGGGCGATCCAGCAGGCTGGGGCGGCGGATGAGATGGCGGCGATGGCGATCCTGCGCACGGTGACGGATGCCGATTCGCCGGAGTTGGCGATCATCGACGACATGATGGCGAAAGGTCCGGAGATTCTGCCCTTTGACGACTTCGCGCCGATCAACGATCCGTGGTCGTTGGAGAAGTTCGTGGCGGTGGCGTCCGAGGCCGGGTTGCGCTGGCTCGGCGAGTCGGATCCCGGCCGTGCGGCCACTTCGGGCTGGCAGACGTTTCACTCGGCGGTGTTATGCCGCGCCGACGCACCGTTGCGGGAGCGGGTCAGCTGGCCGGTGCTGGAGGAGTTTTTCGTGAGGGTGGGGGATCTGTCGGAAACGGACGATCCGGTCTTGAAGGCGCTGGGCCTCGTCTTTCCGGCCTGCATTCCGGTGTGGGAATTGGAGCTGATGCTGCCGGAAATGGAGCGCCGGCAGCTGGGCGAACGGCTGATCGAGGGCTTTCGTAGTGGCACGATCCTGCCGCGGATGGAGGCGCGGAACTTTGATGCGGTTGCGCCGGAGCGGCCGACCTTGGACCGGTTCCGCCTCGAATGCGCGCGGCGAAGGCTGCCGCTGGTAGATGCCTGGCACCGGCCGTGCACGTTTCCCGGGCCGCATTTCGACGTGCTGGCACGGATGGACGGCACGCAGGATCAGGCCGCGCTGGAAACCTTCGCGGGTGGCCATTGCCCGGAGCTGGCTTTCAGGCCGTGGCTCCGG
>JBFEQB010000010.1:0-71241 GCA_041549835.1 Luteolibacter sp. | reverse complement strand
CGGACTTAGGCCCGACTTTCACGCCAAGATCGAAGCTTTCCAGAAATAGAAATGGTGGAGGCGAGGGGAGTCGAACCCCTGTCCGGGACGCCGTCAACGATGGTATCTACACGTTTAGCATGCGGTCTGGGATTTCGGACTGACTGGGCCCGCTTGCGGCGTTGCCATTCCTAGGAACCTGTTTGATCTCGGAAAGAAGCCCGGTTACCCGACTCCGATCCCAGCCTGCTAAGTTGTCGCCACTCCCCTCAGCAGGTGTCGGGGTCGTGACGTTGACTGTCAATTAAGCAGCCAATGCGAGCTCGTTAGAGTCTGCATTTATTTGTTTTGAGCGGCTTTTTTAGGAGGCCAGCCGATCAACCTCCACGTGCAACCAACATATCGGACATCTCGTCGAAACCAGAACGCCCCCATTTGCTGGACGGCTGCAAGATGGACCGGATCCCGGATTTATCAATGGGAATCTAAGATTTCGTCCACGGCGGAGAGGTTCTGCGGGTCGCTCGACCGGAGGGGGGCCGTGATCGGCGAGACAAGAGGGGTGAGGATTCCCTGGTCCAAGCGGTAGATCCAGCTGTGGATGTTGATTTCCTGTCCCCGCTCCCAAGCGTCCTCAAGGATAGTGGTGTGGGCGACGTGGCGTGCCTGGGCGAGGACGTTCAGCTCGCAAAGGCGGTCGACGGCGGCTGCGGGTGGGAGGGCGTCGAGTTCAAGGCGGTGCATGCGTCTCAGGGCGCGGATGCCGGAAAGCCAGTTGTCGATCATTCCGTGGCGGAAGTTTTCAAGCGCGGCGCGCACACCGCCGCAGTCGTAGTGGCCGCAAATGATGACGTGGCGGACCTTCAGGACATCCACGGCGTATTGGAGGACGGCGAGCAGGTTGAAGTCGGTCTCGACGACGACGTTGGCGACGTTGCGGTGGACGAAGACTTCGCCGGGTGCGAGGCCGGTGATCTGGTTGGCGGGGACCCGGCTGTCCGAACAACCGATCCAGAGATACTGGGGGCTTTGTTGGTTGGCGAGGCGTGTGAAGAATTGGGGATCGTTCGCGCTGACGTTGGCCGCCCACTGGCGGTTGCGTTGCAAGAGGTTTTCAAGGTCGTCGATAGCCATGCTCGGGCACCACTCAAGCGGGCTTTCCGGATGCCGTCCACTTCATGTTTCGTGAAATGTGCGGGCGATGGACGGCTAGCGGGTCGAGTGGGGGATTCTAGTCAGGCATCCGCCTACACGCAGGGACGGCGGCTCACGGCGATGCCACGGTCACTCCCTCACATCGTGCGGAACCTGTGGAAATCACGCACGATGACCATTTGGGATGCCCCAGGTAGCTGCGATTGTCGCTACGCGGGTTCCTCGAGGATGATTCTCGGGAACACGGGTTTGGGTTTGCCAATGGTGTGGCCTTCGGGAATGAGGCCCCATTGGAGGTCATCCAGATGGAGGGCGGCGAGCGAGGGCAGATTGAGTTGGGCGGCGAGCTTGGCGGCGGCGTCCGGGAGGATGGGGGAGAGCAGGACGGCGCAATGCGCGACGCTCTCGGCGAGGTGCTGGAGCACGGTGGCGAGACGGGCTTTCTTATCCGGGTCCTTGTTGAGCTCCCAAGGTTTCATGCGCTCGGCGTATTGATTGCAATGAACGACGTGGCGGCTGATGGCTTCGAGGCCTTTCGAGATGTCGAACTCGTCCATGGCGGCGCGGTAGGCAGCGGTGGATTCGGCGAGCGAGGTCTGCAGGGCGAGGTCATCGTCGGCGAAGGGGCCGCCACGCGAGACGATGCCTTCGGTGAAGCGCTGACTCATGTTGAGTGCGCGGTTGCAGAGATTGCCGAGTTCATTGGCGAGCTCGGTGTTGAAGAGCATGATGAGGCGCTCGACATCGAAGTCCGAGTCCTTGCCGGTGACGATGTCGCGCACGAGGTAGTAGCGGAGCGCCTCGACACCGAACTTGTCGGCGAGGTCGGAGGGATCGACGATGTTGCCGAGGGATTTGGACATTTTCTCGCCGCGGATGTTCCACCAGCCGTGTACTAACAGACGGGGCATTTGTGCATCCGGGAAGCCCATGGCGTGGAGCATGCAGAGCCAGTAGATGCCGTGGGCGGGGACGAGGATGTCCTTGCCGATGATGTGGACGGGGCGTTCGTCGGAAGTCCAGAGGCGGGAGAAATCCGGGAGTCCGGCATCCGGCGCGGCGCGGTAGCCGGCGAAGGAGACGTAGTTGATGAGGGCATCGAACCAGACGTAGGTGACGAAATCGGGATCAAAGGGGAGTTCAATGCCCCAGCGGAGGCGTTCCTTCGGGCGGGAGATGCAGAGGTCGGTGCCGGAGTTGCGTTCGAGGGCATTGAGTAGTTCGGATTTCCGGAACGCGGGCAACACGGCGTCGGGTGTGGCGTCGAGGTAGGTCTTGAGCCACTCGGTGTGCTCGGAGAGTTTGAAATACCAGTTTTCTTCTTCGATTTCGACGATCTCGCCCCACTCGGGGCCGAAGTTGCCGGACTCGTCGCGGTCGCGGTCCGAGAGGAATTGTTCCTGACGGACCGAGTAATGGCCGGAGTGGGCGTGTTTGTAGAGTTGGCCCTGGTCCTTGAGGGTGGTGAGGATGGCTTGAACGCAGGCCTTGTGGCGCGGATCGACGGTTTCCGCCCAGCCGTCGTATTGCACGCCGAGTTTCTCCCAGAGATTGAGGAATTTCTTTGTGGTCCGTTTGACGAATGTGGCGGGGTTCACGCCTTCCTTTTCGGCGGTCTGTTGGACTTTCTGGCCGTGCTGGTCGACGCCGGTGAGGAAAAACGCCTCGTCGCCGCGCAGTCGCCGGTAGCGCGTGATTACGTCGGCGAGCACCTTTTCGTAGGCATGACCGATGTGGGGTGAGCCATTGGTGTAATCGATGGCGGTGGTGAGGTAGAACATGAGTGAAAGTGGGAAGAGGGAAGAGTGTGGAGGCGTAGGAAAGCAGAGGGGTGCGGGGTGTGCAAGGCGGAGTGCCGATGCCGCAGTTCTTCCTAGTCCCGGGCCACCTTGCCGCCGAGCGAGAGGATGCGGGCGTTGCCCTTGGCTGCCTCGGCCTCGGGGATGTTGCCGTCACGGACATACATCTGGGAAAGGCTGGTCCAAGCGAGCAGGTCGTTGGGTTGCAGGGTGACGGCCTGGAGACCGCAGCCGATGGCTTCCTTGACGCTGCCGGTTTTCAACAGGGCCATGCCGAGGGCGTGCCAGCCGTCGAAAAAGGCGGGATCGAGCTCCACACATTTCCGATAGAGGGCGACCGCCTCGTCGAGTTCGCCAAGGGCGAGATGGCCGTTGGCGTCGTCGAAGAGGTCCTGAAGGGCGGCCTCGCTCACTTCCGGTAGAGTTGCTCGACCTTGGCGGCTTCGGTGCGGGCGGCGATCCATCCGGCAAAAGCGAGGGTTTCGTTCCGATTGGCACGGGACATCATCTCGGCATCGATGCGGGCTTGGGCGACCTCTTCCTTGACGACCTCGCGTTTGGCGACGTGGACGATGAATGTGCGGTCGGCCTCGGTGATGATTTGCGCGAGGCTGCCGGGATCGACCGTGCTGGAGGCTTCGAACAGATTCCTCGGTTCGGTGGAGGTGTCCGGGCGGTAGGTGGAGGTCACCTTGGTGAAGGATTTGGTTTCGGTGATGCCTGCTTCCTTGGCGGCTTCGGTGAAGGACTTGCCGGCGGCGAGGGCGGTCTTGATTTTTTCGGTGGCCTCGGTGGCGGCGGTCTTCATGGCCTCGGCGGCTTTTTCCGCGATGTATTGGACCCGTGCTTCATCCTTGGCTTCCTCGTAGGTCTTGGGGCGTGACTTCTCCTCCCCGTCAAGACGGGCGACGAGCCACTGGTTCTCGCCGATGGCGATGGGCGGGGAGATTTTGGAAAGCGGATCCGAGGTGGGCTCCATGCGGAACAATTCATCGACGGCCTTGCCACCGCGGCTGGAGGCGCGGAGGTTGACGTCGAGATCGGCGGGGGGCTTGGATCGTGGGAAGAGCCCGGTGGTTTTCAGCTCCCACTGGTTCGCCGCAGCGAGTTCCTCCAGGCCATCACCCTTTTGTTCTTCGAGAGTGAAGGTGAAATCATCGACGAGTGAGTCGATTTCGATCTGTTTCTTGCGGCGGGTTTCGGCGAGTTCGGCGGCCTTTTTGGCCCTTTCATCGGCTTTGGCCTTTTCGGCCGCTTGTTTCGCCTCGTCGGTCATGGCGGCCTCGGCGATTGATTCCGGGGCATCGTCCTCTGCGTCGTCGAGATCGGCGGGCATGTCCGGAGTGGCGATGACGTAGCTGAATTTGCGCAGCGGTTCGGTGGTGAAGGCGTCCTGGATGGTTTCCCAGTAGGTTTTGATTTCCTCGTCGGTGGGTTGGATTTGGGCTTCGAACGGGTCGATGTCGAGGCGGGCGAGTTCACCTTCGATCTGTTGGTTGTCGAGTGCGAGGCCCTGGGCGACGACGTCGCGGTTCACGGTGAGGCCGGAGCCGATAATGGCGTTGATTTTTTTCGAGGCGAGCACGTCGGCGGCGAGGTCCCGGAGGTCGCTCTCGGTCATGCCGAGGCGGCCGATGCCTTTTTCAACGAAGGTGCGGTAGTTTTCCTCGGAGAATTTCTGGTCCGGGCCGGAGAAGGCGCGGAGGCTGCGGATGTATTCGGAGATTTCCTCTTCGCCGGGATGGATGCCGAATTCCTCCTTCGCTTGGCGGATGATCATGCGGCCGATGAAGAATTTTTCGACGGCGTCCTCCTGGGTGGAGGCACCGGACGAGAGGCCCATGAGAAACTGGTAGAGACCGAAATCGCCGGATCGGGCGAGGCTGGAGGTGAGCTCGAAAGCACCACTGCCGAGGTGTTGGTATTCTCTGTCATCGTAGGTCCGGCCGGCGATCTTGAGGATGGGCCGGCCACCGGAGCCGCCGCTGAAGAGATTGTCCCTGAGGCCGAGAACGAGGCCAGCGGCGACGACGACAAGGCCGAGAATAATAAGCCCCTGGTATTTGCGGATGTTTTCAATCATGAAGCGAGTGCGGCGTTTTCTGTGAGCGCGGGGGGAGTTAAGATGGCGATTCGCTGCGCTTCAATGGTAATTGTCGTGGGTTTTCGGGAGGGTGATCGGGTTTCGGGCAGAATCCGGCTTGCCGGGGGGGGGGAATGCGGGTTCCTTGGGTCCTGGATGAATCTTCGTTCGATCAACGCACTGCTTTGGGGGAATTCCGTGGCTCTGGCCTGGATGTGGGGTTTGGGACTGTTTTTCAGCGTCCAGATGACGTTCATGTTCGGCCTGCAGGGCCTGCTGCTGTTCGCCATTCCAAACGCGCTCGGGTTGATGCTGTTCGGGTTCATGACGCAAATCGTCGCGAAGCGGCATGCGGGCGGGCAGGAATCTCTGGCGATGTTCTTCGAGAAATTCGCCAAGCCGTTCCGGTTGATTTTCTACCTCTATCAAGTGGTGGCGTTGTCGTTGACGGTGTTCGCGCTGGCAAAATACCTGTTCTGGCCGCTGGGGCTGGTGTCCGGTCCGATGACGGCGCTTTACCTGTGCATGGTGGTGTTCGTGGTGCTGGCGGCGGGTTGTTTGTTTGGCGAGGAGTTCGGCATCCAGCGGATCAAGTTCGGTCACGGCGTGCTGGGGGCGCTGCTGCTGGTCTGCGTGGGGGTGGTGATTTTCAGCCTGCAGCCGCTGGTTCCGGAAAACTTCCGCTGGGATGCGGCGGTGCCGGGCGGGTGGACGGGTCCCGATCTGCTCGGGTATGCGATTCCGCTATTGGTGGGTCTGCTGGTGGGGCCTTGGCTGGACCTTCAGCACTGGCAGCGGGCGATTCAAATCCACCGGGAAAACACCTCGATCCGGAGCAGTTATTTTTTCGGCGGGGTGATTTTCTTCCTGATGCTTCTTTTCCACGGCTGTCTTGCCGCATGGGTGCTGAGCAAGGGCGGGGGGGACGCCTACGGCGCCAAGGGGCTCGATGGATTCCGCTACGCCCATGAACTGGTCGTGCAATACATCGAGCAACTGGACGTGAAATCCAAGGGCCTGCTGCCGACCGCTTACTTCTCGTTCCTTGGGATCTGCGCGCTGACGACCTTGGACAGCGGCTATATCTCGCTGAAATGGTTCCTCGGGGCGAATCTCGGCAAGAGCCAGAACCTGCTGGTGAGCATGCTGCCGAAACGCCTGCTGGAATCACCGATCCCGACATTCTTCCTGGTGGCGGTGATCACGCTGGGTGGTCTCTGGGCGCGGCTGGAGCTGGAGTATTTCATGGTGTTTTACGCCTCGTTTTTCGTCGGCTACGCCTCGCTGGCGATCGCCCGGTGTTTCGTGCCGAACTCGCAGCAGCCATTGCCGCAGATCCGGATGTTTTCACTGGCGAGCATCTCGCTGGTGATCTTTGCCTTCGGGTATTGCACCGGGGCCAATTTCCTGCTGCTTCTCGGTTCGCTGCTGCCGCTATTTTATGTGGTGTGGCTGGTCGTGAACACGGACCTGCTGCGCGTCGTCACCGAGAGGGCCGGCGAGGTGATGGAGGCGGCTTCGGAAATCCCGGCGATCAAGGCGATCGCCAAGACGGGGCAAGCGGTGACCGCATCCAGGGTGGAGGCTCCGATTCCGCAGGACGCGCACGCGCTCGGCGGGCACTTCGAGGGCAAGTGGTTCGTCTATTCGATGATCGCCACCTATCAGGACACCAACTCGGTGGGCAACGTCTACTTCGGTATGTATGGCCTTTATGTCGGCAAAACCCGGGAGTTGTTCTTTAACGAGGTGATGCCTGACTTTGATCTGAAGACCACCAAGTTTTACATCCTCACGCGGTCGTTCGAGCACAAGTTCGTGCGTGAGGCGCGGGAGTTCGACGTGATCACGATCAAGATCCGGGTCGCGGATTTCAATCGCAAGTTCTGCACGCTGGAGCACCAGATTTTCGGCTCGGAGAACGAGTTGCTGGGCAAGGGGAAACAAAGCCTGTTGTTTGTTTCCTCCAAGGACTACAGTCTGTTGGATATTCCGGGCGAGGTGTATTCCGCGTTCATGCCGCACATCTAAAACCGGGGCGTCACACCTTCGCGAGCGTTTCGCGATCCACTCCGCGGAGCTCGAACACCTTGAAGATCGTTTCCTCGATCAGATTGTTCGGGCAGGACGCGCCGGCGGTAATGCCGACGGTGACCGGGCGGTCGTCTGAAAACAGCTTCGCATAGTCCGAGGTGACCTCGGCGCCCTGATGCAGGTCGTAGTGGACGATTTCCGCGAGCGATTTGACGCAGGACGCGCCGCGGATGAAAAACGTCGGCACCTGCGGCTCGGCGATCTCGACGAGGTGGGCGGTGTTCGAGCTGTTATAGCCGCCGACCACCAGCAGCAGATCCATCGGCTTGCGGAGCATCTCGAACAACGCGTCCTGCCGTTCCTGAGTCGCTCCGCAGATGGTGTCGAACATCTGGAACGCGTCGCTGTTGCCGTCGCGATCGACGACCGCCTGACGGATCCGCTGTTGGATTTCCTCGGTCTCGCTCTTGAGCATCGTCGTCTGGTTGGCGATGCCGACCTTTTGAAGGTGGAGGTCCGGATCGAAGCCGGGCGAATGGTGGTCGCCGAAGCGTTCGAGAAACTTCGCCCTGTCGCCACCGTGGCGGATGTAGTCGCAAACGCGGTCGACGTCATCGAGACTGAGAACGGTGAGGAATTGGCCGTCGCCCTTCTCTCCGAGCGCGCGGGAGGCGGTGGCGCGGGTTTCCTCGTGGTTGGCCTTGCCATGGATGATCGAAGTGAAGCCATCCTTGGCGTAGCCGCGGACCCGGCGCCAGACTTTCATGACGTCGCCGCAAGTGGTGTCGACCACGTAGCAGCCACGCTCCGCCACCTTGTCCATGAAGGTGGTCGGTGCGCCGAAAGCGGGCACGATCAGCACGTCGTCTTCCGTGAGATCGTCATAGCTGGCGTTCATTTCCTGCCACGGCAGGGAAACGATGCCCATTTCGCGGAGATGCCGGTTGACGTCGGGGTTGTGGATGATTTCCCCGATGAGGAAGATCCGGTGGTCCGGGAAAACCCTGCGCGAGGCGTAAGCGAGATCGATGGCGCGTTCGACGCCATAACAGAAGCCGAATTGCTCGGCGAGCAGCAGCGTGGTGTTGCCGAGCGTGAGGCGGCCACCCTTATCCCGGAGTTTTTCCACGATGGACGAGTGGAAATGCACGGCCACCTCCGCGGCGACGAGTTCCATCACATCCGGGCGGCGGACGTTGACGCGGGGGCGTTTGGGGTTGGCGGGCGCTTCGCTCATCTGGGATGGGATATAGTCGCGGAAGCGAAGGGGACCAACACATTTTCGCGGTCTCTCCGGGCTTGCCCTGAGGCGTTTCCCGGGCATGCTTCGCGGCGTTGTGAGTTCCATTCCGGTCGAGCCATCATTGGAAGCCTTCGCCGAGCTGGCGAAGCGGGGAAATGTCGTCCCCGTTTACACCCAGCTCGCGGCGGACTTCGAGACCCCGTTATCAGCCTACCTGAAGCTGAGGGACAGCCGTCACTCGTTTCTGCTCGAAAGCGCGGAAAGCACGGAGAAAGGCGGGCGTTGGTCGATCATCGGCAGCGATCCACGAGCGGTGCTTGAGGCTCGTGGCAAGGAGATCACCGTCCGCGAAGGCTCGAAATTCCGCTCTTTCACCGCCGAGGACGATGTGCTCGCCGCGCTGGAAAGCGAAATGGCGGCCTACAAGCCGGTGACTCACGGTGCGCTGCCGTTGTTCTCCGGCGGCATGGTCGGTTATCTTTCGTATGACGCCGTGCGGCAGTTCGAGCCCACGCTCGGTCCGCCACCGCCGGATCCGCTGGGAATTCCGGATGCGATGTTCTTGCTCGCCGACACGCTGTTGGTCTTTGATCACCGGCTGCGCCGCCTGCAGGTGATCGCGAACGCCTTCATCGACGAATACGCCAGTCCGCAAGACGCCTTCGCCGAGGCCCGCGGAAAGATCGCCGCCATTGTCGAGATTCTCAACCGCCCCTTGCACGTCCCGGCCCTCAACGGCTTGGCGAAGGTGGAGCCGGTCGATGCCCGCAGCAACACGACGCAGGAGGAATTCGAGGAATTTGTCCGCGCCGGCAAGGAATTCATCGCCGCCGGAGACATCTTCCAGTTCGTGCCGAGCCAGCGGTTTGAAACCGACTTCAACCTGGCGCCTGTGGATCTCTATCGGGCGCTGCGCCTGGTGAATCCCTCACCCTACATGTTCATCCTGGAACTGGGGGATTTCGCACTCGTCGGCAGTTCGCCTGAAGTGCACGTGCGGTCGATCCACGGCCGCATCGACATCCGCCCGATCGCAGGCACCCGCTGGAGGGGCAAGACTCCAGAGGAGGACGACGCGCTCGCGGCGGATTTGTTAGCCGATCCCAAGGAGCGCGCCGAACACCTGATGCTCGTCGATCTCGCGCGCAATGATGTCGGTCGCATCGCGAAGCACGGCTCGGTGAAAGTGGACGACTTCATGATCGTCGAACGCTACAGCCACGTCATGCACATCGTGTCCAACGTGTCCGGCGAGCTCGATCCCTCGCACAGTGCCTACGACGTGCTGCGCGCCACCTTTCCGGCGGGCACCGTGAGCGGCGCGCCGAAGATCCGGGCGATGCAGATCATCAACTCGCTGGAGAAAAACAAACGCTGCGCTTACGCTGGGGCCGTCGGGTATTTCGGTTTCGATGGTTCACACGATTCGTGCATCACGCTGCGCACCTGCCTGCTGAAGGACGGCAAAGCCTACGTGCAAGCCGGTGCCGGAGTGGTCGCCGATTCCGACCCCACCTACGAATACGTCGAAACCGTCAACAAGGCGAAGGGCATGCTGCGTGCTATCGCGCTGGCCAAGACGCTCGAAGACTGATTTCAAATCTGGAATCTCAAATTTCAAACACGAACTGATGCTCCTCATTCTCGATAACTACGACTCCTTCACCTACAACCTGGTGCAATACTTCGGCGAGCTTGGGGCGGAGATGAAGGTGTTCCGCAACGACATGATCACCGTGGAGGAAGTGAAGGCGCTCAAACCCGGGCGCATTTGCATTTCGCCCGGTCCATGCACGCCGAACGAAGCGGGGATTTCCTGCGACCTTATCCGCGAGATGGGCGCCACCACGCCAATCTTCGGCGTTTGTCTCGGCCACCAGTCCATCGGGCAGGTCTACGGCGGCGATGTAGTCCGCGCCGACCGCCTGATGCACGGGAAAACCTCGCCGATTCATCACGCGCAAAAAAGCGTTTTCGGTGGCTTGCCGGGTCCGTTCGAGGCCACCCGCTACCATTCGCTCATCGTCAAACGCGAGACTCTGCCCGATTGCCTCGAAATCACCGCATGGACCGAGGAAGGCGAAATCATGGGGCTGATGCACAAGGAACATCCGGTCCATGGCGTCCAGTTCCACCCCGAGTCGATTTTGACGCAGGAGGGGAAGCAGTTGTTGGAGAATTTTCTCAAGCTCTGACGCTTGCGCATCAAATGCATGCTCCGGGAAGGGAGGTCATTCCGTCTCCTGCCGGGGCAACCAACACCTTGGCTGGTTTCGCCCGCGATCTCGAAACGCGCCTCATCGTCCCTTCGGAAGCCAGTTGTGGGCGATGATGTCGGTGATTTCGAGATAACTCTTCCCGTCCGGTGTCTTGCGTTTTGCGACCTCCAGCACCGGCGTGAAGACCGCGCCGTTGGAGGTGGCTTGGCTGAGAACGGCGTGGATCCCGGCGGTCTTTCTAACGTAAGCGAGGCGCTGTTGGCCGGGGAATGGTGGTTCCAGCAGGAAGGATGAGAAATGCTTGTTCTCGGTGTCTGCCGCGCGGGGTGGCGGCGGGGCACTGACGAGGAGGTGGAAACGTCCGCTTTTGTCGACCGGGCCTTTGGCGAAGGCTTCGAAAAGACCATCGCGGAACTCGACGAACGCCTGCCAGTCGATCAACCAGCCCCTGTCGGTCTCGGCCACCGCGACAGGAATGCCCGTCGGGCGGGCCTCGGTGACGACCTTGAAGATGAACAGGGTGTTGCCGGTTTCTCTGTCGGTATAGCTGTTTTCGACGGATATCGATTGATGGGGTGTGGGTCCATCGGGGAGCTTGCGGGAATAGGCTTCCATCGCGGCACGCACGGTGTCCGGCGCGAGCACGTGGGCGGCGCGGGTGGACCAGTCCGGGGCGTCGAGAAAAGCCCTGAGGGCGGCTTCCGCAGCGGCGGCAACTTTGACCGGTTCGGCATTTTTCCGAGGTTCCGGCGCGGGTTCAGTTACTGGAGCGGGGGATGCGGCAACCACGGGAGCCACCGGTTCTGGTGGAGAGGCGGCCCGGACGACCAGCGGAGTGGAGGTGGCCATCGCCATGTGACAGGTCGATCGAATCCCGATGAAATAACCGGCTGCTAGAGACAGGGTGGCCGTCAGCAGGATGGAAACCAGCAGGACGCCACGCCTGAGTGGCCGCGATGGTGCAGGCTCGAGTCGCGGGACATCCATTGCCGTTTGCTCCTCAGAAATCGCAGCGGATGGCTCCGGGATTTCGTCGGGCTCAGTGACGGGCAGTCGGGCGGCAAGGTCGTTTGATGGATCCGGGGCGATGATTTCCCGCCGGCAGAGCGGGCAGGGGCCATGGATGCCTGCCATGGCGAGCGGCAGCCTGAGGGTGGCTCCACAAGCGGGGCAGGGGAATTGGATTACTTCAGCCATCGGGTTTCGCAGGACGTGCCGCAGTGATGGCAGAGGATTGCGTGAATGTCGATTCTTCGAACGAGCTGAACTCGATCCGGGTGGCGGACGAAGGCGCCGAGACGGCGGCGCTGAAACCGGCTAGAGCCGGATGATCCAGACGGTGAATGGTCTGGTTTTCGATGCCCGCGAGCGGGACCTCGGAAGTCGCGGTGTGACCGTGGATGGTGACGGATTCCGGTGGATGGGTGAATCCGGTGCCCAGCGCTTTGAGCAACGCTTCTTTGGCCGCCCAGAGATCCAGCAGTTGCCGGCCCCGCGCGTCTGGATCCGGTGGCAGTGCCGCGAGCTCCGCAGGATGGCAGAAGGTGGTTTCACAGCCGGGTAATTCGCTGGCGCGGCTCGCGCGTTCCACATCCACGCCCACGGGGCCGTCCACGCAGAGCGCGAGGACCGCGAGATCCTCGCAATGGCTAAGGCTGAAGTGGAGGTAGTCGAACGGGGCGGCCAGTTCGGGTTTTCCGAGTTCCTGGATGACGAGAGGCACATCTGCCGGCGGGACATGGATGGTGTTTCCAAGGATTTTGCGGAGGGCCGCGCGGCAGGCGATCCAGTGGGTTGCGTGCACGGGAAAGACGAATGACGTCGCGCGGATTCGCTCGTCCGGTGAGAGCAACGGCCAGCCGGTATCGGTGGACGGATGCTCCGATGGAATGAGGTGGATGCTGATGGTTCCGGGCGTCATGCCTTGGTTGTGCTGGAAACGGGCGCGCGACGATTCACCATTCGGGGAATCGGGAGCGCTACAAGAGGAAAGGAGAGTGTCGTTAGGTCGTGGGGGGGGTGGTATGGGTGAGCGAACGGGTGAGCGCATCGGCAAGCGATTGGATGTTCTCAGGATTGAACAGGTCGAGGTGGTGACCTGAAACCGGGACGATATCGAGTCCGGAGAGAGCTGCTTCCGACCAACCATAGTCCGCCGGCCACTCGACCTTGTCATCCAGATGGGTGGTGCGGAAGAGCGTGATGCGGCCATTGAACGGGCGTGGCCGATAGACCCGCATGGCCCGCCAGTTCTCCTCGCGGATCTGGACACGCCGGAGATTGCTGAAGGCCTCCGCCGGTCCGCATTTGGCGGCGGCTTCGAGTTCGGTGCGGACTTCGCGGTGGGTGTGGATGCCCGCGCGGATGCGTGCGCCCAGCAAGCCGATGCGCTTGATGAGTGGATGTCCGTCGTTGTGCCGCCAGAAAACGCCGAGACGCTCGATCAGGCTGTATTTCCGTGCCGCTGCGGTCGGGCTGTGAGTGTCGAACAGGCCGAGGAACCCGACCTCGTGGCCCTGATCGATCAACCGGCAGGCGATCTCATGGGCAACGACGCCGCCGAACGAATAGCCGGCGAGGTGGAAGGGCCCCTTTGCCTGCAACTTGAGGATGGTGCGGAGGTAATCCTCGGCGGTTTCTTCGATGCTGGACTGGAGGACCGGGCCGCTGTTTCCGAGTTCGCAGGATTCGATGGCGTGGACGGGCAGGTTGTCCGGCACGAATTCTGTTAGCCGGCGGTAGAAAAGCGCGCCGCCGTCACCGCCGTGGATGCAGAAGAGCGGTCGCAGGTCTCCGCCCTCGGCGAGGGTGACGAGGTGGCCCCGCGAACCTGCCGCTCCCCGAGGAAGGGAGCGGGGTGCTGGCCGCTCCGCAGTGGTATCTTCCAGCAAGGTGGCGAGAGTGGCGATGGTTGGATGCTGGATCAGAGCGGAGAGCGGAAGGGATTTCCTGAACTCGCGGTTGATGCGCGAGAACAGGCGCAACGCCATCAGCGAATGGCCGCCGAGGGCGAAAAACCGGTCGTTCCTGCCGACCTTCGGAATCCCTAACAGTTCCTGCCAGATGACGGCGAGCTGGGATTCGACGGGGCCAACGGGGGTTTCATGCGGAGTATTTTCTGAGAGGGAGATCCGGTGGCCAGGATCAGGCAGCGCGGCGAGTTCGATCTTTCCGTTCGTGTTGAGCGGGAAGGAGTCCAGCACGCCGATGCCATCGGGCCGCATGAAGGCCGGCAGGCGCTCGGCGAGAAACGCCGCGATTTCCTCCCCGGTCGGAACCGCTCCATCGTTAGGGACGACCCACGTGACGATGCGCTTGGTTTCGGCAGTGTCTCCACGGACGGTGGCTTTGGTCTGCAGGACTTTCGGGTGGCTCGCGAGAACGGCTTCGATTTCCCCGAGTTCGATGCGGAAACCGCGGACTTTCACCTGGTGGTCGCGGCGCCTGATGAACTCGATCGTGCCGTCAGCCGACCAACGGGCGAGGTCGCCGGTGTGGTAGAGGCGGCCGAATTCCGGATGCGTGATGAATTTTTCCGAGGTGAGTTCCGGGGACTTGAGGTAGCCGAGGGCGAGGCCGTCACCGCCGGTGCAGAGTTCACCGGGAATTCCGACGGGGACGGGTCGGTGTTGGTCGTCGAGGATGTGGACGGTGGTGTTCGAAATGGGCCTCCCGATTGGGATCGACGCATGGTCGAGGTCCCCGGCGGTGATTTTATGGCAGGTGGTGAAGGTGGTGTTTTCGGTGGGGCCGTAGCCGTTGAGCAGGCGGGTGCCTGGAAGCGCATCGAGCGCTTTGCGGACGTGGGCGGGCGACAGAACGTCGCCGCCGGCAAGCAGGTGGCGGAGGCTTGTCAGCGACTCCGCGTGTTCGTCGATCATTAACTGGAAGAGGCCGGACGTGAGCCAGAGGATGGTGACCCCCTTGTCGCGGACGGCGGTGGCGATGCCCTCGAGGCCGGGGCCTTCGGGCATCAGGATGAGGCGTCCGCCATTGAGCAGCGCGCCCCAGATTTCCAGCAACGAGGCGTCGAACGAAACGGGAGCGGCTTGGAGAAACACATCGTCCGGGGTGATGGCGATGAAGCCGTTATTTCTAACGAGACGAACCGTTCCGCGGTGGGAGAGGAGCACGCCTTTGGGGCGTCCGGTAGAACCGGAGGTGAAAAGCAGTTGCGCCGGATGATCGGCGGTGACTGCGATATTGGGAAGCGCGACGGGTGCTCCGGCGCTTCCGAATGGCGTGAGGGCGAACCGTTTTCCGTGCCATGATTCGGGTGACGAAGCCTCGCAGCCCGGGCCGGCGAGAGCGGTGTTGGCGCCACATTCATCGAGCAGCATCGCAAAATGATCCGCCGGATAAGAGGGGTCGATCGGCACGCAACAAGCGCCGGCCAGCAGGGTGCCGAGGAAACCGGCGATCATTTCCGGTCCGGGCCTTGCGGTGATGGCGACGGTGTCACCGGGTTTCACGCCGGCCTTGAGCAGGCGGGCGGCGAGCGTGGTGGCCTCGGAACGGAGTTGTTGATAGGTGAACTTCCGATCGCCGGACTCAAGGGCGGTGCGGTGCGGGAAACGCTCCGCGGTTTCGAGAAACAATCCCCCGATGGTGGCGTCGCGCGGATAGTCGCGGGTGTGCTCCGACCACTTGCGGAGTCGTGATTTCTCGGGGTCGGTGAGGATTTCGAGCTGTCCGACGGGCTTTTCCGGATGGGCGGCGATGCCTTCGAGCAGGTGCTTGAAGTGGCCTAACATGCGGTCGGCGGAAGTGCGGGTGAAGAGTTCGGTGCTGTAGTCGCACGAAGCGCGCCAGCCTTCCTTGCGCTCGACCATGAAGAAGTGGAGGTCGAAGATCGTGCCCGGCGAGCGGGATGGAATGGGCGTGAGGGTCACCCCGCCGAAGGTGCCCGCTTGCGCGAAGGAGCGGTGATGATTGAAGTTGACCTGGAAGAGCGGATTGCGGCTGGGATCGCGCTCTGGCCGGAGTTCCCGAACGAGGCATTCGAAGGGAAGTTCCTGGTTTTCCATGGCTTCGAGCGCGGTCTCACGGACATGGCCGAGGAATGCGCCGAAGTCCGGGTTTCCTGATAGGTCGCAGCGCAGGATCAGCGAGTTGATGAAGACGCCGACGAGGGGTTCGATCTCGCCGCGGGTGCGGCCAGTGACGGGGGTGCCGACGGCGATGTCGGTGCTGCCGGTGTAGCGGTGCAGCAGGATCATGAAGGCCGCGAGCTGCAGGTGGAACAAGGTCGCGCCGTGTTTGGCGGCGATGGTTTGGAGCTTGTCGGTGAGCTCCCTCGGCAGAAGGGCGGAGGTGATATCGCCTTTCCATGACTTCACCGGCGGGCGGGGAAAATCGGTGGGAAGATCGAGTTCGTTCATGCCGTCGAGCCGTTTCTTCCAATAGCCGAGTTGTTGTTTCATCTCCGGCCCTTCGAGAAACTCCTTCTGCCAGACGCTGTAGTCGCCGTATTGGATTGGCAGCGGCTCGAGCGGACTGGGCTTGCCGTCGAAATACGCCCGATAGATCTCCGCAAGTTCGCGGGTGAGGACCGTCATCGACATGCCGTCGAACAAGGCGTGGTGGACGGAAAGATGCAAGATGTGGAGAACCGGTCCGAGGCGGATGAGTTCGGCGCGAATCATCGGTCCGGTGGCAAGGCTGAAGGGGCGGTGGGCCTCGACGCTGCCAAGCCGCTCGGCTTCGTCGGTGATCCGGTCCGGCGGAAAATGGCTGATGTCGATCACTGGGATTTGCAGCTTGAGCTCCGGCATGACAATTTGCAGGAGTTCGCCGTTGTCCTCGCCGAAGCGGGTCCGGAGGGCTTCGTGCCGGTCGATGATAGTGTTAAGCGAGCGTTCAAGCAGCGGGACATCAAGCGGTCCGTCAAGGCGGAAGCGCAGCGGCACGTTGAAGGCGGTGACCTCACCCTGCAGGAGTTCGAGATACCAGAACATCTGCTGGGCGATGGACGCGGGAAACGCAAGCACTCCCTCCTGTTCGGCGGTTGCTGCGGCCGGTGAGGCGAGGGATGCGAAAGTGGGTTTCATCGGATCAGAGATTGCGGCGGTAGGCATCGCGGTTGACGCGTCGGATGGAGGGCTCCGCCGGTTTTTTCAGGGCCGCGGAGGGTTCCGCCGCTAGCGCTGCGATGGTGCGCAGGCGGAAGACCCGGGCGGGAGTGATGGAGATTCCGGCGCGTGAAGCACGGGTGCTGATCTGGAAGATGAGAATCGAGTCCCCACCGAGGGAGAAGATGTCATCCTCCACGCCGATTTCATCCTTGCCGAGCACCTGCTTCCAGATATCTAGCAGTAGAGCTTCGGTTTCATTGCGTGGAGCCGTGAGAGGCCGGGTGGCCGTGTCGGCTTCCGCATCTGCCGGGGCGGGCAGTGCCTTCCGGTCCACCTTGCCGTTCGGAGTGAGAGGAAAGGTGTCGAGCAGGACGATGACGGAAGGAATCATGTATTCCGGTAAACCGCTTGCGAGGTGCTTGCGGAGGCTTTGCGGAAGGGTTGCTGCCTCGGGCCGGGCGGAATGCGGGGTGTTGGCCAGCGTGCTCACAGGCACTGCCGCGGACGGTTTCGGCCATGCGGGCAGTGCTGATTCCCGGGCGGGAAAGAGGACCGCATCCAGCGACCCGCCGGTGCCGTCTCCGTTCCACCGGACATGGGCGCGATAGCCACATTGAGCGGCGAGCGCGAAGAGCGTCTCGGCGGAGACCGCGTTGATCGGAACCGCCGTGAGATCCGGGACGGAAGACTCATCCGCAGCGGCGTCCAGCGCCTTGCGGAATGCGAGTGGCACGGCGAGACGTGCGTCGGGAATGCCCGTTAGATGGAACGGCGCCGGCTTGTCGGCGAGCATTGCCTCGAGTTGTTCGAGGTTGAGGTTGTTCCATGGGGTTGCAGGAGGCAGCTCGCGGGTGGTTGGTGCGGGAATCGCGTGGAGGACGACATCGTAGTGATAGGTCGTGGTTTCGTTAGCGAGATCACCGCGGCGGAGGAGGATCTCGACCTGCGAAATTCCGGGGATTTCCGGAGATGTCAGGTCGAACCACGCGGGGTCGAGTGAGAGTTCGGTTTCTTGTGCGAGCCGCCGCGCCGCCATCTTGCGGAACTCACCGGCGGTGGTGCCCGCGGGGGCGTGTTCGCGCAGGGCCATTGCATGGTGGGTGGCGAGCAGCGCGTGGCTCTGCACGTCGCCGAGAAAGATCCGGCCGCCGGGTTTCAGGATGCGTGCCGCGCCTTGCAGCACCCGGAGGAGGTAGTCGGCGTCGGGAAAATACTGGGCGACCGAGTTGATGATGACGGTGTCGAAATGTGCGTCGGGGATTTTGCTGAAATCGTCAGCCGGGCGGTGGAGGAGTTTCACCTGCGGCAGTGGATGGCTGTTTTCCAGAGCCTCGATGGCTACTTTGGAAATGTCCGCGGCCCAATAGCACTCGGCGTTTGGCGCGAGGCGCGAGAGAATCTGTCCGGTGCCGCAACCGATCTCGAAAATGCGGTTTCCCTGATAGTTGCGGATGCGCTCGATGGTGGTGGCTATCCACTCGGTGACCTGAGCCTCAAGGTTTTCCGTGCCAGCCCAACCGGCGATGACAGAGTCCAGTCGGTTGAGCTTCCGGCCACCGGTTTGTGCGATGGCGGAGGAGTAGAGCAGGTCCCATTGGTCCTGCCAGATTCCCGTGCCGTCGGTTCCGGCACCGCCCGCAGCGGGGGTGACGTAGGCGACGAGGCGCCCGTCGGTCACATGGGCGACGGCCTTGCCGACGGAAGGATGGCTCTCAAGGCGCGATTCGATTTCACCGGGTTCGATGCGGTGGCCGCGGAGTTTGATCTGGTGATCGAGACGGCCGAGGAACTGGAGTTCACCGTTTTCAAAGTAGCGGGCGCGGTCGCCCGTGCGGTAAACCCTGCCGAATTCCGGGTGCGGGATGAATTTCTCTGCAGTGAGTTCCGGGCGGTGGAGGTAGCCGCGTGCGAGGCCCGCGCCGCCTAGCAGAAGTTCGCCGGCGACTCCGGGTGGTAGGAGTTTGCCCTGTCCGTTGACGACGTAGGCCTTCGTGTTGGAGATGGGTTTTCCGATCGTCGCGCGGCCGCCGGGTTCACGCAGGGCGAAGGTCGAGTAGGTGGTGTCTTCCGACGGACCGTAGAGATCGTAAACCTTGATGCCGGGGCGGGCGCCGTAGAGACGGTCCGCCAGATTTGCGGTGAGCGCCTCGCCGGCCAGATTGATGACCTTGACGGATGGCGGGATGAGATCCGCATCTAGCAGCTCGCTGATGGCGGAGGGAACCGTGTTGATGAGGGTGATGGAACCGCAGTGCGGGTGTTGGTGCAATTCAAGCGCGTTTTCCGTGAGGATGACCGCTCCGCCCGCTGCGAGAGTGACGAACATCTCGAACACCGAAAGGTCGAAGCAGATTGACGTGGAAAACAACACTCCGGAGAGTTCATCCGGCTGATAGACGGAGGTGGCCCAACCGATGAGCGCGATGACGTTCCGGTGTTCGATCGCCACGCCTTTGGGAAGTCCGGTGGAGCCCGAAGTGTAGATCACGTAGGCGAGGTCAGCCGGACGGGTGACGGTCGGCGGGCGATCCGAGGAATATTTTAGCACGTCATCGATGAAGAAACGCAAACTGCCGTTTTCCGGCGGAAGGGCATCCACCAGTGAGCGCTGGGTGAGCAGCAGCGGTGCCGCGGCATCCTGGAGAATGTGGGAAATCCGGTCCTTCGGATACTTCGGGTCGATGGGCACGTAGGCACCGCCAGCCTTGAGCACGGCGAGGATGGCGACGACGGTCTCGGTCCGGCGTTCCGCGCAGATGCCGACGAGTGTTTCGCGTGTGACTCCGTTTCGGCGAAGTTCGGTGGCGAGGGCGTTGGCGTGGCGGTCGAGTTCCTGATAGGTGACACTCCGGTCACCGGCGCGCAGCGCGACGGCGTTGGGATTGCGACCGGCCTGTTGTTCGAAAAACTCCTGAATGGAGGTTGCAGACGGGAGCGGTGCTTCGGTGGTGTTCCATGTTTCCAGCGTGCAGCGGTCATCGGTGGTGAGCATGTCGAGTTCCCTCAGCGGGGTGTCGCCATCGGTGATGATCGCTTCGATGAGTTGTTCGAACGCTTCCAGCCAGGCCTGGATGGTCGTACTGTCGTGGAGGTCGGTGTTGTATTCGCATTCGACGATGAGGCGTTCGTCGGTCTGCACGAGGTTGAAGAACAGATCAAAGTTGACGAACTGCTTCGGGTTGGTCTCGACGTCGAACTTGAGTTGATCGAAGCCGATTTGATTCAGGCCGTTCTTGTCGATGTTGAAGATGACCGAGACGAGCGGGACGCGGCTGGGGTCGCGGTCGATCTCGATTTTCCGGAGCAGGCTGCCGAAGGTGTGGTTCTGGTGGTCATAGGCCTCCAATACCTGTTCCTTTACCTCGGAGGCGAAGGTGCGGAACGGTCGGTCCGCGGCGGGGTGGAGGCGCAGAGGCAGGAAATTCAGGCAGTGGCCGATGAGTTCGTCGCGGCCGATGCGGGTCTGACCGGCTGCTGGCACGCCGATCACTAGATCGTTCTGGCCGGTGATTCGGTGGAGCAGGGTAGCGAACGAGGAGAGCAGGGTGGCGAACAAGGTGCCACCGAGTTTCGGGGAGGCCTGTTTGAGTCGCTGATATCGCGCGGGGTCGATGGTGATGGCCTGCACTGCGCCGCGATGGGATTTCACCAGCGGCCGCGGTCGGTCGGTTGGCAGGTCGAGCACCGGCGCTCCATCGGCGAAACGCGCGACCCAGTAGCGTTCCGCGTCGAGGGTTTCCTTGCTGTCTTTGTTGAATGCCTCAAGACGGGCGTAATCTGCGAAGGGCATCGCGGGCGGAAGTTTCGGGAGGTTTCCGGCCGTGCGGGCGTTGTAGGCGGCTGCGAGCTCGGCGAGGATCATGCCGAACGACCAACCGTCACAGACCATGTGGTGGGCGGTGAAAATGAGTTCGTGGCGCTGGCCTGGCAGGCGGATGAGTTCGAAGCGGACGAGCGGGCCAGCCGTCAGGTCGAATGGAATCGAGCTTTCCGCGCGTTTGATGAGGGCGATGGGAAGTGTCGCGGACGGCGAGTTGAGATCGAGACTTGTGAAATCATGTTCGATCAACTCCACGGTGCGGCCTGACGGATGGAAATGCTGCGTGCAGCCGTCTTCCGTGAACGTGCTGCGAAGCGCCGGGTGGCGGACTACGATGTCATGGAGTGCGGATTTCAACGCCGGGACATCAAGAGGTCCCTCGAGACAGATGATGTTGGATTCGTTGAACGCGCAGTTCGCCTCATCGCCCATCTGGACGGCATGGAAAATCTCGCGCTGTGCCTCGGTGGTGGGTGCGCTGTCGTGGCGCGGGAACGATGTCGGTGCGGGAGCGCAGCCTTCGCGCGGGGCGGGCAGGAATCCTGCGGCCTGCATTTCAGCGACGGACGCGGTGAAGGCGCGCACGACATGGTCGAGGTCCTCATCGCTGTGGGCGGTGGTGAAATACAGCGGGCGGCCCTCCCAGATGTGCACGCCTTTTTCACGGAGGAAATACCAGAGCAGTCCGGCGTGTTTGAGGTCCGGCGCGTGTTCGATCACGGCATAGGCGCTGAAGTGCGGGATGCGGATCGGCACGCCGATGTCTTCGAAATGCGAGTTGAGTGTTCGGCATAGGCGTGCGACGCGTTCCTCCATGTCGATCTGCAGGCGCGGCCCCTCGCCTTGCAGGTGTTGCACGACCGTCCATGCGGCGGCCATCGCGAGCGGATGGCGGACGAATGTGCCGGCGAAAAACGTCACACCCACTTCCGGGAAACTGTCATCTCCGTAGTTCCATGAGCCGCCATCGAGCGCGTCCATGTATTGGCGTTTTCCAGCGAGCACGCCGATGGGCATGCCGCCGCCGATGACCTTGCCGTAGGTGGCCATGTCCGCCTGCACGCCGAAGTAGGCCTGGGCACCGCCCGGTGCGCAGCGGAAGCCGGTGACGACTTCGTCGAAAATGAGCGCCGTGCCGGATTTTTCAGTGATCGCGCGGACCTCGTGCATGAATTGGCGCGGTTGCAGGCCGGGTGCGCGGCTTTGCACGGGCTCCACCATCACGGCGGCGAGTTCGTGGGCGTGAGACTTGAGGATTTCAAGCGAAGAGGGATCCGCGTAATCGAGTACCAGCATGTTTTCCACCAGCGACTGCGGGATGCCTGGGGCGATCGGCTGGGCCTTGTAAACGCCGTCGATCCATGCGCCGCGAACGAGGACCTCCTCGAACATGCCGTGGTAGTCGCCGGTGAAATAGACGATGCGCGTGCGGCCGGTGACGGTGCGTGCGAGGCGCATGGCTGCCATGACCGCTTCCGAACCGGTGTTGCAGAAGGTCGCGCGCTCCATGCCGGTTAGATCGCAAACGGCCTTGGCAAGTTTGCCGGCGACGGCGGATTGCGGACCGATTTCAATGCCGCTTTGGAGTTGCCGGGAGATTGCCTCCGTCAACCACTCGGGCGAGTGGCCGAACAAGTAGGTGCCGAAGCCCATGGTGATGTCGACGTATTCGTTGTCATCGATGTCCCAGACGCGGGCGTTCCTGCTGCGCGACGAGACGATCGGATAGACCATTTCCTTCCACAGTGAGTTGAAGCCGGAAACCGCGCGTGGGTCGGCGAAATGCGGCCGGTGCTTGGCGGTGTAGGACTTGGATGACGGGGTTTTCGCGGTGTAGCGGGCGATGAGATTTTCGAGTGCCTTCTGCTGGTTGTTTGTGAGTCCGCTCTTGTCACCCTTTTCGATCGGTTTGTAGGGCCCGAAGCGTGTGGGGGTGGCGGTGCTCCGTTTCAAATGAACGGGCCAGGAAATGGGGCTGAGGCCGTTTGTTGGCGCGGGCGCGGCGGCTGTCTGGCCCGCAAGCATCGTCTGCATGATCCGCAGGTTGTTGGCGAGCAGCTGTTCGAGCGGATTGCCGGTGGATGCTGCGGCGCTTGTGTCCGGTGCCGGAGGTGGCGGTGGAGCGACCGTGTCGGCGGGCATCGTCTCGTCGAGGTGCTTCGAAAGCGCGGAAACAGACGAGAGTTCTCCGAGCATCTGACGGAACGTGATTTTCACGCCGAAGCGGGACTGGATAGCCTGACTGGCTTGTGTTAGAAAGAGCGAGTCGAATCCGAGTTCGGTGAAGGTGGAGTTGTCGTCCTCCACCTTGATGCCCGAGAGTTCGAGCACGACGGCGCGGAGCTTTGCTGTGATTTCCGTGAGACGATCAGTGGACGGCATGGGGGCGGGAGTGAGTGGAGTGCGACGGTCACAGACCGCCGCTACAGTTTCAGAGTTGTCGATCCAGTAGCTTTTGCGCTCGAACGGATAGGTGGGGAGGTGGAGCTTGGCGCGTTGCTGGCCGGAGAAATACGCGGCCCAGTCCGGGGTGACGCCGTTCGCCCAAAGTGCTCCGAGTGCGGCTGATAGATCGGCGAGATCGTCCGAGGAGGATGGCAGGGTGGTCACCACGCGGGTCTCGCCGCAGCCGGGGTGCTGACGGGCGAACTGGCTGAGGGCGCGGCCTGGGCCGACTTCCAGCAGAAGCAGGTCCTTGGATTCGAACGCGGTCTCGAGCGCGTCACTAAAATGCACGGTATGGCGGAGTTGCCGTGCCCAGTATGCGGGGTCCGCGAGCGTCGATGCGTCCACGGGCCTTCCGGTGCTGGTGGAGATCCACGGGAGTTCCGGAGGCGTGGCCGGGACCATCGCGGCGTCTTCGGTGAAGCGGGCGACGATGGGCTCCATCATCACGGAGTGGAACGCGTGCGAGGTGTTCAAAACCCGGCACTGGATTTCCGCCGCGACGAGTTCCTTCTGATAGGAGGCAATCGCCTCATGGGTTCCGGAAACGGTGCAAAGATGCGGGCTGTTGACCGCGGCGAGATCGATGCCATGAGGAAACGTCAGTTCCGAGGAGCTTTTGCGGATGGCGAGCATGCCACCGCGTGGAAGCTCCTGCATCAGGCGGGCGCGGGTGGCCAGAAGGTTCAGCGCGTGTTCGAGTTTGAAGGTCCCGGCGAGCACTGCGGCGACGTATTCGCCGATGCTGTGGCCGATCAGGAGCGAGGGCTTGACGCCCCAGGAGATCCAGAGTTTCGCCAGTGAGTATTCGACGGCGAAGACGCACGGCTGGGTGAGCGCCGTGCGGTGGATGTCGCGTTCGGCGGCTTCACGTTCATCGTCTGTTGGATAGAGCGTGTGGCGGATGTCGTGCTGGATGAGCGGGCGGAGCAGGACGGCGCAGGTGTCGAGTGCTTCGCGGAAGGCGGGTTCCGTCTGATAGATCCCGTGGGTCATGCCGGTGTATTGCGAACCCTGTCCGGGGAAGAGGAACGCGACCTTCGGTGGGTTCGATCGGGCGGTGATGTCGCGGACTTCCTCACGGAGTTTCGCGATCGCCCCGCCTGGATCCGTGGCAACCACGGCGCGCCGGTGAGTGAAGGCGCGCCGGCCGGTGGCTAGGGTGTGTGAAACGTCCGCGAGTGGCGGGTTTTCGTTTTCCAGATGATCCGCGAGGCGGTTCGACATGGCGGCGAGCGCTTCCCTGGAGCGTGCTGATAGAAACAGCGTCTCGTGGGTCCGGCCGGGCGTCGTTGGCGGAGCGGGCGGGGCTTCCTCCAGGATGACGTGGGCATTCGTGCCGCCCACCCCGAAGGCGCTGACGCCGGCGACGCGGGGTGTCTCGCCGGGCTTCCAATCCAGATCGCGATCGACCGGTTTGAAGGGGCTGTGGGCGAAATCGATGCGCGGATTGGGAGATTTGAAATGCAGCAGCGCGGGAATCTTTCCGTGGCGCAACTGTTGGATGGTCTTGATTAGTCCGGTGACACCGGCGGCGCAGTCCAGGTGGCCGATGTGGGTTTTGCCGGTGCCGAGCGCGCAGAAGCCATTGGCGTCGGCCCCTCCTTCGCGAAAGGCTTTCGTGAGTGCGGCGACTTCGATCGGGTCGCCGAGCGGGGTGCCGGTGCCGTGGGCTTCGATGTAGGAAACCTCCGAGGGTTTGACTCCGGCCGAGGCTTGCGCGAGCGCGATGACATCGGACTGGGCGTTCACGCCGGGGGCGGCGAAACCGATCTTGTCGGAGCCGTCGTTGTTGACGGCCCAGCCCTTGATCACTGCGAGGACCGGGTCACGGTCCGAGATAGCCTCGCTGAGGCGTTTGAGCAGAACCACGCCGCAGCCATGGCCGAAGACCGTGCCCGCGGCATCGGCATCGAAGGCGCGACAGGTGCCGTCCGGTGACATCATGCCGTCCTCCTGATAGAGGTAGTCTCGGTGTTGCGGAAAACTGATGGAAACACCGCCGGCAAGTGCCATGTCGCACTGGTAGGTGAGCAACGCGGTGGCGGCCTGGCAGATGGCGACGAGCGAGGTGGAACAGGCCGACTGGATCGTCATGCTCGGCCCGCGGAGGTTGAGTTTGTAGGAGACGCGGACGGGCAGGAAGTCCTTGTCGTTTCCGAGCATCGTCTGGTATTGGGAGACCTGATAGTTCTTCGCGAGTTCGCCGCCGGTTCCGAGGTTGTTCAGGAGATAGGTGTTGAGGCTGAGTCCGGCATAGACGCCGATCAGGCCGGGAAACGCCGCGGGATCATGGCCGCCGTCTTCCAGCGCCTCCCACGCGCATTCGAGGAACACGCGGTGTTGCGGGTCCATTAACTCCGCCTCCTTCGGATAGATGTTGAAGAACGAAGCGTCGAAGAGGTCCGGGTGGTCCATCATGCTGCGGGCTCCGACGTAGCGGCTGCCATCGGCGGCAGTGCGGCCGGGAAAGCGGGTGATGCCGTCTTTTCCTGCAATGAGGTTCCGCCAGAATTCATCCGGGTTGGCAGCGCCGGGAAATCTTCCGCCCATGCCGATCACGGCGACGGCTTCCGGAGCTTGGGTTTCTTCGTTCATCGTTGGATCGGGCGTTGGAATGCGGCCAGTCCGGCCCTGGCAAGGCGTGCGCGGTTCTGGATGTGACTGGTGGTGGCAGCCTGGCGGGGCGAGAGATGGGTGGCGATGGCGCGTGCGCTGGGATGTGCGAAAAGGTCGGTGATCGGGAAATCCCTGCCTGTCATTTCACGAAGCCGCACGTGAGCAACGGCGAGATGAATCGAGCTTCCGCCGAGATCGAAGAAGTTCGCGCTGGAGTCGACGATCGGCTGGCCGAGGATTTCCGACCAGAGCGCGAGGATGGAGGATTCGAGGCCGGCCGGGGATTCATGAGGCAGCCGGGTGGCATGGGCGCAATGGGTTTCAGCGACGGCCTTGCGGTCCACCTTTCCGTTGGGGGTGAGCGGGAAAGCCTCCACCGTTAGAAACTCCGCGGGGATCATATAGGCGGGGAGTGTCTCCGAGAGGTGGTCACGCAGGTCCGCGGCGGTGGCGGTGCCCTGGACGTGGGCGGTGAGTTTGTTGCCGTGTGCGGTGACCACGGCTTCGCGGACCTGTCCGTGTCCGTTGAGTGCGATCTCGATTTCACCGAGTTCGATGCGGAAGCCATTGACCTTCACCTGGTAGTCGGCGCGTCCACGGAATTCGAAGTTGCCGCATGGCAGGCGTTTTGCGAGGTCGCCGCTGCGGTAGATTCCGTTGACGAAGCAGTTGGCGCTGCGTTCCGGGTCATTCAGATATCCACCGCCGACGCAGGCACCGCCGATGCAGAGTTCACCGGTTTCGCCATCGGCAAGAATGGACAAGGCTTCATCGCGGATGGTGACCTGGACGTTCGGGACTTCACGACCGAGCGGGACGAAAGGGAAGCGGTCGATGTTTCCGCGATGCATCCGGTGGAACAAGCAGATGTCCGTGCATTCGGTGGGGCCGTAGGAATTCACAACCTCCGCACGGCAGGACGGGTGTTCGAGCCACGAACGCAGGCGTGGGATTGAGACCGGTTCGCCGCCGAGCACGGCGAATCGCAGGGTGGCAAGCGCACGGTAACCATCCGCGGCCGAGCCCTCTACCAAGGGGTAGAAGGCGCTGGGTGTGCAGTTGAGCAGGGTGATCCCGTGGTCCCGGATCAGCGCGAGAATGCGAGGGATGTCATAGGTCTGCAACCCATCGAGCACCAGTGTGCCGCCAGTGAGCAGCGGTGCGAAGAGGTTCTTCTGGGTGAGGTCGAAACTCGGGGAACTGATGACCAACGTGCGGTCATCGGGTCCGAGTGCGAGACTGCTTCCATACCAGTCCAGAAGGTTGGCGAATCCGGAGTCGAAGACCGACGCCGCTTTCGGTTGGCCGGTGGACCCGGAAGTGAAGATGGCATAAGCGGGTGAGCCCGCGGCACGGATGATTGGATGTTTTTCCGCCGGACTGTTTTCGTCTGGGACCAAGATCTTCACACCGGGAAAGGATGAAGCGAGTTTCCGGGTGGTGATGACGGTTTCCAGTCCTGCGGAGGCGATCATGCGCTCGATCCGCGCCTGCGGGTAGCCGGGGTCCAGTGGAACATAGGCGGCCCCGGATTTTAAAATGCCAAGCAAGGTGGCGATCAGATCCACCGACCGGTCAAAGCCGGATCCCACGTAATCTCCCGCGCCGATTCCCGAGTCGCCGAGTTGTTGCGCGATCCGGTTCGAATGGGTCTCGAGAGCTGCGTAGGTAAACGAGCGCGATCCGTTGACCAGCGCTATTTTTTCCGGATGTAGGCGAGCGTGGCGATCAAACCCTTGAAGCCAGTGGGTGGGCTCGATCGATGGAACGGCCGGAGCAACATGTTCTGCGTGGGGGGGCATCACGAAGGGTTGGAGAGGGGAATGAAGGGGGAAGACGCGATGGCCGATGGCAAAAATAAAAGCGGTATTAGCCTCAGAAAAGTGAATGGTAATGAATTGCCAGATATGGGAGGGACTCCCATTGCTAACACGGTCCCGATCGAAATGAATTACGCGATCACGTATAGCTTTGGTAGGTCAAAAGTCTTGCTTCCCTGGTAGCAAAGAGGGATCACTTGTGCGTTGCCCCCCGCAATGATTGCTCAAAAACCATATGCCCCCCGGATGGTTGTTGGGTTGGCCCTTGTTCTGGTGTCCTGCCTTTCTCCTTCCGTCTATTCGCAGCAATACGCCCCCGTCGTTGATGGTCGGGTGGACTCGGGTGCGGTGCAGTCTCCGGGGGTGGGGCCTGTGGCAATGCGTCGCGGTGGCTGGGATCTGGGAGTGGTGGTTTCCGCCGCCTATGATGATAACATTTTTCTGAGCGCCACCTCACCGGAGTCCGATATGGTGTTCCGGGCCACACCCGCCGTCGCCTATGCCAAAGGCGATGATAGCGAGGGCGAAGGTGTTTATGTGAAGGCCGCCTACCGGCCCACGCTGGTGGTGTATGCCTTGAACGGTTCGGAGAGTCGTGTCGATCACCAGATGCTGGCCACCGCCGGTTGGCGCGGCAAGGTCACGCGTTTGATTTACTCCGGTTCGCTTCGGAAACTCGGCGATGCCACGCCGGAAACCGGGCAGGCGACCGATCGTCTGGAATTCTCCAATGAAATCCGCAGTGCATGGATTCCCCGTGAGAAGATCGCCTTGGAGGCCGCGGTTGGAAACCGGCAGACGAATTACTCCGATGCCGACTTGAACGACTCCAGCAAGACCTATGGGGAAGTCGCGGTTCGATTCACCTATTCGCCGAAAACCGAACTCGGGCTTGTCTATCAGATCGGGCGCTTGCGGGTCGATCGGGCGGAAACCCAGGACACCCAGCAATTGACGGCCGATATCGTGTGGAGTCCCCGCGAGAAAGTCCGTTTCAACATCGAGACCGGAGTCGAGCGGCGGAAGGCGGGCGGTCGATCGGAGATCAACCCGGTGCTGGAAGGGCGTGTCTTCTGGGCGCCGCGGGAAGGCACCGAGATTTACCTGACGGGCTACATGCGCGAGGAGGCATCCGCCTATTATGCCGGGCAGAACTACTCGGTGCGCGGATTCAGCGCCGGAGTTTCCCAGAACATCAACCGCGTCTGGTCCGCCAAACTTGAGGGTGGATACGAATGGAACTCCTACCGCCAGGTTTCCGGAACCGGCGCCGACGGGCGCAGCGACCGGATCTGGTTTCTGCGTCCCGCACTGGTCTGCCGTCTTTCCGACGAGTCCGACCTGTCGTTCTTCTGCCGTGTGTCCGACGACCATTCGAGTGATGCCGCATTCGGCTATGAACAGCTGATGATCGGCGTCGAGTTCAACCAGAAGTTCTAACAAAATATAATGATTTATTCGATTTTCAGACTCTCAGTCATCCTGCTCGCCCTTGTCGGAGGGTGGGCTTCCGCGCAGGGTGAGCGTTCGTCCGGGGTGATCGGCCGCATGGACAACGTCGAAATTCGGGTGTTCCGGGAGGCAGAGCTGACCACCCGCGGCCAGCTTTCGGCGGATGGCACGATTTTCATGCCTTTGATCGGTGCGGTTCGGTTGGAGGGACTCACCACCGATCAGGCGGCGGTGCTGGTCACACGGAAACTCGCGGACGGTTATTTGGTGAAGCCCGAAGTGAGCGTTTCCATCGAGGCTCGCCTCCGCAGGACGGTCACGGTGCTCGGTCAGGCGCAGCGCCCGGGCGTTTTCGAGCTTCCGGCTCACCGGCGTCTGACGCTGGTGGAGGCCATTGGCATGGCGGGCGGCGTTACCCGGATCGCCAACGCGAAAAAGATCACTCTCAAGCGCGGTGGCAATGTCCGTATTCTCAATTTGAAGGAAATCACCTCCGGCAAGGGAATCGACATTCCGCTGCAGGATGGCGATGTGCTCACCGTTCCCGAAGGTTTGTTCTAACGTTAAGACCGCCGCACCCATGTCATCTTCCGATCTATCAGAACACAAGGCCGCGCCGCGAACTCCGCGAACTCCGCGCCTGCGCGTTCCCGCCGGGACGGAGCCGACGTTTTTCCTGCCGAAGGTGGATGCCGGGTGGGTTGCAGGAGTCTTGCTCCGCCGGGCGTGGATGGTGGTCCTGCTGGTCGCGGTGGGAGGCGCGGTTGCGCTTTGGTTCGCCGGGCGGATGCCAGAGACCTATCGGGCGGTGGGATCGGTGTATGTGAGTAGTCAGGCACCCGTGGTAATGGAGATCCAGGCGGTGGCGGCGGAGGAAACCCGCGATCTCGAGCAGATGCGCTCGGTGGAGCAGGGACTGAGCGCCTCCACGCTGCTGATGCGTGTGATCGATGCGAACGGAATGCCTGACGATCCCGCGTTTGCGACGTCCGGAATGAGCCGCCAGGCGCTGCTGGGGCGATTTGCGAAACGTGTGGATGTCGGGTTGCGGCGTGGCACCCGGATCATCGACCTGTCGGTGGAGGATACGGACCCGGCGCGGGCGAAGCGGCTCGTCGAGTCACTGGTGACCGAATATGAGAAATGGACCTCCGAGCGGCAGGAAACGATCACCCGTCAGGCGAGCGAGGGGCTGGCCCGTGAGGAGAAGCGCCTTAGCGATCGCATGGCGGAATCCGCCCGCAAACTGCAGGAATTCCGTGAAGCCCATCCGGTGCCCGGTTTGGAGGGATCAGACACCGGCAGTCCGGTGCGCGACGCGCTGGGCACCCTGACCGCGCGGCTCACGCAGGCGACTGCCGACCGGCTCCGCCTTGAGGCCGAACATGAAGCGTGCGTGAAGTTCGATTCATCGAAACCCGAGTCGCTCGCCGGCATCGAGAGGACCGAACGCGGCACCGAAGTGCTTGCCCAGGTGAGGGCCTTGCAACTCAAGGAGTCCGAGTTTGGCCGGGTGAAGGAACGCTATCGTTACAAGCATCCGGTTTACCGTGAGGCCGCCGGCGAGATCGAAGCGCTGAAGGCAAGACTCGCTGAAACAGTTCGCTCTGCAGCACAAGCGTTGGAACAACGCTATGACATCGCGAAGGAAAATGAAATCAAGTTGGCGGCGGAAGTCGCACGGGCTCGTGGTTCCGCAGTCGAGGATGAAGGTGTGCGCGAACAGTTCCGGGCGATGACCCGCGAGGCCGAGGCGGACCGGAACCTCCATGATTCCGTCGCGCTGAGGCTCCGGGAAACGACGCTGGCGTCCTCCGTGCCCAGCTCGGTGCTGCGCTGGGAAGATACTCCACTGGTTCCTGAAAAGCCGTCTGGGCCGCGCAAGCTGGTGTTTGCCGCGGGTGGTGGTTGCTTCGGTTTCCTGTGTGGAGTCCTCTTGCTGGTGGTGGCCGAAGTCAGTGACCGGAAAGTGCGCGGTCCGGCAGCGGCGGCACGGGCGACGGGGACTCCGCTGCTGATCTCCCTGCCGGCGCTCGATAGCCCGGGCGATGGCATGGTTCTCATGCGCGATCCGGCGTCCGCCGGTGCCGAGGCCTTCCGGCGTTTGCGTGTCGTGCTCGCGCCTCACGCGGCCGCCGATGCCGATCGCACCGTGCTTTTCCTCAGCGCCCGCGCGGGGGAAGGGAAATCGTTCTGCGCGCTCAACTATGCGACCGCGCTGGCAATGCAAGGTCATCGCACGCTGCTTCTGGACGCAGATCTCCGCAGGGCCGGTCTCAGCCGCGAGCACCTCGCAGGAGAAACCGGTGACTCCGGTCTAGGTGCCTACCTTGACGGCAAGGCCGAACCTGCGGCTGCCTGTCACCCCACGTTTTTGCCGAATCTCTATGTGCTTTCCTCCGGGCCGATGCGCGCGGATGCGGCCGAACTTCTGGCCGGAACCCGTTTTCCTGCCTTGTTGGAAGACGCGTATCGTTGGTTCGACCGCGTGGTCATTGATGCTCCGCCGGTGTTGGCGGTGAGTGACGCGCTGGCGATCGTCCGTTATGCGGACCGCTGCTGCCTGGTGATCCGGGGGGGTGGAAGCGACCGACGCGAACTGAAACGCTCGGCGGAACTCATCCGCTCCGCAGGTGGGAACCTGGTGGGATTCGTCTGGAATGAGGCACCGGAAAGTCGCGTCGATTCTTCCCGGTCCGGTCCGGTCCTGCCGGTGAAGCGTCCTGGGGTTTCCACCCCAAATCCACAGGATGGCCACTCCGCCACCGCACTTCCCGGCGGATCTCCCAAGATCCTACCAACATTTACATAGTTTTTTTTTCAGACGATCATCTAAAAATCGACAGTGTTCCCCCCTGGACGGTCGATTTCCAACCGAAGATGTTTCCACTCCCCCCCACACCCCCCGGAACATGAACACCCAAACCCGCATGGCTGCGGGCGAGAGCCCCCCCGCTCGGACCTGCACCCCGCTTCCTGAAACCAGCGATCGCTATTCGCTCCGTCACCGTCACCGCCCGTGGGTGGCTCACCAGAAACTGGTGGCCGCCAGTTTTCTGGGAGACGCCGCCGTGGTTTTCCTATCGCTGATGGTCGCCTACCTGATCCGGTTTGAAACCGGGATCCGCAAGGTTGGGGTGGTGGATGAGGTGATCGATCTTTGGAGCTACTGCGGGCATGTCTTGCTAGGAAGCGGGCTACTGGTCTTCCTGCTCGCGAATTTCCGCCTGCACGATCCGCGGCACTTTCTGGCGATCCGGACGACCTTCAACATCATTATAAAAACCTGCGTGATCTGGGGCGTGGGGTTCCTTGCCATGGCGCTGGTGCTTAAGATCGAGCCGCCGATCAGTCGGATTTATTGTGCGATCGGTTGTGTGACCGCCATGTCCGGACTGCTGGCGTGGCGATGGGTTTTTTACTGTGTGCTGCGCCGTGATTCATTCGCGGGTGCGTTGCGACAGAAGGCCGTGTTCGTCGGTTGGAACGAGGAATGCGAGCGGGCGGTGAAACGTTTCGACGACGGGCGTTCCCATCAGATGTCGGTGGGCGGAATCATCACTCCTCCGGGGACCGTATTGGACGTCCGCCCGGAGGGTGGGATCCCCGTGTTGGGATCATATGAAGGGCTGCGGCCGATCCTCCGTTCGTCCGGAGCCGATGTGGTGATGGTGGTGGACGGCATCCTCAACCGCGACCAGATGTTGGAACTTGCCGAGACCTGCGGCCGTGAGTTTGTCGATTTCAAGCTGGTCCCGAGTTGTTTTCAAATCCTCGTTTCCGGACTCCGCCTGGAAACATTCCATGGCATGCCGGTGTTGGGGATCGGCAGGATGCCGCTTCACCACGCGTTCAACAATGCCGCCAAGCGCGCGGTGGACATTGTCGGCAGTCTTCTGGGGTTGGTTCTTTTCGCGCCGATCATGGCGGTGTTCGCGGTGCTCGTATACATCGAGTCGCCAGCACCGGTGATTTACCGCCAGCGCCGGATTGGCTTGAACGGCCGGCCGTTCGACATTCTGAAAATCCGCAGTATGAAACCCGACGCCGAAGCCGTGGGGGGGGCCGGTTGGACCGTCAGGGATGATCCGCGCCGGTTGAAAGTCGGTGCGTTCATGCGCGAGTGGAACATCGACGAACTGCCGCAGTTCTGGAACGTTCTGCGCGGTGACATGAGCTTGGTCGGTCCCCGTCCCGAGCGGCCCGAACTGATTGAAGGGTTCAAGGAGGAGATTCCTCATTACAACGTGCGCCACAACATCAAGCCCGGCGTCACCGGTTGGGCGCAGGTAAACGGGTTGCGCGGGGACACCAGCCTGCGCGAGCGCGTGAAGTTCGACCTCGACTACATCGAGAATTGGAACTTCGCGCTCGATTTTCAAATCATGTTCATGACCTTTTACAAACGCCGTGGCGCATGCTGAAACTTCGAATGGCTGATGGCACATCATCCACCGGTGCGGACGAGGGGACTCACGCCGCGCGCCGGAGCCGCTCGGTCAGGCTGGCGGTGATCACTTCGTTCCTATCCAAGGCGGGGACCGTTCTGTTGCAGCTTCTATCCATTCCGATCGCCGTGCGGGTGCTCGGCCGTGAGGAATTCGGCCTTTATACCACGGTCAATCTCACCCTCAGCACCGTGGCTTTGCTGCAGGTCGGCGTGGGCCCGGCCTTGACGCACGGTCTCACCCGCGCGAGGGCTGCGGATGATCAAGCCCGGCAGCGGGTGCTTGGATCCACCGCGTTTTTCCTGATGGCGGGCATCGCCATGCTGGCGGGTCTGGCGCTTGCCGGAGTGCTGGTTTTCGTGCCGCTTCCCACGATCTACGGCGAGGCGTTCGCCGGCAGGGAAGCCGCCCTGCGGCCGGCCTTGTGGACCGGACTCGGTTTGTTTCTGCTGCTCTTCGTGTTGAACCTCACCGAGCGCGTGCGCGAGGGGCATCTGGAAGTGTCCTCGAACAATCTCTGGGGTGCCGCAGGAAACGTGATGGCCTCCCTGTTCGTGGGAGTCGGCATCTGGTGGATTCCGGAAGTCTGGTATCTCGTCATCGCGGTGCACGGTGCGATGGTGATCGGGAAGCTGTGCAACACGGTCTGCCTGTGGCGCAAGCATCCGTTGATGCTGCCGGATCCGAAATGGTTCCGTCCCGGGGTGGCGCGGCGTTTGTTTTCCGATGGGATGGCGTTTTCCACCTGCTGCCTTGTCACCGGTATTATCGAGTTCAACTTCTGCGGCTGGCTGGTCGGGCGCGCCGGTGGACCGGCGGACATCGCACTCTATGGAGTGTTTATCTCGCTGACCGTCATGCAGCTCGGTTTCGTAGTGATGCTCAGCACACCCACCTGGCCAGCCGTTGCGGAGGCCCTCGCACGCGATGATGTTCCTTGGGCGCGCAAGGCGGCCAAGCGGCTCTACGGTTATGGTGCGGCCTTCGCGCTGTGTTCAGTGGTGGGCCTGGTGGTCGTTGGTCCGTGGGTCATCACGCTGTGGCTCGGCAGGGAGTTTTCAAATATCGGCAGGCCACTGTTGGCGTGTTACGGATTGTATTTCGTCGCTCACGTCTGGCGGCATCTCAATCACGCGCTGATGATCGGCACCGGACAGGTTTCCAAACTCGTCGGCATCCAGTTGTTGGAGTCCGCCGTGGTTGCGTCCATCGCATGGGCGGCCATTCGGATCGGTGGAACGGCCGCCATGCTCGCCGCCATGGGAGTCGTGATCCTTTCTCTTACCGGAACCTTTCTGCCCCGGAGGGTCGCGCGCGCACTGCGCTGATCGTTCCCCCTGCTGTTGGAAACGGGGCGTGTGCGGCTGGCTGGATGGGACGGAGTGGGGAAGGGCAAGGAAAGGCTTGCGAGACCTTTCAGCGGACGTATTTGATGATGACGAAGCCGCCGATGAGCAGGCCGGTTGCTGCGAGAAAGCACCATTCGAGGTGTTTTTCGATGAATGGTTTCACGGTCGGGCCAAAGACCCGGATCATCGCGCTGACGATGTAGAAACGGAAACCGCGCCCGAGCACCGAGGCGAGGACAAGCAGGGGCAGGTTGTAGTTCATCATGCCCGAGAAAATGGTGAAGACCTTGTAGGGGATGGGCGTGATGGCGGCGATCAGGATGCCTGCGAAGCCGTAGGTGTCATACCATAGTTTGATTTTCTCCTGGGTGTGGCCGCTGGGGTCGAACATGCCAAGCAGCGGTTGGGCGACGGTCTCGCCAAGCCCCCAACCGATGAGCCAGCCGGCGATACCGCCAAGCACGGAACCGGCGGTGCAGATGAATGCGTAGCGCGCCCACTTGGTGCGTGCGCCGAAACATAAGGCGATGAGCAGGATGTCCGGGGGAATGGGGAAAAAGGACGATTCGGCGAAGGCGATCCAGAACAATGCATGGGAGCCTCCGGGTTTTTCCGCCCACGAGACGGTCCAGTAATAAAGGCGGCGGATGAGGCCGGGTGGCTTCTCGGAAGTCATGAAGGGTGGAGGTGGGATCAATCGTTTTCCGGACGCGGGTCGCGGTCGAGCAGAGCGCGCATGGCGGCGGCGGCCGGGGTGCCCTGATAGAGGATAGAATGGACCGCGTCGATGATTGGCGTGCGGACGCCGGCCTTGCGCGCGGCATCGTGAATCGAGAGCGTGTTGGGAACGCCTTCGGCGATCATGCCCAGCGAGGCGACGGCTTCTTCGAGCGATTTTCCGGTGCCCAGCGCGAGGCCGATCCGGTGGTTGCGTGAATGCTCGGAGAAACAGGTGACGATCAGGTCGCCGATTCCGGAGAGGCCGATGAAGGTTTCCGCTTTTCCGCCAAGGGCGACACCGAGGCGGATCATTTCCGCCAGAGCGCGGGTAACGAGGGCGGCGACGGCGTTGTCGCCGAGGTCGAGACCGTGGGCCATTCCAGCGGCGATGGCATAGACGTTTTTGACGGCACCGCCGAGTTCGACACCCGCGACGTCGTCGCTGGTATAGACGCGGAAATGCGGCAGGGTGAACAGGTCCTGCAGGGCCTCCGCAAGCGGTGGAGTCTCCGAGGCGACTACGGCGCAGGTGACGAGGTCGTTGGCGATTTCCTCGGCGTGGTTGGGGCCGGTGAGGATGCCGATCGGGTTGTGGGGAAACACATCGCGTAGGATCTGGCTCATGCGCTCGCCGGTATTGCGCTCGATGCCTTTGGCGCAGGAGAGCAGGGGGGTGCCCACCGGCAGGCCGAGGGCCGCGAGTTTTTCAGCCTCCGAGCGGATGCCGACGGTTGGCACGGCGAAGATGACGAGCGGCATGGCCAGCGCCTCGCGGTGGTCGGTGGTCGCACGGATGTTTGAAGGAAGTTCGAAGGAGGAGAGATACTTCGGGTTCCGGTGATCGCGGTTGATGCCTTGGGCGCAGTTGGCGTCGATGGAAACGAGGAGGACGGACTCCAGTTTGGGAGAGAGCAGTTTGGCCAGGGCGGTGCCGAGGGAACCGGCGCCGAGAATGGCGGTGGAGGTGAACTGGAAATCAGACATTGCCGGGTTTTGACTTGCGGGTGAAACGATGTTCGGTGCCCTGGCGAAGGCGCTGGAGGTTCGATCGGTGTTTCCAGATGGCGAGAGCGGCGATGGCCAGGGAGAAGGCGAAGAGCGGTTTGTTCCAGGTGCCGTCCTGAATCCGCCCGTGAAACCAGGACCCCCACAACGTCAGGAGTGGAAGGATTACCGCCGCGCCGATGCTGGCGATCGAAACGTAGCGGGTGGCGGCGAAAAGAAGCAACCAGACCGCTAGAAGGATGATGATTGCCGCGGGCATCAGCGCGATTACCACGCCGGCGGAGGTAGCGATGCCCTTGCCGCCCTTAAAACCGACCCACGGCGAGTAGTTGTGGCCGAGGATGGCGAGCAGTCCGCAGAGCACGACAAGCAACTGGGCGGTGAATTGCTGGTCAGGAGGAAACATGCTGGCATATGGCAACAGGGGGGCGACGGCCATCCCCGTCGGCTGCCCTTCGAAGCGGATCAAGGTGATTGCCAGTAGCGTGGGTATCAGGCCTTTCAACATGTCGAGCACGAGGCAGGGGATGCCGTATTTTTTCCCCATGACGCGCAGGACATTGGTGGCGCCGATGTTGCCCGAGCCATGCTCGCGAATGTTGATGCCCTTCGATCTGGCGATGATCAGCCCGAACGGGATGGAGCCGAAAAGGAAGGCCAGAAGCGGGCAGAGCCAGAGTTGCATCGATGGAAGGGATGGAGTCCGAGTGAGAGGGCGCGGAGAATGCCGGTTTCCGGGTTACTTCTCAAGGGTCGCGGAAATGATCACCACGTTCTCGTTCGGGACGTCGCGGGAGGGCATTTCGAGTTTTTCGCCGGTGACCGGATGCCGCATCGTCAGTTTGTGGGATCCAGTGGGAACCGCTTTGATCTTGTCCACCACGTTCATGCCTTCGATCACCTTGCCGAAGACCGCGTAGCCTCCGTTGCTCGGGTAGTTGAGTGCGGGGTTGTCGGCCACGTTGATGAAAAACTGGGCGGTGGCGCTGTCCGGATTGCTGGTGCGGGCCATCGCGATGGTGCCACGGTCGTTCATGAGGCCGTTCTGTCCCTCGTTCTTGATGCCCTTGCCGGAGGTTTTCTCGACGAGTTTGCCGTCGCTGAGCGCGAAGCCGCCGCCTTGGATCATGAAACCGTCGATCACCCGGTGGAAGACGGTGCCGTCATAATGTTTTTTGTTCACGTAGCCGAGGAAGTTCTCGACGGTGATCGGGGCCTTTTCGGCGTTGAGTTCCAGGACCATGTCACCCTTGTTGGTTTTCAGGCGGACTTTCGGATTCGCGGCGGCAGTCGCCGGAGCGGCGGTTTTTTCGGCGTCTTTCGCGGGTTCGGCAAAGGCGATGGCGGGAAGTACGGCGAGGGTGAGCAGGGCGAGGTGGCGTTTCATCGACGGGATTCGTAGGTGAGGCGGAGGGTTTGCGCAAGCCCTGACAACCCCGCAGGTCTGGCAGGGTCCGCCTTAGGGCGGGGAGATGGATTTGGCCCACGGAATTACCGGCTTGTTGGAAGGTCCTCTTGCTAAACCGGGTCAAGGATCCCGCTTCGATGATGGTCCGGCGGTATGTCAGATCAAACCGGGAGTGACGACATGGTGATTCGAGTAGATAACTTGAAGCTCCGGTTTGCATGATCCTTCTTCGGAATGATGCGGTTCTGGCGGTCCTGAATGAAAATCCTAAAGTATATGTTGTCATTTTCCCGCAGCTTGTTATGTAACTTCCGTGCCGCGCGCGGGAGTAAATTATGTTTGTGGGTCGAAGAGATGACTTCAATGCCTGTCAGCACGAGATTGTATTTAGCCAAGCTGCGTCGGCGATCACGCCATGCGTAAAAGAATTTCCGGAGCTATTGGGTTTGCTTCGGAATACCCGCGGGGTCGTCGACTTAAGGTCGGCGGCCCCGCAACCATGTAAGGGATCATGGTTGCCGGGGCGCTGATTTCAAGGGGCTCTACGGTGGAGTAGACAGCAAATGGACTTTCCTGGACTTCGGAGGCGAGTTGAATTCGAGACACTTTGCGACCAACGGCAGTCCGGTCACAGGCGCTACGGCTGTGATATAGGGGCGCGCGGTAATAGATACGCTCGTTTTTGGTGAAATGAGCATTGCTGCTGTGCTCGGTGTTCTTCTCCTTGCTCAGTTTGTCCATGAGCAGGGTTCCTTCTGGTAGTTCAACCGTTTGCATTCGGTTGACTTGTGATTCGGCAGTCTGAACCAGGCGATCAGGAATCCACCGATGCTGGTGCTTTGGGCGAACCTCAGAAAGAAGTAATCAAACACCCGCGTGGATTCCTGATGGTGGCGAATGGCCATCTCGGTCAGGAATTCGTGTTTCAGTATGGCCTGGGGACTGGTTCGCATCGGCGCGCGGGCTTTGGTGCGGGTGTTCATGTCCGCTGGAAAGAGCAGCGGGTAAACAAAAAAGCGGCATGGCCGGAAGACCACGCCGCTTGCATGAAAATGCTTCGAATTAGATGCCGGGATCGGCTTCGGCCGCCTTGTTGCGGCCTCCAAGGTCCACCGGTTTGTATCCCCCTCGGGATTTGAAGTAGAGGATCAGTGCTAGATAGCAAAGGAGCATGAATCCCGGAAAGATCGCCATCTTGCCCAAGGCGCTGAATTGGCCGGTGGTTTGGGCTTCCTTGATGGATGCCGCTTGTTCCTCAACCTCGACCTCTGCGGATTTGGATGGGTCGATGGCCAGGTAGCTGCCGAGCAGATACTGCTTTTCGGTCGTCACTGATTCGTAGACCGCCTTATTGCTATCCTTGAGCTTGGCGGTTGCCGAGGATTCCTGAAGGAATCCGATGAAGGGGAAACCGAGGATGCCAACGGCGAGCATGCCGATGCCGCCCATGGCATTCAAGGTGAGGGCGCCGCCTTTCGGGCACTGCTCACTGGTGACCCCCAGCATGGTCGGCCAAAAGAAGGTCTTGCCGAAGGCGTAAAGGGTGGCGGCTGAGAAGATGAACCACATGCCGGTAGCATTGGTTTTGGACAACCAGGTCAGGCCGAGAATGGCGAGGACCGACGAGCCGGCCAGCAGGCCAAGCGGAGAGATCTTGTGGACGATGCTTCCGGCGAAGAAGCGCAGGATCATCATGATCGCCGAGGTGTAAACCAACACCCAGCCCGGATGGTGACCGGCTTCCTCCATAGGAGCTTCCATCAACGAGCTGATCCATCCGTCGGTACCGATCTCGGTGGTCGCCAACGGCATCATGATGACGATCAGGACAGCCAGCAGGGGCCGGCCGAAGGATTTGGTGACGATGGCAAAGGTCGCTGCAATCGCGATGGTGAGGCCCCAGCTGACGGTGTGGGACCAACCGAAGACCTGGCCCAGCTGGAAGACGACCAGACCAAAGCCGACAAAGGCACCGAACACGCCAAGTTCCCTGAGCATGTCGATGTAGCCGATGCCTGCTTGTTCCCGTTCGCTTTTCGGGAATTGTTTGCCGATCAGCATCACAAAGAAGAGGATGGCGGGCACTAGAATCAGGCCGAGGGTGATGCGCCAGTCGGGATTGGTGGCCAGTGCGATGGTGCAGAGGCCGCCGAGGACGAGACCGGCGGGCCAGCCGGCGTGCAGGATGTTGAGCCACTTGACCTTGCCCTTGCTGAAGATGGTAGCGACCACCGGATTGATGTAAGCTTCCACGGCGCCATTACCGAGGCCGAGGATGATGCTGCCCCAAGTGAGGAGTTTGATCCCTTTGGCCTGAGCGGCGACGAGTTCCTCGCCGGTGACACCTTGGATGGCGGCATAGGCCATCACCGCCATTGTGGTGTAGACGAGGTAGGAGAGGAATGAGAAGACCATGGCGGTCTTGTAGCCGATACGGTCGATGAACAGGCTGAAGAGGATGATGCTGACGCCGAAAGGCCAGATGCCGGCGCCTTGCAGTTGTCCGACATCCACTTTGTCGAGGCCGAAATCGTTAACGAATTGGCCTCCGCAGAGGATCATCCGGCTGATGAAGGCGTAACTTGTCGTGATCAGGGCGATGAAACAGCCCCAGAAAAGGGCCATGTTGGGTTTGTCCGTTGCGGGTTGGCTCATGTGGTTTTTTGGCTTTGTGTTAGCCCGGATTACCTGAGTTTCAGGGGGGATGGCAAGCTCCCCGTTGAAAAACCTTGGGTGCTGTTTTCAACGGCATTGGGAATTCGTCCTTGAATGGCCGGGGGCTGGGCCTGTGAAATGCGGGTCCGCGCGCACCGCGCACCGCGGATCGACCTTCCGCATCCATGTCCGCAAAGCTCCGATTGATAGCCCTTTTCTCCCTTGTTTCCTTGGGTTCCTGCAACCGCGAGGGTGACGGCGCGCCCGAAATGCCCGCCGCGCCCGCCGCGAAGCTGCCAGCAGCTCTTGTTCCGCCGACCGAGGCGGTCAGCTTGGACAAATTCTTCAAATCCGCCCTCGATGGTGATCTCGCTACGGTGCAACAAGCTCTCGCGCAGCCGGGGACCGCCACCTTTGCCGATCCGGACGGCCGCACCGCGCTCATGTTTGCCGCCTTCAATGGCCACACGGAAATCGTCGGACTCCTGCTCGACTCCAGCGCGAAGATCGACGCCCTTGACGGAATCAAGCGCACTGCCCTGATGTATGCCGCCAGCGGACCGAATGAAGTCACCGTCGCCCTGCTTGTGAAACGTGGCGCCAACGTGAATCTCACCGATGGAGAACAAAACTGGACACCCTTGATGTTTGCCGCTGCGGAGGGCAACACCGATGTCGTTCGCATCCTCCTTGGTGCCGGTGCTGATCCCAACGCCATCGACTCGGATGGCGATACCTCGCTCAAGTTCGCCGAAAGCAAAGGATTCACGGAGATCGTCGAAATGATCACCGCCGCGAAGACTCGCACAGAGAAATCCAGCCAATAAGCCAGACTGGATTTACCGCAGAGGCCGCAAAGTTGGATGATTCATTAATTCAGCATGAAACCGAAACCTTCATTCTCTTCTTCGCGCCTCAGCGGTAAACCTCTTCTCAAGGAGCGCCCCGCTAAAATCCCTCGGTTTTTTCTAAGAAAAATCGGCGGGCTGTGTCTTGATAGATGAAAGGCATGAAAAAGCGCGCGCCGACTCATGGAAACCCCGACCGCCAGCACCCGGATCAAGGCTGATGCCGGACGCAATCCGGTGATCCCGTTTCGAACCCCCATGGAGGAAAAACCGACACTCCGGCAGGTCTTCGAAACGGAGGAATCCCCATTGCTCCGCTATGCCCATGGTCTCGTCGGCCAACGGGAGACTGCCGAAGACCTCGTTCAGGATGCGTTTGTGAAACTCCACGCCCATTGGGACGACGTCGAAAACCCGCGCGCTTGGCTTTTCCGCTGTATCCGAAACCTCTCAATCAACCACATCCGCGACCACAAACGCGAAACCCCTCTCGACAACGGCCATGAATGGCAAAGCGACACCCCTGATCCCGAACATGTCGTCGGCCGCCTCGAAGCCGTCGGCACTCTCCAATTGCTCGTTTCCGAACTTGAGCCCGTCGACCGCTCACTCATTGCCCTCAAATACCACGAAAACCTCAAATACGATCAAATCAGCCAGCGCACCGGCCTTAGCGTCGGCAACGTTGGCTACAAACTCCACCACGCCCTTAAAAATCTAGCAGAAGACCTCCGCCGTCTCGGCATCGAAAGCCCGGAGGGCTGATTGAAGATCTCAAATCTCAAAAATACCATGTCCGAAGGACCATTCACCATTCACGGCGACGAACCGGTTGAAGCCCGGATTGTGTCCTGGGTGCTTGGCGAGGCCTCCTCCTTCGAAGCAGCGGAGTTGGAGCGCCTGTGCGAAGAACGCCCGGAGTTGATGATCTTCAAGCGCCGTATGCTCGGGCTGCACGGCTTGCTCGCCGAAGCGGAAAACCCCAAAGCTGACGAGTTTTGGAAGTTGCCGCCTGGAAAGCGCCGCGTGGTGGAGGATGCCTGTGGTCCGAAAAACGTGGCGGATATGAAACAGGCCCGCGAGCAGCGGGTGAAGCGCAGCGGGAGTCGCGCCTTGCTGGCGATCGCCGCGTGCCTTTTGCTTTTGGTTATCGTCGCCGGCTTCACTGCGCCAGCAGTGATCAAGCAGCGCAAGAGCGGCCGGGATCTTGCACATTCCCGCATGGTTGATGCTGAAACGAAACCCGACATGCCTGTCTCCCGGCGCATGGTGCAGCTCCGTGCCGATCTTCCCGCCGAACTTATCGAAGGCACGCCGGCACCAATCTATATGCCCAAGTTGGACAAGCTCGCGGCCAGACCGGCGGAGTCGACGACGTGGGAAATGGCAAAGCGTTCAAGGAAGTCCGACTCAAGGGAGTCCGGCATCAGCGGAGAAAGCCCGGGCAAGTCGTCCGGCACGACAACCCCTGAGTCCTCCCTGGCTAAAGCAGTGAGTGACGACACCGTTTCCGCATTGCCGGATCTGGCAGAAACCACGCGATCTCTCGACTTCGGTGACAGGGCGGATTTTGGGTCCGGCTGGGACGGCGGAGCTGCTAATGGCGGAATGCAGCTGGCGGCAGAGGAGCGGAATGAAGGTATGCAAATCGATGGCCTGAATATGCCCAATGATTCCGGATTGGATCCCGACAGTGGGGCACGCAGGGCCTACTCGGGCCTGACCTTCAAGGATGAGGATGAAGATTTGCGTGAGCCGGCCGCGCAAGCCACAAAGTCGCTTCCAGGCGCGTTGGTGTCTAACGGTACGGTGATCCGTCAGAAAGAGGACAAGGCGAAGGAGCGCCAAGGAGAACAGGCGATCATTGATGGTGAAAAAGATATTTTTTACGACAGAAAAAGTGCGGCCGTCAGGGCGGATGAGTTTGAAGGATCCGCCTACAATCTCCAAGTCGCCGCCCAAGATCATGGGGAAGCCAAGAAGGAGCTCGGGCGGGATGGAAAGGTCCGCGAAGAGCTCCAACTCAAGCTGCCTCAAAAAAAGGCCAAAATCGCGTTGATGGCCGGATCACGTGCCAAGTCCCGGGTCATGCCAAGACCGGAAATCGAGGAGATAGCCGCCGCCGAAGATCCTTATTCCACCTTCTCGCTCAATATCAGCGACGCCTCGTTCCAGATTGCACAAGCCGCGCTGGCGAAGGGTGAAACGCCCGATCCCGCCAGCATCAAGGTCGAGCAGTTCTACAATGCCGTGGACTACGGGGATCCCGCGCCGTTCGCTGGCGAGCCGGTCGCCGTTTCAATCGAGCAGGCCGCCCACCCGGTCATTCCCGGTCGTAACCTAGTGCGCATCGCGCTCAAGACAGCGGCGGCCGGGCGTTCCGCCTCGCAACCGCTGCGGCTCACGCTGCTTGTGGATCAATCCGGATCGATGGTTCGAGAGGACCGCCGCGCGGCGATGAATATGGCGCTCGCCGGACTCTCCGAGCTGCTCACGCAAAACGACCTCGTCACCGTGATTGGTTTCTCCAGGACCCCGCACCTGCTTGCCGATGGCATGACCGGCGACAAGGCCGGTAAGCTCGCCAATCTCGTCAATCAGGCCGCCAGCAAGGGCGGCACCAATCTGGAGGAAGCCATCAAGCTCGGCGAGCAATTGGCCGACCGCCGGAAACTGGCAGGTGCCCAGAACCGCATCGTGCTCTTCACCGACGGTGCGGCGAATCTCGGCAACGCCGATCCCGGCCGTCTCGCGGAAAGAGTGAAGCAACTGCGCCAGAAAGGCATTGCCTTCGACATCGCCGGCATCGCCGCCGACGGCCTGAATGATGATTTGTTAGGTGAGCTTGCCCGCAACGGCAACGGCCGCTATTATGTCGTCGGCAAGGGTGTGGACGGCGACTTCGCCAAACAGCTCGCCGGGGCATTCCGCCCTGCCGCTGAGAATGTGAAGGTGCAGGTGCGCTTCAATCCGGAGCGGGTGGGGCGCTACAGGCTCATCGGTTTTGAAAAGGACCGCCTCAAGACCGAGGACTTCCGCAATGACAAGGTGGACGCCGCCGAACTCGCCGCCGAGGAGGCCGGAGTCGCGGTCTATCAGGTCGAGCCGCTGCCCGATGGAAATGGCGAAATCGGTGAGGTCAGTGTGCGTTTCCGTGACACCGCGAGCGACCAGATGGTCGAGCGCAGCTGGACGATTCCGCACGACACCAGTGCCCCGGTGCTCGACCGTGCGTCGCCGTCGATGCAGCTCGCCGTGCTCTCGATGCTCGCTAGTGAGAAGCTCAAGGGCGGCCCGCTCGCCGAAGCCATCGACTTCAATCAGCTCATCGAGTCCGCCGCGAATGTGAAGCAGTTCTACGGCAATGCCGGGCGCGTTGGCGAGATGCTGCGCATGGTGGACGCGTTGAAGTGAGAATTTTCGGGGTCTTTACGCATGAGGCGGAGGACCCGAATTAGAAAGGAACGACCATGAAAAAGATTCCAAATACGGAGTCGGGACATTTCCGTCCCGCGCGGAACCTTGGAAGATGGTGGACAGGAATGTCCATCCTCCTTGTCGCTCTCGCCGGCCTCGCCTTCGCTCAGGAATCCGCTCCCAAGGATTGGTCGGCGTGGGCGCGGTGGGCAGAGAAATTCCACCCGGTGACCGATAATGACGGTCACGGCCCGGACATTGGCAGCGACGAGTGGGCGATGGCGCTCTCGCGCAAGCTCAACGTGATTGATGCCGACGGCCACGGGCCGGACCTTAAGTCCGGCGAGTGGCGTGCGGCGGTGGAACGCAAACTCAAGCAGCGGAGAGATAGGGAGCTGCTTTCCGCCCATGACACGGTGGCCGTTTTTAAGGGCACCAAGGAGCACACCTGCATGGGGCGCACCGCGCTGTGCCCGGACCGCTGCGGGGACTCCGGCAAGCTTGCCACCTTCGAGATCGTCAAATACCTCAACTACGAGAAGCCCGGAGAATGCGGTGACCCTGAACAGGAGCGCTTCGTGGTGCTCATCGAGGACAACATGGGGAATGCCAAGGTGCCTGCGGCGGTCCGTGCCGCGATCCTCGTCTTGAAGGCCGGCGACAAGGTTCATCTGAAGTGGAACCACGACTACATCACCGAGAACGGTTCGAAGTTTCCGGAACGGGTGATCACGGTGCTTGAGAACCGAAAAGACTGAATGAATACCCGGGCGGGACGCCCGGGCCACGTGGCGTGGGCATCCTGCCCGCCGCCTTATATCCATAAATTCCGCAAAGTCATGAAAACCACCCTGTCCCTTTTTGTTCTATCAGTTCTGACGCTTTCGGCCCAGGACCCCGACGAGCGCGTGATGCTCATTCCATGGACGAAGGCGCCGAAGGAAGTGCCCCTGTTCTTCTCCGCCACCGCCGAGGTGAAGGCCAAAGTCAGCTTGGAAAACGTCACCTCCGAGCAAACGATCAGTTTCCACGTCCATCAGGGCAAGGCCGAGACCCTCACGCTCGCCTTGAGCGGGGCGGGGGAGATCTCGGAAGTCATGGGCGCGGACTTGCGTGACTGGTCGGTCCGGGTGACGGAAAGCGGCGCGCGTTTCCTCGACGTGCGGCCTGCGGAGACGGATGGAAAGTATCCCGCGGATCTGCAAGTGCTCGTGAAAACCCGCGCGAAGGTGAAAAACGAAAACGCATCCCTGGTGCTGCCCGGCCCCGGAAGCGCCACCGGATTCTCGCTGGCAGTCGATCTAATAGCCGGCTCAGGCGTGGATCTCAAGGTCACGCAGGCGGACGGACTCGTCCCCGTGGAAGGTGCGGAGAACCGGAAGTTCGTCGGCTCGGGTGCGGCGGCGATTTCGTTGAAAATCACTCCTTCAGGGACCGGTGCCCGCGGCCTCGAACTCATGGATACCGTGCTCTTCGGACGCTTGTCCGACGATGGAAACAGCGTGTCATTCAAACTGACGGGAATCGCGCGCTCCGAGGGCGATGGCTCGTCGGTCGAGTTGTTAGCCGGTGGCGCGGCGCTCACCGATGGCGTATCGGGAGAAGGCTGGCACATGGTTTTGAAGAGGAAGGGCGACGCGTGGCCGTGCGATCTCGTGGCCGAACGCGGCGGGGAGTTCCCCGTGAGCCTCTCCTTTGACGTGCCGGTCACGCGCAAGGGCGACTGGCACCGCTTGTCATTCACGCTGCCTGCCGGCGTGGTCGTGCCGGTGAGGATCGATGGCTTTGGAAGCGGCATCGCCTTCGACAACAAACTGGCGGTCGTTCCCGAGTTGTCGGCCAATCAATGGCGCGGATTTCTCCCTGCCAGCGGCGACGCATCGATGGCGTGGCGCACGACGGACAAGGTGGCCGATGGAACTTTGTTCTTCTCCAGCACGGAAGTCACCGATGTGAGGGTCGGCAGCGGATTGCTGCGCCAGATGACCGTGGTGGACCTGCGGGTGCTTCAGGGAAAACTCGCCGATCTGAATCTCACACTCGATGGCCCGGGAGAAGTGCTTTCTGTCTCCGGTGATTCGGTGCTCGGATGGAATGTGATGGATGCCGAGGGCAAACGCAGGCTCGAGGTGAAGCTCAGCCGGCCGATCGAAAGCGCGGACCGCATCGTCATCGAGGCGCAAGCCGCACTCGGCGGATTCCCGGTGAAGGCCGAGGCGCTGCGCATGGCCACGGTCGGCGCGCTGCGTCACAGCGGTTGGCTGCGGGTCGCGAACGATGGCGCTGTGAGGATCGAAGTGGCGGACGCGAAAGGGTTGATCCAGCTTGCGCCCGGACAGTTTCCCGGCGGCGTGCATGACAAGCACCGCCAGGTTTTCGTCTACCGGTTTCCCTCGGCGGAATACGGCTATGCGGTGAACGCGACACAAGTGCTGCCGGAGGTCGGTCTCACCGAAGTCACGGTGTACGAACTGGCCGAAAGCGACCGCCGGATTTCCGCGGACCTCGAACTCGACATCCGCGAGGCTCCGTTGCGCGAGTGGGAGATGGAAATCCCTGCCGATCACGCGGTGGCCTCCGTGACCGGCGCGCAGGTGGCCGACTATGCGGTGGCCAGCGAGATCAAGAACGGGAAACGCACGCTTAAGATCCTCTTCAAGCAGGCCGTCTCCGATCGCCAGCTCGTCAGCGTGCGGCTGGAGAAAAACCAGTCCGCCAAGGCCGGCGCGTGGGAACTCCAGCCGCTCGGATTTCCAGGCGTGAAGAGCCACCGCGGATACATCGGCGCGGTGGCCGCCGCCGGATACCGTCTAACGGCAGGCAAGACCGCGGGCGTCGCCGAGGTGCCGATCACGTTTTTCCCGAAGAAGACCAAGGGCCTGCAACAGGCGTTCCGATTGCGCGAGGACAAGTGGACGGTCGGCCTTGTGGTCGAGGCGCTCGGTCAAAGCATCCAGGCGGACGTTTTTCATCTCTATTCGCTCAAGGCCGGGGCGGCCTATGGCAGTGTGTTGATGAACTTCTTCGTCGTCGGTTCACCCGCGACCGAATGGAAGATCTCGGTGCCGGAAGGAATCGGAAACATCGACGTCACCGGTCTGAATGTCGGGCGCGACTGGCGGCGTGACGGCAACACGGTGATCGTTCCGCTGTCGCGCCCGGTGCTCGGCGCGAGTACGCTTCTTCTGACATTCGAGCAACCGATGAACTCGCGCGGCGGCACGCTCTCGCCCGGCGAGGTGGAACCGATGGGCGTGCAGGGCGAGCGCGGATTCGTGCAGGTGGTCAGCCCGCTGCAGGTGAATCAAAAGTCCACCAGCGAAGGCGCGCTGTTGGCAATCGATCCCACGGAGATTCCCACCGAGTTCCGTTTGTTGAGCAGCGCGCCGACACTCGGCGCGTGGCAATACACGGCGCGGGATTTCAAGATCGGCATGGAGATCGAGTGGTTCGAACCCGGTGAGACGATCAGCCAGATGGTGGATTTCCAAAAACTCACCAGTCAGATTTCTCGCGACGGCCAATGGGTGACGGATGCCCGGATTTTCGTGAAAACCCGCGGCCGCAGCGCGCTGCGCATGGTGTTTCCGGAAGGGGCGGTGCTGTGGGAGGCCAAGGTCAATGGCGAGGCGGTCAACGCCCGCTCCGATGGCGGCGAAACGCTGGTGCCTCTGCCCTCGCAGCTTGATCCGAATCAAGCGGTGGAGGTTTCCCTGCGCTACGGTGCGCGTGCGGAACATCCGCGCAGCCCGCGTCTAACGGCTCCGATGCTCGACGCCCCGGTGGTGATCGGCGAGTGGACGGTGAACGGTGACGAAGGCCGCCAGTTGATCCCGCGCGGTGGCACGGCGGACCTTGTGAAGCAGGTGCTCGCGGAGAACGGCTGGCAGTGGCTGGCAAGGCATCGTGGTGGTGCCACGCTGCTGGTTCTCGCGGGACTCGCCGCGATGTTGTTAGGTAGCGGGACTCCGGTTGGAGCGAGGAGAATCGCGGCGGCGGTCTGTGGGCTCGCGTTTGTGATCCTCGCGGTGGGGCTCGGGTTTTCCGCGGCGGCGACGAGCCGTGCGGGTTCCGATGTTCTTGAATACGCCGCGCCGGTGGTGGCGGCAAATGGTGCGATCACCGTGGAGGTGGGCAACGTCCCGCAGTGGGTGGCCCGCACCGGACTTGGCGTCTGGCTGGGCTTCGTGCTCGGCGTGCTGGTGGCGCTGCGCGGTTTCTACAAGCGCGACCGCTGGTGGCTGGGCAGCGGATTGGTGCTGGTGGTGGGCGCGTTTCTCTCGATCAGTGGAGGGGCATCCCTGTTCTTCGGAGTGGTCTCGCTGGCCGGATTGTTCTGGCTGCTGCCGCGACTCGGTGATGCGGTCCGCGGAATGCGGAAACCGAAAATTGCCGAAACGGTTGCGGCCGCAGTCCTGCTGGCCTGCATGATTCCGTTGAACTCCCAGGCGGCTGAATCCCCGCCACTGAAAACCGCGGAGTCGATGGTTCACGACTGGCAGATCCGCGACGGGCGGCTCTACGGAAGCGTGGATCTGACGCTGCGCGGCGAGGCGGGCGACCGGTTCCTGCTGCTGAAGGAACCGGCGGTCTTGAGCAGCTTCGAGGGTGCGGGGCTGCGGGTGGTGAAGGCTCCGTTTGGCAAGGCGAATGCCTACTGGCTGGACGTGGAAGCCACCGGCCGAATGTTTGGCAAGGCGGTGTTCGAGATGCCGTTGGCGGATCCGGCGAGAGGCTGGGACCTTCCCGATGGGCCGGCGGCTGTACGGCGGGTGACATTGCGTTGGAATCAGGGCGGTTGGGAATTCTTCAGTCCGGCCGCGGCCAAGGCGGAGCCCCTTCCCGGATTGAAAGCGGATGAAAGCGGTGCGCTGTTAGTGCTGGGTCCCTTTGGTGCGGCGAGAATCGAGGCCCGCCTGAAGCAACGGGATGTCGCTGCCGAGGAAACGAAGTTTTTCGCCGAGGTCGCGAACCTGTTTCTCCCCGGACCGGGCGTGGTGAACGGACGCCACCGCGTGAGCGTGCGGCCCGCGCAAGGACGGGTGTCGATGCTCACGATGAAAGTGCCCGTGGGTTTCACGGTGAGCGACGTGATCGATGGCCCGGTCGGCGAGTGGCGCTTCGACCCCGCGAAAGGCGAACTCCGCGTGAACGTGGAACCCGCCCAAACGCAGGGATTCGCCTTCACCATCGAGACCCAGCGCGGCGCGGGGGCCTTGCCCATGGAGCTTGAACTCGAACCTGTCCGTGTGAACGGCACGGCCGGTGAGGTGGGGCTGTTAGGTCTTGCGTTCGGCGAGGATGTGCAACCGGAGGCCGTGGAGGTGGAAGGACTTTCGCGGGTGAACCCGGAGGACTTCGACCAACGGCTGCTGCCCCGCACGAAGAAAGGCCATCCGCTCGCGCTGCTGCAACACGCGTTCCGCTACGGCGCGGGCACCGCGAAGGCGACACTCAAGGTGACGGCGGTCGCCCCGGAACTCCGCGCGGAATTATGGCAGCTCGTTTCGCTCGGCGAGGACCGGCTGGTGGTGGCGACCGATCTCGCGGTGACAATCACCCGTTCCGGCGTCTTCCGTCTCGATCTCGACGTGCCGGATGGATTGGAAATCGAGAGCGCTACCGGTGAGGGGCTGAGTCACTGGACGGAGAGCAAGGCCGACGACAAACGGGTGCTCACGTTCCATCTGGCAGGCAAGACGATGGGCCTGCGGAATTTCAGCATTACGCTCACCGGCCGCCCGACCGGCGCGCAGGAAAAGTGGATGGTGCCGCGGATCAGCCTGCGCGGAGCATCGCGCGAGACCGGCGCCCTGACCATTGTGCCGGAGCGCGGCCTGCAGGTGCGCGCGGTCGAGCGCCGGAATGTTTCCCAACTCGATCCCCGCGAGCTGGCGGACGGGAAGAAGGCAAGCTCCCGCGCGGCGGCGAGGCCGGGTGCGCTGGCCTATCGCCTGTTGCAGAGCGACTGGGCGCTCGGACTTTCCATCAGCCGCCTCGACCCCTGGGTGACGGCACGGGTGTTCCATGACGCGACCATCCGCGAGGGCCAGTTGCTCACGAAAGTGAACATTGCCTATCGGATTGAAAACGCCGCGGTGAAGACCCAGCGGGTGCGCATTCCCGGACTCGATCAAACGTCGGCCGCTACCGTGCGCGCCACCGGTAACGCCGTCGCCGACCTCATTCCCGTGGAAGGTGAGCAAGGCTTGTGGGAGATCCGTTTTCAACGGGGACTTGCCGGAGAAACCGAGGTCGATCTCGAATACCAGCGCCCAAGCTCGGAAAGCGGCGGCAAGGCGGAAACGGTGGTGCCGGTCGTGTTGGAGGATGTCCGCCAGCTCTCCTACTTTGTGGCTGTTAGGGCGGGCGGCCGGCTCGAACTCGAACCCGGTGTCCTGCCACGCGGCTGGCAACGCACGGACTGGGCTGTGGTGCAGTCCTCGCTCGGGCGCAGCGCGGGCAGCGTGGCACCGACCATGACCTTTCGCGTGGCCGATCCCGAAGGGCCGCTGCCGATCGTGTTGAAACGCCACGAGCTGGCGGACCTACGCAAGCTCCGGGTTTCCGAAGGCACGCTCACCACGCTGATGTCACCGGGAGGCGATGCCCTGACAGCCGTGAACATGAAGATGCAGGTCGTGGGCAAGGGGACATTGAGACTGAAACTTCCGGCGGGCGCGGAGTTGTTCAACGTGTTGGTCAACGACGAGGGCGCCACGCTGGTGCGTGAGGGCGGAGAGTGGTTGTTCTATGTGTTCCCGTCGCCGGAAGTGGGGAAACCCACCGTCGTGCGCTTCGTTTATTCCGCGGCTCTTCACAAGGGCAAGCGCCTCGAAGGCCCGGTGCTCGATGTGCCGATGGAAAACCTCACTTGGCGCGTGCTGGTTCCCGAGGGTTGGCAACTCGCCGATCATGGCGGCGATTTCGACCTCAAGGAGCAGCAGGCGATGGGCTCGTTCAAGCTGGAGGACTACCAGTCGTTTGTCTCGAGCAAGCGCCGGAGTGACGCCCAGAGCGCGGTCGCCCAGCTCGATCAGGCGAACGCTTGGCTTGAAGCCGGCGATCAGGAAAAAGCTAGCCTCGCTCTCAGCAACGCCGTGAACCAAGGCCAGCTTGATGCCGCATCCGGCGAAGACGCGCGCGTCCAGCTACGCCAGCTCAAGACCCAGCAGGCGGTTCTCGGCCTGAACACCCGCCGCCAGAAACTCGTGCTCGACAACCAGATGGCCGCACCCCAGCAGGCGGAAAACGCCCAACTCAAGCGCGCCGCCGAAGTGAACCCGGTGCTTCAGGGCAGATACAACTACGATCCGAAACAGTTCGACCGTTTCCTCGAGGGCAACACCGCCGATGAAAACGCGGCGCTCAAGGAGATTGCCAAACGCATCGTCGCACAGCAACTGGCGGCCGAACCCGCGCCCGCCGCGCTCGACGTCACCCTGCCCGAGCGTGGCACTGTGCTAAGATTCGGCCGCAGCGTGCAGGTGGACGGCGCCCGCCCGATGGGCATCGAACTCAAGCTCAAGCGCGCGGGCGGCGGCTTCGCCTGGATCGCGGTGCTGCTCTGCCTGCTTGTCGGCGCGATGGGGGCGGGGGGGAAGATCGGCTGAAGCCTTGATTCAGACAGGGAGAGGCGGGAACGGAGCCGCGCTCCACGTAAGATTCCAGACAGGATTGCGTTTTCGCTCCGTTTAATGGGGGCGGACTCATCCCGTCTTCATTCATGAAATCGTTGCCGAAATCCTTCCTCCCTTTCTGCGCGATCAGCTCAGGCCTGATCGTCGTCGCGGCTGCCGCATTCGGTTTCCGGGATCCGCAGCCGCTTGATGACAAGGAAACCGACGCCGCCATCACCGCCGTCACGGCGGGGTTGCTCGAAAGCTCGCAGTTCGCCCACCGGAAACTCGACGATCAACTCGCCGGCAAGTTCCTCGATCGCTACCTCGACACGCTCGACGCGGGCCACATGCTTTTCCTGCAAGGTGACCTCGACGAACTCGCCAGCCATCGCGCGACGCTCGCTAGGGATACCCGCCGCGATGGCGACTCCAGCCTCGCCCATGTCATTTTCAATCGCTATCTTGAGCGGCTCGACCAACGAGCCGCCTTCACCGCCGGATTGTTGAAGGAGGGGCCGTTCGATTTCTCGACCGACGAGTCGTTTTCCTATGACCGCAAAGAAGCTCCCCGACCGGTAGATATGCCTGCCGCCCAGACTCTCTGGAAGCAGCAGATCCGCTACGAATACCTTCAGCAGAAACTCGCCGGCAAGGAACACGCGGAAATCGTGAAAACCTTAAGCCGTCGCCAGCAGCGCACTGCGGCCACCATGCGCAAGTTCAGTGACGACCAGGTGCTGGAGCTCTATCTCGAAGCGCTCGCCCAGACTTACGACCCTCACTCGGACTACATGGGCGCCGAGCAACTCAAGAGCTTTGAGATCGGGATGAACCTATCGCTCGTCGGCATCGGCGCGACGCTGCGTTCCGACGATGGCTATTGCAAGATCATGGAACTGGTTCCCGGTGGTCCGGCCGCCCGCAGCGGCTTGGTCAAGGTGGGCGACCGAATCGTCGGCGTGTCCCAGAAGGAGGGTGACGAGTTCGTCGACCTCGTGGATCTGCCGCTTTCCCAAGCCGTTGAATTGATCCGTGGAAAAAAGGGAACGCCGGTTCTGCTCGACATCATTCCCACCGATGCCTCGGACGACAGCGTCCGCAAAACGATCACCATCATCCGCGAGGAAATCAAACTCGAGGAGCAGCAGGCCAAGGCGCGGATTATTGATTTTCCCGTCGGTGACTCCACCAAGCGGATTGGCGTCATCGATTTGCCGTCGTTTTATGCGGGTGAAGGCTTTGGCAAGGGCTCGAAGGCCTCCGCCTCTGCGGACGTCGAAAAGCTCCTTGGCAAGTTGAAGCAGGAAAAAGTGACCGGTGTCATCCTTGACCTGCGCCGCAATGGTGGAGGATCGCTCAGGGAGGCCATCGATCTGACCGGGTTGTTCATTCCGTTCGGGCCGGTCGTTCAAACCCGCGATTTCGGGGGTCGCGTGGAAGTCGGGATCGACCATGACCGCAAGGTTGCATGGGACGGTCCCCTGGTGGTTTTGACCAGCCGCTTCAGCGCCTCAGCCTCCGAGATTCTCGCCGGGGCGATGCAGGATTACGGTAGGGCGGTGATCGCCGGGGATAGTTCGACGTTCGGTAAAGGAACGGTGCAGACGATCGTTCCGCTATCCCGGGTGATGGCCCAGAAGGGGATGGTTCCGGGTTCGGATCCAGGGGCGTTGAAAGTGACTGTCAGTAAGTTCTATCGACCCAGCGGGAGGTCCACCCAGCTTGAGGGCGTCAAGGCGGATATTGTCATTCCGTCGCTGACGGACCTGCCCGAGATCGGCGAGTCGGATCTCGGGAACCCGCTGCCATGGGACACCATCAAGCCGGCGACCTATCAGGAGTCCGGCCGGGTCCATTCATATCTTGTGGCGCTGCGCGCCCATTCGGATCGCCGCGTTTCGGAAGATCCGGATTTCATCGAGTTGAAGACCGACATCGAGCGCTTGAAAAAAATGCGCGGGGAAAAATCAGTTTCTCTCAACGAGGCATTGCGCAAGAAGGAGAAGGACGAACTCAAAGCGCGCAAGGAAGCACTGAAGAAGGCGCGACTCGCCCGCAATGAATCGCCGCCTGTGGCTTATGAGGTCACGCTCAAGAACGTTTCCAAACCGGGGCTTGGCGATCCGGTGAAACCGGATGCTCAGGCCAAGGACGCGGATCCTGATTCGGACGAAGACCCGGAACTCGCTGGGGCCCCGGCCGAGGACATCATTCTGGATGAGGCGAAAAACATCCTGATCGACTACTCTGCCTTGCTCAAAGCGAATCCGGTGGTTTCCCAGCGCTGAGAATCAACCGAAGATCCGGCGGAGTTCATTTCCTGTGACTTCGGCTGCTTCGGATACGTTGATCGGTCGTCCCGCTTCGGCTTCCATGGAGGTCATGCTCACTCCATCGAGCCCGCAGGGCGTGATGGCGAAAAACGGCGGGAGGCTTTCGTGGGTGATGTTGACGGCGAAGCCGTGCATGCTGATCCATTTCCGAACACCCACGCCGATGGAGGCGAGTTTACGGTTCTCGACCCAGACGCCGGTGAGGCCTTCGCGGCGGCCGGCCTTGACTCCGAAAACGGCGCAGGCGCGGATGAGGGCGTCCTCAAGATGGCGCAGATGAGCGTGGAGGTCCCGGCCGTGCGGGTTCAGGTCGAGGATCGGATAGCCGACGAGTTGGCCGGGGCCGTGATAGGTGGCTTGGCCGCCGCGGTTGGTCTCGAATACGGGGAAGGGGAGTGCGGCGGAGTCGCGCAGGGAGGATTGGTCGCGCAGGCGGCCGATGGTGTAAACGGGCTCGTGCTCCAGCAGGAGGATGGTGTCGCGGCCGGTGCCGGCGAGGATGGCATCCACGTGTTGTTGCTGCAGGCGGAGGCCTTCGGCGTAGGAAACGGGATTCGGGAGATGGAGGATTTCGAGCAAGGCGAGGAGGTTTTGCTGACGAGCCTGGCGGTTGAAAACCGCCACCAGGATTAGACGAGGCGGCGGTCGAGAAGTTTGGCCTTGAGGGGGTCGGATGCCTGGAGGTGGGCGATGGCGATGGCGAGTGCGTCTGCGGCGTCCGGCGGCGGGGTTTCTGATAGTCCTAACAAGGCGCGGACCATGAAGGCGACCTGGCCTTTGTCGGCGTTGCCGTTGCCGACGACGGCGCTTTTCACCTTGCGCGGCGCGTATTCGTAAACCGGCAGTCCGTGATCGGCGGCTGCGATGAGCGCGGCGGCGCGGGCGGCCCCCATGGTGATCGCGGTTTGGTGGGACTGGACGTAGATGATGCCCTCGACGGCCACTTCGTCGGGTTGGAATTTCGCGATGAGGTTCGCGAGGTGCGTCCTCACGGCCGCGAGCGCGGCGGACTGGATGAGGGCTTTCGGGATCGAGATCACGTCGTATCCGAGCACCTTCGGCTTGCGCGGATCGCCTTCCAACACGGCGTAACCGGTGTTTCTAACGGCTGGGTCGATGGCGAGGACTCGCATGAGGGAACATCATTGGTTAAGGGTTAGCGGCTATTGCGATGACGTTTCCCAATAACGAATAACATTTAACGAATAATCTCTCACCTCCGCTTTTTCTTGCCGCCGCCGCCTTTTTTGCGGCGCACCGGTTTGATCGGCGAGTCGTCAAGCAGCGCGGTGTAGATGTAGTCGAAGTTCTCGAGCTTGCGGCGCGGGATGGTCTGATCGATGAAAATTTCCACCGACTTGGCGAAGTCGAGTTCGTCGGCGGTGAGGATGGTGAAGGCGTCGCCCTCGGCCTCGGCACGGCCGGTGCGGCCGATCCGGTGGACGTAGTCCTCGGCGTTTTCCGGGACGCGGTAGTTGATGACGTGCGAAACGCCGGAGATGTCGATGCCGCGGGCGGCGACGTCGGTGGCGACGAGAATTTCATAATCGCCCGACTTGAAGCCGGCGAGGGCCTTCATGCGGTCCACCTGGTTGATGTCCGAGTGCATGGCTGCGACCTTGGCCTGGCCGGTGGACTTGATGAGCGAGGTGAGCTGGTCCGCCTCCTTGCGGGTGCGCGTGAAGATCATCACCGAGTGGTATTCGGTTTGTTTGAGGAGTTCGAGCAACAGCTCGTCGCGCTGATCCATGGCCACCGGATAGAACGCATGGGTGACGGTGGTCGGAATGGAGGTGCGGGCGATCTCGATGCTGGTCGGATCTGTCAGGCACCATTGGGCGAAGGTCTGGATCGCCGGCGGCATGGTGGCGGAGAAGAACAGCGTCTGGCGGCCTTCCCACGGGCAGAGGTTGACGATTTTCCGGACCTGCGGGAGGAAACCCATGTCGAGCATGCGGTCCACCTCGTCGAGGATGAGGACCTTGATTTCTCCGAAGCGCATGGTGGTGCGGTAGAAATGATCAACGAGGCGGCCAGGGGTGGCGACGACGATATCGGCGCCGGCGGCGAGTTGTTCGGACTGGGTGCCGAGACCGACGCCACCGTAGAGCAATGCGACCGTCATGCCGGTGTGCTTGCCGTATTTCTCAAATTGTTCGGCCACTTGGTGAGCCAGTTCGCGGGTCGGCTCCAGCACGAGGATCTGGGGTTTGCCCATCTTGGTGATCTTCGAGAGTGTCGGAAGCGCGAAGGCGGCGGTTTTCCCGGTGCCGGTCTGGGACGCGCCGATGACGTCCTTTCCTTCGAGGATGATCGGAATGGCCTGCGCCTGGATGGGCGTCGGGGTGGTGTAACCGGATTCCTCAATGGCTTCCAGGACGGCTGCGGAGAGCCCAAGTGTGTCAAATCCCATGCGGCGGCCTAGGTAGAGGCCGGGGGACTCGGGGTCAAGGGGCGATTGTCGAATCCCGATGGAAGGGTTTTTTGGAAAGGAACCGCCTGCTCCAACGGGGAGACGTGGGGACGAGTGTTCCCGCATGGCGCGTCAGCTGGCCATTTTCGTTACTTGCATCCGGCCCGGAAATTCGCTAGATTTGCGGAGGTTAAATTTTACCCTCCCATGAAACTAAATATCATCAGGCTCCTGTTTGTCGTCGTCGGCGCGGTATCGATTTCCTCCTGTCTGCCGCTTGCCGCAGGCGCGGCTGCCGGATATGTCGCCCGTGATCAGGGCTATCGTGTACAGAGCCCGCTCACGAGGGATTGATTTCCGGGCTTCCGGTGGGGTCTCGCGAATCGGCCCGTGCGATTTCATCCGCTATCCCGTCAAAAACGGGAGAGCTCTCCCTTGTGGTTCGTCGTTGGATAGGCTATCGCGTGGCTCATGACTTCGGAAAACAGCGGAGAGACGGCGGTCGGTGTGATCGGTGGCAGCGGACTCTATGAAATGGAGGGCTTGGAGGGGATCGAGGCCCGTTCGATCCGGACGCCGTTTGGCGATCCATCCGACAAGGTCATTGTCGGTCAGATCGACGGGCGGCGGGTTTGCTTTTTGCCCCGCCATGGGGTGGGGCACCGGCTGCTGCCTCATGAAATCAATCACCGGGCGAACATCTGGGCATTGCGTTCACTTGGAGTGCGCTGGTTGATTTCGGTCACGGCGGTAGGTAGTCTGCAGGAGCCGCTCGCACCACGAGACATCGTGGTGCCTGACCAATTGATCGACCGCACCGGTACTGGTGCGAAACACACGTTTTTCGGCAACGGCATCGCCGCACATGTTGGATTCGCGGATCCCTATTGCGGAGATCTGCGCGGGTTGCTGCTTGCCGCCGCGAGTCCGCTGGCACCCAGATTGCACGATGCCGGAACGTATCTTTGCATGAACGGACCGGCGTTTTCGACCCGCGCGGAGGCTGCGGTGCACCGGATGCTGGGGGCCGACATCATCGGCATGACGAACGCTCCGGAGGCTCGGCTTTGCCGTGAAGCGGAGATTTCCGCCGCAGCGCTCGCACTCGTGACGGATTACGATTGCTGGAAAGAAGATGAAGTCGCGGTGGAAGTGGACGCGGTGATCGAGAATCTGCATGCCAACAGCGCGCTTGCGAAAAAGATCGTCCGGAGTGTGATTCCCATGATTCCGGAGGTTCCGACAAGCGCGGCTCATCGGTCACTCGATGCCGCAGTCTTCACTCCGCGGGAAATGTGGCCCGACCGGACGGCGGAGAATCTCGCGCCGATCCTTGGTCGTTTCGGTGGATGAGGAATCTCGCAAACCCTTCGGTTCCCCAGCTTGCCAGCGGGGCCTTCCGAGCCTTAGGATGACTCCATCGTGAACGTCGGAATCCTCGCCAATCCCCACAAACCCGGTTCCATTCCCACCATCCGGGTACTTCGGGAGGCGCTGGCCGCGAAAGGGATCAACACGGTGCTTGATGTCGATACCGCGGCTCTGGCGGGTGAAAGCGACGGAATTCCGGCCGAATCGTTTTCGCGAAACGTGGACATGGCGGCGGTGATCGGCGGCGATGGCACAATGTTGCATGCTGTATCGCGTCTCGGGGCTTTTGAGAAACCCGTCGCCGGAATCAACATCGGAACTCTCGGCTTTCTAACAAGCTGCACTGATGACGAAGTCGGCTTGTTTGCGGACGCACTTGCCGGAGGGCATTTCAGCACCAGTGTCCGCACGCTTCTGGAAGCGGTCGTGCATTGTTCGGGCAGGGACCGGATCTCATTCACTGCGCTCAACGAAGTCACGCTCGCCCGCGGCGACACCGGCCGAATGGTTTCACTCATCGCCCGGGTGAACGATGAATTGCTCAACCGCTACCGCGCGGATGGCCTGATCGTGGCCACCCCCACCGGATCCACAGCCTATTCCCTGTCCGCCGGCGGCCCGCTCATCGCACCCGGGGCGGGGGTTTTCCTCATCACCCCGATTTGTCCACACAGTCTCGGCCAGCGTGCGCTTGTTCTATCGGATTCAAGTGTCGTGGAGCTGTGCGCCGACGATCAGGAGACCGGCCCCATGATTTTCACCGTGGACGGTAGGGAAAGCATGCACATCGAGCCCGGCGACCGCATCGAGGTTCGGAAGTCCGACCGCTCCTTCCACCTGCTGCGGCTCGAAGGGGGGTCGTTTTACGAGGGGCTCCGCCAGAAACTCGGCTGGCAGGGAGTCTGATGCCGCCGGCTCAGGAGACCGGACGCAGGGTTTTCCTGATCGCTTCGATCAGTCTGTCACGCAGCGGTCCGGCCTTTGCCGCCAGAAACCTCTGCTCGTTTTCATACGCCCTCCGTCCCTCGACCGTCTCGATGCGCACCGCTTGGAATCCCCAATGGCTCAGATCATACGGGCTGGCCCGCATGTCGAGTTCCCGGAGTTGCATGGCCAGCTCGAAGCAATCCAGCAATAATCCGGAGCCCGTCCATGGCATCATCTTCGCCGCCCATTTGTAGAGATCCATATTGGCGTGCAGGCATCCCGGTTGCTCTAGCAGAACCCGCGAATCAAGAGTCGGCTGAAGATGATTCAGCGGACGCGCGCCAACCGCGAAAAACCGGAACGCATCGTGGTGCGAACAGCACACCGGCCGGGTCTCGACCACCGCGTCGATCTCAGCTTGGGGCAGGCGCAGCTTCAGCGTTTTCTCATGGCGCACATCCTCTCCCTGATAGACCATCGCCCACTCGTGGAGTCCGTGGCAGGCGAAATTCGGCGCGCGGTCGCGGGTGGCCTCCAGCAATTCGCCGGTCCATGACAGGCGTTGGCGCTCCTTCTCCGTGAGACGAGCCGGATCCGCATACAGCAGTCCGTTTTCATGCGCATACCAGCGCCCGGCGAAGGGTGCCGGCGGAGAATCGGCCCATTCCAGCGCCACGCCGATGCCTGGATGCCACTTCTCCAAAAGCGACAGGGGAAACGGATAGTATTCGAACAGGAAATCGGCGATGGGATGTGGCAGTCCACGGTCCCTGCGCCTCCGGGTGGGATGGGTGTGGGCCGTCGCCCTTGCCCGATGCTCCTCCTCCCGCGCCCGCCAAGCGGTGGTGGAAAGGACGGTGGGCGGGTTCAAGGAGGGCATCACGCCGTGAAAAAAGCACGAACTTCCGGGAAAGGCAAAATTTCCCTTGCCTGTTACACGGACCGGCTCTAATCATCCCGCCCCGCGCCGAAAGGCGCATGGTTCCAATCGCGGGATGGAGCAGCCAGGTAGCTCGTCAGGCTCATAACCTGAAGGTCGTAGGTTCAAATCCTACTCCCGCAACCAATGAAAGCCGTTTAGCCTCAGGAGGTTAGGCGGCTTTCGCCTTTTTGGGGTGGTGGCTGTGCACGCTTGGTGTGAACCATCCTTTTTCGCGTTGAGACTAGAGCGGGTGGTTGCGCATCCCCCAGGCCTCACCAATACACTGTGAGCTGGGCGGAGGCAGCGGCCAGCTGGAGTGTTGATGCGGGCGATCGCTGCCTTGATCTTGTCGAACGCCCCCGTCTGGCAACCTCATGCCATCTCGTATTTTGACCCCACGTCCCGCGGACCCCGGCGCTCAGTGGCGCTTGTCCAAGTCCAGCAGTGCCTTGGCGAAGGCCTGGCCGACGCGTGCGAAGAACTTGGCGGATCCATGATAGTGGAACGCTTGGTTTGAAATCCCGTTTTGGAGCAGGAACAACTCATCCTCAGTCAGCGCCTGCTTGATCTTCGCCTGCGTTTCCTCAGCCAGCTTGGTTTGCTTCGCTTTGATTTCCTCTGCCGGCAATTTGCCGTTCTTGAGCTTCTTTGATTGGGCCTTGGCTGCATTTTTGATTCCCGAGACTTTGCTCAGCACATCATCGAGCTCTGTAGGCCAGTAGGTATGGGTGAAGACATTGGCGACCGTGCCCTTGAATTCCTCGGTTTCCGCTGGTGCCGCCATGCTCTTGCGCAGCGACTCGACATTCTCATTCGCCTGGTCACCGTCGACCCCGATCACTCCGATCACAAAGGGCAACTCCGGTGCCGACAGGTCCTTGCGTACATCGCGGATGAGGCAAGCGAGCAGGCGGCTGTATTCCGAATAATCCTTCGGGCTTTTTTTCCCGGCTTCAGGGGCCACCCGTGGATAGTCGCCCACCATGTCGTTAAAGCCTTGGAACCAGACGAAGCCAGCCAGCTCATAGCCTTCCTTGGGATCATAATCCGGATAAACCTGCTTCGGATCAGCCAGCACTTCCTTCACGTGATTGATCGTGTGGTCGTAATAGTCGCCCGCCACCGCCTTGGCTCTTTCATTGTCGATCTCACCCGCACTCGGTGGGCGGAAGTTCACCATCAGGCTCTTGCCACCCCAGGCATTCTTGATCAGCAGTATCGGCTCGTTGAGTTCCTTTTGCATGGTGATGCCGAATGAGAACTCCGGACCGATCTTGCCGGTTCCCACGTGGTGTTGGCTGCCGAAGCCGGCGGTCAACTTGCCCACCTTCTTACCGATCGGGTTACCGCCAAAGTCGCCGTAGGCATAGGAAACCCAGACGTCGTCGCAGACGATCGGTTTGCCATCGGCGCCGATCATTTCCTTGTAGAGGTCCGCGACCGACGGGTCTTTGGCCATGGCGGGAAAGGTCATCGTCTGGGCGTGCCCTTCCATGTTCGACTGGCCGCACAAGATGAAAACTTTGAGCGGCTTGGCGTCAGCCTGTGAGGTGGAAAACGCGGCAATAAGGCAGGCAAGGGTCTTCAGTCGAAGGAAATGTGGGCTCATCAAGCGAATTACCTATGCTTAATCGACGGGTAGCGCAACTCCTAGCTCATCGAGTGGGGTGCCGGAGCAAAAGCGGACGGACTAGAACGTGAAATGGCCGAGAATCGGCGATCCTGTTAGTTTGGTGAATGTTTCAGAACAGCAGAGATTGAGGAATGGGGGGATCAAGGTGACCGATTTGCGGGATATGGATGCGATCTCGTAGTCGAGGCCGTCGAACTGGATGATGCGACGGAGTCGGGCGGAGCGTTTGAGGACCAGCTGTTTCTTTTCACGCTGGCAGCCTCTGATAAACAAGAATCCTCTGGTAATCCCGCGCCCTCGGGAACTCCGCCCCCACCCCCGGAGTTTATCGCATTGGCCCGGGCATTGCCCTCTGGCATCTCACCCGCCGCTCCGGTTGCTCTCGGGCAGAGCTGTGTTCTACGGACGATTTGCGAGTGTCACCAACAAGCCGCTCGGCGCCATCTGTTTCGAAGCCATTGCAAGGCAATCCGCTGTTGCTCCGTTGCTGTCCGGTTTTGCACCGGCCCCGGCTGCAAAAGAAGAAATAGCCAGAGCCTCAGGCAACACGTCCGCGCTCGAGGAAAACGCAAATTCCTCGCATTTGGGGAAGCGGGTTCCTAGCATCCGGCATGCGCATTTTCCCATCCCGCTGTCCGCTCCGACCGTCCGCCGCCGCCCTCGTTGCCGTGGCCCTCGCGGGACTCTCAGGTCCACTTTCCGCTCAAGGAAGCCGCGGGGGAGAGGCCCAGCCACCCTTGGTGCCCGCCGATTTCACCTCCTTGCCCGAAGATGGGACATTTGGGCTGTTCCTGCTGGTGGGACAGTCCAACATGAAGGGCCGCGGGGCCATTGACCTGAACTCCGCGACCGATGCCCGGATCCTCTTCCTCCACCCGACCGAGCGCAAGTGGTTCGTCGCCCGCGACCCGCTTCACGCCGTCGGCACACCGGATGCGATTGACGGCAGCGACAACTCCGGGACGGGGCCGGGGATGAGTTTCTCCAAATCCCTACTCGGCCACTCGCCGGATGCGGCGATCGGCCTCGTCCCCGCCGCCAAGGGAGGGGTTCCGATCAAAACCTACGCGCCTGCCGGAGACCTTTATACGCTCTCGCTCGAGATGCTGGAGGATGCGGCGGAGTGCTCACCGCGTCCCACGGTCGTTCGTGCCATACTCTGGCTTCAGGGTGAATCGGACGCCATGACCGAAGCTCAGGTCGCGGTCTACGAGGAGCGATTGCTCGATCTTGTTGATCGTTACCGCCGGGATCTGAAAAATCCGGATCTTCCGGTGATCGTATGCACCATCGGTTCCTTCATTGCCGAGAGCGACAAGGCGAAGCGCTTTCGCTTTACCGGCGAGATCAACGAAATCCTACTCCGTTTGCCACAGAAACGGCGACTCACCGCATGCGTCGATGCACGCGACCTGAAGGGCCACATCGGCGACAGCCTGCATTACAATTCCACATCCCAGCAGGAGATCGGCCGCCGGTTCGCGAAAGCCTATCGCGATCTGCTCAGGCAGATGGCGGCCCCTTCTTCGGCACCCGGCGAAAGTGACGTGGTTCCGGGGAACTGAGCCAGCAGACGATTGAAACTTTAGCTGGTCTAAGAGGGCTGAAATGCCTCGAAATCAGACCGTTGAAGCGAAAGATTGGCCAACTCATCATTGAGAGGGTGTTTCTGGAAAACAGGTGCGAGCCGCATGGAATTGATCTGAGCGAAAGACCATGATCCATTCCAGCGAGAAGAAACGTTCGATTTGCTAGCAGGCGAAATGGCTGGGCAAACCAATAAAGGCCGTTGCCGGAAGACGAAGACCTGCGCCTTTTGTCGATGGCTGCCAAAATCCATCCGGGTTGGCGAATTCTCAACGAGTCCCGGATTTTTCGCTCACGAATCAGGATCCGCTGGAACTGCCGGCGGCGGAGGCGGGCAAATCATCGGCGGCGATGCGCGGTTCGATGATTTCGACGGGCGCTCCGTTCGGGGCGTAGGGCAGGCGGGAGGTAGCGAGCCAGTCGCCGGCTTGCAGGCCTTCGCGGACGATAAGGATCTCCGGGTTGCTCCAGACCGGATGAATCTCTGTCCTGATGATGGCGGGCTCGGTTTTGTCGATCAGATAGATCCGGTTGATGCCGCGCAATGCATCGCGAGGAATGACGAAGACGCCCTTGAGCACGATGCCTTCCACAGCGGCGCGAACCGGTTGGCCGATGCGCAGTTCGGGCTTTTTGGAGACGAGGCCGAAAGGATCGTCGATGCGGGCGATGGCGAACAACTCGCGGGAGTTTTCATCAAGTGTGCCTTCGGTGCGGACGATTCGGGCGTTCCAAGCGTCTCCGGATTGGCCCGATGGATTGCCGAGGGCATCGGTGAGAGTGACATTGACCGGGGCGTCGTCCTCGCGGGTGGGGAGATTCACGAAGGGGAGTTGGCCCGGCGCGAGGGGCAGGCGGATTTCCGCGAAGTCGGTGGCGAAGACCTCACCGAGCGGGGTGGTCCCACCAATGGCCTGCCCGAGACCTACGAGGCGGGCTTTCACGCGTCCATCGAAAGGCGCGCGGATGTTCGCGCGCTCGAGATTGCGGGTGGCTTGGTCGAGGTCGGCACGGGCGGAAGTGACGAGGGCGTTGGCTTCCTTGAGCTGGGGGATGCGCAGCACGAGGGGCGACGGCTCTTCCTCATAGCCGATGTCCTCCCAATTGAGTTTCGCCTGTTTGGCACGGGCCTCTTCCTGGGCCAGAGTGGCTTCGGCGCGGGCGAGGCGGGATTTAGCGGCGGTCAGGGAGGCCCGGAGATCCGCGGGATCGAGTTCGGCGAGAATGTCGCCCTGATTGAAAAACGCGCCGTCCTCGAAACATGGATTCACTGTTTTGATCGTTCCGGGCACCAGCGACGTGATGGTGGTGGTGTGGTGGGCGCGGATGGTTCCTTGGGTTTCCAGAATCACGGGGAAATCCGTGAGGGAGAGCACGAGGCGCTCGGTTTTGAGCTTTTGCGGCGGCTGATGGACCGGCGTGGGCTCCTCGACGGGAATGCCGAGCCACTTCCATGCGCCGAAGCCTGCGGCGAGGATCATGACGGGAATGAGGATGCGGACAAACATGACGGTGGGGGCGGAGGAATGTCGTTTCGATTCCCGCCATTGCCAAATACGAAGTCTGGCATTGCAATGTTTCGGAAACCGTGGATTTCCGCCAGTTAGGACGGCTCGGTCTGAAAATCGCCACCGAGTGCGAGGTGGAGGTCGATGCGGTTTTGGAGGCGCTGGTTGCGCAGGCGGATCATACTGGCGCGGGCGTTGTTGGCGCGGCGCTGGGCTTCGAGCACTGACAGGATGTTGGGGTTGACGCCTTCCGAATAGTCGCGCTCGGCTTGCTTTTCGGCGAGGGCCGCTTGTTCGAGCTCGGATGCGAGGAACTTTTCCTGAACCGCCAGCGAGCGGTCGGCGGCGAGGGCGGACTCCACCTCGCGGAAGGCTTCGAGCGCGGTCTGGGCGTAGTTTTGAAGTTGAGCGTCATTGCGGGCGAGCGCGGCGCGGGCCTCGGCGGAGACAGCGCCACCCTCGGTGATGACTTGGGAAAATCGAGCGGCGATGGTGGTGGTGAGACCGCCGAAATCAAGCAGATCGGCGAGCGTAGTCGTGGAGGTGCCGCCCGCGCCGGTGATGGAAAATGATGGCAGGAGCGCCTTGCGGGCGGCATCCGCACGCCGGGCACTCGCAAAGAGTCGGGCGCGACTGGCGGCAAGGTCCGGTCGGCGGTCCACCAGATCGGCGGGCAGACCGGCGGGGACGGTGCGGGCGAGTTTCGGTAAATCGCGGCTGTTGCGGGTGCTGCCGGACGGGTAGCGGCCGAGCAAGAGCTCCAGCGATCGAGCAGCCTCCGCACGGTCGAGTTGGCGGGACTCCACGGCGCGTTGGGCGGCGGAAACGTTGGTGCGGCCGAACTGGATGTCGAGCGCGCCCTCGCCGGTGCCTTTGTAATTCCGCTCGATGATGCGGAGGTTTTTCTCGAACGATTCGAGCGTGACCTTGGCGAGCGTGACTTCCTGCTCGGCGGAAATCAGGTTGCACCATGCCTTGGCCGTGTTGGCCGCGAGCGAGAGTCGTGCCCCGCGAAAGTCTTCAATGGCCGCGCGCTCCTCGGACTCCGCGGCGTTTGTTAGATTCCGCAGGCGTCCCCAAAGATCCGGCTCCCACGAGGCGGCCAGACTGAGCGAATGGCTCTGGCGCGTGGAGGAGTCGGCCGAATCGGTGACCGAGGTGCCGCCGGAGAGTCCCGCCGATGGCAATATCCGTGAGCGCGCGATGATGGAGGACTCCTCCACTTCGCGCAGACGCGCTGCGGCCGCCTTGAGATTTCGGTTGTAAACAAGGGCCTCATTGACCGTGCGGGTGAGTTCCGGTTCGGCGAACTCCACAAGCCAACTGGTGGAGATTTTGCCTTGGCTACCCTTCGAGGCGGCGCTCCATGTGCCCGGCGTGCGGATGGCGAGGTCATCCAGCGGAGCGTTGAAACGCCAGGACTCGCAGGAGGAAACCGCGAGAGCCAATCCGGTGCAGGCGATGATGAGGTAAAAACGCATGTCCGTGCCCAATACGTCGCGAATCGCGCGGATCTTTGGAAGAATAAACCGGAGGCGGGCCATTCCTGTCCGGCATTTCAGATAGAGGAAGAGCGGGACAGCGAGGTCCCGCTTCCTCAGAGCCTCGCCAGCACGGCGTCGCCCATGGCGGTGGTGCCGACCTTGGTCTCGCTGTCGCGGCCGGTGGCGATGTCGCCGGTGCGGAAACCATCGGCGATGGACTTGGCCACGGCGGCTTCGATCGCGTCGGCGGCTGCGGTTTCTCCGAGCGAGAAACGCAGCAACATGGCGAGCGAGAGGATCTGGGCGATCGGGTTGGCGATGCCCTGGCCGGCGATGTCAGGAGCGGAACCGCCGGACGGTTCATACATGCCGAAATAGAGGCCGTTCTCATTCTGCGTGCCGAGCGAGGCGGACGGCAGCATGCCGAGCGAGCCGGAGATCATGGCCATCTCGTCCGAGAGGATGTCGCCGAAGAGGTTCTCGGTGACGAGCACGTCGAAGGATCCCGGGCGGCGGATGAGCTGCATCGCGGCGTTGTCGACATACATGTGGGACAGCTCGACTTCCGGGAACTCCTTCGCGATTTCCACGGCGGTCTCGCGCCACAGCACGGAGGAGGCGAGCACGTTTGCCTTGTCCACGGAGAGCAGTTGTTTCTTACGGCCCATGGCGGCGGTGAAGGCGACGCGCAGGATGCGTTCGATCTCGCTCTTCTTGTAAATCATCGTGTCGAGTGCGACGGGTTCGCCGTTTTCCTCGTGGCGGCCTTTGGGCGAGCCGAAATAGACGCCGCCGGTGAGTTCGCGGACGCAGAGCACGTCGAAGCCATCGGCGATGAGTTCCTGTTTGACGGGCGAGGCGTGGGTGAGGGCGGGCAGGCAGACGCCGGGGCGGAGGTTGGCGAAAAGGCCGAAGTGCTTGCGCAGCGGCAGCAGCGCGCCGCGCTCGGGCTGGATGTCGGGCGGGAGGTTCTCCCATTTCGGGCCGCCGACCGAGCCGAAGAGAATGGCGTCCGCTTGTTCCGAGGCTTGCACGGTTTCCGGCGGCAGCGGGTGGCCGGTGGCGTCGATGGCGGCACCGCCGACGAGGTGCTCGCTACGGGAAACCGTGAAGCCGAATTTCGTTTCGACGGCTTCAAGGACGCGGACGGCTTCGGTCATGACTTCGGGGCCGATGCCGTCTCCGGCGAGGATCGTGATGCGGTGCTGGCGTGACATGGGCGGGAAAATGGCGGGCACCCCCGCCGCTGGCAAGCGCACAAACTGACGCGATTACCGAGGCTTGCCGGGAAGGCGATCCCTGTTCAAGCTCCGGCCATGGAACCCGTCACCGAACGATTGAGGAGCTTTCTCGAGTATGTGGCCGTGAAGTTGATCGAAGATCCCTCACAGGCGCAGTTGAAAGTGGCCGAGCTCGCGCCCAAGAAGCTGCGGTTCAAACTGGTGCTCGCGAGTCAGGACGTGGCCATGTTGATCGGCCGGAACGGATTCACGGCCTCGGCGATCCGCAACGTGCTCAAGGCGGCCGCGGAAAAGGAGGGGGTGCAGGTTTCCCTGCAAATCCACTCGCATGAGGAGGAAGAGGAACTCCTCGCCCGTGGCGAAGGGCATTGAGTTTTCTCTTCATCCGTAGCGCAGTTCACCTCCCACTCCCTCCGCATGAGCCAATCGACGCCGACCGGAACCGCTGCTCCCGTCCGCCCGGCGATGGAGGTCTTGAAAGTGCTTTTTCTTCTGGTGCTGAGCGCGGGTGCGGGCTGGGCATCGGCGGCGAAACTTGGCATCGGCTTCTGGCCGGGCGCGATCATCGCCGGCTGCATCTTCGGTGTGAGTTTGTTCTCGATGATCAAGCTCCGGGGTGCGCCCCGCGAGATGGGATTCACCTTCGGACTGAAGTTTTTCAGCGTCACCGCCTACAAGGTGCTCAATGTGACGCTGGTCCTGTGGCTGGCCAACGACATGGGATTCGAATATGCGGACGCTCTGCACCTGGTGGTCGTCTGGGCGATCATCATGTCGGTATCCACGCTGCTGGCGGGATCGATCACCGATGCACTGGGGCTGCGGCGCACCTTGCTCATCGGCGTGAGTCTCTGCGTGTTGACCCGCCTGATCATGGTGGTGACCACCAGTCCGGCGTTGGCGTTGGCGGCGGGATTGTTTCCGCTGGCGATCGGTGAGGCCCTTTGCACCCCGGTGCTGGTGGCGGCGCTGCGGCGCTTCGCGCTGCCAAGCCAGCGTTCGGTCGCCTTTTCGGTGTTTTACGCGATCATGAATTTCGGTTTCATGGTCGGGTATTTTGTGTTCGACGGAGTGCGCCGGGCGACCGATGCGGAAGGCCTGATCAACGTGCCGTTTCTATCTGGCGACATCAGTGGCTACCGCACACTGCTGTTGGTGAGCATGGCCATCGAGTTGCTGATGCTTCCGCTGATTGTCCTGATTCGTCGGGGGGCTGAAATGACTGACCAGGGACTGGTGGTGACCGAGGAGGAGATCAAGTATCCCGAGGCGGGTTTTTTCCGATCCGTGGGACTCACGGTGGCGGATGCGGCGCGTTCGATCGTGAGTTTGTTCGCCGGTTTGGTGAAGACCCAGGGTTTCTACCGGTTGTTGATGTTCCTGATGTTCATCGGCTTTCTCAAAGTGGTTTTCAATGTGATGGACTACGTGCTGCCGCCCTTCGCGATTCAGGAACTTGGTGAGGATGCCGGGGTGGGGAGCCTGAACGCGATCAACGGCATTCTCATCCTGGTGTTGGCCCCGGCCATCGGGATCCTGACGCGGAAATACTCCGCTTATTCGATGGTGATCCTCGGCGGATTCATCACCGCGGCTTCATTCGTTTTCATGTTCACTCCGCACTCGGCGTTCCAAGGTCTGGCGGACGGCTGGGTGGGGCGGGCGATCGGTCACGGCTATCTCGGGCTGAAAGGCGCGGTGCATCCCTACTATGTCATGATCGCGTTCTGGCAGATCGTGTTTTCACTGGGTGAGGCATTCTATTCGCCACGGGTTTACGAGTATGCCTCGTCCATCGCCCCGAAGGGGCAGGAAGCGTCATATGCCTCGTTGTCCTACGTCCCCTTGCTGATCGGCAAACTCATCACCGGGGCTGCTTTCGGCGGCTTGTTAGCGCGCTATTGCCCCGAGGAAGGGGAGCGGAACCCGGAAATGATGTGGTTGATCATCGGCCTGATGGTGCTAGTGGCGCCGGTGGGCCTGCTGGTCTTCAAGCGCTACATCCGGGTGAAGGAAGAGGGCCGGGAGGATTAGCCGAGTGGCAGGATCAGGCTGGCCACGGTGCCGCCGCCCTCGGCGGGTGAGAGACGGATCGAGCCGCCGTGGAGCTCGGCGGCCTCGCGGACGAGGGTGAGGCCGAGGCCGGTGCCCTTGCGGCCGGAACCGGGATGGCGCAGAGAATAGAAGCGCTCGAAGACTTTTTCCCGCGCATAGTCGGGGATGCCTTCACCGTGGTCGCGGAGGGTGAGTGCGAGGTTGTCCGCGCTGGGGTGTAGCTCGATTTCCACGGCGCTTCCGTGCGGCGAGAAGTCGATGGCGTTTTCCAACAGATTCGTCACGGCGGCCCGGAGGATGAAGGAATCGCCGTGGACGGGCAGTGGGGACGGCGCGATTTCGGGGTTCAGGCGGACGCCGGCGATTTCCGCGAGCGGACGGGCCTGATCGATGGCGCGGGCGACGATCTCACGGAAATCGAGTTCCTCCGCCTCGTCGAGGCCGGAGCGGCTTTCGATGGAGGAGAGTTCGAGCAGACGGTTGATGAGACGCTCGCTGCGAGCAGTCTCGGCGCGGATGTTTCCGATGAATCGTTTGCGGGTTTCGACGGGCATGTCTTCGTGCAGCAGTTCGGCCGCGCCGTGGATGGCGGCGAGCGGACTTTTCATCTCATGGGTGAGTGTCTGGATGTAGCGCTCGACGTATTTGCGGTTTTCAAGCGAATCGCGCATGGAATCGAGCGCGCGGGCGAGGGTGTTGACTTCGCGGCCGATGCCGATTTTCGGTTTGGCCGGGCGCTCGCCGCGCTCGATGGCGCGAGCGTATTCGGTGATCTTTCCGAGGGGGTGGAACAACCAGAGGAAGACCGCACCAATGAGGAATAGAATGCCGCTGCCGATCAGGCCGCAGGCGGTATAGATGATGCGCCGCCTCTCACGGACCAGCGGCATGATGTCGAGTTGCGGTTTGTAAACCGTCAGGACACCGGACGGGTGTTGCCGCCCGCCGATGGGCGCGGCGACGTAAAGGACGGAGGTGGTGGAATCATCCGGATGGTCGCGGGTGCTGCGGGCGCCGTAGCGGCCGGCGAGCGTCAGGGAGACGTCACGCTTGGAGCGGTAGTCGAGGCCCAGCCGTTTGCCGCCATCGGAATCAAAAACGACGATGCCCTTCGCGTCGGTGATGTAGGCGTGGATGCCGACTCGGTGTTTGAGGTGGTCGAAGATTCTGGAGTTGAGTTTGCGGGCGTGTGCCTTGTTGAACGCAGCGTTTAGCTTCGCGGATTCCAAGTCGTCCGCCACGATCTCGGCGAGCAGGTTGGCGGTGTCCACCATCATTTCCTCGGTGGCCTGAAAGGTCTGGGGCTCGACCTCCGTTACAAAGTGCCGCGCCAGCTGATAGAATCCGAGCGTGATGATGAACGCGATAAAAAACAGGGTGACCCGGGTGAAGCGCATGATTTGGATGGACGCTGAAATGCTGAAAATCTGAGATGCTGAAATCCCAGTGATTAGGAGTTTGGGTGGAGTCTGTAGCCGAGGCCGCGGCGGGTCTCGATGAGGTTTTCGGCGCCGGAGCGTGTGGCGCGAAGTTTGGCGCGGATGGACTTGATG
>JBFEQB010000009.1:0-71736 GCA_041549835.1 Luteolibacter sp. | reverse complement strand
TAGTCGAGGCCCAGCCGTTTGCCGCCATCGGAATCAAAAACGACGATGCCCTTCGCGTCGGTGATGTAGGCGTGGATGCCGACTCGGTGTTTGAGGTGGTCGAAGATTCTGGAGTTGAGTTTGCGGGCGTGTGCCTTATTGAACGCAGCGTTTAGCTTCGCGGATTCCAAGTCGTCCGCCACGATCTCGGCGAGCAGGTTGGCGGTGTCCACCATCATTTCCTCGGTGGCCTGAAAGGTCTGGGGCTCTACCTCCGTCACAAAGTGCCGCGCCAGCTGATAGAAGCCGAGCGTGATGATGAACGCGATAAAAAACAGGGTGACCCGGGTGAAGCGCATGATTTGGATGGACGCTGAAATGCTGAAATCCCGGTGATTATGAGTTTGGGTGGAGTCTGTAGCCGAGGCCGCGGCGGGTCTCGATGAGGTTTTCGGCGCCGGAGCGTGTGGCGCGAAGTTTGGCGCGGATGGACTTGATGTGGGCGTCCACGGTGCGGTCGGTCACCGCGCCTGGGTCCTGCCAGGCATTGTCGAGCAATTGATCGCGGGTGAAGACGCGGCCGGGTTTTTCGATCAGGACGAGCAGGAGTTTGTATTCGTGGGCGGTGAGGTCGAGTGGTGCGCCATCGAAGTGGATGCGCATGGACGAGGCGTCGTGATGGAGCCCGCTTTCCGGGGTTTTGAGGTTTGTTGGAGGCTGGTGGTTTCCACGGCGCAGGATGGCGCGGACGCGGGAGACGATTTCGCGCGGCGAGAAGGGCTTGGTGACGTAGTCGTCGCCGCCGATTTCAAGACCGAGGATGCGGTCGATTTCGGCGTCGCGGGCGGTGAGGAAGAGCACGGGGATGGTGGAGGTCTCGCGCAGGCGGCGGCAGACATCGAGGCCGGTCATGTCCGGCAGGCCGATGTCGAGGATGGCGAAATCATGCGGTTCGCGGGCGGCCGCGGCGAGGGCCTCGGCGCCGGTCCCTGCATGGGTGACGGTGAAACATTCGGTTTCCAGAGCATACACCAGGGTGTCGGCAATAGCCGGTTCATCTTCGACCAACAGGACGCGGGACATGGGAGGATTTCAACCCGCCGCGGTGAAATGCCAATGAAGAAAGCGTGAAAAGTCGCCGGTTGATGGAACAGGGTCCCGCGGTGACGCGTTCGTCAGACCGCCGACGCTGGAGCTGCATTCGGATGAGTTCGCGGATTTCGCAGCTTGCCGGGCGCGCTGGCGCTTGCATGGTGGCCACCGGAACATGCCTGTCATTTTGCTGATCGTTACCTGTGCGCTGTGGGGCTTGAGCTTTCCATTGGTAAAGGTCCTTCACTTGGAGCAAGCGGCCCGCATGCCTGGCGTTTCGAGCTGGTTTCTCGCGTCGTGGCTGCAGTGCGCGCGCTTCGGACTTGGTGCGGTGTTCTTGTTGCCGTTTGTGATGGGGCGGAAACGTCCGGGGCCGGACGAGGTGAGACAAGGCCTCATCCTGGCATTCTGGGGCGGAACCGGCATGTGGCTGCAAGCGGATGCGCTGGCCTACACCGATGCTTCCACTTCCGCGTTCCTCACTCAGGCCTATTGCGTTTTCCTTCCGCTCTGGGCCTGTTTGCGATTGCAGCGGAAACCCGGAATGCGGGTGGTGATCGCGACCTTGCTGGTGGTGGTTGGCGGAGGCGTGCTTTCATGCTTGCGGCCGGACCAGTTGCGACTCGGGCGCGGTGAAATCGAAACCTTGGGAGCTGCCTTCCTTTTCACGTTTCAGATTCTCGCCTTGGAAAACCCGCGCCATGCGGGCAATCGCGGCCTCCCCGTGACCTTCGTCATGTTTCTCGGAATCGCGGTTTTGTTTGTGCCGATCACGGCCATCTCGGCGCCAGGGATGGCGGCTTGTTGGACTGCGGGTGCGTCCATCCGGGCGCTGGTTCTTATTAGCGGCCTGGTGGTGTTCTGTTCCGTTGGGGCCTTTCTGCTGATGAATATCTGGCAGCCGCGGGTTTCGGCGACCGAGGCGGGGCTCATCTATACGACCGAGCCCGTTTTCACGGCAGGCTACGTGCTGTTCCTTCCTGCCATGCTCGGTGGTTTCGTTGGCGGAAATTACGCGAATGAATCGCTGTCCCCGGCGCTGCTCTTCGGTGGCGGATTGATTCTTGCGGCGAACCTGCTTATGCAATGGAAGCGCCCGCCGCACATGCCTCCTATCAGCCCGGTTTCGTGAGGGCTTACTCGAATCCGAAGGACCGTCGGCGTGGTGCATGGAGCGGGAAACGCCCGCCTTGTGCTTGACGCAGCGGATCGAAGACCGAATCCATGCCGACCGCCTTGATTTCGAAAACCTGGGCCATCAACTCGCCGAGGCGGCCTTTCGGAAACCCGCGCTCTTGGAACCATGCGAGGTATTCCAGCGGAAGGTCCATGATCGGGACGCCGGCCGGCGGATAGGCCTTGATGCCGAACTTGCCGAAGGGGATGCGCGCCTGCCCGATCTCCGCGAGCAGGTTGCGGAAGTCGTCGCGGTCAATCTCAGTGAAGTGGGGCATCGTTTCGGATGGAGGGTGAGGTCCGGTGGTCGGTTTGTGAAGCCTGCACAGCCGGGAATTAATCAGGATTTCTTAACGTTTCGCTTTGACGGACTACCGGTGGGTTCATAAGACTGCGCATCCTGAAGCCATGAAGTGTCCGCGATGCGTCCAGCGAATCCACCGAGCTGCGGCCTCGTGTCCCCATTGTGGATTTTCGATGACGGATGCGGATGGCCGTTTCGGCGAGGAAGAAGTGAGGCTGCGCCGGCTCACGGACAGCGCCGGGATCTTGAGGCGGGGTGACCGGGAGCGGGTGGAAGCCGCGATGGAGCGGATTTCACGACGTTTTCCGCAGGTGTTCGTGGCTATTTACACCGGGGCCTTGGGAGAGATCGCGAATCTGCGGCAGTTCGGGTTTTGGCTGCTGAACCGCTCCGCGTTCGAAGATGTGCCGGTGGAAATGCCGAACGAGGCGGGCATCCTGCTCACGATCGATCCGGAAACGAAGGCGGCGGGCATCGTGTTCGGATATCTGCTGGACCCGTTTCTAGAAGAGGCGGACACCTTCGATTGTCTGTCCCGCGCCCACGCCCACTGGCTGGAGGAACGGTATTCGGAGGGTATCATCCGGGCGCTCAACCATCTGGAGGGGGTTCTCGCAAAGCGGAGCCGGCAGGCGCGCCGGGATCCGGAACACTTTCAACGCAAGGTCCTGCCGCCGGCGATGCTGGGAGACTTGGTCCGCCGGATTCGTGCAGGACACCGGAGCGCAACCACGGAGGAAGAAACGCAGGAGGTGGCGGAATGAACATCCGGCGGAGCTTGCTCGTTTGCTACGTGATGTGCGCGGCCGCTCCTGCGGCGTTTTTGGAGCCGGGGCTTCCGGCTTGGGACGAGGGTCAGCGGGACGGCTTGGAGAAGGGGGGATGGGTGGCGGGAGGCCTGCTGCTAAGCGAAGAGCCGGTTCCCGAGGGAATCCCAAAGGGGGAGGGGGAGCCGCTGACCCTCTCGCAACCGACCGTGGAGGAAATCGCCGGATCCGAAGCGCCGGCGAATGAAATTCCAGAGGTCTTCTGGCCCGCATATTTTGGTTCACGCCCGGAGACCTTTCTGGTGGATCCACAGCGCTTGTTAAGCCGGGTGGATTACCGGGACCGGCTTGGTTTCTTGAACTATCATTCCGGAGACTCATCGATCGATCTGTTTGTATATCTGTTCAAGGGTGATCAGGAGATACCGGGGGAGGTGCGGGAGGAGGAACTGATCGAGCGTTTTTTCTCGGAGGGTCGTCCGGCGGCGGTGGTCTACTACCACATGGGCGCTCCGGAGCGATCGGTTCTCTACTTGAGTCCGTCACTCACGGATACGGTTTCGGTGGCGGAGCAGCGGCGGGCGATGGAGAGTTCGGTGATGCAGGCGTTCAAATACGTGGACCCATCCAAGCAGATCGACGCGTTTCTCGTGCAGATGTCGATCCGGATTTACTGGATGGAGCGGATGCTGAGCGGCGCTGCCGAATCCACCGAGGCGCTGCCGGTTCGCCCCCGAGTGGAGAAAACTTCCGGACATCATCCGTCGATGATGGAAAAACTCCAACCGCATATCAATTGGCTGAGAAACTTCGAGGTTCCGGCTGCCGCGATCGCGGGTGGCCTGCTGGTGGCGCTGCTGGTGCGTTGCTTGATCAAACGGCGCACGCATTACCGGTTTCCCGAGCTTGATGTGGAACCGAGGCTCGGCGGCTCTCATGCGGCGGGCGTGGGCGCGGTGATCTCCTTCGCCAGCGCGGCGGTGCCGCCGGCGTCCCAGCGGGATCAAGTGCCGGACTATCTGCGCCGCGCTTGAGGAGGAGGGCCGGACCGCTACGATGCTGGCACGGGATTAAGGTCGATTTCGATGAGCGCGGCTGCTTGATTTTGGGTGTATCGAAGGTCAAAAGACCCTCTGTTTTTTTGCTTTGCGATGGTTTCGAACGTCAGCCATATCGGATTTTGGACATTCAGACCTTGGACCTTTAGACACGACATCCGACTTAATCCCCGGGCATTCCGGGTGGACCCCTTTGATTGATGACATCCACCTGCATGGGTGGACTCCTGTGATTCCCATGACGGGTGACAAAAGAAAAGCCGGACGGGTTTCCCCGTCCGGCTTTTTGGATTGGAACGGCGGTCGTTGACCACCGCGTGAGGCTTACTCTTCGCCCGGGCTCCACTCTTCGGAAGAAGCGGCGGAGGCGAGGTTGAACGCTTGTTCGAGGCCCACCATCTCGCTGGACGGGCGGAGGCTTTCGAAGCTGGCGCTCTCTTGTTTGAGCTGCTCTTCGGAGTAACCGACGGCCTTGATAGAGAGACCGATGCGGCGCTCCACCTTGTCCACCTTGATGACGCGGGCTTCGATCTCGTCGCCCACCTTGATGATGTCCTTGACCTTCTCCACGTGGTCTTCGCTGAGTTGCGAGATGTGGATGAGGCCGTCGATGTCACCGTCGAGGCTGACGAAGGCGCCGAAGGAGGCGATCTTCGCGACCGTGCCCTTGACAAGATCGCCCACCTTGAAGCGCTCGTCGATGAGGCTCCATGGGTCGTTTTCGGTTTGCTTGACGCCGAGCGAGACGCGTTGGTTGGCCTTGTCGATGGCGAGCACGATGGCTTCCACTTCGTCGCCCTTCTTGAGGACTTCGGACGGGTGGTTGATCTTGCGGGTCCAGGACATGTCCGAGACGTGGATCATGCCGTCGATGCCTTCTTCGAGTTCCACGAACGCACCGTAGGCGGTGAGGTTGCGGACCGGGCCCTTGATGGTGGCACCGACCGGGTAGCGGAGTTCGATCTCGTCCCATGGGTTGGATTCGAGTTGGCGGACACCGAGGGAGATCTTCTGCTCGTCGATGCTGATACCCAGCACCACGGCTTCGATTTCCTGACCGATCTCGAGCACGTCGCTCGGGCGGGTGATGCGCTTGACCCATGAGAGTTCGGAAACGTGGACGAGGCCTTCGACGCCCTTTTCGATTTCGACGAACGCACCGTAAGGAAGGAGCTTGGTCACGCGGCCTTTGACATTCTGGCCGATCGGGAACTTGCGCTCGATGTCTTCCCACGGGTTGTCGGACATCTGCTTGAGGCCGAGCGAAACACGCTCTTTCTCGCGGTCCACGTCGAGGATGACGACATCCACGGACTGGCCGATGTGTAGGATTTCCGACGGATGGTTGATGCGGCCCCACGACATGTCGGTGATGTGGAGCAGACCATCCATGCCCTGGAGGTCGACGAAGGCACCGAAGTCGGTGATGTTCTTGACCGCGCCGGTGACCTTGTCGCCGATCTTGACGGACTGGAGGAATTGCTGGCGTTGCTCGGAGCGCTCGGCTTCGATGACTTCGCGGCGGGAAATGACGATGTTCTTTCGCTCGTCGTTGACCTTGACGATTTTGAATTCGTAGACGTTGCCGACGTATTCGTTGAGGTCCTTCGGCGGGATGATGTCCACTTGGGAACCGGGAAGGAAGGCTTCGACTCCGACGTTGACGGTGAGTCCGCCTTTGACGACCGACTTGACCTTGCCGCGGACGAGGCCGCCGTCTTGGAAGACTTTGACGATTTTTTCCCAGTTTTGTTTGTGGGCGGCTTTCTCTTTGGAGAGGACAACCATGCCCTCGTCGTTTTCGAGTTTTTCGAGCAGCACTTCGATTTCGTCGCCGATTTCGATTTCCTCGTCCTCGAATTCATTGGACGGGATGGCTCCTTCGGACTTGTAGCCGATGTCGACGAGGACGACTTGCGGGCGAATGTCGAGGATGATGCCCTTGACGATCGATCCTTCGCGGAATTCGCGGAATTTGGAATCGATGAGGTCGCTCAGTTCAATGTTGGTGGGTTCAGCGATGGCGGAACTCATGGTGTTGTGTGGTTTGGGGTTAGGTTAGTTTGGTTACGTTTTCTTTCCGACATTGCCCCGATTGGAAATTCCCACAGGCACCGGGGCGCCAACCGCCTGAGGGAGAAAGAAAAACGGAGGGCGAATCTAGGTCCCGGAAAGCCCGTGGCAAGGCCAAATCAAGGTTTTTTCGGGGGGAAGCTCGGTCGGAATGCCTTGCCGGGGAATTGAATTGCGGGGTTCTCGGTTTGACCTGACTTTCGGACTTCTCACCAGCCACGGGCTGGGTTCCAATTCCGCCTGTCCGCACGATGTCCGAGAATTTCTACCAACAGACCACCGCCGCGCCCGCCACGGCCTTCGAGGTTTCGCTGCGCCCGCCGGCGTTTTCCGAGTTCATCGGGCAGGAAAAGGTGAAGGAACGACTGCTGCTGATGCTGGAGGCGGCGAAGCGCCGCGACGACGTGCTCGATCACGTCCTGCTCTCCGGTCCGCCGGGATTGGGCAAAACCACGCTCGCCAACCTGATTTCCAAAGCTGCCGGGACCCAACTCCACACCACCTCCGGCCCGCAGATCGAAAAAGCCGGTGATCTCGCAGGCATCCTCACCAATATCCAGAAGGGCGATATTCTCTTCATCGACGAAATCCACCGCCTGCACCCGGCGATCGAAGAATACCTCTATCCGGCGATGGAGGATTACCGGTTGGACATCATAATCGACTCCGGCCCGTCGGCCCGCTCGATTCAGATCAACCTTCCGCGTTTCACCTTGGTGGGAGCGACCACCCGCTCCGGGATGCTGACCGCGCCTCTGCGCTCGCGCTTCGGGCTGGTGAACCGGCTCGACTACTACACTCACGAGGAACTGGCGCTCATCATCGAACGCTCGGCCGGTCTGCTGGACGTTCCGATCGATCGCGGCGGGGCCTTGGAAGTCGCCTCCAGATCACGCGGCACGCCGCGGGTCGCCAACGCGCTGCTGCGCTGGGTGAGGGATTTCTCCCAAGTCCGTGGGGAGGGCCACATCAATGGCAAAATCGCAGATGCGGCCTTGGCGATGATCGAGATCGATTCCCAAGGGCTCGATGAAATGGACAAGCGCCTGCTCGAGGTGCTGATTTACAAATTCGGCGGCGGCCCGGTCGGGCTCAACTCGCTTGCGGTGGCCGTCGGCGAGGATTCCGCGACCATCGAGGAAGTTCACGAGCCGTTTCTCATCATGCAGGGCTACGTCATGCGCACGCCGCGCGGCCGGATGGCTCTGCCCTCCGCTTACGAGAAAATCGGCGCGCCAAAGCCCGCTCCCGGCCCGGACAGCCCGCAGCAGGATTTGTTCTAGCCTCAGCCGCAAGCAGGTGGTGGAAAGTGCCGGACAACGTGTGGGCGCAGTCGCCCCTGTCAGTCGGGGCAGGGCGCCAATTGCGGACCACCAACATGGCCGAGCGCGTGCATCAGGAAAGCAAACGCCGCACTAGAGTTGCGGGTCTCTTCCCCAACGAGGCCTAAATGTTGCGCGGCCGGTTTCTCGATAAGGAGTTAGCGGCTGAGGGTTTGATCCAATAATGCTTTCATTTCGCCAGTGATCATAGGCCCATCTTCCAACAGGTTGTGTTGTTCTGCGGGATCCGCTGAGAGCAAGTAGAGCTGTGGGGGACCTTCTGCTGCGAGTTGGTCGATGCCCGGGGTTGGGAATTTTTGCGCCATAGCAACCGACATCACCGTATTCGACACATCACCGTAAATGATGATGTCATTGGGATTTGGTGCGGCACTGCTTAAAGTAGTGGCAACTCCCAGGGTCAGTAGAATGCGCAGGAGGGAGGCCATGCAGATGACATACGCATGATCAGTCTGGTATCGAGTGTATGATTTCCTTATGCCAAGCCGACGTTTTGCCTCATTGAAGCGGGCACCGAAAAAGGTTTGGTACAATCGAGATTTGTGAAGTGGTTTGGGAAGGTCGAACTTTTGTGGGTTGTAGCCGATGGCGGCGTCCTTCTGTTTGCCATGGCGCACCACCACCGCGGGATCCCAGTCGGGCACGGCGTTGGGCGGATTGGTGGAATTGCCCGCCCGCAGGCAGGAATTTGAGATCCAGTTCTCCTTCACCCAATGGGTGAACCAATGTTTCGTGCACTTTCGTCTTCAAACGCCGCAACCATAAAGACTTGCACCTCCCATCCTCAATCCCAACTGCGGATTCGAGGTTGAACCCGGCGGGAGATTCCATTCAGGGAGACCGCAAGATCTTCCTTTAGTTCAAACAAAGCCGGTCGCGCCGGTCCGGAACCATGAACGGCCTCCCCGGAGAACCGGGGAGGCCGCTGTGAGAGTCGCGTGGAGTGTCAGACAACCCACGTCTGAGGTTTCTCAATCAGGCGGTCATGTCCTTGAGCTTCTTCAGCGGACGAACCTTGACGACGGTGGTCGCGGGTTTGGCCTTGAACATGACTTCTTCCTTGGTGAAGGGGTTGATGCCCTTGCGTGCCTTGACGGCCGGCTTGCGGACGGTGCTGATCTTGAGCAGGCCTGGCAGCACGAATTCACCGACGGCGTTCTTCTTGACGTGCGATTCAATCACGCCGGTCAGGCTGTCGAGAACGGCGGCCACCTGCTTGCGGCTGAGTTCGGTTTCTTGTGCGATTTGGTCCAGGATCTGGGTCTTGGAGAAACGGTTTTTAACGGTTGCTGCTTTTTTAGCCATGCAGGGGAATTCTTAGAACGGGAGGCCGATGTCAAGACTACTATGCGCGGCTGGAAACATTGCCGTTTTCCATCAGGCCGGTATATAGACCTCGGCGCCGGACTCGGCGAACTCGCGGCTCTTCTCGTCCATGCCTTTTTCGAGTGCCTCTTCGTCCGATATTCCTTGTTCTGCGGCATATTGGCGGACGTCTTCGCTGATTTTCATCGAGCAGAAGTGGGGGCCGCACATCGAGCAGAAGTGGGCGGTTTTGGCACCGTCCTGGGGCAGGGTTTCGTCGTGGAACTCGCGGGCGGTTTCCGGATCGAGACCGAGGTTGAACTGGTCCTCCCAACGGAATTCGAAGCGGGCCTTGCTGAGCGCGTTGTCGCGGTACTGGGCGCCGGGATGGCCTTTGGCGAGGTCTGCGGCGTGGGCGGCGAGTTTGTAGGTGATGACGCCGGTCTTGACGTCGTCCTTGTTAGGGAGGCCGAGGTGTTCCTTGGGGGTGACGTAGCAGAGCATGGCGCAGCCATACCAGCCGATCATGGCGGCACCGATGCCGCTGGTGATGTGGTCGTAGCCCGGGGCGATGTCGGTGGTGAGGGGGCCGAGCGTGTAGAACGGTGCCTCGTGGCACCACTCCAACTGCTTGGCCATGTTTTCCTCGATCATGTGCATCGGCACGTGGCCGGGGCCTTCGTTCATGACCTGACAGCCCTTGGCCCAGGCGCGGGTGGTGAGTTCACCCTGCACTTCAAGTTCGCCGAACTGCGCCTTGTCGTTGGCATCAGCCACGGAGCCAGGGCGGAGGCCGTCGCCGATGGAGAAGCTGACATCATAGGCGGCGCAGATGTCACAGATTTCATCCCAGTGGGTGTAGAGGAAGTTCTCCTTGTGATGGGAGAGGCACCACTTGGCCATGATCGATCCACCGCGCGAAACGATGCCGGTCATGCGGCTGGCGGTCATCGGCACGAAGCGCAGCAGCACGCCGGCGTGGATGGTGAAGTAGTCGACGCCTTGCTCGGCCTGCTCGATGAGGGTGTCGCGGTAGAGTTCCCAAGTGAGGTCCTCGGCCTTGCCGTTGACCTTTTCGAGCGCCTGATAGATGGGCACGGTGCCGATGGGCACGGGCGAGTTGCGCAAGATCCACTCGCGGGTGGCGTGGATATTCTTGCCGGTGGAGAGGTCCATCACGGTGTCCGCACCCCATTTGGTGGCCCAGCGCATTTTCTCGACTTCCTCCTCGATAGAGGATGCGACGGCGGAGTTGCCGATGTTGGCGTTGATTTTGACGAGGAAGTTGCGGCCGATGATCATCGGTTCGCATTCCGGGTGATTGATGTTGAGCGGGATGATGGCACGGCCGGCGGCGACTTCGCTGCGGACGAATTCCGGAGTGATCTCGGCCGGGATGCGCTGTGGGAAACGGCTGAAGATGGATGGAGTGTAGGGGCTGTCGGGTGATTGCTGGGAACCGTTGTGTTGCTTGTCGAGTTGGTTGCGGACGATGTCCCCCTTCATGTCCGCCATTTCAGCACGCCGCATGTTTTCGCGGATGGCGATGAACTCCATTTCGGGAGTGATGATTCCTTGGTCGGCATAGTGTTTCTGGGTGACCGGTTTGCCGGTGGAACGCAACAAGCTGCGTCGCTCAGAGGTGAGGCCGTGGAATTCCTTCAAGCGGTTCGTACGCTCGGCTTGGGAGGCGTATTCGGCGTGTTTTTCGGTGAGGTAGCCATTGTCCTGTGGCTGGACTTTACGGCCTTCGTATTCTTCAACGTCGCCCCGAGCCATGATCCAATCCCGACGCAAGGCGGGCAGGCCTTGTTCCGCCGTGCCGGTGAAATCCGGATCACCCCATGGACCGGAACAGTCGTAAACGCGTACGGGTTCGTTGGCCTCAATGCGGCCGTTGAAAGACTTGGTGTCAGAGAGGGCGATCTCGCGCATCGGCACCCGCACGGACGGGTGGATCGTGCCCGCTACGTAGATACGCGTCGAAGCGGGAAGGGGTGTGCGGGAGGCGTCGTGGCTGGCGGTGGAGGATTCGTCGGTCGAGGTCATGGAAGCAGGGCGGGTTGGGGGTGTTAGGAAAAGAAAAGGCCGTGCGATGCTGCACGGCCAAAGGAGGAAGAGCGGATGACTCGACTTCCTACGGCGGCACAACCCGCGTCAGGTTCGGAGGGTCTTTTCCGCGCGTGGAAAATCTCGGCTCGGCGATCGTCGAGCACCCCTGTCGTGGCCACGGAGCATCGGATTTCGGGTGCTGACTGTCAAGTGGTCCGGGCGATTTTCAAATTGGCTCAAGAAATCCTTGCTTCGGACCGCGGATTCGCCAAGTGTCCGCCCCCGTGCACGGGGCGTAGCTCAGCCTGGTAGAGCGCCTGCTTTGGGAGCAGGAAGTCGTCAGTTCGAATCTGGCCGCCCCGACCACCCTGGATTCTCAATAAGTTATGAGGAGGGTTTTTGCCAAGGATGGTTCATGGCGTCAATTCGGGGTGTGTGTTTTGCTCGGTAGGTTTGAAGTCCGCAACCCTCATGGATAGGCCTTGCTCAGGACGGCCTCGATGAGGGTCTGGGCCGGTTGGCTGGCCGGGATGGCGTGGCTTCTGCCTTGAATGCGAGACGGTAGTGCCAGCGCCGGGGCGAGTTTTTTGGCGGGTAGGGTGTAGCAGAACAGCGGGTCTTGAGCGGACTGGAAGCTGTCCTTCCAGCAGTTGGCCATGACCGAAAACTCAGAGCCGAAATGAGCGCCTTGGTCTTTGCCGATGAAGCTGGGCGGGGTCAGGCAGAGGATGCCCTTGAAGTTGGCGGGACTGAAGGTGCAGACCAGCATGTTGTAGCTTTCGGCCGCCTTGGTGGAGGCGGTCTCCGCGCCCGCAAGCTGCGGAAAGGGGAAGGGATCCTCGCCGGAGGCGTGCCTTTTTTCGCGCAGGATGCGGGCGGCCGCGGTGGTGTCGAAGTGCTGCCACTGCCGCCGCCAATCCGCGAGCAGCTTTTCGCTGGCGGTGAAGTAGGTCTCATCGATGGGGTATTGAAGTTTCAAGGCCTCATGGTCGGGCAGCAGGGACGGGGCCTGTCGCAGCCAGGGTCCGCCGATCCAAGATTTCAGGGTGGTCACTGTCGTGGTCTTGGTTTCCATCAGGACGATGCCGACGGGTTTGCCGGTGATGGCGTGGATGCGGGCGCCGAGGGCGTGGCCGAAGGCTGTCTGCGTGGATCGCTTGGGTAGCTCACCGTTGGTGCACCAACGCGAGTAGAACTGGCTGGTGGTGCTGCCGGAGGTCTCAAGGCGGTAGCGCTGGGGCGTGGGGTTGGTGCGCTTGCGGGTGAAGGAAGGCAGTATCCGCACGTCGGGATGGGCCGGGGCGGCTTGGAGCGGGGTGTTGGTGGGCGGCGCGGCGACGAACCAGACATCCCCGACGACGATGTTGGTGACTTGCGTTTCACGCGCCAGCTGGCCGTCTATTTCACAGCGCACCTTGAGCGTGCGCGGCTCGGCACTGGCGGGCAGGGCGGGCACGGTGATCTGCCAGCCGCGGTCTTGGGCGGGGACCTGTGTTTGTTTGCTGAGCCCGTTGAATGCGATCTGCACCACCGAGCCAGCCGGAGCATCACCCCAGAAGGTTGTCGGCTGATCAGCCTGAATCACGGCATTGTCGCGGAATTGGGAAGCGAGCAACGAGAGGTTGCTGTGTTTCGCGCGCAGGGGGTCGAGCCGGGCGGCGGGCTTGCGGCCGGCAATCTGGAGCCCTTCGCCGGGCCGGGAGCGTGAGGTGACCAACTGGTGGTCGAGCTGGATGAAGGGGGTGACCGGTAGCAGGGCTGTGTTGTAGAGGCCGGGCAGATTTCCCTGCAATGAGCCATAAGCCACGCCTCTGGGGTGGCTGACGGACGGGGAGCTGACGAGCACCTCGTTGCCCTCGATCTTCATCGTGGCGCGGTGCCAGACGCCGTCCTGGTCGGCGAGGTGAAAGAGGGTGACCTGCTGGTCGCCGCCTTTGATTGGCACGGGGATGGAAAGTCCAGACTTGGTGTTCACTTTGGCGACTTGCAGGCCTTGGTCAAAGGACACGCGCACCGAATTCCCTTCGACCTGATAGGACTTGAAGCTGGGACCCTCGGCGACGAGTTCCCGGCCGTATTGGTGCTTGAGGGCGAGGCGGGCGAGGCGCTGGCCAGGCACCGTCTTGGCGAGGTAGTGAAGGGCGCCAGTGATGTCGATCATGCTGGCCATGTGGGTGTGGGGAAGGTCCCGGGCGGCCAACCAGGTGGAGAGGCGCATTTCGTCGGTGCCGGACAGGCCCAGCTCGTCGCTGCCCTCTTTGCCGGCGAACCATTGGTGCAGGTGGACCGGCAGGTCGGGACGGTTCCAGGCTTTGCGCCAACCGGGGATCATGACCATCAGGCCATCGTAGTAGCGGAGGCCACAGTAGCGGTTGTTGTAGCCTTGGTTCCAGATGATGCCCTTGATGGCGCAGGGGATGAAGGGGTGCATCATGCCGTTGTACATCCAGCCGGTGCCGTTGCGCTTGCCGTCGAGATCGCAGGGAGTGGCGGGTGCGGGTTCCGGTGGCAGGTTGCGGGCGAGGCGCTGTTTGCTGAGGGCGATCCAGCGCGTCATCTTGCGATCGTAGCGTTCCCAAGTCGTCTGGTTTTCGGGGGTGCCCGGTTGGAGGGCTTGCATCAGGCTGCGCTGGGTTTTGGCATGATCGCTCTGCGGGGCAATGAGGCCTTCGGGCGGAATCCATGATTCCAGATTGGTGGCGCCGACCGAGCAGTTGAGGATGCCGATGGGCACCTTGAGTTCGCGGTATAGCTCGTAGGCGAAGGCAAAGGCGATGCTGCTGTTACCGGTGAAATCGGAGCCATCGTTCCAGCGTGCGGGCACCCGTTCCAGCGGGTAGGGGGAGGGCTGGTAGCCATTGAAGGCGAGGTTGGTCTCCTTGCCCAGAATGCGGGCCTCGCGGATCAGGGGCAAGGATTCCTCGCCGGCGGCAATGCGTTGCTCAATGCCCTTGAGCAGGGTCTTGCCGACGTCGGTGTTTCTGACCGGCTCCTCCATGTTGGATTGGCCGGTGGCCAGCCAGACCTCACCCACCACGATATCCTTGACGATGAGCGGCTTGCCGCCGTCTTCAGTCACCCGCATTTCAGCCGGTTGGGAGCTGGCTTCCAATGGCTCGAGCCGCACCATCCATTTGCCGTCCGGGCCCGCCGTGGCGGTCTTGTGTTGTTGGTGGAATGCCACCGTAACCCGTGTCCCTGGCTTGCTCCATCCCCAGACCGGCAAGGCCACGTGCCGCTGCAGAATAGCATGATCCCGGAACGGGGCGCCGAGAGCGAGCGTTAGCGGTGAGTGGGCGGAGCCGTGGACGTCTTGAGTGGTCTCAGCGAGACCGGAACCCTGCAGCAGGATCCCCGCTGCAAGTATTGATAATATGAAAGGATGCATAATGATTTTCTGGGCGGCTTGTTTCGCTTCACTGGTCCGTCATGCGGAGCTGGCGGGACCGATGGTGCCACCGGTAACTAATTCTGAATTCACAAACTTCTGGGCATGGTCCGGCTTGCCGCTTGCGGTTTTGTCCGCCCATTCGATGATCCGGCGCACGATTTCTTGGTTGTTCCAGCGAAGGTGCGCAATGACGGGACGGCACCATTGATACTGCGGTTGCTCGTCCGAGCAGATCAGAGACACCTTTTCCGGGGCCGTGATCCCACGCCTGAGAAGGTGCGTGTAGACTGGGAACAACAGCAGGATGTCGGTGATGAACAAGGCGGTGGGCGGGGTCACCTGAAAGAGCGAGTCCAGGACCTGTCGAAGCCCCTCCGGTGTGGATTCCCAATCGGGCAGGTTGTAAGTGCCGGTCTGAATGTCGTGGACCTGAAGCTGCTCTAGAAACATCTTCTGGACGTATCCCGGCGTGGGTAGGGTGTCGGTTTTCTGGGAGAGCATCACGATGCGACGGTGCCCTTGGGCGGTGAGGTAACGCACCGCCTCGGTGATGACCGGAACCTTCATTACCCCTACGGCAGCAAGGGGGCTGGAAACATCCAGAAACCGTCCGAACAGCGCCAGAGAGGGGAAGCTCTGTTGGGAGAACCATTCCAGAATCTCGCGCGATCCGGCTTGGATGATCCAGGCATCGGCCTTGGTTTCCTGCACCATGCGTTCGATGCGCTTCATGTCCCAACCCAGTTCCCTCTGGCTTTTGTGCGAGAGCGTGCAGGTGTGGCCTGCATTGTTGAGATTGTGGCGCAGGTCGATTATGATTTTGGACCCTTGGGCATCCTCGGGTTCGTAAGTCAGGATGACCACGCACAATGAGGTCCGTTGAATCTTGCTTGACTCCAAGATTCGGCGGGGCATGCCGGCTCCTTGGGATTTCAGAAGCCCTTGTTTCTCAAGTAGATGTGCGGCAGCATCGACCGTCTTGTGGTTGATTCCCAGCCGGTTGGCCAGTTTCTTTGCGCCCGGCATTTCGCCGACGAGAGCCCGGCATTCGATCTCTTCGCGAAGATGCTGTGCCACTTGTTCGGCGACGGATATCAGACGTAAGGGTTTCATGTCTTTGACTATATGGGTTGTTGGGTTGTTGGGTTTTCGCAAAAGACGATCATGGCATGAAATCTGAATTTGCCAAGGGGCGGCCCGGATCGGGGAGGTGGGTCACCCCTCTCACGTGGCCCCACGAAGAATCAAAGTGGCATGGGGCTGGCTTGATGTTCCTGTTCATGTTCCTGCGCCGTCGTCGCTGATTCGGGTTTCTGGCCTTTGTGAGGACCCGCCGACTTGGCTCCATGTGGGTTCAAGTCGGTTTTTTGTAATTGATCTCGCGTATGGACCCGGGCGTCATCGGTGATTATCATCGTGACGTGCTCAATATGCCGACGAAGATGCTTCGCGACCTGCTTGGAGACTGAGGTCAGACGAAGAGGTTCACTTGTTTCCAAAGCCCATTCAGGGGCCTTCGTCAAGAACGCGGTGAGCCAGCACCCGCCCACACGGCAGCAAGGTCCCTTGCGGGTTGTGGCAGGAATGGTAGCTCTGATCACGTTTGACTTTGCCGCCCTTCATGATGCCGGTCAACTTTCGGGAGAAGTCACCTTCGCGATCGCGCAGACTCCATGCGATGCGGCGGTTCACTTGGGCCGCGAGGTGCTCGAAAAACACCATCAGCGCATCCACCCCGAGGCCTCATACCCCCATTTTCTCGCCCTCTGGTCCGCCCCGCGGCTGCTCTAGGGGTTGCCCCGCCAAAAAGAAAATTCCCAGTCGCTCATCAGCCGTAGCAACCGTGTTGGTGCCACCGGCCACGCCGTGTCGTTCTGTTCACCCCAGGAACGCGAATGACTGTGCGACATTGAAAAAAGAATTAATCCCCCCTCTTTGGATACCAATCAGATATGGCATATCAACGCCTCGAGCGCCTGTCGGCGCAAGTCCGAACAAGCGGCTCCAAATCCGGCAGCCGCCAAAGCCAAGGTGTGCGCCACCGCAGTGACCGCAACAGGGGAACGCGCCCCGCCCGAGCTTGAGCGCCAAACCCGGATTAGCTATTAAGATTGGCGGTGTTGACGGCGTATTCATAATCCACCGAGACCACCTTCATCATGCGAATCAGAATTCTCCCCGCCCTTGCCCTCTGGTTGAGCTCTTTCTGCAGCAGCCATGCGGAAAAAGCACCAGCCAACGTTCTGGTCATCTCGATTGACGACCTGAACGACTGGGTCAACGGCTTTGCCGGCCATCCCCAGGCGCTCACGCCCAACATCGACCGCCTTGCCGCCCGCGGCGTGCGCTTCGACAACGCACATTGTCAGGCACCCGTCTGCAACCCCTCGCGTGCGAGCATGGGCATTTCGCTCTACCCCAGTAATACCGGCATCTACTTTCTGAATCCCGACATCCTGAAGTCGGAGGTTGCGAAAAAAATTCCGACCTACCCCCACCACTTCCAGAACAACGGCTATGCCGTCTCCGGTGCCGGCAAGTTGTTCCACTATGATACCAACAAGCAGCACCTGCCAAACTGGGCCGGCGACTTCGGAGGCATGGGGCCACTGCCACCGAAAAAGCTCACATCATTCCCCGGGCACCCGCTGTGGGATTGGGGCGCGTTTCCTGAGAGAGACGAGCAAACCCCCGACTACAAAATTGCTTCCTGGGGCGTTGATGCGATCAGCAAGGCCGACAAGAACAAGCCCTTCCTGCTGGTGACCGGATTCTTCCGTCCGCACGTCCCCCATTTCGCTCCCCAGCACTGGCTCGACAAGTTCCCGCTCGATTCCATCAAGCTGCCCGAGACCATTAACGACGACCTTGCAGACATCTCCCCCTACGCGGTGGACATCACCCGCCTCAAGCACGTCGCCCCGACCCACGAATGGGTGCTGCAGAACAAGGAGTGGAAGAATCTGGTGCGCACCTACCTCGCCTGCGTCGCCTTCGTAGACCATCAGGTCGGTCGTGTGCTCGACGCACTCGAGGAAAGCGGACAAGCCGAAAACACCATCGTCGTCCTGTTTTCCGACCACGGCTTTCACCTCGGCGAAAAGGAACGCTGGGCCAAGCGAAGCCTGTGGGAGGAGAGCACCCGGGTGCCCCTCATCATCGCCGGACCGGGAATCCACAGGGGTAAGGCCTGCGCGAAGCCGGTCGAACTGATCGACGTCTACCCCACCCTTATGGAACTCACCGGGCTGGAGGCCCCCGGCAAGCTCCAAGGCGACTCATTGGTGCCGCTGCTCAGAAACCCGGAAGCCCAGTGGCCCCACATGGCACGCACCGAGTTCGGCCCCGGCAACTACACGTTGCGCTCCGAGCGCTACCGCTACATTCATTACGCCGACGGCTCGGAGGAATTCTATGACCACTCCAAGGACGCCCACGAATGGAGGAACCTGATCGGTGAGCCCACCCTGCAACAGGAGATCGAGGCTCACCGCGCCCAGAAGCCCGCGGCACATCATCCCATCCTCGGCCAGAACTCGACCGGCCACAAAAGTTTCGAAGCCTCCGGAATGAACCTCGAAATCCCGCCGGAGCATTGAAGCTCATCTTGTGAATCCAAGACACGTAACAGAAACCAAGAGAACCATCAGGGCTCTCACCACCATCGACCTCACCGCCGTCGTTGGCGGCACAGCCCTCGGCCAGCCCCTCGCGCCGGAGCAGGCCCATTAGGCCAACAGATACAAGGGCCAGCCCAACCCACCCAAGCCGGAGGAAATGTGGCGCCACACCGGGAAGGAACCGGACACCAAGGGACTTCACCGTTCTCTTCAACGGCAAGGATCAGGGCCGACGCTTCTAAGAAGCCAAGAGGCGCAGGAGGCATGTGTGATCCCATGAAGCGTTGAGCTGCTTGGCCTTGATTCCGCGTTTCTTGGTTTTACCCCGATTGAGTAGTCTCAAGGTCATTCGGCGCAGTGTGGCAAGGGCTCTTTTGGTCCAGCGCATGACGCCGTTTTCGCCTCTCGTCCGGCCACCAGTCCTTTCGACGGTCTTCACCCAAAAGCAATTTCTTAGCAGCTTGTCTTAGCAGCTGGATTTGCAAGGTGGTATGGTCGCGACCAGCCGTCCGCGCCTACGAATTTTCCCAGATCATCCGCAGGATCACGATGCTCCGGGAGACCTCACGGCTGCTTCGTCTCCTGCAACGCCTTGGCGCGTTTCCGGCTTGCCTCGGCCAGCCGTTCCAGCGGCATCGTGTAGGTTTTGCCATCCTCCATTTCGAGCGTGACCTTGTCGCCCGCCAAGCTGACGAAGCGTGCTTGGAGAGTCTTGCCATTGCTGCCGGTCCATGCCTCCAAGGCTGGAGACCCGCCTGCGGCCGCTTGAGGGCTTGCCGCCGGATCACCACCCGCGAGAGAGCGAGCAAACACGGCGCAGTTGTCAGTGAGGAGATCCAGTGGAATGGTCGATGAGTTTCCACTTTGCGGCATCTTGATGCGCAAGCTGCCGTTATCCAGCCCCACGAAGCAGCCGAGATAATACGAGCTCTTGCCCTTGACCGGCCAGTAAATGGGCCGGTCTGGCGGGTTTTCCGGTTTCGTCTCACCCTTGAGGATGCCATCGACCTGTTTCTTGATGTTGCGATAAGGTCTCTCCACCTTGAGATCCTCATAGCTCATTTGTGCCCAAATTTCCGACATGTCCGGCGAGGTGATAACCGCATTGGGAATGATTTTCCCCATTTTCTTCTCGGAGAAACCGGTCACAACCATCGGGCCGAAGGGATCCCAGCGGTTCTCATCCTCGGATTGGATGAAGACGATGACCGAATGGGATTTCAGTTTTTCAAAAGCCAGATTGGTGGCACCTATACAGAGACCGCAGGTCGTGCCGGAATCGCTAAGAACGAATGCCAGCCCTTTCTTTTTGTTCAGGGCCTCGGCGCAGGCCTCCTCCAGTTGCTCCGGTTTGTAGACACTTCTCGGAATGTCGAAGCCCGCCTGCACGGTGGCCGTAAGGAAAACGAAGATCAAAACAGCGGGCATCATTTTCATTCCATGCCTGCTACCAAAATGGTTCGACCCGGTCAAGATCCGGTGCGGACCGAGGACATCGGCAACAAACTGACTGGGGAACATCGGTTCTACATTCAGTTGGGCGCGTAAATGGTATTAGAGCTCACGGATTAACATTTTAGACACCTCTGAATCTGCTGTGAATGGGGCCAGTGAGCAGAGTGGTTTCCGCCGGAAGATCGGACAAAGCCATGACAGGCGCCACCCGTGAACCCGAAAACCTGTTAATCCGAGAGCCCCGCCCCCATTCCCTGGCAATCAATAATTATTTTTCCGAAGAGCTGTAAGAATTGCAGGGGATTCCGGGTAGCCGTAATGCTATGAACAAGAGACGAAAAATACAAGCATCCCTGTGTGCACTGAGCCTACTCGGCGCCCCTTTTATGCATGCGGCTGAACTGCCCGATCCCGACGGCAAACCGGCTGACATGTCCAAGCCGGTTCAGGTCTTCATCATCATGGGCCAGTCCAACACCCTTGAGATGGGCAAGGTTACCCCTGAACTCGGCAAAACCTATCCCTTCCTCGTGGACGACGCCGGCAGCTGGACCGTCCGACAGGACGTCCGCAACGTGTCCGTGATGCAAAAGCGCGGCAAGATGGGCGTCTACCGCAACGACTGGCTGACCATCGGCGGCAAGAAGCTGGGTATCGAGATCGGCATCGGCCATCAACTCGGCAACGCCATCGACGCTCCGGTCATGATCCTCAAAAGCTCAATCGGCAACCGCAGCCTCGGCTGGGACCTGCTGCCTCCGGGAAGTGCCCGTTACACCTACGATGGGAAGGAAGTTCCCGGTTACAGGGAAACCTTCCTCACCAAAAAGGCCAAGACCGTTGTACCCTATGAGGAGGGCGGCAACTGTCTGCAATGGTATGGCGGTAAACAGTATGACGACGATGTCGGCAACGCCAAAAAGATCCTCGCCGAACTCGCCAAATACTACCCCGGCGCCAGCAGCTACGAGGTGGCCGGTTTCCTCTGGTGGCAGGGCGATAAGGACATGCGCAACCCCGCGCATGCCGCGATGTATGAGAAGAACTTGGTGCAATTGACCAAGGCCCTGCGCAAGGATTTCAACGCCCCCAAAGCAGCCTTCGTCACCGCCTCTCTCGGCCAGACCACCGAGGACGACACCGACTCCGGCCATGGCATCATCCTGCAGGCGATGAAAACGGTTGCCAGCGGCAAGTATTCCACCGAACTCGGTGATAACATCGGCTTTGTTTACACGAACCCGCTCTCCAAGGGCAGCAGCTCTAGCGCGCACTATGGCGGCAACGCCGAGACCTACATGAACGTCGGCCTCGCCATGGGTGAAAAAATGGTCGAGCAACTCAAGAAGTAAGAATTGGGGACCCCTTTCCCAACGGCAGCCGGATCTGGTCCGGTTGCCGTTTTTTCATACCGGCATCATACCCGCTCCAAGCCGCGCGCTTTTGCGCTCCTCGCCACCCTGTCCGAAGCTTGCGCGATGACCGGCTCTGTTCAGCGGCCTTACGCCAAAAGCAAATTCCCAGCAGCCGGGGGCCGGAAATCGCGGAGCGATGAGGTTCAGCATCCGCTTACCACTTCTCCAGTGTTTTTTTGCGCGGTTTCGGGTTGTGGAACGGGAGCAGTGCCTTCGTTGCGACGAGTTGGGCGTCGAGCATGGCGTTCATTTCTTTGAACTTTTCCGGCTCCTGATCCGCCAGGTTGTGGCGTTCGCCCGGGTCCTTCGCGAGGTTGAAGAGTTCCGGTTTTTTCTGCCAGTAGTAGCGGATTAGTTTCCAGTCGCCGTTGCGGATGGCGCTGTTTGGGATTCCGCCGCAGTTGCCCCAGTGCGGGTAGTGCCAGAACAAGGGTGCGCGGGGGAAATGGGCGTCGGGGTTTTCGAGTAGTTTGGCGAAGCTGACTCCATCGATGTGTTGCTTGGGTAGCAGATCGAATCCGCAAAGTTCGAGAAGGGTTGGATAGAAATCAGTTGAGATGACCGGCGTGTCGCAGGTGCTTCCGGCGGTGATTTTGCCGGGCCAGCGGACCAGCAAGGGTTCGCGGATACCACCTTCATAGCTCCACGCCTTGCCCGCACGCAGTGGCAGGTTGCTGGTCGGCGCGTCGGTGCCGGTCGACAAGCCACCATTATCGGAGAAGAAGATCACGATCGTGTCATTCGCAAGTCCGTTCTCGTCGATCGCCTTGAGCACCCTGGCGACGGCCTGGTCCATGGCCTCGACCATCGCTGCGTAAACCGGATGTTCCTGCACCGTGCGGTTGACCCGCGGGTGTTCCGGTTCAAATTCCGCCTGAAGTCCAAGTCGTTTGCGCTTCTGTTCGTATTTTTCGACCAAGTCGGGGCGCCCGGCCAGCGGTGTGTGCACCGAGTAGAATGGCAGATAGACGAAAAACGGCTTGTCCTTGTGGTTGTGGATGAAGGTGGCAACCTCGCTGGCCAGCCGGTCGGGCAGGTGTTCTCCCTCCGGTCCATCGGGTAGGTTCGGGTTGTTGTATGGGGAGAAATATCCGTTCTTGCTGGGTCCACCTTCGCGTAGGCCAGCGATGTTGATGTCAAAGCCATGTTCGGTTGGCCATGACCCTTTGTCGCCGAGATGCCACTTGCCGGCGTGCAGCGTCGCATACCCTTTGCTTTGAAAAAATTCGGCGACGGTGGTGTGTGAGAATTCGAGGGCTTCGAGGTAGGGCGCGGGGAGGATGGGGCGTCCGGCATGCCATTTGAAGTTGCCGTTCCGGGTGTCGGTCGGGTCGTCCGGAATCACTTGGCGACCATTGGGGGCACCTGAATAATCGGTGTTGCGGGTGCGGGCGGGATACTGGCCGGTCATGATAGACGCCCGGGTCGGCGAACACACCGAGCAGGCGGCGTATCCCGCGGTAAAGCGCATGGATTCCGTGGCCAGTTGATTGAGTGCGGGTGTGTCGTAAAAAGTCTGCGGGTTGTTAAAGCCCACATCCATGTAGCCCAAATCGTCAGCGAGGATGAACACCACGTTGGTCGCGATGGCAGGGAGTGAAAAAGCGAGCAGGAGGAGAATGGGTTTCATGGGCACGGAGAGATACTCACATCCGAGCGTGAAGGATGCCGGACCGCCGTCAACCGCAATAAATCCACGGCCATAACCGAACGGCCTTTGATTACGCCCGGGCAAGCGATTCCCAGAACTCAAGACAGCCCTGCAGTGATTGGATCCCATCTGACGGGGTGAGGTCGCCGCGACAGACTGCCGCAACGGCAAGCCCTTGTTTGAGGCAGTCTTGCACGGGTTTTCCGTGGTAGATGCCCTCGAGGAATCCGGCGCCGAATGCGTGATCAATGCCCGCGGTTCCGACGCGTTGGCTGATCGGGAGGAGGAGGCCTTTCTGGTAAGTCAGCTGATCATCGACGTCGTGATGAACAGCACCCGAGCCGCCGTGGACGATGACCGCCTTTCGCAGCCCGCATTCCAAAAATCTTCGGGTGACGGTGCGAGCCAATTCAGGGTCGAACTGACCCTCGTCGTGGATCGATAGCCCGGACATCCCTTCGGCAAGGCGGTGGTTGATGATCAGGTAATCCGCTTCGGCGAGAGTCTCCCGAAAGGCATCCATGCCGCTCACCGGGTCGATGGGTGAAATTTCCACCACTGTGGTGATCCCTTGCTTGCGTGCGTCGCGGATCAGTTGAGTGGCGCCACGCCGCCCGTATTCCGGGTTGTAGTTGTCCATTTTCCCCAGCGCTCCAAGGGAGCCGAGAAACAACAACTTCGGTTTGATGGCGCGCAGTTTGACGTCCTTGCGTGAGAAGGTGTCGCCGATGCCGCTGTAGTGGAAGCAAGTGTGCTGCCCGCTGGATTCCACCGTGTAGACATCAGTGTAGCCGGTGCTTTGTGTTTCAACCGCAGTCACTTGCCCGGTGTGAATGCCGTGTTTCAGGCAGCAGTCGAGGATCATTTTGCCGTCGAGGTCACGGCCGACTTTGGCTGCGGCGTGCAACGGGAAATCGACCTGCATCCGTGCCAGGTTGACCAGAGTGTTGAGCGGTGCGCCGCCATTGCTCACCAGTTCGCGGATCACCCGGGCGCCCGAGCGCTCGTGCGGGTAGTGGTCGACCACCTTGTGATAATCCACCACGAAGGTGCCCACAGCGAGCAACGGCGGAAGTGAAACGGATGGGGACGGGGGAACGTCGGGTTTACTCATGTCGGGTGGCGGAAGTCAGAACAGAAAGCAGCAGCACCCAGATGGTGACGGCAAAGATCGAGAGTGGCAGTTGGAGTTCGGACGGAAAGCAATAGACCAGCGATGCCATCGGGATCCAGAAGGCCCAGTTGGTGATCAGGACGGGTAGCATCTTGGTTCCCCAGAACGCCCTGAAGGGGAGCATTTCAGCGACCACTTCACGCCAGCGGAAGCCGCTGTTTTTCCACAGATACAACACGGCTTGGTAGGGGTTGGCTGCCAGCACCGTCCAGACAAACTGGTCGAACATGACTTTGGGAACCAGCACTTGCAGTGAGGCGCCGGTGCCGAACATGTCATCCTGAAAGGCGTAGCGGTAGTAATGGGTCAGGCCCATAACGCCGAAAACGCCGAAGTTGAACAGGGCGTTGATGGTGTTTTCGCGTGACCAGCGCCGTGCCCTGCTCATCAGTACCCGTACCGATTCGGCCAGCAGTCCGACCGAGAGTCCCATCCCCAGCGATGGGAAGAGAATGCCCATTTGCTCCTGCAGCGTGATCAAGCCGCCAAACAGGTGGTGGCTGGCGGGAAACAGGTAGTAAGCCGCGGCAATGGCGGCCATCATCGCCCACACGCAGATGGCGGGCATGAAGGTTTTCTTTGCAGCCTGAATGCCGACGCGGATGCTACCAGCCAGCATGTCTTCCCAGCGGGGTGGGTCCGCCGGAAGTTGAGATGCCTCCGGCCAGACCATCGTTTCGGTCGGAAGTCGGTTACGGCCACGGAATATTCGGCGGTGTTGGGACGGCAGGTCGCCAAAGATGGCGCTGCTGGTCAACATGGATTCATTGACGGCAAACATGAGCGTAAGGAAGTCGATGCGGGGAAACAGGTGCAAGGGGACGGCGCATGAGGCCGAACCAGAAAGAAGGGATGTGTGGGAGGGGGCAAAGTGCCCGCCCCACGCCGGTGAGGCCACCCGCTACCGAGCAGGATGTGAGCCAAGACGCGTGCCTGAGAACAATCTCGCGTGAATATTTCAGCAGCCAAGAATTCAATTCATGTTGAGCGGTCGCGATCGCAAATTCCGCTCATTCACCAAGAGCCCCGGAAGAGCGCCAAGCACGGATTCCGGGACCACTTCAGATCAGCGTGTCCCTGCTCTCAGGCGGGTCTCAAGTGGTGGCTTGTGGATGGCGCTGCCGTCCACACGACGGACCGCAACTACCAAGAATGCACTGCGGCCGCGGGTTTCAAGATGCTCCAAAGTGGTGCCGATCAATTCGGAATACGGCGCAATGCGGATTTCCAATCATGCGCCTCGTCGGCTTGTTCGATCTTGCCAACGGAGTTTGGACCGGCGGGGCGACCGGCCCGTTTCGCAGCAGCGAGCGCAATCTCTGTCGCAAGCTCTGGAGGCATGTCAGGGCCGGCGATACCATCGTGGCCGACAGCGGTTTCTGCTGCTGGTTCACCCTTTGTCTCTTCGGCAGGAAAGGCGTGAACGTGGTCATGCGCAACAACGCCATCCGCAAGCCTGATCCTCGGGCTGCCAAACTCGGCAGGGGGAGACCGATTGGAACGCTGGAGGAAGCCCAAGATTAGGCCCAAGTGGATCTCGCCACGATCCTATGCAAGCATACCCGACAGTATCGCGGGGCGCATGGTGACGGTCACTACCGATCCCATGGCCTGGTTCAGAACCACGGAACTCCAGATCGCATGCACGGTGCTTGATCCGGAAAAGATGAGCGCTTCAAAGTTTCAGCGGTCCATCAGCGCGAACTTGAGTTCGGCTTCCGAGACCACCTCGCCGTTGACGAGGCAGCGGCAGCGGGTCTGGCCGATAGAGCCGCGCATCTTTAGTATCTCGGTCTCTATGAAGAGCGTGTCTCCGGGGAAAACCGGGCGGCGCCATTTCACGTTGTCCGCACTCATGAAGTAGCCGATTTTTCCGACGTTCTCGGGCTTTCTCAGCATGAGCACCGAGGAAACCTGGGCCATGGCCTCGAGTTGGAGGACGCCCGGCATGATCGGGTGGCCGGGGAAGTGGCCGCCGAAATACGGCTCGTTCATGGTGACGTTTTTCATGCCGGTGCACTTGTTCTCGCCCAGGCAATCGACAATGCGGTCCACCATCAGGAACGGATAGCGGTGCGGCAGGATCTTCATCACCTCGTTGATGTCGAGCACACTCTCGCCATCGGGGATGACGATGGCGGCGGGCACCATCGAGCGCATCCGCAGGTATTCCGTCTTGAGGGTGGCGGCCATTTTGGTGTTAGGGCCATGGCCGGGTTTCACCGCCATGACGTGGCCGAGGATACGCACGCCGGAAAGCATCAGGTCGCCGATAAGGTCGAGCGCCTTGTGGCGGGCGAACTCGTTGTGGAAACGCATCGGTTCCTTGGACATGGTCTCGTTGCCGCGGATGACCACGGCGCTCTCCAGCGAGCCGCCCTTAATCAGTCCTTTGTCTAACAGGGGTTTGACATCCTCGTAATAGACGAAGGTTCGGGCGGCGCAGATCTCCTTTTCGTAGGTCTCGGGATCGACCTCGGAGGAGAAATACTGGGTGAAGCGTCCGTCCGGTCCGACGTTGGTGACGGAGACCTTGAAGGTCTTGCAGGGCACGATGGTGATGAGGGTGCCGTCGGGCGTTTCCAGATGGATGGGTTCGCGGATCTCCCAGACGCGGCGCGGGGTGGATTGGGCGACGATGCCGACTTTTTTGATCATCTCGACGAACGGGCGTGACGAGCCGTCGCCGATCGGCGGTTCGTTGGCATCCATCTCGATGAGGGCGTTGTCCACGCCCATGCCGGTGAGGGCGGAGATGACGTGCTCGACGGTATGAACCTTCACCGAGCCTTCGGCGAGGGTGGTGGCGCGCTCGACGGTCTGGACTTTCTCGACATCGGCGTTGATGAAGGGCTGGTCCGGCAGATCGATGCGGCGGAACTTGAAGCCATGGCCTTCCGGGGCGGGCTTAAGGGTAAGGGTGACTTTTTCCCCGGTGTGGAGCGAGGTTCCTTCGAGAGTGGCCGGGCCGGAGAGGGTGTGTTGCAGTAGAGCGGCGGACATGGGAGGGGAGGGTTGATGTTTCCCTGCCGGGGATCAAGCCGTAATGCCGGGCGGGATTCGCTTGGCGCGGAAGAGGGAAACGGGGAGGATCCACGGCGTGTTGAAGCCGCGCCATGAAGTCAGTGTCCTTGAGGGGAGGGAAGCGTTCCGCGAGGCGTTGGCGCGGTGGTTTGGGCAGAACGCGAAGGACTATCCGTGGCGGCGGACGCGGGAGCCCTACGAGATCCTGGTTTCCGAGGTGATGCTCCAACAGACCCAGATAGCGACGGTTCTGGGAAAGGGATACTACGCGCGGTTTTTGGAGGCGTTTCCGGATGTGAAGGCGCTGGCTGCGGCGCCGGACGCTCCATTGCTGAAGGCGTGGGAAGGGCTTGGCTACTATCGGCGGGCAAGGATGTTGCGAGAGACCGCGCGGGCGTTGCTGGCGGAGCATGGCGGACGGTTTCCGGAGGATCTGGAGGCGCTGATGAAACTTCCGGGCATCGGGCGCTACACGGCGGGGGCTCTGCGGGCGTTTGCGTTCGGATTACCGGCGGTGGTGGTGGATGGCAATGTTTCGCGGGTTCTGGCGCGGTTGATGGATGATGCGGAGCCTGTGGATGACACGGCCGGGGCCAAACGAATCTGGAGCCGCGCGGAGGAGTTGGCGGACGCGGAGCGCCCGGGCGTCTATCATGCGGCGCTGATGGAGCTGGGTCAAACGGTCTGCCGGCCGGGCGTGCCGGACTGCCTGAACTGTCCGGTAGCGGGGTTTTGTGCCGCCATCGAACCCGCTGGGCTTCCGGTGAAACGGCGCAAGTTACCCGTCACCGCGGTGGACGAACACGCGCTGTGGTTGCGCGATCCTGGCGGACGTCTGTTGCTTCATCACGAGGGGGGGGAACGCCGCACGGGATTGTGGAAACTACCGATTCGCGAGGTCACGGAGGTCCGTCACCTTCCTGTGTTAGTGGAGCACCGCTACTCGATCACGCGCTACCGCGTGACGCTCCAGGTGCGTGAGGGGAATGCGGAGGAGGTTTCCTGCAGGCCTGCGGCCGGGGATGCCTGGATGGATCTCGGCGAGATCCCCACGCTGGCGATGGCGGCTCCGTTCCGCAAGGTGGTCGAACAATTGTTGGAGAATTTCTGAAATCGGGTGTGACGAATCCGTATGGCTGTGCTTCTTTGCCTGCGGATGCATGGATATTTGAGGCTGTCTGGAGTGCTGCTCGTGGCGGGGTTGTTTCAGGCGTGTGCGGTCTCACCGGCACCTGATCCCAAGGTCCCCGGCCCGGAGATCCGCAAGATGGTCGCACAACGGGTGAGCGCCGTGGTCGTGACCCACCAAAACAGTCTGCGGCGGTGGGTGGATCGCGAGTTTTCCGCATCCCAAACGCCAGGCGATGCGGACGGCGGTTCCGCCACCCCCATTTCCCCGGATGGATATTTCCTGACGGCGGACCATGTGCTGGCGTCGGAAGCGGGACGCAACGTCTTCGTGCTCTATGGATCTCAAGGCCGCCTGGTGCCGAGAAAAGCCAGGGTGGTCTGGCGGTCCGAGGAGGCCGATCTGGCCCTGCTGCACATCCCGGCAAAGACTCCGAACTTCTATCAATGGACCCCGGCCGAGCGCTGGCTGCCGTCAGGGACCCATGTGATTCACGGTGGAATCGCCACTGGTTTCAAATCAGAGCCCGGGAAGCTCGGCAGTGCGTTGTCTCCGGAGACGGCCTTTACCGGAAACCGGACCTTCAAGATCGATATTCCGCTGCAGCCCGGCGATAGCGGGGGACCGGTGGTAGATGCCTACGGCGGGTTGGTTGGCATCAACTCGGCCGTCGAGTTCCTCGTGCCGATGGAAACCGCGTTTTTTGTCGATTCCGAGGCGACCCGTCCGAACATCCGGGTGCTTGAGTCCTTCATGCGGAAAGATCGTGCCCGAAATAACCCGGCAACTGCCGGCGTAGAGTAGCACGATGGCAAGAATCCGCATGGTTTTCGGCCGCATGGCCGGGAGAGTGGGCATGGCGGCAGCGTGTTTTCTATCGCTTGGCTGCGCTGGGTTCGAGGAGTCCGGTCTTCCGGGCAGCGCCTCATCGATGGCGCGGAATCAAATGATGCTCATCCGCCGTGAGCCGCCCACGTTTGGATACTATCGGCTGACCTCGCTGGCACGGACCTATCCGGACCTCGCTTTCTTCCTCGAAAAGCGGGGGAGTCCCGATTTTCTCGCGGAGACGGGCAGTGACGGCCGGAACTATTTCATCCTCTACTATCTCAAAAAGCGTCAGGCCTTCGCGTGCCGCACCAGTTCCGGAAGGCGCCGCACGGTTGAGTTCGCGGGTCCGTATCCGATCACCGAGTGGGAATACCGGACGCTGGATGAATTCCGCAACGGGAAATCCAGCTGAAGTGGATTGACTCGGGGGAGTATCCTACAACAATTCCGCCTCTTTTTCGTTTTATGAAGATCAAAACCCTTTTTTCTCTGCTCGCCGCATCGTCCGCCGCATTTGCCCAAGACCTTCTCGACCCGTTGTTTGTGACCGCGTCACGCTCGGAGCAGATCGAAAGTGCGGCGGCCTATTCCACGGCTTACATCGACGCTGAATTCATCCGTGACAACACGCGGCGCACGCTGCCAGAGGCGCTGCAGTTCACACCGGGTGTGCTGGTGCAGAAGACCGCGAACGGTCACGGCTCGCCCATCATCCGCGGCTTCACCGGGCGGCAGAACCTCCTGTTGGTCGATGGGGTGCGTCTCAATAACTCGACCTGGCGCGGAGGCCCCGTGCAGTATTGGAACACGGTCGACCCGTTCTCGATCGACCGTCTTGAGTTGGTCAAAAGCCAGGGCTCGGTGCTCTACGGCTCCGATGCCGTGGGTGGCACGCTCAACGCCTTCACCAAGTCATCCGCTTTCCAAGACCAGGCGCACGGCGCGTTTTTTCAGCATGGCTCGGGCTATTACGAATACAGAGCCAACGGCGAGGGGTCGAACATCGGGCGCATCGATTCGCAATTCGGTGTCGGTGGCCAATGGGGCGTCCATCTGGGGCTCTCCGCCAAGGACTTTGGCGACATCGAGGATTCCGCGGTCGGCCGCATGACCCACACCGGCTACCCGGAGCAGGATCTCGATTTCCGCTTCGACATGGCGCTTTCGAGCCAAGTCACGCTCACGCTGGCCTACCAATACGTGAATCAGGACGACGTCTGGCGTTGGCACCGCACGCAGTTCAATCCGGGCTGGACCCACGGTGATCATGTCGTCGCTGATGGTTCGTTTTTGTCGGAAACCTATGACCAGGAGCGTTCGCTGGCCTACGTGAAACTGACCGGCGAAAATCCCGAGGATGCGGCTTTCATCCGCCACTGGCACACCACGTTGAGTTGGCAGAAGGGCCAGGATTCGACCGATCAGCTCCGCAGTTCCACCGACCACCGCACCAGCGCGATCGATCTCGACACCTACGGGTTGGATGTCGGCTTCGAGTCCGGGATCGGACCCGGCACGCTGGTTTACGGGTTTGATTATTACAGGGACGAGGTGGATTCCGAAGCCTATCGCAACGGGGTTTTCCGGCCCACTGCCCGCCCGGTCGCGGACGACTCCAGTTATGACCTTCTCGGCGCCTACGCGCAGTATGAATGGCAACCGGTGGAGCCGCTCAGGATCAGCGGTGGACTGCGCTACACCTACGCGCGTGCCGAATGGGACGCCTACCGCGCCCAAGGCGAAACGACGGATACCAGCGGCGAGGGCGAGTGGGATAACCTCTCCGCCAGTCTCCGCGCGGTCTGGGACTTCAATGACTGCTGGTCCGCCTACGGCGGCGTTTCCCAAGCCTTCCGCGCACCAAACCTCAACGACCTGACGGGGAATACGGTGTCTCTCGCAGGTTTGGACTCCCGTGGATCGCCGGATCTCGACCCTGAAAAATACGTCACCGCCGAACTGGGTGGCCGCTATGGCTCGGAGACGGTGAGTGCTTCTCTCGCCGGGTTCTATACCTGGAACCGCGATGCAATCATCAGCGAGGTGATCGGCAGCGATATCTATGCAACCAACGGCGGCAGTGGCTACGTCTATGGCTTCGAGGCCGAGGGCGCTTGGAGGATCAACCCGTGCTGGACGCTCAGCGGCATGGCGGCGTGGAACGAGGGAAAAACCGACAGCCCGTCCAATGGCGAGCGCTGGATCACCCGCCAGCTCCCGTTCAGCAGTTCGGTCGCCCTCCGCTGGACCCACCCGAGCGATCGTTTCTGGGTCGAGGGCCGTGTGCTCGCCGCCGTCACGGAGGCCCGCATCCATCCCAGTGATCAACAAAATGACGCGTCGCGCATTCCTACCCACGGCACTCCCGGCTACATCGTGGCCTCAGTTCATGGCGGTTGGGCGGTCAACGACCATTTGGAACTCACCTGCGGCATTGAGAACCTGACGGACGAGGATTATCGCAACCACGGCTCCGGCCAGAACGAGCCCGGTCTGACCGGGATCTTCGGTGCCAAGGTCATCTGGTGAGGGACGGTGGGCCGATTTCATTCTTGCTCCCCGGAAGTGCGGCCTTAGTTTGTTTCAAGTCGCTACGGGAATTTCCTGTGCGATTATAACAAACCGGGGCATTCGCCCCATTCATAAAAAACGATCCATAAACAAACCTATGAAAACGAAACACAGAACACGGCGTGGTTTCACCTTGGTGGAACTGCTTGTCGTCATCGTCATTATTGCGGCCCTCGCCGGTCTCACGGCACCGCAGGTCATGAAGTTTACAAGGAAAGGCGATGTCGTCGAGGCGACCAACAACGCAAAACAACTCGGACTCGCCTTCATGGAATTCGATACCGACATCGGTGGCTACCCGGATGACAGCACCATCGAAGCGATTGAGGATATCACCGGAGAAGCCTCTTCCCGCATCCTCAAGGGCAACACTTCGAATGACTATTTCAGGCAGTTCATTGAATCAGGAATCGTCAAATCCGAGCAACCATTCTTCGCCAAGGCGAGCTACACGAAAAAACCAGACGACCTTACCAAGGGATCTGAGGCGCTGAAGAAGGGCGAAGTCGGTTTCGGCTACATCATGAGAGAGCCGGGTGAGGCGATCTCGCCCGGGTCCGGCCGCCCGATTTGTGCGGCACCGCTCAAAGAAAACTCGAGCGGCGGAGAAATGGAAACCGAAGCCTATGACGGCAAGGCGATTGTCCTGTTCACCGACAACAGTGTCCGCCAGCTCAACATCAGGAAAAGTGATTCCAAAGCGATCCTGCCAGGAGGAAACGACATCCTGAAAGGTGGCAGTGATGAGACCCTCTGGGGAACTGAAATCACTCCGGTCATGATGGCTCCGCAGACCAAGTGATCCGCTTGCCGGATTCCTGAATTACACTCCCGGGAGGTCGTTCGCGGCCTCCCGGTTTTTTTTGTTTGCGGGCGGGGTGATCATGGGCGACGGATCACCCGATCCCTCCATGAACGAATCCAGCGCAAAGACGGAGACCATGCCCGAGCCCGGAAAGCCGCCCTCGCGGGCCTTTCTTTCCTATCCCGCCTCCACCCTGAGTCCGCCGATCGTGCCGACCGATCTCAGCTCGTTCAAATCCCGCGGTATCTCCGAGGTGGAGAGGGACCTGCAACAGAAGTTGGCGGAGCTCCGTGAGGACTACCTCCGGGCCATCGATCACTTCAATTGGAACAAACTGGTCTACGAGGCGGAGATCCGTTTCGAGCCGATCGTCGGGGGGATCTATCATCTCTACGAAATGCGCGGACGCCACGCGCTCTCGATGATTTCCCCGGACCAGTGGCCTCACAAACATCTGGCCACGGTGCGCCTCAACGTGGACCGGCAGTGGTTGATCGTGGAAACAGGGAAGGGAATCGAATCGCGGGAGTTGTTCTTCACTCCGTAGGCGCGCTGGTGGCAGCAAGACCGCGCATCAAGGCGTCGGCCCGATCCGGGATTTTGACCTCCGGTTTCGGGCTCAATTCGTCCGCGGTCTCGGATGGAAGTGCGAGACCGAGCCAAGTTTCTCCCACAGTGCCCGTTCTTCCTCGCTCAGGGTTGCCGGCAGGCGGACCGTCAGAATCGCGTGGAAATCGCCGCGTTCGCCGGATTTTCCTTTTGGCAGGCCCCGGCCGCGGACGCGCAGTTGCTGGCCGTTCTCACTGCCCGCCGGAATCCGTAGTTTGACCACCCCATCCAGCGTGGGCACCGGGATGTCCGCTCCGAGCACCGCTTCCCATGGCGCAATGTCGAGTTCGTGAAACACGTCGGCACCTTCGGTGGTGAAATCCGGATGGGCGGCATGACGCACCCGTAGGAACAGGTCCCCGGCCTCGCCACCGCCGAACCCCACTTCGCCCTGGCCCGGCACGCGGATGCGCTTGCCATTTGCGACCCCGGCGGGGATGCGGACCTGAAACGTGCGGGTCTCCTGTTTCCCGGTTTGCGGGTGGGTCATTTTGAGAGAAACCGACCGCACCGACCCGTTCATCGCCTCGTCCAACGTGACGAGGATGTCGCCCTCGATGTCGTTGCCCTTGCGGTGGCGGGCACTCGGACGGCGGCCGAAGTCCATTTCATCCGGAAATCCACCACGCCTGCCGCCGCTGAAGAATTGTTCGAAAAAGTCGCTGAACCCGGTGCCGCCGAAGTTGAATTCCTGCCCGCCCGCGGGACGACCGCGGCCGGCTCCGTGAAACGCGCCACCGTTCTGCCAATCCGCGCCGAGTTGGTCGTATTGCCGGCGTTTCTCCGGATCCCCGAGCACTTCGTTGGCTTCATTGATCTCCTTGAACTTGGCCTCGGCCCCTTTCTTGTCCTTGGCGACATCCGGGTGGTGTTTCCGCGCCAGCTTGCGGAAGGCCTTCTTGATGTCCTCCGCACTGGCATCGCGCGGCACGCCGAGAATCGCGTAGTAGTCTTTGAATTCAACGGACATGGGGAAAGAGGGTGGGGGGATGTGCCGTGAAAGGTGCTTGAGAACTGATAGCCCCGGGAGGGTTCCCTGTCGAGTCCGCTGGCGATGGGGCCTTAAAACTTCATGCCCATTGAGAACAGCAGCGCATGGCTGGTGAAATCGTAGGTGCCGTCGGCGTTTTGTCCGGCAAAGTTTCCTGGCTTTGAACTCGTTTGGCTGTCGGTGACCGTCCGGGCTGCGGCAAAGCCATATTGGTAGGCGAGATCGACACTGTATCGTGACCACTGGCGCCCGACTCCCAGGGTGAAAAAGTGCCGGTCGAGATCCGCAGCGATGGGCGAGTAATAATCGTAAGGCACCGAGTTTTCGTTGAACACGTAGCCGGCACTCGCATACCAGCCGTCGTCAAAATACCTCGTGGCACCGAATTTCAGGATCCAGCTGTTCTTCCAATCGAGTGTGACGGGAATGTCTTGCTGCACACCGGCCCGCGGTTTTTTTTCCTGCTGGATGACAGTGGAATCGATCGAACTCCAGTTCGTGTAGTCGGCATTGAATTCGATGTTCCAGCGCTCCGTGGGACGATAGGAAACACCCATCACCGCCGTGTAGGGGAACTCCAACTCCATTTCAGCGGAAGTGCCGGCACGGGCGAACGGTGGCTGCACAATATCGGTCTCTCCATTGAAATTCAGGCGAGTCTTACTCCTGTAAGTGGCACCTATCGACCACTGTTCGTTGATCTGCCAGAGCAGGCCGAAATTGTATCCGGCGCTCAGAGCGTCGCCCTCGAACCGAAAGTAGTTGTCGGGGTCAATTCTGCGGCTGAGGCCTTGCCCCGTGGAAATGCTGGCGTCGTCGATCATCAGGCCGACTGCAAGCGAGAGTCCGGGCCGGATTTCCAATGAGGCGACCGGATTGATCCGCAGGTAGGTCAGATCCGCGTCTAGTGCCACCGCGCGGAAGCCGGTGTCCTGTGGCCACGTAACGCTGGCACCGTGGGGAGCATAGACTCCGAGGCCGAGAGTCAATGGACACTCGGGAATCCGGTAGGTGCCGTAGAGTTGGGGCGCAAGCGCGTCGTTTTCTTCGATCCCGTGCGTCTTCAGCGTGGCGAACCGGTCAGTGGAAGTCGAAGGAGTGGTGAAGGTCGGTTCGAAATGGAGCGCGTAGGCACCCGTGCGGAATTGGAATCCCTCCAGTTGGCTGATTCCCGCTGGATTGTAGTGGATGGCAGACGGATTGTCGGCAGTGGCCACGAAAGCCTCCCCTCGGGCGGCCGCGAAGGCGTCCTGACTGACCAGGCGGAACCCGTTGGCGTTCAGAAAGCCAGGAGATCCGGCAAGCAGGCAGATCAGGAATTTCTGGAGGCACGTCATGGGGCTTTTGCAGTGCTCTCGGAGCACTCGAATTTCTTGGTGTGACGGAAAATTTTAAGGTGAATAAAAATTTACAACAAGGATTTGCAAAAATTCGAAAAATACAGATAGTCTTTCCCGACCCTTTCGTCAAGCGCGCCCGCTGTCCCGCTCAACGCGCTTGTGATCCCATCCACAATCAGCCCCATGCACCACGCTAGGTTATTCGCGGCGACGCTGCTGCTTGCCTTCTTCCCGCTTTCCGGAGCAGAAGCCACCTTTTCCTCCATCTACGTGTTTGGTGATGGGGTTTGTACCACGACTGCGACTCCGACGCCAGCAGACCAGTATCATGAAGGTCGTTTCTGCAACGGCAAGGTGTGGGTTGAGGTGCTCTCCAAGTGGCAGGGCGTGACTTACAGCACCTCGAACAACCTGTCCTATTTCGGCCACAACAGCGCGGAGTTGAAAGATAACGCCACGGCCTTTGAGGCATCTGAGGATGTGGCCACCTCGCTCTTCATCGTCTGGTGCAACGATGCGGATTTTGTGGACTTTGTCGGGATCTACGATTCGTCCGACGATTGGACTGGCGTTATGAATCAATCGATCGCCGATCATGTGGCGGCCATCACCACGCTTTATGACAAGGGGGTGAGGGTGATTCTGGCTCCGAATGCGGTCGATGTGATGGAGACCCCTTTTTACATCAATTCTGTCCCGAGTGAGCGGACATTCGCTCGGGATCGGGTGATCGAATACAACGGTTTGTTTGAGGCGGCCATGAACGACCTGATGGCTAGCAAGCCGGGGTTAAAGATTCTGTGCGCCGACACCTTTGGTTTTTTCGATCAAGTCATCGCCAGTCCGGAAGACTTCGGTCTCATCAATCCTCCGGCAGAGGAAGGCAACGCGGGTTTCGACATAGGAGATGGGGATCTGAATGGTGCGGGTGCCAATTATGTTTTCTGGGATGACTACCATCCCACCGCGAAGTTTCAGATGCATCTGGCGGATTTTTTCCAAAAGATCATTTCCCCGATGAAGGTCAGCGGCATCTCCCGCAGCGGGAGCAACGTGCAGCTGCAGGTGGCGAATGTGCCGTTCGAGCGTGCGGGCACCATCCAAGGCAGCGCCGATCTTCAGTCGCCATGGACGACCGACTGGACGATCGACGAATCTTTCGTCGAGGGGGGTAGCACGACGAAGACCTACGCGTTTCCCGCCGCCGGTCCGAAGCGGTTTTACCGGGTGGGATTTCCGGTGGTCTGGACTTGGCCTTGAGGCGGCCACGCGCTGCCTTGCATGATTCCTCGGCGTGCGAATTCCCGTTCGAGGTGAGTCTGGACCGCGGATTTCGCCAGGTTCCATTTCGGGGCGGTTAGGAGGGCGGTGTCCGCGACGCCGAAGAGGCGCTGGATGACGATGTCCGGGCGCAGGAGGGGGAGGAAGTCGCAGAGGAAATCAGTGTATTCTTCCAGACTGAACAAGGGGAAGGGCTCGCTCGCGTAGCGGGCGGAGAGGATCGATCCCTTGACGACATGCAGTTGGTGGAGCTTGACGAAGCGGATCTGCGGGAAGCGGTTGATCTCGCGGGCGTAGGCCTGCATCATCTCACGGGATTCACCGGGCAGCCCGAAGATAACGTGCAGGCAGAGGTGGAGCGGGGAGTCGGAGAGACGGTTGAGCACGGCGGTCAGTTCGCCGTGCGTGCAGTGTCGGTTGATGGATGCGAGGGTTGCGTCGTGCATGGATTCCATGCCGAGCTCGAGATCCACCGTCACGCGCTCGCAATAACTCTCTAGCAACGCGATTTTTTCCGCATCGAGGCAGTCCGGGCGGGTTCCGACGGACAGGCCGACCACGTCTTCCGGGCAGGCGGACAAGGCCTCGTCGTAAAGTTCGCGCAGACGCTCGACGGGGGCGTAGGTGTTGGAGTTCGGTTGGAAATAGACGATGAATTTCTCCGCGCCATAATGTCTGCGGGCGCGGGCGATGCCTTGCACGACCTGTTCGCGGATGTCATCGAGCGAGCGTGGCAGGGCCGGGGTGTAGGACTCGGCGTTGCAGTAGGTGCAGCCGCCGTAGCCCTTGCGGCCGTCACGGTTAGGGCAGGTGAGGCCGGCATCGACAATCACCTTGAAGACGCGCTTGCCGCCGAATGTCTCGCGCAACCACGGGCCATAGGCGTTGTAGCCGGAGATCTTTGAGTGGGGTGAAGCGCTCATTTCAGGTGTGAATCAAAAACTCCGGTGCTGGGAGCCCGCCATTGCGGTTTGGGGTCCCGGGATGCCATTGGCGGCGGCGTGTTTCTCCCAGTCGGCGACGGCGTCGGTGACACGAGCGATGATTTCGCCGACCTTCCCGATATCATGGGCTTCACCGAGTCTGGTGAAGTCCGTGAGAGACAGGTGTGATGCCTTGCCATTCACGCGGGCAGCGCGGAATCCGGAGGCGAGGGGATAGGATGCCAGGGTGAGGTCGAATGCCGGGCTCAGCGTCCACTCACCCGCGCCATCCATCAGGAAGGCGTGATTTTTGCCATGGTCGTCGTCGTTGGCCGCCAGATAATTGAAGACGGCGCGACGGAAGACTTCTTCCACGTCGCGCTGGTTCCTCGTGAGCGAGCGGGTGAGTTCGATCAGGTCGCCGTATTCAAGGCCGTTGCGCAACGGGGTATGGGTCAGACCGGAAAACGAGTGCATGTGAAGGCGTTCACCCGTCCGGTCCCGGTCGAAGCGGCGGGCGAGGAAATGGCACCCCCCGGCGGTTTCCAGCAGCCGTGTTTCGGGGATCACGATTCCGGCGGCGCGTGCCATGTCCGCGTAGGCGGCTTCGATCCGGCCTTCGTGCAGCACGGGTTCGGTGTCGAACTTGATCAACCATGCGTCAAATCCGTCGGGCGGGGGATCATCGAGCCGGATCTCGGACAAGTCGTCGGAGATCGCGAGCAGGGCCTTGGGCTGTGCGCCGCCGGGTGACATCCCGCTCCGCAGCAGCGCGGTGAGGATTTCGCCAGCTTCGCCGCGGAGCGTCCTGCGGGCGGCATCCACCAGGGCGTCGAGCTCCGCTAACAGTCCATCGTTGAAATCGCCCTCGTCCATGGCGGGTAGGAACGAGAGGGCACCCATCTTGTGGTTGCCTTGGCAGGTGAGTTTCCGCAGGGCGGTGACCCGGTTCCACGGGATGCCGCGCATCTCGAAATGCCTTTGCATGAGGCGCTCGCCCCACCAGTCCGGCAACGAGTCCTGGAACAGCCCGTGGATCTCGCCGAAATCCGGTGTCGGCGTGGCCACCGCGCCTTGGGTGGCGTTCGGCAGGTAGATCGGCGAGAGTTCGCGGGTGCCGCTGCGCCATGCCGGGTCGTATTCGAAAAACACCCGTCCGCGCTCGTCCTGATAGAGAGTGCCGATCTTCGCATCGTTGCGCCCGCTCCAGTGGACTTCAAGTTCCATCGCCGTCTCCTTTCCGCTTCCGGCGCGGCGCGCGCTGGCGGGTGCTGCGTTTGACGGCGGCGATGGATTCCATGGCTGTGGGCCGGGAAAACAAATCCCGCAGTTCCGCATCGAGGTCGAGGGCCACGGCGATCCGGATCAGGCGTTGGATGGAGCCGTGACCTTTGTTTTCGAACAATTTCAAGGTGGACAGCGCCACTCCGGAGCGCTCGGCGAGTTCCTCCTGCGTCCAGCCTTTCGCGAGGCGGGTATCACGCAGTCGCTGGCCGATCTGCCGTGCGAGGGTGACCGGATTCCGCTGCATAAAGATTGGTAATTTGTCCATTGACCAAAAAATAGGCGTTTAAAGACAAAATAGCAATGCTTATTTCAAAAGGAAACGAGACGCCCGCTTAGCGGCTTGGGGTGAGGCGTCCCAGCCACTTGAAGGATGGATCAGAGCTCGAAGGTGTCCTCCGCCGGGGTTTTCCCGAGGCAAACCTCGGCCTCGTCGTTGGCGGCGATGTGGTTGAGGCAGTGATAGACGTCCTCGGGATCGGCACCGAGCTCGGTGGCGATCTGTTCGGCGGTCTTGGCCTCGGCGGTGAGGTGGCCGCGCACCTGGTTGAGCAGGTCGAGGAACACACCGGCGGCTTTCTTGCCGGCTTCGACGCCCGGTTGGTGGTAGGCGTTGATGTTCACCAGCGAGGCGTAGAAGGATACCGTGCGCTCGAAGAGAGCGATGAGCAGGCCGAGTTGGAACGGAGTGACTTCCGGGATGGAGATCGTGAGCGACTTGCGGCCGGCAGCGTGTAGCGCCTTGCGGGTGCCGCGGAAGAAGCCTTGCAGGTAGTCTGCAGAGGTCGTGCCGGGATCGACTTCGATACTGTGGCCGTCGCGGCCCTTGCGGACCTCGATGAAATTGGCGAAAAAATTGTTCACGCCGTCGCGGAGTTGTTGGATGTAGGCGTGCTGGTCGGTGGAACCCTTGTTGCCGTAAACCGCGAGGCCCTGGTGCACCACGTTGCCGTCGAGATCGAGCTCCTTGCCGAGCGATTCCATGACGAGTTGCTGGAGGTATTTGGAAAACAGGACGAGCGAATCCTTGTAGGGCAGGACTACCATGTCTTTTTCGCCCCTGCCGTTAGAGCCGTGGTGCCAGGCCAGCGCGAGCTGCATGGCGGCGTTTTGGCAGGCGTCGGTCTTGCGGGTTTCCGCATCCATGGCGGCGGCGCCTTCGAGCAGTTGATCAATGTCGAGGCCCTGCAAGGCGGCGGGCACGAGACCGACGGTGGAAAGCACCGAGGTGCGGCCGCCGACCCAGTCTTCCATCGGGAAGCGGGCGATGAAACTGTGCTGGTCCGCGAATTGATCGAGCTTCGACCCGCCACCGGTGACGGCGACGGTGTGCTTGCCGAAATCGAGACCTGCGGCCTCCCATGCTGCCTTGGCTTCAAGCATGCCGTTGCGGGTTTCCGGCGTGCCGCCGGATTTGGAGATGACGAGCACCAAGGTCTTGTCGAGGCCGGTGGCGGAGACTTTGGCGAGGATTGCGTCCATGCCCGCAGGGTCGGTGTTGTCGAAGAAGAAGATCGGGAGGCGGGCCTTCTGGCCGATGGCTTCGGTGACGAGTTGCGGGCCGAGTGCGGAGCCGCCGATGCCGATGAGCAGGATCTGTTGGAAGATGCCGCCGTTCGGTGGCGCGACCTGACCGGAGTGGACTTTCACGGCAAAGTCCTTGAGCTCGGCGAGCGGACCGGTGATGGCTGCCTTGAGCTCCGGAGAGGGGGCGAGTTCGGCGTTGCGCAGCCAGTAGTGGCCGACCATGCGGCCTTCGTCGGGGTTGGCGATGGCGCCGGCTTCGAGCGTCTGCATGTCCGAAAAAGCCTGCTGGATTTTCGGTTCCATGGTGGCGGGGAAATCGTCGGCGATGTCCATCAGCGAAAGGTCGAGGGAGAAGCCGAACTGCGGGTAGCGGATGATGCGTTGGTTGTAGGATTGCCAGGACATGGTGGTAGTGGAGTGAGAAGTGCCGAGTGAGCAGTGATCAGTGAAAGAGATGAATGTAGCGGCGCTCTATGAGCGTCGAAGCAGTAGAGGTGAATCAGTAGGAGAGGATGGATTGGACGGAGTGGGGGGCGAGCTTGGCGCGGCCGTCGAGAAAACCGAGTTCGATCAGGAACGAAATGCCGACGAGGTTGGCGCCTAGTTCGTCGAGCAGTTTCACGGCGGCAGCGGCGGTGCCGCCGGTGGCGAGCAGGTCATCCACTAACAGAACGGTCTCGCCCGGATTCACGGCGTCCTCGTGGAGTTCGACGATCGACTCGCCGTATTCGAGCGAATAGGCGGTCTGGCGGGTTTTCCACGGCAGCTTGCCTTTTTTCCGGATCGGGACGAAACCCGCGCCGAGGCGGTCGGCCACGGCGGCGGCGAAGATGAAGCCACGGGCGTCGATTCCGACGACCTTGTCGATTTTCGCATTGCCGGCGGTGGCGCAGAGCAGGGAGATCGATTCGCGGAAAAGTTCGGCGTCCGCGAGGATGGGGGTGATGTCCTTGAAGACGATCCCGGGTTTCGGGAAATCGACCACATCACGGACGGCGGCGCGGAGTTTGTCGGCGGCGGACATGGCGCTGAGGTTAGGAGGGCGACCGGGGGAATGGAAATGCGAATCCGCAGGGTTGGCCGGAAATGCGTGAATTTCGCTGCAGGAGGCGAAGAGGGGCATCATCCTTTGTTCTTGGCAGGGGGGAAATGGCGGATTGAATGGCGGCGCTTTGTTTTACCCACCACTTGACCATTGGATCTGGCTGATTCCGGCGTTTCTCATCGGGGCCTGCATCGGATCGTTTTTGAACGTCGTGATCTACCGGGTGCCGCTCGGGATGTCGGTGAACGAGCCGAAGCGCTCGTTCTGCCCGAAGTGCAGGAAGCCGATTCCAATGTGGCTGAACATGCCGCTGGTGAGCTGGCTGTGGCTGCGTGGGAAGTGCGCGGAGTGCGGCGCGCCGATCGCGTTCCGGTATTTCGGCGTCGAGTTGCTGACCGCGGTGTTGTTCGCGGGGGTGTGGCATTTCTTTCCGCTACAGGTGGTGGTTTTCCTGTGGGTGATGGTGGCGCTGCTGGTGTCGATCACCTTCATCGATGCCGAGCATCTGATCATTCCGACGGGCATGACGTGGGCCGGAACGGCGATCGGCCTCGGTGCCTGCGCGGTGTGGCCGCAACTTCCGGTGATGGCGGGCGAGGCGGGCAACTGGCTGGCGGGTTTGAAAAGCGGCGGCATCGGATTCGTGGCGGGGTTTTTCGGGCTGTGGGGGGTGGTGGAACTCGGGAAGATGGCGTTCGGGAAAAAGGCGATGAGCTTCGATGAATCCGTGGTGTGGCATCTCAAGGAGCCGGACAACGATCAGGACCCGATGTGTTTCGTGATCGATGGAGAGGAGATCCCGTGGTGGGATATTTTTTCGAGAAAGACCGACCGCTTGTTGGTGGAAACCACTGACATCCGCGTGGACGGCGAATCGGTGGGCGGAGGGCTGCTAACCATCCGGGAACTGGAGATCGAACTGCCAGACGGCACGGTGAAACCACTCGCGGAGATGAGGTCGCTCGACGGCGGGGCCACTTCGGTGGTGATTCCGCGGGAAGCGATGGGTTTCGGAGATGTGCACTTGCTGGGCATGGTCGGTGCGTTCTTCGGCTGGACGGGCGTGTTTTTCTCACTGTTTGCGGCGTCGGTGTTTGCGATCATCGCAGCGCTGATCGGGAGGGTTGGATTTGGGAAGCAACTGCCGTTCGGGCCGTTCCTGGTGATGGGGGCGCTGGCCTGGGCCTTCGGGGGCTGGAAAATCTGGGCTTGGTATCTTGAGTTTCTCGGGCCGATCTGGATGCCATGAGTGGCTGGGGCGACAGCAAGCTGATCGCGCGGGCGATCCTTCATGACCGTGCGGCGCGAAGGAAGGTGCTCGGGCGTATGCTGGGGCTGGTATTGACCCTGATGGCCGCCGGTTTGTGGATGATCGATGGTTGGCTGGCGGAGAATCCGTGGTGGTTTCTGTTGTGGTGGGGTGGTTGCGCGCTGATCACATGTCTGGTGATGCTGTTCGCGTTGTATGATGTGTTGGCGGTGATTCGCGAAGAGCGGGAAAAGCAAAGGTAGAATCCGGCAACCATGGCTTGTGATGGCGCCCCGGCCCATGTTGGGATGGCGGCGATGAATGCGCCACGTCGAGCCGAGGGACCGTCCCGCCCGGTGATCTATCAACTGATGGTCCGGACTTTCGGTAATACCAACGAGACCCGGAAGGTTAACGGTACACTGGCGGAGAATGGTTGCGGGAAATTCGCTGATATCACGGCTGCGGCGCTGGAGTCGCTCAAAGAGATGGGCTTCACCCACCTGTGGTTGACCGGCGTGCTTGAGCAGGCGAGCGGCACGGCTTATCCGAAGCGCCCGGCGGATGATCCGGACATTCTGAAGGGGATTGCCGGCAGTCCTTATGCCATCAAGGACTACTTCGATGTTTGCCCGGACTATGCGGATGATCCGGACCGGCGGTTGGATGAATTCAGGGATTTGCTCGATCGCTGCGAGCGTCACGGTTTGAAGGTGATCATTGATTTCGTGCCCAATCATGTGGCGCGTTCCTATGCCTCGGACGTTCGCCCGGAGTTGTCCTTTGGTGAGGGCGATGACTGCGGCGCGTTCTTTGATACGGAAAACCACTTCTATTATCTTCAAGCCGGGCATCCCGGAGGAGGCCCGCCGCTCAAGCTGCCAACCGCCGGGATGGCCGGATGTGACGGCAAATTCGCGCCGGAGACCGGCTTCGGGCGGGTGACCGGAAACAACTCCGTGACCTGGGCGCCCTCGATCCACGATTGGTATGAAACGGTGAAGCTCAACTACGGTCATGATTTCACCACCGGCCGGGACACCTCGCATCTGCCCGGCCCGACGGCCGCGCCTTCCGAAGTGCCGAAGACCTGGCGCACGATGGATGAAATCCTCGGCTACTGGCAGAACATGGGGGTGGACGGATTCCGCTGTGACATGGCGCACATGGTGCCGATCGAATTCTGGCGCTGGGTGGTGAACCGTTGCCGCCACCGGGATCCGCAGGTGTTTTTCTGTGCGGAGGCCTATGACAATGATCCCGCGAAACTCACGGAAGGTCATGTGCTCGATGAACTGCTGCATGCCGGTTTTGACGCGGTTTACGATGATCCGGTCTATGATGTGCTGGAGGGGATTTACGACTCTGGAAAATGGGCGAACGACCTCGACCCCCTCACGTTCACCGGAGCGCGTTTTCACAAGTCCCTGCGTTACGCGGAAAACCACGACGAGGTCCGCATTGCCAGCCCGAAGGAATGGGGCGGGCACGGGATGAAGCTTGGTCGGCCGGTATCTGCGGTTCTCTTTGCCATGGGCAGGGGGCCGGTGATGCTCTATCACGGCCAGGAGGTGGGAGAGCCGGCAGCGGGCCCCGAGGGCTTCGGCGGCGATGATGCGCGAACCTCGATTTTCGATTACTGGTCGATGCCTGAGTTCGCCAAGTGGGTGAATGGCGGCAAGTTCGATGGGGGGCGCCTCAGTGCCGGGCAGAGATCCCTGCGGGAATGGTATGGAAAGCTCATCCACGCCACCCAATCCGGCGCCTTCACACGCGGCGAGTTCTACGGGCTCAATCATTCTAACAAGGAGAACCCGGCGTTTGGCAGGGTGGGGGATGAGATGGTGTCAGGCCATTGGCTATACGCCTTTCTGCGGCGGGACACCCGAAGCAGCCAGGCGTTTCTGGTGGTCGCGAATTTCCATCCTTCGGAAACCCTGAGCGGGGTGAGAATCCGCATTCCGAATGATGCGCGGCTGTTTATCGGTCACAGCGGTGATGAACCGTGGACGCTGGTGGACAGGCTTGATTCCTGCTGGTCGGGCTCCGTTGCGCCGGGGGTTTTGGAGGCCGAGGGAGTCGGGATTCCCGCACTTGCACCTTGCTCGGCCATGCTGTTGGAGATCGGGATCTAGGCCGCATTTGTCACACCGCGATTGAAAGCAGGCGAAAATGCGTGCGTTTCCGGTTTCCGAGGGGTGGTGGTCCGGGTTTTAGCAGGCGGCGGCGAGTAGCGTATCGGTGAGGAGTTGATCGTGATCGTTGAGATCTTCCTAGCCGAGCGCGAGGCCGAGAACGCGCTGGCGGAATCATCACGGGTAGGGCGTGTTCGATGAAAAGCCCGGGTGGCGTGCGTCGGCGAAGCAGCGGGCGAGTTTGTCCATGTGGCAGTCCATCTTGCGCAACAGAAGGACTCCGCCGTCGCTGGAAAGGTGGCCTCCGGTGAAATCCGCTTCCATGCGGCGTGATCCGGGGGCTTGAAATCCGAAAGTCTGCTGGTTACACTTTGCCATCGGCCGTTGGCTTGTGGTTTGTTTTGCACACGTTGGGTTGCCAATGACTTACGGCGCCATCAACCTGCAGTCGATGCTCTTTTGTGAGAAAGAGCGGGCTAAGGATGGTTTCGTCCATCGCGGGATGGGTTTGCATGCATTCATCGACCAAGGGTTGGCGACGGAGCTCGAGCGAGGAAACGTAGGCGCATTCATGAGAATGCGATCTTCACCCGCGTTCTCACGAACGAGCCTACGGGTTGCACGGCAAGCCCTCCATCTTGAGTCTATTCCTTTTCACCGAAAATAACCCTAATTGCGTGCCATTCGGGTCTGGTTCGAAATCCGCTCTTTTCGCGAGTGTCGTGCCCCGCGCCCATCCGGCACCGGTTCAAGCGGTTTCAGGCGTATGCGCCATCCAATTGCCAGTGGTTTGGAGGAAGGAAGGCGAGACGGAACAAGTGCCGCTTTTCCAACTCGATGTCCCACTCGATCCGTTGCCATGCGCGGCCGGGGTTCCACCAATCTCCGGAAAGCGGGAAGGGGCCCCGCAAGCCGGTGATGAGGCCCGGATGGGGGCCGGTGAGCAAGGCCAGTGGCCGCAGGCGGGAATGGGAGCCGGTGCTAGCCACCGCCACCTCCAGCGGCGGTCGGAAGCGCCGCAAGGGCAGGGGACTTGCCGCAGAGGTCCGGTCCTCCCGCACCGACGGAGCTCCGCCGGACGCCGGATGCAGCGAAAAGTCATCCGGGCGATGGCTGTCGGCCGGACACGGGATTCCCACCCGGCCGGGACCGAGCAGGGCTTCCAGGCGGGCCAGCGTGTCCGGCCAGCGGGCGGGCTGGCGGAGTTGTCTTCCCAGCCATTCGCGTTGTGCGGCCAGCGGCACTACGGGCTCCAGTTCCAGCTTCATTGCCACGATTTCCGCAGGCACGCGCAGGGTTTCAAACATCGTGTGGAGTGGCCGCAACAAGGCTGCGGGCGTGCTCAAGGGCTCCGGCAGCAGAAGCGTCCGCTCCATCGGTCCGCCTGATTCGAGAGCGAGGGAAAAACGGATTTTGCTGGCGGCGCGATGGTTCGCCTCCAGTCGTGTGCAAAGAGTCTGGAGCCCCCGGTTCACTAGGAAAAGCAAGGCTTCCAGCGATGCGATGGGGGTTTCGAACTCCAAGTTCAGCGCATAGGACTCGCTGGGCCGGTGGAGCTTGAGCAGGCGCCGGATTTTCCCGTGCAGAACATCGTGGAGCCGCATCGCGTCGGGGCCCGTGCGCTCGGCGACTTCCTGCCGCGGCAGGCACCGGAAATCTCCGAGTGTGCCCAGACCCCACAAGCGGAGCACCGGTAGGAACGATTCACTGCCCGGCAGTCCGGCGCTCGTCAGGATTCCGAGGGGCAGCGGGTCGAAGTCCACCACCCCCATCGGTTTACCGGAAAACGGCGCATCCACCATGGCCGCCAAATGCGCCAGATCGGGAGTCTCCGCGAACACCAGCCGCAAGCGGGGGAGTGGCGGATTCCAGATCGGCGGCGGACGGCATCCGGCGAGATCGGCAATCAGGGTGTCCGGCCGATGGTGTTCGAAATCCGGGCTCAGGGATTCCGTCATCTCCAGCAAGCTGCGGTGGAGCGTCTGCTCCGCCTCCAAATCCCGCGCCAGAAACCTCAGGGCCGGACAGTGCACTTGGGCGCGAACCGACGATTCGCCCGCCCGGATTCCGTGCCGCGCCGCGACGGAATTGACAGCCAACAAGGGCGCTTTCGAATCGTTTGGTCGGCTCTCGGCCGCCACCACGGCGCAAGGAAGATGGCGCAGATCCGGGTGCCGGATGAGCGCGGCTTCAACGGGAAGTGCGGGGAGGTGGAGGCAGGCAAACATTCGATTAAATCAAGTAAGTGAACTAAATACAAAAACGTTGGAAATGAATTGAATGCAAAAATATTAGAGAAATAAAAAATATGCTTAGCGGGCGCTCATGCGTTGAAAAATCGGGGTGGTGCGGACTTGTTGGAGCAGCTCCGAGCGGGTGGATGTGAGGTCCTCAAGCCCGAATCCAGAGTGCATCGAAAGGCGCATGCGCGCGCAGGGAATCCGTGTTCGGGGGGTGAGCGCAATGACGGTCACATCGCGCATTTCAATCAATTGTTTCAATCGGTGCCAGGTGTTGTTCGGGATTTTCCGGAGTTCGCTGAAGGGGAAGGCGAGCAGATCGATGACGACACGCGGCAAGTTGCCATCGCGGAGGATCAGGTCGGCGGCTTTGAGGGTCTGCTCGGGAGTCTGGCAGCGGATCCAGAGCAGCTTCGCGCAATCGTGGCTCGGGAAAGAGCAGGGATCAAAGGAGTCCCGGCCATCGATCAGGGCGAGTTCCGGGACCGATGCGTGGGCGGGTTCGCATTCCAGCAGGGAGGCGACGACGAGGGAAAGCCCGGCGGCGGGGTGGGCGGGGACGATTTCCGTGATGCCGCCGCGGGGAAAACTGGCGGGATTCCGGAAATTGAAGTCCGGCTCGGGAGCCGGGGCCGGGGCGCACGATGCGAGTTCATGGCGAGCCCCTGGAAACTTTCCCCGGAGCTGGTGTTGGAGGTTGGCGAGGGTTGGATTCGGCACGGCGCGGAAAGTCTGCCATGTTTTCTTAGGTGTTCAAGTGAACGTTTGGTGGTCGATGGGAGGGCAACCAAACTAGGGAACAAAGAAGCCAGAAACAGATGAAATGAACCGTGACCGCTGTGCTCCGGTTGCGGTTCATTTTCCTCCCTGGCTGGATCGCCGTAGAGAGCGGGACGCTCCCTAAACGGCTTGGGGCGAGGCGCCCCAGCCGCATGAAGGATGGATCAGAGCCTGAAGGTGTCTTCCGCCGGGGTTTTTCCGAGGCAAACCTCGGGGTCGCCGTTGGCGCCGATGCGGTTGCCTCGCCTTGGTTGGCTCGGCGGTGAAATCCCGAAAACCCGTTCTCGACAGGGTGGAGTGCCCCGCATACTTTCCCCGCTCTTCCACCAAATACCTATGATCCGTAAATTCATCCCCGGCGCAGTGGCCCTCAGCCTCGTCGCCGCCACCTCCGCCCAGACGCCGGCCGCCGATTCTCCGAAGACGGAAGCCACCAGTCCTCCGGTCGAGATTCCAGCCGCTCCGAAACTCGATCCAGCCGTCATCAAGTCGGATTCCTCCTATGCGCTGGGTTACCGCACGGGCAGCACCTTCGGTCAGCAATTCGGCCGCTTCGGTGTGGGCGCGGACGATCTCGACCAAGAAACCTTTCTCAAGGGATTCATCACCGCCGTGAAGGGCGAAAGCCCGGAGCTCGCGGAAGAAAAGCTCCAAGCCGCCATGCAGGCGCTCGGTGATATGCTCCAGAACCGCGAACAGGAAACCGCCGCCGCCAACCTCGAAGCCGGCAACAAATTCCTTGAGGAGAACGGTAAGCGGGAAGGTGTCATCACCACCGCCAGCGGTCTCCAATACGAAATTCTCGTCAAGGGCGGCGACGAGAAATACGTCGCTCCCAAGGAAGGCGAAAAGGCCGCTGAAAAGCAGTTCCTCGTCAACTACAAGGGCACGCTCATCAGTGGCAAGGAATTCGATGCCTCTCCGGAAGGTGAGCCCGTCCCGATGACCCTGCAGGTCGTCCCGGGCTTCAAGGAAGCGCTCACCACCATGCCTGTAGGCGCCAAGTGGAAGCTCTTCCTGCCCTCCAGCCTCGCCTACGGTGAGGAGCGCCGCAGCGCGGACATCGGGCCGAACAGCGTGCTGATCTTCGAATTGGAACTGACCAAAATCGAAGACGCGCCCGCCCCGCAAGGCGGCATGCCGTTCCCGATGCCTCAGATGCCACAGGGCCAATAAGCCTCGGCTTGTTGCGATTTCTCAACAAGGCCGCTGGAGTTTCTCCGGCGGCCTTGGTTCGTTTTGGAGTGCGGTGAAGTCCGCTTCACCGCTTTGGGAATGGACGTCGAGTATCCAGGTGCTCGGATCCCACCATGAGACGGTCTGGAAACCGGGGCTTTGCCCAAGGATTCGGAGCGCGCCCTCAAAGCGGTGAAGTCCGCTTCACCGCAGTCCAAAGCCCGACGGGCCGGCTGGCGCCCTCAGGCGTCCTTCGTTTCGAACTCCTGCTTGGCCACCCGGCGGCACTCGGAGACGAAGTGGTTGCACGCCTCGCGGCAGAGCAGGGGGATCGCCTCGGTGTCCGACAGGTCGCCGGGAATCCCGTTGAATCGACTCGCTTCACTGTCGTCGAGCGGCGTCGCGTCATCGATCCGCCACAAGATGCGTTTCGCACATTGGTGGGCCGGGCCGCAGACGGTTTTCACCAACTCCTGGGCCCCGGCGTCGCTGATGTTGCGTGAGAACCGATACATCCCGGTCTGGCGCTTGAGCTTGTCGCGCAAATTCTGCGGCTCCAGCGTGCCGTTGCGTTGGGCGAGAAATAGGCTGAGGCAGGCTGGGTAGAACTGGTCCAGCGCCTGCCGCAGGTCCTCCTCGTTTTCCAGCGTCATCACCCAGCCGCGCTTGAGGTTGGTCTGGCCTTTGGTGAAGCGGTAGCTGCCGTCCTCCGCGTAGGTCGAGATCTCACGTGCCGCGTCCGGGCCTTCATGCCGGTCCAGCCCGCCGAAGGCCGGTTCGGTCGAGAGCTCGGCATCCTCATGGTGGCAGATCGCATACGGATGTTCGCAAACATCTGTTTGAAGCTCGATTTGGCCGATCCGATGGAAGCCGGAGCGGATCAGGTTGCGCAGTTCGAGAGCGGTGGACATGGTTGATTCGTTTTACTTAATAAGATATATTAGTCGCAGGATGCCAGCGCTTTGTGATCTCGGTCGAAGTCCGCGACTTGGTCCAGGATGACTTCCGCCATCAGGCGTTCGGTGCCGATGGCGGAGGTGTAGTAGAGGGTCTTGCCGCGGAGGTAGTGAGGGTTCTGGCGGAAGGCCTCGCGCTGGCTGGCGGCCGGTCCCACCTCGTCCTCAATGCCCAGCAGCACCGGAATGTCTTGGAACGAATGCAGCCCGTCGGAGATGAAAAACGGCACCACGATCACATTCGGAGTGGGCGATAGTTCGTCCCACTTGGCGATGAACGGTTGCTCCTCCATGTAGGCGTCCAGCACCGCGGCGTAGCCGGCGCCGGACTTGGCGATGAGCTCCGCTTGGTCGCGGATCGCCTTGGTCGAGTTCTGGTTCAGGCCGGTGCCGTGGCCAGTGATGATCAGCGTGGTTTCCGCCGGGTCCACATCCGGAGCCACCTCGTGCGCCCGGTGGCGGATCAGTCCGGTCATGTGCGGGTGCACGCCCACAGGCAGGCAGTAATGCAGGGTTTTGCCACGCACCACGGTGGACGGCCCGCTCAGTTCCAGCTCCCGCGGGATCACATCCTGGGTGAAGTAGCCCTCGCTGATGAAATCCGGCACCACGTAAATCTCCTCCGCATCGATCATGTAAAGCGCCTCGCGCATCGACGGTTCCTCTTTCCAGAAACAACAATGCACTTCCGCGAACAGGCCGCGGCGGCGGATCTCGTCCGCATGTTCGAAGTAAGGGGTGGACGAATCCGGATTCTCCGTGGACCCGTGACCGACGATGAGGAGGGCGCTGTTCGGCTTCGGCGCGATGGACATGACGGGAAATTGGCGTGCCCGCCGGAGAATGCAAGGACGGGGGAGAAAGAAGTGCCGGGCGGGCGGTCGCGAGCATGGAGCCGGCCGTGCCGCCCGGCTGGCATGGCCGGAACGATGTGGAGGCAAAGGCTTGGAAGCGCGGAGGGGGACGCCTCAGGTGGCTCGCCGCTCCATGCGGCAATCGCCAATCATCCGGCGGCGAAGCTCTTGCGGTGCGAGGGCGTCTTCACCCCGCGCTGCGGGCCTTGATGGGGCGGAGAGTGTGGGCGCCGGGCGGCGCGGCTGAGGCTATCGAAGCGAGAGGTGGCGCGATAGAGCGCCTGGGGATCGAGGAGCGGGATGGTGTGTCGTTTGATCCAAGTGTGGAGTTTTCCGTTGAGAACGTTGTCGGGCATAGGGGTTTTAAAGGTGCTGTTGCCGACGAAGAGAGTGGCCGGATGAAGGAGGTCTTCGGCGAGTCCGAGATAGCCGGCCAAGGCGCGGACGTGGAGGCGGTTTTGAGGCAGTGGGTTGTCGAAGCGGCGGATGTGGCGGCGGATGCGCTGGGTCCACAGGCATTGATTGGCGGAGCCGAAGATCAGGCCACGGAAATGCACGCGCTTGATGACGAAGATGCCGAACGGCGAGACGACGACATGATTGACCTCGATCTGGCCCTGACGGTCCGGGCGGGGCAGGCGGAGGTCGTGATAGACGTGATAGATCTTGGGATCGAGCTTGCGGAGGGCGGTCCGGACGGCGGCGGCCTCGCCGCGCCAGCGCCTGAAGGGTGCCGATGCGAGGATTCCTAACAGAAAGAGCGCGGCGAACGCTGCGGCGAATCCGGGCCAGTGGGTGACGAAGGGGCTGAGGTAAGGGAGTTCAGACACAAACGCAAACTGCCAGAAAATTGATAGAAATGGAATCCGCGTGTGAACCGCAATGACGTAAGGGGCTTGTGGCCGGAAATGGGTGTTTGGAAGTGCCGAGTGATCAGTGATCAGTGGGGAGGTGAGAGCTGAAGAGGAAGAGCTGCGTTTGGCTCAGGCGACTTGCGCCTTTCCGACCGACCGAGTTCTTCAGACCGCTTGGCGGACGTGAAGGGTGTGGAGTTGGAGTTTGGCGGCGGCCTCGGGATTGAGCGAATCCTGGAGGTCTTTGAGGGAGGAAACAGCGCGCGCGGCGGCATGGGGATCGAGCAAGGTCACGGTGTGGCGGCGGATCCAGGGGACGAGGTGGCTGTGAACGACGGTGCCGGGCAGCGGAGACTTGAACTGGCAGTCGCGGAGGAAAACCACCATCGGCAGGAATGCCGGATCCGGCAGTTTGAGAAACTTCATGAGGGCCTCGACCATGACTCGGTTCTGGAGCAGAGGGTTCTGGATGCGGTTGCGGCGGCGGTGGACGAGTTGGACCCATTCGGGGTCGTGCTCGAAGCCGGAGATCCAGCCCCGGCGCTTGGTGGTTTTGATGACGAACACGCCGAACTGGGAGACGACGACATGTTCGATCCTGAGGGTTCCGCGGTCGGTGGGGTGAGGGAGGTCGAGATTGTGAAAATGGCGGTAGGCCGCCGGATCGAGCCCGCGCAGGGCGCTGAGCACCCGCATCTCGCCAAAGCCGCTCCGAGAGAACAACGAGGTGAGGCCGGACCAGCTGTCGGACAGGGACCGGGATGTCATGGCGGTTTGCATCCCGCACAGAGTGCCACGGAAGCTGGTGGGGATGAAGGGGGAATCGGAACGCGATGACGGGAGCGGGTTATGGCCGGAAATGGGAGGTGGAGAGAACCAACATCGAACGTTGAAGCGAAGACATGAGAGATCAGGGGTCAGGGGAAGAGCATTCGCATCAAAAGCGGCCTCCAACCCTAGCCGATCAACTTGGGCAGGCGCGCGGCAAGCCATGAGCGGTCGGATTTCTTGCGCAACGCGCATTCCCAGATGGTGATGACATGCCAGCCGAGTTCGCGGAGGGCGTTTTCGTGGCGGAGGTCGCGGGCTTGGTTGCCTTTGATTTTGGTTTTCCAGTAGCTGCGGCGGGATTTCGGCAGGCGGAAGTGCGGGCAGTTGGGATGGCCGTGCCAGAAGCAGCCGTGAACGAAGATGACGGTGCGGTGTTTCGGCAGGACGATGTCGGGCCGTCCGGGCAGCGAGCGGTTGAGCGGGCCGTTCACGGTGAAGCGGTAGCCGAGGCGGTGAAGCATCGAGCGCAGGGCGAGCTCGGGTTGGGTGTCGCGCCCGCGAATGCACGACATGACTTGGGAGCGCTTTTCCGGGGTGAAGACGTCCATAGGGGAATGGAACGCGGAATTCAGAACTCGGAAAGCGGAATGTGGCAGGGCCGACGCATTTGGATTTCCCTTTGAGTTCAAGAAATCGAAATGCGGAGGTGCCAGAGAACGCGGAGGATTTCGCGGAGAAAAATGAAGGGGGACTCAAAGCGTAACCCATCTCTGACCCGAATTTGCGTTTCTCTCCGCGACCTCCGCGCCTCTGCGTTTCCCCGAAACCATCTTTGATGTGCCGGTCTCGCTCTTCACGCCGCGATCCAGAAATCCACGCCTTCCACCCGGCCCGCACGGTTGAGCTCCGTCCGGATCACCTCTCGGGCGCCCCGCGTGCCGACATAACTCACAATCACCGCGCGCTCCGCCGCAGGAAGCGCATCCGCCGACACCACCGGGCGGCCCTGAATCCGCCGGCCGATCTTGCGCGGATCGATGTCGATGAATCCGGACGCCGGTTTCCATGCGGCCTCCAGCGGGCGGGCGCACTTGCGTGCCGGGCGGCCCGCCCCCCAGATCCAGAGTTCGCGCCCGCCACAACCGCTCGCGGCGATCGCCTTTGTTAGATAGGGGGCCTTGCTCCGGTGAAACGCTTCCATTGCATAGCGCGGATCACTGCGGGACAACCGCCCGGGCGGATCATGCCAATCGAAGAGCACCTCGTTCACTTTCCCGATCTTCGTGCCATGGGACACCCAGCGCAGGATCAACTCATAGTCCTCCGGGAAATCCCCTTGCTGATAGACACCCGCCGTCTCCATCAGGCTCCGGCGGAACATCAGCGTCGGGTGCGGCAGCGGAAGGTCGATGAATCGGTTGAGCGCGATCTCATCCGGCGTCACGCACTGGTTCGTCCACGCCACGTGGTGGGCATATCCCGCCGCGCGTTGGCCATCCCCGGCAAAGCGCGTCAGGCAGGAAACCGCCCCCAACTCAGGGCGGTCCGCCAGCGCCTGCGCCTGATGTTCCAGGCGCTGCGGCAGCGAGACATCATCGGCATCCATCCGCGCGATCAACGCTCCGGCGGCCAGTGAAAGCCCGTGATTGGATGCGGCCACCACTCCCTCATGCGGGCGCTGCAGCCACCGGATGCGCGGGTCCCCGGCAGCATAGGCGGCGAGGATTTCCGCCGAGCAATCCGTAGAGCCGTCATCGATCGCGATCAGCTCCCAGTCCCGGTGCGTCTGCGCTTGGATGCTTGCGATCGCACGCCCCACCGTGCCCCCGGCATTGAAACACGGCATCACCACGGATATGTCGGGTTTTCGGGACAAGACTGGGTGATCGGTCAGCAAGCGCACGGGATCAAGCGCGATTTCGCCAAAAAACCGGCTTAAGCATCTCACTCCACGCCTCAGCCATTGAGATTGGGCGTGAGCGAATTCGTGAGAATGCGGGAGCCCGACTCCGCAGAGGCCAACGCATCGTGAACCACGCTCCTCCCCTTCGGGCAAGCCTCGGACCATGACGAACTCGAGTTTGTTCGCGACCGCTTCATCACCGCGAAATCCACCCGCCGATCTCCAAGCACATGATCCGTCACGACAAGTCAAATCCGCATTCAAAAACCAACAATCCGCAATCATTAATCGATGTTTTCTCCCATTGGGTTGACGATTGATGATTGATGAATTTGGATTGCCTGCTTTGAAGAATTCACCGGCGTTGCGTCCACGCATCCAGCGCATAGCGTTCGGTCACTTTACGGCCGATCACATCCTCGGGCGGGTGGAAATCCCGCAACTCCCATCGCGCCGCCATCACCGCGGCCAGGCGCTCGGCACGTTGTCGGGAAAGCTCCGGCTCGCACGTCGCCGCCACCGATCCCTGGTGCAGCAGCCCCCGCTTGGTCCGGCGCTGCCCCGCACCCGCGATCTTCCGGCGGTCGGCGTTCACCAGATCATGGCTCACCGGATTCTCAAAACACGCGGCCGCCCCGGTTTCCTCCGCCCCCGAGCTCAACCGCGCATCCAGCCCCTCACGCCGCAGCGCCTCCGCCAGCACCGCGTGGATCGCCCGGTAGCTCTCCGCCCCGCGCAGCCCGGCCAGCGGCTCGCCCTCCGGTGCGATCACCGAATACGTCCAATCCGCCCTGTGATCCACCGTCCCGCCACCGGTCCAACGCCGCACCCACGCCACCTCCGGAAACGAAATCCGCGCCTTCGCTAGCTGGCCGAAATACCCGACCGATCCCCACTCGCCCAGCCAGGCATAGACCCGCAACACCGGAACTCCCGCGGTTTCGAGCAACCACTCGTCCACCGCCATCGCCTCCGGCCCCGGACGTTTCACCGGATCGCACCACAACCACAATTCTTCAAAAAACACGACCGGTGATAGGCTCAAATCTCAGGTTCGCAAACCCCAAACCTCCCACCCGCCGCCCAATGAACCGGGGCAGAAGCAGAGGCGAGGAACATCCAACATCGCACGTTCAACGTTGAAGTGAAGAGGCCGGAACATCAAAGATGGTTTCGGCGAAACGCAGAGGTGCGGAGTTCGCAGAGTAAAACGCTAAGTTCGGGTCAGAAATGGGTTAGCCTTTGAGGCCCTTCGTTTTTCTCCGCGAAACCCTCCGCGTTCTCTGGCAGCTCCGCGTTTCGATTTCTTGAATTCAAAGGGAAATCCAGATGCGACGCTCCCGCGAACTGCGGGCTTGCCCGATGAGGTTCCCGGGCGAAAAGGTAAACGCGTGAAGCCGATTCTTGAGGATTTCTTCGAACAGGACCCGGTGACTTGTGCGCGGGGACTCATCGGCTGCCATTTTGTGTGGAACGGCTGCGTGGGGCGGATCGTGGAGACGGAGGCTTATGATTCGGCTGACGATCCGGCATGCCACACGTGGTCCCGTCCGAGCGCGCGGGCTTTCGTGGAAGTGCGGCGGGCGGGCGATGCCTACGTTTACATGAACTACGGTGTGCACTGGCTTTTCAATGTGCTGGTGAAGGGCGGGAAGCGTTCCGGCTTCGTCCTGTTGCGCGCGGTGGAGCCGGTGTCGGGCATCGGGACCATGCGCGAGCGGCGGCAGGGGGTGAATGACCCGATGTTAGGGGCCGGACCGGGCCGGTTGACGCGTGCTTTCGGGATCGATGGCGCCGCGCACGGAAGCGGTTTCCTGCGCCGTGCGGACTGCGGGATTCTCAGGGGCGATCCGGTGGAAATCGTGGCCGGTCCGCGAATCGGCATTTCGCGGGCGACGGAGTTTCCATGGCGGTTCGGCGATCCGGCGTCGGGGTCCTTGAGCCGGAAGTTTTGATGATGGGGACGGAATGCCCTCTTGTCTCGCACGGGCGGGCTTTCGTAGAGTCGGGCCGAAGGAGCAATGAGCATGGCACGACACATCGGAATATTAACCAGTGGCGGGGATTGCCCGGGACTTAACGCGGCGATCCGCGGGCTGGGCAAGGCGGCGAGGGAGCACTACGGCATGCAGGTGATCGGTTTCCTCAATGGATTCCGCGGCCTGGCGATGGACCAGTCGGTGGAGCTCGACGGGGCGATGTTGTCGGGGATTCTAACCGACGGCGGGACAATCCTTGGCACGAGCCGCGACAAGCCGCACCGGATGAACATCGGTGGCAGGGAGACCGACATGACCGCTGCGATCATCGATACTTATCACCGGCACCACCTCGACGCGCTGGTCTGCATCGGTGGCGGCGGCACTCAGAAGAACGCCCTGCGTCTGCTGGAAAAGGGGCTGAACGTGGTGACGCTGCCGAAGACGATCGACAATGACATTTCGATGACCGACCGGACCTTCGGGTTCGACACCGCATTGGAGATCGCGACGGAGGCGGTCGATCGGCTGCATTCCACGGCGACGAGTCACGAGCGGGTGATCGTGCTGGAGGTGATGGGTCACCGGGCAGGGTGGTTGGCCCTGGAAGCGGGCATCGCCGGCGGCGCGGATGTGATCCTGCTGCCGGAAATCCCCTACCATGTCGAAAAGATCGCCGAGGCCATCCGCAGGCGGACGAGGAGCGGCAAACGCTTCAGCATCGTGGTGGTGGCGGAGGGCGCGATGTCCACTGAAGATGCGCGGCATGTGACGGCTTTGGTGGCGGCCCGTGACCAGGCGGATTCCAAAAAAGCGCGCAGCGAGGCGAAGGAAAAGCTGCGGAAATTCCATGATGAACATGTGGGCCACACGATCCGGCTGACGAAGGATTTGGAAATGCTCACCGGGCAGGAGAGCCGGCTGACGATTCTCGGGCACCTGCAGCGAGGCGGCACGCCCTCGGCGGCGGACCGGGTGTTCGCGACGTGGCTGGGAACCGAGTGCGCCGACGTCTTGAACGACGGGCAATTCGGCGTGATGCTGGCCTTGCAGGGAACCGTGCTGAAGCGCGTTCCCCTCGCCGAGGTGGCGGGTGAAATGCGCGCCGTGCCGCTGGATCACCCGCTAATCACATCCGGCCGCCGGGTGGGGACCGCGTTTGGCGATTGAAGCGAGAGGGCATCACTGGCCGCTTGGAGGCGCGGCCACTTGGGCGAGCGCTTGAGTCACCGCGGTGACCGCGTCCGGGGTGAGGGCATCGGGAACCACCGTGCCGAGCACAAGGCACCCGTAGGCGGTCTCCACCGGGACGACTTCCAAGGTGGCGCCGACACCGATTTTCACATGCACGTTTCCGCCGGAGGATCCCTGACGGCGCGAGGCAAGCGCCAAACTGCGGGCGAGGAAATACAGACGGCCATGGTTGCTTTCATCGAAAATCACCGAACCTTCGCGATCCAGAATGAACAGACCGGTAGCGCCAAAGTGATGCATCATCCAATCCCGGAAACCTTGGATTCTTTCCAAAAACGGACCGCGGGCGGATGAGGAGATAGACGACGGCGCTGCTGTGGGCGGCGCCGGTTCGGGCGCTTCGGATGCTGCTGGAGTGGGGGGCAAGGCAGGTGGCGGCGGTGGTGCCGACGTGGCGGCCGGCGCGACCGGGCCAGCGGAGGCGTAGCCGACGAAGGCGGCGTCGAATCCCGCATCCGTGACGCTCACGGCAGGATCGCGGACCGGATTCATCAACCGCTCGGCGAGGCGGCGGACTTCGGTGGGATCAAGCCATGGATTGATGGGGTTCATCAAACGCCGGGTTCGAGTTTCGATTCGATTTCGGCACGCAGGGCGTCGAAGACCACCTGGGCACCGGCACCATCCTCGAGCACACCAACCGGCAGGCCGCGGGCACTGGCCCGGACGAACAGCCCGTCGCGGGGGACCTGGGTGTTGAAAACCATGTCCGGCGGCAGCAGTTCGCGGAGTGCGGCGGCGGCTTCCGTGCTTTCGGCAATTTCCTGCTGAACCATCGTCAGGCACACCCCGAGCACGGTGAGGCGAGGGTTCATGACGCGCAGGCGGTTCAGTCCTTCCAGCAGTTTGGGAACCGAGCGGATCCCGAGCGGTTCGGCTTGCTGGGGGATCATGATCGCATCGCTGGATGCGATCACATCCCCGGTGACGCCGAAGAGCCCGGCTGCGGTATCGATCAGGCAGAGATCGTATCCACGGGCGGAGACACTGCGGAGAAACGACCGGACGCGGGCGAGGTGCGCGCCCATTCCGCCGCCGCCGGCCTCGTAGTCGCTGGCCTGGCCGCTGGCCACGAGGGAGAAGGTTTCCAAGCGGGTGGGGACGATCAGGCGGTCAAGCGGGATGCCGGGGTCCGTCAGGTAATCGTAGAACCCGGAGAGAAGCCGGGACTGGCGGGTGAGGGATAGTCCCACCGAACCCTGCGGGTCGCCATCGACAAGCAGGGTGCGGACGCCGGCGCGGGCGAAGGCGTGGGCGAGGTTGATTGAGACAGTGGTCTTACCCACTCCTCCTTTTTGGCTTGAAACGGCGATGCTGATCACGCGGCGAAGGGAATTGCTGACGAACCTTAGCTTCGGCTTGCCACACCGGAAGTCTTTTCTTCATGATGGACGCGTTGCGGGGAAGCCTGCGCATGGTTCATTTTTTCACCTTTCCCCATGAACACCCGAGATTTTCGCTGCCCACTGCTGCTTTTCACAACGTTGATCGGAATGGTTCTGGTGGGTGGCTCCTGCCGCCGCGGGCAGGGGGGGGCGCAGAAGGAAACCGGGCCGCCGCCAGTGATCGCGCTCGAGTTACGGAGCAACGGACTTGGAGAACTTCCTGGTGCCTTGTATCACAGTCAGGCGGATTCGCCGATTTATTGGCAAGCTTGGACGAAAGCCAGCTTCGAGCGTGCGAAGGCGGCCCGCCGGCTGGTGCTTTGCGTCATCGCGCTGCCACAGCAACCGGGGTTTCTCGAAGTGCTGGAACAATTGGAATCGATTCCGTCGGTGGTGGACACGATCAACAACCACTACGTTCCGATCCTAGTGGACGGGGACGCATCCCGCGAGATGGGACTCCTGACCGCGGAGCTGTGCTCGGAAATCCAGCGCCCCTTGCAATTGCCGTTATTCGTGTGGATAAGCTATGAGGGGAATCCGGTTGCCTGGATTCCGGTGACCGCGACGGATTCCACCCGCGTGGTGCAATTGTTCAGCCAGTTCCATTCGGTGGTTTCCCACATGTGGGAGGATGATCCCAACCAAGTGCTCGAAGACGGTTCTTCGGGCTACGTGCTCAACAACAGCGCTCTGGACAATGCCAACCGCCGCAGCCGGTTAGAGCAACGCATGGTTTCCAAGGTGAGCAGTGAGCAGCCTGCCCTGGATGTCGTGCGTAGCATCCGGCAACTGGTTTCGCTGTATGACCCATACTCGCGGAACTTCGACGAAGCGGGCGGTTTGTTCCCATCCAGTTCGCTGGAAATTCTGGCCACCGCAGCAGTCCGGCCGGGCCTGTCACCCGCACTCCGCGACCGATGCCTGGAGACCACCCGTGACCTGTTGATCGATCTGTTACCAAGCGCGATGTTCGATCCGCTCGATGGCGGTGTGTTTTCATCCCGCCGGCGAAAGTCATGGACTCTTCCATCGTTTGTTCGTGATTGTCCTACTCATGCGCGGGTGGCGGTGGCGTTGATCGAGGCCTATCGTGCGACCGGCGAGCCGAGGGCCTTGGAGCAAGCCCTCGCCTTGATCGGGTTTGCGGAAAAATCCTATCTCACGCCGGACGGCTTGTTCGCGTTCGGACTCGCCGCGGATCCTGACCCTGAAAAGTGGATGTGGAGCGTGGAGGAAGTGGAATCGGTGTTAGGCCCGGAAGATGCCGCCTGGTGGATCAAGTCCACCCGCATGGAGGGTTTGGGCAACCTGCCGTCGGAAATCGATCCACAGCGTGAATTTTTCCGTGAGAATACCGTGGGACTCACCAGGACGGTGGCTGAAACCGCCGCCGACCTTGCACTGCCGCTGGAGACCTTTGCACCGAGATTCGAGGCGGCGCGGGCGAAGCTCCTAGCCATTCGGGAAGATCGGATCGGCAAGACAGCCCGTGACGGGTTCGCGCATGCGGTTTCCAGCTTCCGCATGGTTTCCGCCTACGCCGCGGTCTTCGGGGGCACGGGTGATGAATCCTATCGTGAAAAGGCGGTCGCCCTGTTGCAGCGCGCACGGGAAGCGTTCAGCGATGGTCCGCAGCTGAGGGCGTTTCCGGTGGAGGTGGAGGAGTCGATCGGCGGGGGACGTGCATTTCTCTATGCCCTCGCGCTTCAATCAGCAATCGATGTGGCCGCCATCACTTCGGACGATCAATGGCTCGTCTGGTCCGAGGATCTCGCCACCACCGCGGCGGAACTCTTCACCGGCAGCGGGTTTCTCAAGGAGTGCCCGGATGATGCGAAAATCATCGATCTACCGGTCACCGATCTGATGATGCTGTTTGATGATTCGACCACGGGTCTGGTGTCATCGGCCGAATGCCGGCTCGCCGCACTCGCCCGCCCGCTGGTTGCCAGCTTCAGTGAACTCGCCACGCCCATACCAACCTACGCGGTCGACCAGCCGATACTTCACACCGACCTGCTGCTCGCCACCCTTAACCGCCATTACCCACTGGTGGCCATCACCGGCGCGAACCTTTCCGCCGAGCTGAAAACCGCGGTTGAGCGGCTTCCATTACGGTCGGTGCAGCGGCGGCCCGCACGCGCGGGGGAGGAAGTGCCGGCGGGATCGATCAAGATTCTGCTTCCCGAAGGTCAAAGCACCATCGTCTCAACTCCGGAGGCCTTGCAAGAAGCGCTCTTGCCCTCGACCGAGAAATCATGAATTTTCCCTGCGGACTTCCATCGCCCGCCCGAATCGCTCATCGCCATGCCATCCATACTTTCCTGTGTTCTGACCGCCCTCACCGCCCTCACGTTTCCAGCATTCGCAGACACCTTGATGATGAAAGACGGCAGCACCGTCGAGGGCACCATCCTGCGGCAGGACGCCACATCCTACGTGGTCGAGGTGCAAGTGACCAAGAGTATCAAGGACGAGCGGGTAATCGCTAAAGCGGATGTCATCCGAGTGAAGACGGAAGGGCCCGATGAGGCGGCGTTCGAGTCGATCGCGGGGCTCGTCCCCACCCCCGATGCTCTGACTACCGGGCAATACGCACAGAGGATCAAGAGGGTGGAGAAATTCATGAGCGATTATCGCGACAGTTGGTCATCCATTAAGGCCAAAAAAATTCTCGCCACTCTCAAGTCTGAAGCCGACGAGGTTCGGGCGGGCGGCATCAAACTGAACGGAAAGTTAATGACGTCCTCGGAATACCAGGCCAACGCCTATGAGATCGACTCCGGCATCGAGGCCGCGAGGATCAAGCGGCTCATTGATCAAGGCCGCAACCTGATGGCTCTCCGAGCGTTTGCAGAGTTTGAGCGTGATTTCCGTAACACCCCGGCTTATCAGGAGTTGGTGCCGCAGCTCACCCGCGTAATCCGCACTTATCTCGCCGGCACCGGACAGTTGCTCGCCACCTTCGACAGCCGGACCAAAGAACGGCAGGCCGGTCTGGAAAGAATGCCCGCGGCCGACCAGATCCAGACAACCAAGGCGATCGCCGCGGAAAATGTCGCGATCCAAAAGCGGTTTGATTCCGAGAGATCCGCGAAACTCGATTGGGTCACCCCCCATCCGTTTTTCAAACCTTCGCTTGAGGACGCCGTGAGATTCGGCAAACAGGAACTGGCCCGCTTGGCGGACCAAAGCGCAACTCCCACCGTGGATGGTGGGAAAGCCTATCGCGACGCCATGGCCCTGATTCAGAGCAGTGAGGCAGACGAGACATCCGTCACCGCAGCGATCCACGCCGCCAAAACCGCCGGAGTGGCGCAACGCTACCTTCATATTCTCGAATCCGCCGCCAAATCCGGTGGCTTCTGACCGGTTCCATCGATTCCATGTCCACGCCACGCCACGCCAACCGCAACCGCAAGACGGCCGAAACCGCCATTGAACTTTCGATCGATATCGATGGCTCGGGAATTTCAACCGTCGATACCGGCATTCCGTTTTTCGATCACATGCTCACGCTGTTTTCAAAACACGGATTGTTCGACCTGAATGTGAAAGTCATCGGCGACATCGACGTCGATTTCCATCATACCATTGAGGACACCGGGATCGTCATCGGCGATTGCCTGCGCGAGGCCTTGGGAACCAAGGAGGGCATCCGCCGCTACGGTTGCTGCCACCTGCCGATGGATGAGACGCTGGTCCGCGTGGTGGTGGACCTGAGCAACCGCCCGCATCTTGAATTCCGGGCGCCGGGCGGTACCCCGTCCGCGCCTAACATGCCGTTCACCCTCGTCGAGGAGTTCTGCCGTGCGGTGGCCTCCAATCTCCGTGCCAACATCCACGTTGAGTTGCTCTACGGTCGCGACGGTCACCACATCGCGGAGGCCGTCTTCAAGGGGCTCGCACGCGCCTTGCGGGATGCCTGCGAGCGTGATGCACGGGTGAAAGGAATCCCCAGCACCAAGGACGCGCTGTGAACGTCGCCCTCATCGATTACGGTGCCGGGAACCTCCGCAGCGTCGCCAATGCGTTGCGATCCTTCGGGGTGGAGCCGACCATCGCCGCAAGCTCCGGTGATCTAACGGATGCCACGCACCTTGTTTTACCGGGTGTCGGTTCGTTCGGTGACTGCATGCGACAGTTGGAAAGCCGCGGTCTGCTCACCGCCATTCGTGACTGGGTGGCGGCCGGCAAGCCCTATCTCGGCATCTGCCTCGGCTATCAGATCCTTTTCGATTCCAGCGAGGAATCTCCGGGTGTGGCCGGTCTCGGCATCGTTCCGGGCAGCGTCCGCCGATTCAAGCAGACCCCGGGTCTGAAAATCCCGCACATGGGCTGGAACTCGGCGGTCCCCCGGGATCCGGATTTCGGGAACTGGGCCGGCTTGGGAGCGGAGCCGTATTTCTACTACGTCCATTCGTATTTCCCCGTGCCCGATCACAGCGAGGTCATCGCCGCGGAGACGACTTACGGGGATGATCGGTTCGCGGCAGCCATCGAACTGCCGAATTTGCTGGCCTGCCAGTTCCACCCGGAAAAAAGCCAGGACGCCGGGATTCGCCTGATCCGGAATTTCCTCGGCATCTGAATGGGGGACGGGACAATCCCGGAACCCGCCGGATTGTGGAAAACAGCGCATATCCTGCGCATTGCAGTCCGGGTGTTGACGCTTCGGGCTTCGCATGCACAATGCCGCCCCGCCGGGCGGAAAGAGCCGCATTGGCATCCCTACAACACTGTCATGACCACTATTGCCATCAACGGATTCGGCCGCATCGGTCGCCTTGTCTTCCGCGCTCTCGTCGAGCAAGGCCACCTTGGAACCAGCTTCAAAGTCGCCGCTGTCGGTGACATTGTTCCTGCGGACAACCTCGCCTACCTGCTCAAATACGATTCCACCCAGGGTCGCTTCGCCGGCACGGTTTCCTCCAAAAAATCCTCTCCGGACATCGCGGAGGACGACATCATCGTCGTCAATGGACACGAAATCAAAGTCGTGAGCGCCCGCACTCCGGACGGCTTGCCGTGGAAGGAACTCGGCGTCGATGTCGTCATCGAGTCCACCGGGCTTTTCGTCGAAGACAAACTCGCCCAAGGCCACATCACCGCCGGCGCGAAGAAGGTCATCATTTCCGCTCCGGGCAAGGGCGACGGCGTTGCCACCTTCGTGCAAGGTGTGAACGACGGCGACTACGATCCCGCCAAGCATCACCTCATCTCCAACGCCTCCTGCACCACCAACTGCCTTGCTCCGCTCGTGCACGTGCTGCTCAAGGAAGGCATCGGCATTGAAGAAGGTCTCATGACCACCGTCCACTCTTACACCGCCACGCAAAAGACCGTGGACGGCCCGTCCAAGAAGGACTGGAAGGGTGGCCGCAGCGCCGCGATCAACATCATCCCGTCCACCACCGGTGCCGCCAAGGCCGTCGGCCTCGTCTGCCCGGAAGTGAAGGGCAAGATCACCGGCATGGCGTTCCGCGTTCCCACGCCGACCGTTTCCGCCGTGGACCTCACCGTCAAGACCGTCAAGGAAACCTCCCTCAAGGAAATCAACGAACTCCTCAAGAAGGCCTCCGAGACCTACCTCAAGGACATCCTCGGCTACACCGAAGACGAAGTGGCTTCCTCCGATTTCATCCACGATCCGCTTTCTTCGATCTACGATGCGGGTTCCTCGATCGAGCTCAACAGCAGGTTCTTCAAGCTCGTGAGCTGGTATGACAACGAGTGGGGTTACTCCAACCGCGTGATCGACCTCCTCACGGACGTCGTGAAAAAGGGAATCTGATTTCCCGAGACGCGATCCGAACCGAATCATTGCAAAACGGCGGCCCTGTAAAGGGTCGCCGTTTTTTTGTGTGGATTGCGGTGTTGTGTCCTTCATCGCCTTCAGCCATCCTGAGGCCAATCCGCCACTGTCCGAAGTTACAGGAAACTATGAATGGTCGCTCGATCTCGCGGATTGGCATGGATCGGAAGTTTGCGCAGGAGGCATTACCGTCACGCTCTCGGCCCAACGGAGCATTCCGGCGGCTGGCACGCCTACCGACACCGTCCCGGCCATGATTTTCGTCAGGGTGGTGGCGACCCACGATTGAGCGGGGAGGCTGCGGACAAGGGCTTGTCACAGGAAACGCCCGGTTCTACGTTCCGTCCGCCATGAACCCCGTCATTCAGGAAACCATCGACCGCTGCCGCGAGGCGGGGCTTCGCCGCACCAAGGCGCTGGAAGAGTTGGTGGCGACGTTGCTGGAAAGCGAGCGGCCGATGACGCTCGCCGAGTTGGCCGCCTCGAAGCGCCTTTCCGAGCAATGCGACAAGGCGACGGTGTTCCGCTTGCTGCAGCGGTTAGCGGGGCACGGCATCGTCCGGCGCCTTGGTCTGCACGAACGCGCCGCGTATTTCACGCTGCTGGTGCCCGGAAAGCACAGCGATTACCTGATCTGCACGAGTTGCGGCAGCATCGATGCGATCCAGGCACCATGCCCGGTCCACCAGCTTGAGGATGAAATCCGCGAGAAAACCGGGTTTCGGAATCTCTACCACGAGCTGGAGTTTTTTGGCGTCTGCCCGAATTGCGCGTAGGCCGGGGATCAAGCATCTCCCAGTTCCCCGGCGCGCTCGGCGATCAATGCGATGAGGCTCGCGAGTTCCGGGGTCGGCGGTTCCTTGGGCAGGACCAAGAGAAGCTCCGTGGTGATGACGGGCAGGGAGAGCGGTATGAACACACAGCCCGCGTGGGGAATTTTCCTGGAGTGATCAGGGATGATGCCCACGCCAGTGCCGGTGGCCACGGCGGCGAGCATCAGCGGCAGCGAGTCCGGTTCCGCGCTGATGCGCGGGGCAAATCCCGCCTGCGCGCAGCATTCGGTTAGGAACTCCCGGCGGCCCGGGAAAAACGTGTTCGAGAGCGAAACCCAATCCTCGTTTTTCAACGCCGCGAGTTTCACGGACTTCTTTGCGGAGAGCGGATGATCGTCAGGCAGGACGATGGCCATGCGGTGGCGCGACAGACGTTTGACGGTGAAGAGTTCGTGGTCGCGGTCGTCGAGGTTGCCGAGGATGGCGGCGTCGAGTTCGTGCCGGCGGAGGCGGTCGAGCTGGGCGCGCGGCGGGAGGTCGAACAGGCTGACCTGGGCGTTCGGGTGGCGTTGTTGGAACTCCCTGACGGCGGGGGTCACGAGGTCGTCGAGAAACGGACCGATGAATGCGAGGCGCAAGGTGCGCCGGACACCGCCGAACTGTTCGCGCAGCTGCTGGGCGGAGAGCTCCGCATCGCAGAGCAGTTGTTTGGCTTTTGCGAGGAAGAAGCGCCCGCCCTCGGTGAGGTGGATGCGCTTGCGGATGCGGTCGAAGAGCGGGACGGCGAGCTCATCCTCGAGCAGTGCGATCTGGCGGCTCAGGGCGGGTTGCGAGACATGGACCCGCTCCGCCGCGCGGGACATGCTGAGCTCCTCGGCCGCAGCCACGAAGTAGCGGAGCTGGTGGAATTCCATGCCGGAGCATGCGCCTTGCTGCGGCGTTTTGACAAGCAGGTTCATAACCTGAGCGCATGAAGTTGGGAAGCAAGTGGCATTGGCCGGATTTCCGGAACCGTGGAACACTCTAAGGATTATGAGACTCAATGTTCGCAAATCCTTCGAGCGCGGCCACGCCGACCATGGCTGGCTGGATAGCCGTCACACCTTCAGTTTCGCGGATTATTATGATCCCGCCCACATGGGATTCCGGAGCCTGCGGGTGATCAATCAGGACCGCATCGCGCCCAAGGAGGGGTTCCCCACCCATGCTCACCACGACATGGAAATCTTCAGCTACGTGCTTGAAGGCGGGCTTGAGCATAAGGACAGTCTGGGCAACAGCCAACGGCTCGAGCCTGGCCAGATCCAACTCATGAGCGCGGGTACCGGCGTCTCCCACTCCGAGTTCAATCCGTCCCCGGTCGAGCCCGGCCATTTCCTGCAGATCTGGATCAAACCGCGTGCCCAGGGACTCACCCCGTCCTACACCGAGTGGCATCCGTCGCAGGAAAGCGAAAACGCCGCCAAGGTGCTCGTCATTTCGCCGGACGGCCGGGACGACTCCGCCACCATTCATCAGGACGCGGATGTATGGCGGATCCGTCTCAAGAGCGGGCAGTCGGTCGCCCACGAAGTGCGTCCCGACCGCGGGATCTGGTTCCAACTTATCAAGGGAACCGTTGACCTCAATGAGGTTCAGCTTTCAGAGGGGGATGCCGCCAGCACCGAGGACCCGGGCGCTCTCACGATGACCGCCGCGGAGGACTCCGAGGCCCTGCTCTTCGATCTCAAATAATCCAAACCACCACCCATATCAATTCTATGAAACATGCACCTAACATTGCCGGAGGCCTGCTTGGCCTGTTATTCCTCGTCTTCGGGGCGAACTTCTTCCTCAACTTCCTTCCGATGCCTCCGGGGCCACCGGAAGGCTCGCCACCCGCGCTGTTCATGGCCGCGCTCTATCCGACCGGCTACCTGGCCTTCGTGAAGGTTTTTGAAATCCTGGGTGGTCTGCTCGTTGCGATTCCAAAGACGCGCAACATCGGGCTGCTCGTCCTGGGTCCCATCATCATCAACATCCTCTGCTTCCACGTCTTCCTGACCAAGGGCGCGACGCTGGTGGATCCGGTGAACATTCTGATCGGCGTGCTTGCCGCCTTCCTGTTGTGGTCCGGCCGCAAGGCGTTCGCCAGCCTCCTCGGTTGAGTGGGGGAGAAATGAAAAGCGCGCGTTGGAAGTCCCCCCGGATTTCTCAACGCACGCTTTTTTCCGGCCCTCCTGCTTTCGCTCTGTTCGGCTGACTTCCCCCCGGAGATCAGATCCGAATTGTTTGGCTCGGCTTGGATGAGGCTGGCGTCGCGGTCGGCCGAAGCGTCGCGCAACGAGATGAGAATGTCATTAATCCGGGATATTAAAAGGAAATTAAAGGTCAATTCCCGGCCAAGTGGGCGCAAAATCGGCCGTAAGGGAGTCGAATGTCGTGCTTGGAACGTCCTGCGCTCGGTGCAAGTGCGATCTGTGCTCTCCGGATCTTCCGTCTCGATTGTTATCTTCGGGCGGATGAAGCGTGCGCTCTTATCGAGAGCGCGCCACCTGTGGCCTTCAGACTTTCGGCTTTCCGCTTCGTTTTCTACGGCCGGGTGATCTTCAGGCGGATGAGGCGTTTGTCGGCGGCGCTTTTGAGCACGGTGTCGCGCGCTTCAAAGGTGTCGGGAGTGTTGGTTAGAACCACGGCAGGGGACCAGTTTTCAAGATCGGCGGTGACTTGGGCGGCCCAAGTGATGTCTGCGGCCTCGGGGTTTTTGGCGGTGGCGAGCGCGAGGTAGCCGCCAGAATTGGTCATGCCGACGGGTGATGTGTCGGGGGTTTTCGGTTCGAGCCCGAGGGCATATTCGATGAGATTGGCAAGTTGGTCGCGATCGGGGTCGGCCGTTTCACCGCTGAGCGCAGGGTTGGCGAGTTCCGGCGCGGTGAACCTGGCGAAGCGCCAAGCGTCGAAGGGCTTATCCTCGATCATGACGGTTCCCGATAGCCCGGGATCTCTAACGAGCGCGAAATCCGCGGCTACGGTGACGCTGACGCTGCGGTCGCCTTGTGCGAGGGCGTCGGGAACCGGGGTGATCTGGAGGCTGGTGGATGCCTGGCCGGCGGGAATGGTGACGTTGGCGGGCAGCGCCTGATAGTGGCTGCCGGGAACCGCCGTGCCGCCGATGCTGAGCGGGACATAGAGCGGCAGACTGGTGTTGCCGGTCCGGGTGAGCGTGACGAACCCCGTCTGGCCGTCGATTTCGCGGGCGGTGGAAACCGTGGCCGCCACTGTGACCGCAGGCAGGCTGTGCCACGCGAGCGCGTAGGCGGTGCTGGTGGTAGAGGTGTTTTCCACGCGCAACGCATAGTCGCCCGGAGCGAGTGCTGACTGATAGATGAGCTCGACGTTGTCCACCGCGCTGTTGCTCTCGGTGATGAGGCTGCCAAGGCTGGTTCCGCTGGCCTGATAGAGGCGGAGGTTGAGATCGGCGAGGGAGGCGTTCCAAGTGCGGGTTTGGTTGCGTCCATTTCCGCTGAGTGCCGTAGTGACGTTGCGGTGCCAGATGAGCGCGGCGCTGAACGGGGTGGATGGCGTGCCCGCGGGAATCTTGAAATAGCAGGTTTTGGTGGAGCTTCCGCCCACGGATTCCGCCGCCCAGCCGCGAATGCTGTAGTGGGTGTTGTTGGCGGTGGCGCGACCGGCGCGCAGGGTGTGATAGGCGTGATGGATGTTGAGTTCGCCGGCGCCGTAGATGCTGTCGAGCGGGCGGGTGGGGGTGTTGTCCCAGTTGGGCACGGTGTTCTTGGTGGCGGAGGCGAGCAGGATGGCCTTGATCACGCGCGGCCGATCGGCGTTTTCCGAGAGCGAATAGTCATCAACCAGTCTCTGATAGAGCAGTCCGGCGGCTCCTGCGACGATCGGGGTGGCATAGCTCGTATAATCCACCCCTGTGTTGGGTGTCACGATGTCGGGCTTCATTCGACCGGAGCCATCCAGCGTGGTGAGTCCTTGGGTGTGGCGACCATCGTCAAGGCCGACGGAGATGGTGTTGTAAGTCTGGCAGAGCAGCTGGGGGTGTTCCGCATCTGCGGTGTGTAGCCCCACGGCACAAACGAATCCGTCGCGGTTAATGGCGAAGTCGAGGCGGCGGCTGATATTGGTATCTGCTGAACTGCTTTCTAACGAACCCACCCAGCTATGATTCTGGACAGCTCGGGTTTCCGTCAGTGGGGCGGAAGACGTGCCGTATTTCAGGAAGCCGGAGTAGATCCAATCGTTCACATAGTGAATGTCCACCGAGCAGCTGCCGGGCAGCAGGCTGGTGGTGGCGTAGAAATTTGTGGCCACCTTGTGGGCATGGTTGCTGGTGCCGGAAGAGCCGATGACATTGAGGGCTTTACCGTTGAAGAGCGAGCTGGCGGTATTCGGAGCGTAGTTGGTAGTCTCAGGATCGTAGGCTTCCACCTGGGTGAGCCCCGCGTTTGGTGCGGTCGGCAACTCGCCACCGGCGAGCGACTGCAGGCGGGTGAAGCCGATTTCCGATTTCCAATCCGCCCACAGCGGTGCTGCTGTTAGGAAGAGCAAGAGCACGATGAGATGGGAGCGGAGCTTCACGGAGTGGGTGGGTTTTTCGATAAAGGCGGGAATCTAGGGAATGAAACGGCCACGGCAATAGAGAAAGAATCGAAATGTCGAAAAGCCGAAAGTCTGAAGGCCACAGGTGGCGCTTGAGCCGGGCGCGGCACGTTCCAGGCACGATATTCGACCTTTGACCTTAGACTTTCCGGGCTTCGACGCCCTTACGGCCGATTTTGCGCCCACTTGGCCGGGAATTGACCTTTAATTTCCTTTTAATATCCCGGATTGGTGACATTCTCATCTCGTTGCGCGACGCTTCGGCCGACCGCGACGCCAGCCTCATCCAAGCCGAGCCAAACGATTCGGATCTGATCTCCGGGGGGAAGTCAGCCGAACAGAGCGAAAGCAGGAGGGCCGGAAAAAAGCGCGCGTTGAGAAATCCGGGGGGACTTCCAACGCGCGCTTTTCTTATGTCTGGAAAATCCCCCAAGCGGCAGGGCCCCCACATTGGGGCGCCTCTGATTGAGAGTCGGGGATAGAGATCAGGGATTGGACAGATTATTCGGATGGATTTCGGGTAAAACAGCCAAGGATCTCGTGAGTTGAGTGACTTGATTGGGTCTGGTTCGAATGGCACGTAATTAGCCCGCATTCGTGACACCGCGATTTAAAGCAGTCGGAAATGCGTGCGTTTCCGGTTTCTGAGGGGGTGGCGGGCCGGGGTTCCGCAGGCGGAGGCCAGTAGCGGATCCGTGCGGAGTTGGTCGTGATCGTTGAGATCCTCGTAGCCGAGCGCGAGGCCGAGAACGCGCTGGCGAATCATCACGGGCAGGGCGTGTTCGATAAAAAGCCCGGGTGGCGTGCGTCGGCGAAGCAGTTGGTAAGTTTGTCCATGTGGCGGTCCATCTTGCGCAACAGGAGGACTCCGCAGTCGCTGGTAAGGTGGCCTCCGGTGAAATCCGCTTCCATGCGGCGTGATCCGAGGGCTTGAAACCCGAAAGTCTGCTGGTCCCACTTTGCCATCGGCCATCGGCCATCGGCTTGTGGTTTGTGGTTTGTGGTTCACCCCTTGGGTTGCCAATGACTTACAACACCATCAATCTGCGATCGATGCTCTTTTGCGAGAAAGGGCGGTTTAGCGGGTCTGGCGGTTTTGCCGGGAAATGATGATTGCCGTCATGAGGACGCAGCCGATCACGATGAAGGAAAGAAGGAACGCGCAATAGCGCTGGGTTTCCAGAGTGCCGGAAGGTTCGATGAAAACGGTCGGCTTTGCGGGCAGGTCCCCGGTCGCCCATGGCAGGGGCTTTTTCAACGCCAGGAACACGTCCATGAGTTTCGTGTTGCGGTAATCATTCCTGAAGGTTTCCGCCTCGCGGACCATCAGGTCGATTCGTTCATTGACGAAAAAGTCCGACGCTGGCCGCGCCCTGCTGTCGTCATCCGGCCAGATCTTCATGGTTTCCACTTGGATGCGTTTCCCCGAGCTTGAGAGGCGCTGGATCCGGTGGACGAGGGCGGCGGCGTCCTCCTTGGTGCAGGCGCCGGCTGCGAGCAGGCGCCGCAATCCCTCCTTGGCGAGCTCGAAGCGATTGGCTTCCTTTTCGGACATCGGTGAGTCGAGATCGCGAGCTCGGTCGATCCTGCGTTGGAGACGCATGCGTTCGATTTCAAAAGGGTTGCGTGTGGCTTGGCCGACGATCATTCCCTCATAGGCGTAGCGAAGTGGCATGACGAGCGCAGGGACGGGAACGCCACCGCGTTCGCGGATGCCCGTCGAGCGCTCAAACAGGCCGTGGTTCATTTCCCGGTAGGGCACCAAGGCCCCCGCCAGCAACATTTGTGG
>JBFEQB010000008.1:0-75646 GCA_041549835.1 Luteolibacter sp. | reverse complement strand
GGTTGCGGCACGGCGGCGCTGGAGAGCAGAAGTGATTTTCCGTCTGCGGAAACTTTGGCGTCGGCAGGCTGATAGACTCCGTTCGCGCCGGCGATCTCAAACCAAGTGGGTGGCTTGCCGTCGCGGGTGGTGAGTCCTCCGCCGCAGTGATCAAAGCGCACGGCGATCCCTTGTTCCGTCACCTTGTATTCGGAAAACAGGGGGGGTGGATTTGACGATGTCGGTCTTGCCATAGGTGTCCGCAAGCGCCCACAGGGCGAGGCGTTTCGCCACCTCAGATTTGTTTCCGGGGAGGTCGTAGGTGCGGTCCGCTCCGTAGTTGAATGGAGCGAGCTGGACGAAGAAAAACGGTGCTTGAGGAGCGTGGAATTGTTTCCGCCAACCTGCTATGAGCGCCCGCATTTTCGTCATGTAGAGCATGCCTTCGCCATTGTTGGATTCGCCCTGATACCAGATGAACCCGCGCAGGGCGAAGGGAACCAGCGGATGGATCATCGCCTGATAGGTGCCGGTTTCCTTGCGGTGTCCCAGATTCAGCATGGCCGGTGGCGTGGGCATCGCCGGGGCGGGAAATCCAGCGTCCAGCGCCTTGGTGGCCGCATCCGTCCAATCGCGGCCGGCGGCGACGTGCTTGCGAAAACTCGCGTCAAAGCCGGGGAATCCAGGGCTCTTCGCGAGACGGTCTTTGCGGGTTTCCGCGAGTTCCGGGATTTCGGCCAGCCCTTCCTCCGCCCACCAAGGTTCGATGCGTGAACCGCCCCGCGAGCTGTGAATGATGCCGACGGGCACCTTCAAGGTTTCGGTGAGCTGCCGGCCGAAGAAATAGGCGACGGCCGAAAAGTCTTTCACGGTTTCCGGGGTGGCAGGTGTCCACTTGGCGGCCACGGTTTCCTGACGGGCATGATTCAGAATGCGCGGGACTTGGAACAGGCGCAGCAAGGGCACCGGGCCGGATGCCGCGAGTTCCTGATCCTCCTTGCGGACTTGGGAAACGGCCCACTGCATGTTCGACTGGCCACTGCCCAGCCAGACTTCTCCTACCAGGATGTCGTTGATTTTCAGTGCCGGATCTCCGCCTTCGCGGACGGAGAGCGTGCGGCTCTCGGCGCTTGCGGGCATCGCATCGAGCGCCACCTGCCACCTTCCCGCGTGATCGGTGGTGGTGGATTTCGTCTGGCCGGCGAAGGAAACGGCCACCTCGGTGTTGGCATCCGTGCGGCCCCAGACGGGCACAGGCTTGTCCCGCTGGAGAACGGCGCCGTCTTGAAACAAGGGGGCCGGTTTCACCTCCGCCATGAGCGGCGTGGCGCACAGCAGGAGCATCCAGTGCATTCGTGTTTTCAACATGGGCATGGATGCGGCGCGACCGGGTGATTCTGTCGGAAAGTGTCTCTTGAATGTTCGGGAAACGCCCTCCAGTCTCCGCCGCGTGATTTCCAACGTCCTCGCCGAACGCTACGCCTCGCCCGCCCTTCAAGCCATCTGGTCCGCCGAGGGGCGGATCGTGCTCGAACGTGAATTCTGGATCGCCGTGATGAAGGCCCAGCGCGATCTCGGGCTGGACATCTCCGCCGAAGCCGTCGCCGCCTATGAGGCGGTGAAGGATCAGGTGGACGCCGGCTCGATCATGGCCCGCGAGCGGATGACCCGCCACGACGTGAAGGCGCGCATCGAGGAGTTCAACGATTTGGCCGGCCATGAGCAGGTGCACAAGGGAATGACTTCCCGCGATCTCACGGAAAACGTGGAGCAGCTTCAGGTCTATCGGTCGCTGCTCATCGTGCGGGACAAGACCATCGCCGCCTTGGCCCGCATGCGCGGGCGCTCGGAACAATGGAGCGAACTCGTGATCACCGCCCGCACGCACAATGTCGCGGCGCAGCCGACGACGCTTGGCAAGCGGGTGGCGATGTTCGGCGAGGAGTTGCTAGGAGGGCTCGCCGCATTGGAGTCGGTGATTTCGAGTTACGCCGTGCGCGGTCTGAAAGGCGCCGTGGGCACGCAGATGGACCAGCTTTCTCTGTTTGAGGGAGATGCCGCGAAGGTGGCGGATCTGGAGCAACGTGTCGTCGCCCATCTCGGTATGCCGGCGGTGTGGGCGAACGTCGGCCAGGTCTATCCGCGCTCGCTGGACTTCCGGGTGGTGGCCGCTCTAACCGACCTGTGCTCCGGTCCGTCCTCGCTGTGCAAGACACTGCGCCTGATGGCCGGCCACGAGACCGCCAGCGAGGGATTCGCGCCGGGCCAGACGGGTTCCAGCGCGATGCCGCACAAGATGAACTCCCGTTCGTGCGAGCGCGTGAATGGTTTCCACGTCATCCTCAAGGGATATCTTGCGATGGCGGCCGGGCTGGCGGGCGACCAGTGGAACGAAGGCGATGTTTCCTGCTCGGTGGTCCGCCGCGTGATGCTGCCGGACGCGTTTTTCACCATCGACGGCATGTTTGAAACCTTCCTCACCATCCTCGACCAGATGGATGCCTATGAAGCGGTGATCGCCGCCGAAACCGCGCATTACCTGCCATTCCTGATGACCACCACCATCATGATGGAAGCGGTGAAATCCGGCGTCGGCCGCGAGTCGGCGCACAAGGCGATCAAGGAGCACGCGGTCGCCACCGTGAACGATCTCCGGGCCGGAAAGATCGACCGTAACAATCTGATTGAGCGGCTCGCCGGTGACGACCGGCTCGGCCTGACGCGCGAAACGCTGGACACCATCATCGCCCGCGGCGATCGCGAATCGGGAGCGGCGAAGGCACAGATTGCCGCCTTTGCGAAAGCCGTCGGGAAACTGGAGAGCGCGCACCCGGATGCGGCGGCCTACGGCCCGGGATCGATCCTGTGACGGCGGGTCACTTGATTTCCATGCCGCTCTTGGGCCAGATCCAACGTTGGACTTTTCCGCCTTTGATGAGGGCCTTCGCCCGGATGGTTTTCACACCGAAAATGGTTTCCGCCTTGTAGGAAACCGTGCCGGTTTGGAACTCCTCGCCATCCACCGTTTCGGAGGTTCCGGGTTTCCAGTCCAGCACTTGGGTGTTGGTGAATTCCTTGATCTGCCCGCTGCGGAGGCTTTCCTGCATGATGGCCACCACGTTGCTTGTAGAGGCGTTGGGCACTGCGGTTGGAACCGGCACTGGTTCGGGAGTAGGGATTGGTTCGGGAGTAGGGATTGGCTCGGGAGTAGGGATTGGCTCGGGAGTAGGGATTGGCTCGGGAGTAGGGATTGGCTCGGGTTCTGGCTCCGGCGCGGGTGCGGCTTCAGTTTGCGTTGCAGGATCGGTCGCGGGGGAAGGTTCTGGAGCTTGATTCTGCTCGGGAGCGGGGCTTGGTTCTGGAGACGGCGGGGGCTGGGGATTGGCGAGGAGTTGCTCGATAAGGTTGGTTTTGGAAACCGGCACCACGATCGTGTAAGCGGTCACACCGGGACGCACCGCCACGTGGTCGCCTTGAAGACGGATGAGTTTCGCGGGGCTGCCCGCCGCTATCGTCATGGTCAGGCCGGAGGATTCGTCGGCGAACTGGGTCTCCTCCTTGAGAAGGACCGTTTTCGGCAGTTGTTCGGATTTGAGGATCGCCAGATCGATGCCCGCCTCTTCGGCGGAACGAGCCTCGGGTTCCAGTGAGGCCGGAGTGCCAGTGATGTCCCCGGAGTCGCTCCCCGTGAGGTGGGGCCTCAGGTAAGGTTCGGTTAGGTAGCCCACAACACCGGCAGCGGTGATTCCGCAGAGCATCAGAATGAGTTTCATGTGATGGGGATGCTTAGCTTTGCGGGCTCTTTTTGAAAAGGATTTTGAAGAGCGGGGCTATTTTTCGGAAGTCTGTTCCAAGTGAACCAGAGCCTTCGCGAAACTGGCGTTTGCGAGAAAATGCCGGAGTCGCGGATCGATCGGCCCGGGCTGGGCGGCAGCCCATGCGGAGATCTTTCCGGATACCTGTTTGAGCGCTTCCAGATGCCCGCTCGCATCGCGATCCCGCCAAGCGTGATCGGCGATGACGGCCTCGCGGTGGCGGAGGAGGTGGACCAGATCGTCGGTTGCGTTCATGGCGGAATCAAACATGCCGACCAGACCATCACCAGTCGATAAAACGAGAAGGTTGCCGGGGCCGTTTGATCGAAAATAGTCCTCGCCAAGGGAGTCGGCCGATTGTCAGATTCTGTTATCGATTTTCGGAATCGGTTCTCGATTCGAAACATCCGGACCCGGAATCCCGTATTGAAGAGCAGTTCACCGACAATCCCCGAAAAACCAAACGCCATGAATTCATCCCGTCCGTTCCAAAATTCTCCGGTCAATCCCTTTCCCCGCCGTACTTTCCTGAAAGGTGCCCTCGCCGCCGGCGGGTCGACGTTTTTCGCCCCGCAACTGATGTTCGGGCAATCCGGCAAAGCGGCACCGGGCGAGCGTGTGAATCTCGCATGCTGCGGCATCGGCAACCGCGGCGGGGCCATCATCAATGACTTGTACGCCACCGGACTGGTCAACATCGTGGCCCTCTGCGACACGGATATGGGCGCACCCCACACCCTGAACCTCCTCAAGACATTCCCCAACGTGCCGCGCTTTCAGGATTTCCGGCAGATGTTCGACAAGATGGGCAAGGAAATCGATGCCGTCAGCGTGGGCACCCCGGATTTCTCCCATTTTCCGATCGCGATGCTCGCGATGTCGCTCGGCAAGCACGTCTATTGCGAAAAGCCGATGGGGCACAGCTATCGCCAGATCCAGCTCATGATGGACGCGGAGAAGAAATACAAAGTCGCCGCCCAGATGGGCAATCAAGGGCACTCGGAAGCAAACTACTTCCAGTTCAAGGCATGGACCGAGGCCGGCATCATCAAGAACGTTACCAAGATCACCGCCTTCATGAACAGCGCACGCCGCTGGCATGGGAAGACGTATCCGGGTTTTCTCCCGGAAGAACCGATTCCTGCGTCGCTGGATTTCGACACGTGGCAGGCCACGGCCGCCGTTCACAAATACAACCACGGCTACATGAACGGCGAATGGCGCTCATGGTTCGACTACGGAAACGGCGCGCTCGGTGACTGGGGTGCCCACATCATCGACACCGCCCACGAGTTTCTCGACCTCGGACTGCCCACCGAGGTGGAGCCGACCCGGATGGATGGCTACAGCCAGCTCGTCTTCCCGCAGGAGTCCACGCTCGCGTTCCGGTTTCCCGCCCGCGGATCGCAGCCGCCGGTGGAACTGACTTGGTATGAAGGGCAGAACAACCCGCCGCCGCTGCCGGCCGATTTCGGTTCCGCTGTGGTTGATTCCGACATTCCGCCGCCGACCTCCGGGAAGATCGACACCAAGAAATATCCGCCCGGCAAGGTGATCTATGGTGAGGATCTCACCTTCAAGGGTGGGTCGCACGGCACCACGTTGAAGATTATCCCCGAGTCCAAGGCGAAGGACATGGCGTCCAAGCTTCCAGAATATCCGGAGAGCCCTTCCAATCACTTTGCGAACTTCCTGCTCGCCTGCAAGGGTGAGGAAACCTGCCGTTCGTCGTTTGCTACCGCAGGCCCGTTGTGCCAGGCAATGGCGCTCGGCGTCATCGCCCAGCGGGTAAACTCCAAGATCGAGTTCGATCGCGAGACCAAGCAGATCACCAACCACAAGGTTGCCAACGGCCTGCTCGACGGGCCGGAGCCCCGTGCGGAGTGGCAGCAGTTCTACAAGCTGTAAGCGGACGTAGGCGCGCTGGTAACAGCGCGAAGGGTGGTTCCGTGTCGGTTACGATTCGGAGCCAACCCCACCGCGCTCTCACGAACGTGGCTACAAGCTCCGGTTCGCGATCTCTTCCTTGATGCCGGCGATGAATTCGTCGAGCGGTTTCGCGCCGAGGTCGTCCTTGTCGCGGTGGCGCACGGAGACCGTGCCTTCCTCCGCTTCGCGCTGGCCGATGACGAGCATGTAGGGCACGCGCTCGAGGCGGGTGTTGCGGATCTTGGCGCCGATCTTGTCGTTGCTGCGGTCCAGGGTGACGCGGACGCCGGCGTCGGCGAGTTTGGCGGCGGCTGCTTCGGCGACGTCGAGGGTCTTCTCGGAGATCGGCAGGATGCGGACTTGTTCCGGGGCGAGCCAGGTCGGGAACTTGCCCTCGAAGTGCTCGATAAGCAGGCCGGTAAAACGTTCCATCGAGCCGAACGGCGCGCGGTGGATCATCACCGGAATGTGCGGCTGGTTGTCGGCACCGACGTAGCTGAGGCCGAAACGCACCGGAAGGTTGTAGTCCACCTGCACGGTGCCGAGTTGCCAGTCGCGGCCGATGACATCCTTGACGACGAAGTCGATCTTGGGGCCGTAGAAAGCGGCCTCACCGATTTCCTCGGTGTAATCGACGCCGAGCGTTTGCACGGCTTCGCGCAGGGCGGCTTCCGCCTTGTCCCAGTTTTCGGCGGAGCCGACGTATTTGTCGCTGTCCGGATCGCGGAGCGAGAGGCGGACGCGGTAATCGAGCATGCCGAGCGTGTTGAGCACCTTTTTGACAAGATCGAGGCAGCCGGTGACTTCGGCCGCCACTTGGTCCGGCGTGCAGAACAGGTGGGCGTCGTCCTGGGTGAAGCCGCGGACGCGGGTCATGCCACCGAGTTCGCCGGATTGCTCCCAGCGGTAAACGGTGCCGAACTCGGCGAGTCTAACCGGAAGGTCGCGGTAGGAGTGATGATCGCTCGCGAAGATCTTGATGTGGTGCGGGCAGTTCATCGGCTTGAGCATGTAGCCCTCGTATTCACCGCTTTCGAGACCGTTGATCAGCGTGGCGCAGGTCGCGTCCTCGTCGGCGAGTTTCTCAAGCGTGTCGCGCTCGGCGATCGCCGCGAACTGGCTTTCCTGATAGTAGGGAAAGTGACCGGAAGTGCGGTAGAGATCGAGCTTGCCGATGTGCGGGGTGAAGACCTGTGAATAGCCCTGTTTGTCGAGTTCCGCAGTGATGAAATCCTGAAGCGCGCGGCGGACGAGCGAGCCCTTGGGCTTCCACAGGATGAGGCCTTGGCCGACCATTTCATCGATGTGGAACAGCCCGAGTTCGCGGCCAAGGCGGCGGTGGTCGCGCTTCTTCGCTTCTTCAAGGCGGTTCAGGTGCTCCTCGAGCAATTCCTTTTTCTCGAAAGCCGTGCCGTAGAGTCGTTGGAGTTGACCCTTCGATTCATCACCCATGTAGAAGGATGACGAGACCGACATGAGTTTCACATTCTTGCACTTCGAGGTGTAGCCGACGTGCGGGCCGGCGCAAAGGTCGATGAACTCGCCGTTTTGGAAACACGAGATTTGCTCGCCCTCGGGGATCTTGTCGATGAGGTCGAGTTTGAAGCGGGAGGGATTTCCAGGGCGTTCGCTGAGGCCGCCGAGACGGCCGCTTTCGGCCATGGCCTTCGCTTCCTCGCGGGAGATTGCTTTGTATTCGAACTTCTGGTTTTCCTTGGCGATCTTCTTCATCTCCGCCTCGATTTTCTCGAAGTCGTCCGGGGTGATCCGGTGCTTCATCTCGAAGTCGTAGTAAAAGCCGCTCTCGATCGGCGGGCCGTAGGCGAACTGGGCGTCCGGCCAGATGCGGAGGATGGCGGTGGCCATGACGTGGGCGCAGGAATGCCGGAGGCGCTCCAAGTCGGTCATTTGCGCGCGTTCGTCGAGAGTCTTGCGTTCGTTCATGCGGGCACAGGGAAACCCTGCGGCCGGGGTTTGATCAAGGGGCAAATGGAACGCGGAACGCGGATTTCGGAGTGGAGTGAGGAAAATTCGGAATCACGCCGGTGGGAGAATGCGCTTCAAGGTTCGGGCGAATCAGGGCGCCGGTGGCTGATTCCTTTCCGGTCGTGGTCAGATCGGGCCGAATCTTGTGATGCCCTCAAGTCGAGGATGCCTTGACATAGACGCCAGTCAGCGGGCGCCGGGACGGACGAGACGCCTTGAAGTCACTGACGTAGCCATCCTCGGTTCGGAACTCGACGTGCCCGTAGCCTTTGCCGCCGTAGACGAGGATGGAACCCACCGGCGCGTCCTCGGGGTCTGAAATGGGGAGTTTGGTGAATCCGAAGTGCCGGGTGAGTTCGCGGCCGGCGTTTTTGGCGGCGATGCCATCGGGATAGCTGTCCACCACGTTGGCGGCGACGAGGGCGCGTTTCACGTAGCGCCAGCAACGTTTGATGGATCTGGGCCTGGCGTTGGCTTCGGCGATTTGGGACGCCTTGAGGAGACCCGGGCAGACTTCAACAGTCTTGGCGCTGTATCGGAAAAATCGGGCCTGGGATTGACCGGATAGAGCCAGGGAAAGGACGATCGCAAGGGAAAGGGCAGGAAGTCGGCATCGCAGAAGGGCTGGCGTCAACATCTGTCTGTCGTGAAAATGGGAGATATTAGATAGTTAGGGGCGGATCATTTTGGTTCCGGGGGGCGCGGTCAGACTGGCGAGTATCCCGGTGGTGTCAAAAAGTTAGGATGGAGACGCCTGGGCTTTCTCTTGGTTGGTCTTCGATCTTGACTGATTCCCGATTGCAAAATGCTGGCCGTCAGTCGTTAATCGATTTCAATCAAGCGGATGTTTTATTAGATGAAGACGCGGTTTGATACGGGCAAGTCGGTCCAGAAGCGGGAAGAAGAAGCGTGGATTTGCGCGGTTCCAAACGGCATCGGAAAGGGGCGGAAAGCGCCCCCTCTGCGTGTCAACCTGGGGATTTCCAAGGTGGTTTCGGCACTCGCGTAGGATTCCGGTAATCGAGGAAGGCTGCCAGCCAGATGAGGGCGATTCCGGCGAGTTCGAGGAACCCGTTCAACCGGACTCCTGCGAATGTCGATTTTAGCAGGACATGGACATGGTGGAATGAGATAGCCCGGACGATGATGAAGGATAGCAGGAAGACCAGCCCGGTAGAGAGCAGAAAATGTCTTCTCCAGAACTGATGGAACCGGACGAGCAGAAAAAGCGATGTCAGCGCGGACCCACCCAGCAAGGCCAGCACGAACCATTTCTGATACTCGCGGCGTTCCTGATACCATCCCTGATGGTAGGAGATCATCCGGCCGATGTCGGTGAAGAGCGATTGAAGGTCGAGCTGTTTGTTGAGGCAGAGAACCGCCATCATCCATGTTAGAAGAAACCATGTGAGGTGGCTTCCGCCGACGGTTCCGGGTGCCCGTTTCGCCCGGCGGGCGGCGAGCCATGCGGTGAGGGCGGTCACCGCATATGCCACCACCGTCAGCCACCCCATGAAGGTGGGATCGCCGATTCCCGGTCGCCAACGGAACTGATGGAGGAATTCCATGAACTCTCAGGATTCGGTCAGGGAGTCCCTCCAGGTTTCTGGTTTGAAGCCGACGAGGGCCTTGCCATCGCCGATGAGAAACGGTCGCTTCACGAGGTTGCCGTTTTTCGAGAGCAGGCCGATGGCATCGGCTTCGGTCATGGCCGGCAGTTTGTCCTTCATGCCGAGCACGCGGTAGTCCATGCCCGAGGTGTTGAAGAGTTTCCGGATGTCACCGCCCTGGAGTTTGAGCGCGGTTTTCAACTCAGCGGAGGTCGGCGGGGTCTCGCGGATGGCCTTCACCGTATGGGGGACGCGGTGGGCATCGAGCCACTTGAGCGCGTCCCGGCAGGTGCTGCATTTCTGATACGCGTAAACCTTGAGCATGGCGCGAGTGTGGCATCCCGTAGCGGGCGGCGCAAGGCGTGGCATCGCTGAATCAGTCCGCCGTCACTGTGAATTTGAGGCGGCCGGTGACCGGCTCGTCGACGAAGAGGCGGGATCCCTTGCGGGTGGCTGCGACCTCCTTGCCATCCAGCAGAGCGCGATCCGAAGGATGCATCGATGGAAGATCGATCCTAGCAGCCATGCCGTCCGGAAGATCAATCTTGAGGGAAAACGCAGGATTCCTGACCCAGTGGATCTCGATCGGACCAAGCGGTGTCGGGACGCGGCCCTTGGCTTGCTTGAGGTCACCCGGATGCGGGGCGATGCGTGCGGTTTTCCATCCGGGTTCGAGGGGTTGCGCCCCGAGCACGAAGCGTGGCATCAGGTTTGCCGGGGCGGCGCCCCATGCGTGGTTCCAGTCCTGATTGGGTTTGTATTTCTGGTCCCAGGCCTCCCATGTGATGGTGGTGCCGCTTTGCAGCATGTGTCGCCAGCTCCGATCACCCAGCGCGGTGATCAACTCCAATGCCGTCTTGTCCGCGCCGCTTTGAAACAAACCTTCCAGCAGGTATTGGGCGGCGTAGACCGAACAGGTCATCCCGCGCTTGGATAGATGGCTGGAAATGGCGGCCACGCGATCGTCCGGCACGAGTCCGAAGGCCAGTGGGAACAGGCTGGCGTGTGACGATGTGTGATCCGTGCCGATCCCGTCGCGGTAGGCGCCCTTCAAGATTACGAACAGCTCGTGGTTGAAACGTTCCGTCGCCTCGCGGGCGTGGCTGGCAAAGGCTTCCGCATCGCCGTCGTTGCCAATGGCGCGGGCGAGGTCGGCCATTTTTCCGACGGCGGCGATGTGGAAGGCATTGACCACCGTATTGACTTCGCGGAACACGAATCCATCGCGCTCGGCCTGCGGCCAATCCACGATGTCGTTCCAGCTCTGTTGCCTGCTGTTGCTTTTCACCCAGCCATCGGCACTGACACGATCCATCAGCAGCTTGCCTTTCAGCGCCTCGTAGCGCGGACGCAGCCACTCGGAGTCACCGGTATGCATCCAGTCCGCATGGGCCATGAAGACCATGTGCGGCGCCCACTCGGAGGGCCAGGTGGGATGGGCCATCAGGTGGTCGTATGTGTCGCGCGCCATTTGCACGTCGGTGTCCGTGGCGTAGTGGCTGAGTTGGTTCAGATAGGCATCCGCCTCGTAGGGGATGCGTTCCCGGTCTCCGTCCACATAAATGCCTGCAAAGCTGGTGGCCTTGATCGAGTAACGGCAGAGTTCCCAGATTTGATTGAGCGTTTCATCACTGGATTCGAACGAGGCGGCCGAGTCATCCCATGACGCGAGGAAACCCGCCTGCCGGACGAGGTTTGATTTCGTCAGTGCCCCCGGCCAGCCTTCGATTTCCACCCAGCGGAACGGCAGCACGACTCCCCATTCGGAAGGTGTGAGGATGGCTGCGGGTTGCCTCGTGTTGCGCTTGTCCGCGGGCGGCGCGACGAGAATTTCCTTTTTGCCGTTCAGTGTCACTTTCGCGGTGGAGTAGCGGACGGTCCCGGGCGGCTTGCGGTCGATCCGGCCATCGGCGAGCGCTTCGCCGAAATGCACCCGCACGGCGCCTTTCGCGCCGGCTGGTGGAAGCAGTTTGAGATTTCCAAAGGCCACCTTCCCGAAATCCACGAGGATCACACGGGGAGCGGGTTTGCTGACTTCCAACGGCGGTTCGTCGAACAGTCGAACTGGTGCCGCGTGGCAGGGAAAACCACAGATGAGGAACACGGCGATCAGCCATTGAAGGATGCAGCGGGGGGCGGTATGGATTGAGGGATTCATGAAAACAGCAAGATGAGTCGGGTCGCGTGGGTCGCAAGACTCATGCTGTTCCCGTGAAGGACCGTCAACCCCAACCGGGATGTGGGATCCAACAACTCTTGATTCCACCGCGTGATCTTGTGAGGCTACCCGTCCACCCATGAAATCCGCCCTGCTTGATCAAATCCGCACCGAGTTGCGATCGCGTCTGGAACTGCTCTCCAGAGCCGCCATGGAGGCTCATGCCGCGGCGACCGATCCCGGTAGCAAGGCGGAGGGGAAATACGACACCCGCAGCCTAGAGGCCTCCTATCTGGCGGCCGGGCAGGCTCGCCAAGTGGACGACCTCGCGGAAGCCGTGCGGATCTTCGACGGACTCACGCTGCCGGATTTTGGGAAAGCCGATCCGATCGACGCCGGGGCCTTGGTGGAGGTGGAGATTGCGGGGGAAACCTCGTGGTTCCTGCTCGTCCCCGCAGCGGGCGGGCTGGAGGTTTTCCATGGCGGCCGGGAGATCACGCTGCTCACGCCCGAGAGTCCGCTCTATCAGAATCTGATTGGATTGAGCGCCGGTGATTCTCTCGACGCGCCACCGATGAGGGTGATTGGATCCGCGTGATGCGGCCTTGTTTTTTCCGACCTGGAAAGCATAGTTTCCGGCGTGGATCTTTTTTCGAAACCCAAGCCCGCCGGCGATGCCGCGCTGTCCGTGACGCAGCTTCTGCGGCGGATGAAAAACCTGCTGGAAGTCCAGATCGGCGAGGTCTGGGTGGAGGGCGAGGTTTCCAACCTGCGGAAACAAGGCAGCGGGCATTGGTATTTCTCGCTCAAGGACGCCGGTGCGCAGATTTCCTGCGCGATGTTCGGCGCGCGCAAACGTCAGGGATCGGACGCGCTGGAGGACGGGGCGAAGGTGCGCGTGTTCGCCGAGGCGAGTGTGTATGAAGCGCGCGGACAGTTACAGATCATCGTGCAGAAAGCCGAGCGCGCTGGTGCAGGGGACTTGCAGGCGCGTTTCGAGGCGCTAAAGCGCAAACTCCAGGCGGAGGGATTGTTTGAATCCGACCGCAAACAACCGATGCCGGCGTTTCCGAAAACCATCGGACTCATCACTTCCGGAACGGGAGCCGCACTGCAGGATATCCTCAACGTGCTCACCCGCCGTGCGCCGTGGGTGCAGCCGGTGCTTTTCCCGGTGCGGGTGCAGGGCAGGGGCGCGGAAGAGCAAATCGCCGAAGCCATCGCGAAGATGGGGTGCCCGGAGGCATACGGGTATCCACGCTGCGACGTGCTCATCGTCGGCCGCGGCGGCGGATCGATCGAGGATTTGTGGAACTTCAACGAGGAAGTCGTGGCTCGTGCGATCGCGGCCTGTCCGATCCCGGTCATCTCGGCGGTCGGGCATGAAATTGACTTCACCATCGCGGATTTCGTGGCGGACTTGCGGGCGCCCACGCCCAGTGCGGCGGCTGAACTGGCGGTGGCGGATGGCGCGGAGTTGATGGCCCGGTTGGGGCAACTGCGCCGGCGGATTGACCGCCAGGCCCGCGAACGGCTGACGCGGGCGCGCATGGAACTCGAAGCCCTCAGGCGCGGTGTGCTGCAACGCGATGGCGAAAAACTTCTGCGCGAGCCTGTGATGCGGCTTGATACCGCCCGCGGACGCTTGATGCAGGCGATGCGTGCGGCCATGGACATGACGGCCATCCGCTTGAAGGACGCGCGCGCCGGCCACCGGACGCATCATCCGGCGCGGGTGCTTGAACGACGCATGGAATATCTAACCGACATTCACCGCAGGCTGGAACGCGCTGGAGCGGAAGCCGTCACTCAACGGAGTGAGGCATTGGCCCACCTGAGTGGATTGCTCCGGGCGCTTGGCCCGGAATCCGCCTTTCAGCGCGGGTTTTCCATTACCCTTGGTGAGGATGGCAAGGCCTTGAGATCCGCCCGCGACATCAAGCCCGGAGACTCGTTGCGCACGAAATTCGCCGACGGCGAAATTTCGAGTCAGGTGCTGGAGCCAGAGTCGTGAATTCAGCGCTCTTTTGAGTCCACCGCGATCGCGAGCAGGCAGACGTCGTCGTCGAAATTCCGTTCCTGGGAAAAATCCAGGACGCTGGACAGGATGTCATCCAGCAGGTTTTCGGTGGGCTCGGACGAATCGCGGCGGATGATGGCCATCAGTCGTTCCTCGAAGAAGGGCTCGCCCTGGTGGTTTTCCGCTTCCAGCACGCCATCGGTGAAGAGCACGATCCGATGGATCTCGGACAGCGGAATCGTGGTCGTGGGGTAGGTGGATCCGTGAATGAGCCCCAAGCCCGGGCCTTTTTGATTCCGCTCCGAGGCGATCTGCCGGACGCCGTCCGGGCCATCGATGATCGGGCCGGGATGCCCGGCGCAAGCATAACTCAAGGTGTTTGCGGAAAGGTCGATCATGCCGAAAAACGCGGTGGCGAACATGGTGGTTTCGGCGCGTTCGAGGATGGCGGCGAGCCCTTCGTTGAGGCCGCATAGGAAGGCCCCCGGATCGGTGGCTTGCGAGCGTTGTTTTTCCAGCAAGCCGCGCAGCATCGCGACGATGAGGGCGGCCCGGACACCGTGGCCCATCACGTCGCAGATCAGCACCCCGATGCGGTCGTTCGAGATCCGGATCACCTCGAAGAAATCCCCCGCAAGTCCTGAAATGGGGATGTAGCGCGAGGAGAAATGGATTTGGCTGCGGGCGTTGGAAACATCGGGGAAACCGCTGCTGGTTAGAGCCTGTTGGATTTCCCGGGCGAGATGGACCTCCTCTTCGTAGGCTTCGTTTTTGGTTTGGAGTTGTTCCGCGAGATCGGTTGCCTCGCGCTGGGCGGTGACGAGGCTGGTGACATCGCTGGAGACGCCGAACGTCCCCTTGATCCTGCCTTTGCGGTCCCGCCAGGGGAATTTCGAGGTGACGACCCAGGTTTCTTCTCCTTCGCGCCAGGTTTCATGTTCGAGTTGGCCGGTGATGGGATTGCCGGATTCGATGATGCGTTGCTCGTCTTTCTCCGCGGGTTTCCAATGATCGTCGTCGAAGAAATCGTGGTCGTGTTTGCCGATGAGCTCGTCGCTGCTTGAGAGTCCGATCCATTCCGCCATGCGTTGGTTGGCCATGACGAAACGCGATTCGAGGTTCTTGAAATAGACCTGGACGGGGATATGATCGATCAACTGGCGCAACTGGAAACGTTCCTCCTCCACTTGGGCTTCGGCCTCCTTCCTGCGGCTGATGTCGATCATCGAGCCAGCGATCCTTACGGCTCGCCCCTCGCGGTCCCGGACGACGGTTCCGCGGATTCTGAGCCACCTCCAGTTGTCGCCGCCGGTGCGGACGCGGGCATCCACGGCGAGGGTTTCCGGTCCGCCATCCTCCATGGCTTGCGTCAGGGCGCCGGTGAACGCGTGATGTTCGTCCGGGTGAATGCTGGAATGGGGGGGGACGAACAAGTTGGGGGCCCGGCTGCCGCCACATTCGAGGAACTCAAGGACGCGCCGGGAGTAATAGATTTCCCGCTGGCCGATTCGCCAGTCCCAGATCCCCTCGTGCGAGGCTCTGAGGGCCAGTTCGAGCCGTTCGAGTTTGACGGCGTCGCCGTCCAGCGGGGATTCCCGATCATCGTCCATGCGTCATGAAGATTGCGGCTTGTGGACCGTTCTGCAAGAGAGAGTTCGATTTTTCGAGTCAGCGGCCTTGCCGGATCATGGGTGGGATGTTTGCCTTTTGCAGTGATCGAAAATCCGGAGAACACCATGCTCAAGGGGGTTTCCCGGTCGTTTTATCTCACGTTGCGACTCCTTCCCGGGCCGATGCGTGGAGCGGCGAGCCTTGGCTATCTGCTCGCCCGGGTGAGTGACACACTGGCCGATGCCGCGACGGTTCCAGTGGGGGACCGCGTGATTTCCCTCGAGACGTTCGCACGCGCCTTGTCCGGTGATGAGGAACCGAAGCGCTGGCCGTCGCCGGTATTGGCTTCGGTGGCGGATGAGAGGGAGCGCCATTTGTTGGAACGCTCCCCGGCTCTGTTCGCATGGCTCGGCCGGCTTTCCGCCGGTGAGGCCGAACTCGTCCGTGAGGTGGTGGGTATCATCATCAGCGGCCAGAAACTCGATCTGGAACGCTTTGCGGCTGCGGATGAAGCCCATCCCGTGGCGCTCGCCGATGATGCCGCGCTGGAGGACTACGCGTGGCGGGTCGCAGGTTGCGTGGGTGCGTTCTGGACGAAGCTCGGATTTCTAACGATGGACGGGCGGTTTTCCAATGCCCCGGATGAACTTCTGATGGAGCAGGGGATTGCTTATGGCAAAGGGCTGCAGTTGGTGAATATTCTCCGGGACCTTCCCGCGGATCTCGCCATGGGCAGATGTTATCTGCCGGTGGCGGATCCCTGTGACAAGGCGGCCTTGATGGCGGCGCAAGGCCGCTGGCAGGAGCGGGCGTCGGGATGGATCGGAGAGGGCTTTTCCTATGCAGAAACCCTGTGCTCCCGCCGCCTTCGGGCCGCCACCGTCTTGCCGGCGATGATCGCGCGGGAGACCTTGCAGCGCCTGCGCGGCGCGGATTGGGAGGAACTTCGGGGCCGTGTCAAAGTGCCGCGCTCCATGGTTTATCTGGCCTTGATCAGGGCGTTTACGGGGCGCCTTCGTTGAGGTGCCTGCCGCTACTTCGCGGGAGCGATCGCATCGATGGCCTCCAACAAGGTCTCATCCGGAGTGGGGGACTGAAGCGCGTCCAGCGTGTCATTCAGCTGGTTCACCGTGCGCGCGCCAATGATGGCTGAGGTCACTTTGTTAGAGCGGAGCACCCACTGCATGGCCAGGTGATGGAGCGGCACGCCGTTGGCGGCGGCGAGTTCGCCGAGCGCGCGGATTTTCTCCTGCTGGGCTTCGACCTGCCCGATCTTGAGGAATCCCTCGGCTCTGGCGGCACGGGAGTCCGGTGGGATGCCGTCCAGATATTTCGGTGAGAGCATGCCTTGGGCGAGCGGACTGAAGGCCACGCATCCGATGCCTTCCCCGGCGAGCCAGTCGAGGATGCCGTTGGTTTCGTAGTTGCGCTGGAGGATCGAATACGGTGGCTGATAGATCAGGCAGCGGATGCCCATGTCCCTGAGGATTTTGACGGCCTTTTTGAGGCGCTTGAGCGGATATTTCGACAGGCCGGCGTAGAGCGCCTTGCCGCTGTGCACGGCGGTGGCAAGGGCGGACATGGTTTCCTCGAGCCGGGTGTGCGGGTCCGGGCAGTGGGAGTAGAAGATATCGACGTGATTGAGGCGCAGGCGTTTGAGCGATTGGTCGAGCGAGGAGAGCAGGTGTTTGCGCGAGCCATTCATGCCGTAGGGGCCGCGCCACATGTCATGGCCGGCCTTGGTGGAGATGATGAGTTCGTCGCGGTGGCAGATGAAGTCACTGACCAGGATGCGGCCGACGTTGTCCTCGGCGGATCCAGGAGGCGGGCCATAGTTGTTGGCGAGGTCGAAGTGGGTGACGCCACGGTCGAAGGCGCGGTGTAGAATGCGGCGGGCCTCCTCGAAGTCGTCTCCGCCGCCGAAGTTGTGCCAGCAGCCCAGCGAAATGGCGGGCAACAGGAGGCCTGAGTCCCCACAGCGCCGGTAGGGCATGCGGCCATCATAGCGGGCTTCATCAAACATTCCGGGAAATTGACGGGCCCCGGGGAGTGTGCCAAGCCTCAAGAGCGGAGTTTAGGGCGTGGTAGGAGTGGCTGGGGCCGGGCGGATCGAGGATCAGTGACTGATGGGCACGGCGAGTCGCATCTTCCGTGTGGCGCAGCTCGCGAGCCTCAGCGCCGTGGAATGAGAAACCCTCGAGACATCCACTGGCAAGCGGCGTCAACGCGAGCGTCGCTACTATATCAGTATCAGTAGCCGCCCTGACGGAGCGGGCGAAGTCCAGCATGCCGTCCACCTCCACTGGGTTCTGGACACCGCCTTCCGGGAAGATTGCAACCAAACCCATGCGGGTAACGCCGCCAAGAATCTCGGAAACGTGCGGCGGAAAAGGTTGGCTGATATGGTGGTGGTTTTCATGGTGTCTTCACCAGTTCATGCGAGAAACCCATGGGAATCGGCTCATCGAATTTATTTAAAGCTCCGCAGGTTGTCAGAAATTCGGAATTCGGTGTGGAGAGCCTGCCGTATTGTGGTCCGGTTCCAAAGAATGCGGGCAGAATGCCCGCGCTCCCTTTTTTAAACTCTTCGGGACCTCAGGGCACGGAGGCGCTCCAACAGTGGCGGGTGCGAGTAGTCGAGCCAGACGCGCAGTTTCCCAGGGGATGGATGCGAGAGGTGGTCGGCGGTCATCTTCTTGAGTGCGGAGGCGAGCGGTGCGCCATCGCCGGTGACTTCCGCAGCGTAGGCGTCGGCCTCGAATTCGTGGCGGCGGGACCATGCGTGGAGCATCACGCCGAGCAGTTTGGAAACCGGCTCCAAGAGGATGCTGAACAGCACAAGTCCCACGTGGGGTGAGATCGGCTTCACGCCGAAGGCGTCGAACAGGAGGCGGGCGAAGTTGCCGTGGGGATCGGTGGCAAGGCCCAGCAGGAAGAAGATGGCGGCGGTCTGAATGATGCCTGCGGCGAGGCGTTGTTTGATGTGGCCTCGGCGGAAATGGCCGATCTCATGGGCGAGCACACCGAGCAGTTCCGGGGTGCTGCTTTTGTCGATCAGGGTGTCGAAGAGGGCGATCTTCTTGCGTTTTCCGAAGCCGGTGAAGAAGGCGTTCGCCTTGGTCGAGCGTTTCGATCCGTCCATCACGAACACGCCGTGGAGCGGAAACCCGCAGCGTGTGCCGAGCGCCTCGATCTCGCGTTTCAAATCTCCGTCGGGCATCGGCGTGAACTTGTTGAACAAGGGCATGATGAGTGAGGGCGCCAGCCAGGTGAGGAGCAGTTGTAGGGCGGTCACCACCGCCCAGGCCCACAGCCAGGCGTGATTGACGTTGCCGAAAATCCACAGGACGGCGGCGGCCAATGGCAGGCCGATCACTGCTGCCAGCAGCAGGCCCTTCAGCCGGTCCATGATGAAGGTGGCGGGCGTCGACCGGTTGAAGCCGAATTTCTGCTCGATGACGAAGGTTTCATAAACTGAAAACGGCAGGGACGCCAGCGCCTGCCCGAGGAACAGGGCCGACAGAAAGACCAGCCCTGCCGTCACTTCGCCCGATGTGATCGAGCGAGCCCAGCCGTCGAGCCAGCCGAAGCCGCCCGCAAACCAGAACACCAGCAGCAGTCCGAGTGAAAACGCCGAATGCACGACGCCGAAACGCGCGTTCACCCGCAGATAGTCGCGCGCCTGATCGAGTTTCGTGTCGTCCATCAAATCCGCCAGTTCGTCGGGCACCTTTGAGGGAAAGGCCTTGAGATTCATCAAGGTGGCGGCGAATTCCAGCTTCCAAAGCGCGAACAAGGCTACGACGATGATCGCCGTCATCAAATTCCAATCAGTCATCGCGCGCATCATGCACGGCCTTCGCCCCACCGCAAGGTCCGTGCTGATTGTCGGGCTGCTCGCCACGCCGGGCTGCATGAGCCTGCTCGCGGAAAAACACACCTACACCGCCTCCTCATCCCCGGTCCGTGTGAATGGCGCGGACATCCGGATGCAGGTGAAACCCGAGGGTTTGGACGGCGGCAGCTACGTCCTCAGCGCGATGGTGGTCACGGCCGCCGTCGCCACCTTCGACGGGCCATTCCGCTGGCGGTTCGAAGCCACCGGCAGGGCGGGGGAGCAGGAATCCCTCGTCATCCACCGCATCCACACCCACACCGGTAAAACCCAGCGGAGCGAGTGGTATCCCGCTTTGCGTCTCGGCAAACACGCGGGTTTCAACACCGTGGGACCCGATCCCGCAAGCGCCCGTGCGGTGTATCCGATTCCTGGGCTGCTCGTCGTGAAACCGCGTGAGGACGGGAATCTGGTGGTCACTGTGGATCTTTCGGTGAGGGCTCATGGCCGCAGCGTGCGCAAACTCGTCCGGTTCCGCATGCATCCCTCCCAAAAGCGTGGCGACGAGTTTGTTTTCCTGCCTGCGGAAATCATCGAAAACATCGGCAAATCCGCCGCCGAATGGGAGGATAAGGGCTGGGATTGAACATTGCGCGGACTGAAAATCCACCTTAGCGTTCCGCCCGATCACATGCTGAAAACTTCGTTCTTCCGCCAACTTTCGCTGGCATCTCTGATCGTGGCGGCTCCGGTTCATGCCCGGAATCCCGCCTCCTCGGCGCTTGTCCAAGTCGCTTCCGTGGAGCCCGCCGTCAAGGCTCCGGTTTCCCGCGGAGCCTCGGACGGGGCCATCATCACCCGCAAGGACGCTCGGACGATCACTCTTAAAATCCCCGCCCCTCGCGGCATGATCGTGGACAGGGAGGGTGAAGCGATCGCCCAAAACCGAGTGGTTTACCAAGTCGCTCTTCAATACCGCCAGTTTGAAAAAGCCGACCGCGCCTTTGTGATCGATTGGGCTCGCACGCGACTGGAGACGCTTCGAGGCCTGGTAAAGACCGTCACCTCCAAGACCGACGACGAGCTATACGATCACTACCGCCACCGCCGCTGGCTGCCTTTGTGTGTGACCGGACAACTTGGCGAGGACGAGGCGCTCGAGATCGAGTCCAAGCTGTCATCCGGGCTGGTCCTCACCCCCATTTACAGCCGCTTTTATCCAGAGGGTGAACTGGCCGCCCACATCATCGGCTACTCGGGCAGCGTGGGGAAACTGCCGACCGGGCCGATCAATTTTAATGAACCGTTGTGGGAGGAAAGCGAAGGCCGCGCCGGCTTGGAAAAACTCTTCGACAAACAACTCACCGGCGAGCCCGGCATGAAAAAGCTGCTCTTCGACGAGAGCGGAAACAAACTGCTGGAAGAACAGGTCAAGCGGCCAAGGCCGGGCGGAACGGTCGTCACCACGCTCGATCTCAAGTGGCAGAAGCTTGCCGAAAAAACTCTCCGCGAAGGTTGCCGCCGCGGGGCCTTTGTGGTCATCGATGTCATCACCGGCGAAGTGCTCGTCATGGCATCGCGGCCCTCGTTCGATCTGAACGCCTTCATTCCGGGTATCAGCGATGTCGATTTCAAGGCGCTCAACGAGGATCCGGCCACCCCCTTGTATGGCCGGGCCTTTCAGTCGGCCTATCCGCCCGCGTCCTCGTTCAAGCCCGTTGTCGCCCTTGCCGCACTCAACAACGGAGTGGTGACCGAAGAGTCCACGATCTACTGTCCGGCGGCCATTTCGGTCGGACGCGCCGTTTTCAACAACTGGACCCAGATTCCCGAAGGTGACATCAACGTGAAGCGCGCCCTCGCCCGTTCGTGCAACACCTGGTTCTATCAGGTCGGCATCGAGGTCGGCCCGGCCTCGTTTCTGAATCTCGCGCGCAGGCTCGGTTACGGCTCGCGCAGCGACCTGCCACTCATCGGGGAGACCCCCGGCCTCGTTCCGGACGATCGTTGGATGCTGGCGCATGAGAAGCGCCGTATCCTTGATGGCGATACCGCCAACATGTCCATTGGCCAAGGCAGCCTGCTCGCATCACCCTTGCAAGTGGCGCAAGGCATGGCCGGTATCGCCAATGGCGGCATCCTACCGAAACTCCAGCTCATCCGCCAGGTGCAGGATACCCGCGGCCGAGTCATCCAGGCGCCCGCTCCCGAGCGCAGGAACTGGCTCGGGGTCGATCCCGTGGCAGTGGAGGTCGTTCACAAGGGCATGTCCGATGTCGTCAATGCCGGTGGTGGCACCGGCCGGAGCGCCCAGCTCAGCTACACCACGCTCTGCGGGAAGACCGGCACCGCCCAATGGGGGCCGCCCGCCAAGAACCAACGCCTGGCATGGTTCGCCGGATTTCTTCCTGAAGACAATCCGCGCTATTCTTTCGCGGTGCTTTACGAAGGCCGTCCGGGAGAGAGGGTCTCCGGAGGACGTCTTGCCGCGCCCATGGTCAGAAAGTTCTTCGAAGGCATCGAGGATGACATCAAGGACATCATTGCCCCGCCACAGAAGGCCCTCATCGTGGTGGATGAATCCACCGCTCCCGCCGCGATCATCGTCCCGGACGAGATGAATCCGTCCACCGAAGGTTACATCCGGAAGACGGACACAGGCACTCCGCTCAAGGCCCTGCCTGTGGAAATCCTCGATACCGGGGGTGATACCTATCGGATAGATGGGGGCCAGGGGCAAGCTCCCCTTCAAACCCGCCCGATCCGCGCGATTCCCGTGAGCGAGGACGAAATCATCGAGTGGGGCATCGAGGAGCCTTGAGTCCTGAAGGCGGACTTTGGTTCCAAAGCGTAGTGGGGGTGGGGCGGGATCCACTCGGACCGTCCGCACCACCCCCGGTTCCCTCTCCTATCTGGAGAATTTGATGACCGGCGACCAAATGATCGCCGGCTACTACGAGTCGAGCCGGAGGGCGGCGTTCTGTGCGGCGGATTTCGGATTGGCGTTGGCCTTCGAATCGTCGGAGTTGGTGAGGCGCATGCCGACGGGTTTGGAAACGCCGAACTCTTCCATGGTCACGCCATACATCACGTCGGCGCGGGCCATGGTGCGCTTGGAGTGGGTGACGATGATGAACTGCGAGCGGTCGATGAAGCGGTCGAGCACCTTGACGAAGCGGTTGATGTTGGATTCGTCGAGTGGGGCGTCGAGCTCGTCGAGCACGCAGAACGGGCTGGGCTTGATCATGTAGATCGAGAACAACAGGGCGACGGCGGTCATCGAGCGTTCGCCACCGGATAGAAGCGTGATCGACTGGAGCTTCTTGCCGGGCGGCTTGGCGATGACTTCGATGCCGGATTCGAGCGGGTCCTCTTCATCCAGCAACGTGAGGTCGGCTTGGCCTTTCTCGCCGAAGAGTTCCTTGAACATCGTCTGGAAGTTGAGGCGGACCTGGGCGAAGGTTTCCGAGAACAGGCGCTTGGTTTCGGTGTTGATGCGCTCGATGACTTCGAGCAGTTCGGTTTTCGAGGAAACGAGGTCGTCGTGCTGGTTCTTGAGGAAGTTGTAGCGTTCTTCAAGTTCCTCGAACTCCTCGATGGCGTCGAGGTTGACGGGGCCCATGGAATCGAGGCGGCGCTTGATGTCGGTGACGATGGATTCCACGAAATCCCAGTCCGGCTCGCCGGTCATGTCTCCGGGGATTTCCATGTCATCCTCACTGGTGCCATCCACGACCATGGTGGGCATGTCGTCTTCATCTTCGGAGCGGCTGTCGGATTCGTCGCCGGAAACAATCGACTGGCGGCCGCCGCGGGATTGCAGGGCTTTTTGCGAGGCGATGCTGGCGAGCAACGCGTGGGCGTCCGGTTCGAAGCTGGCGAGATCGATCTGGTGGCGTTCCTGGATCGAGTTGACGAGGCTTTCGAGGCGGAGGTCGAGTTTGGTGGCGGCGACTTCCTCGCGGCCTTTTTGCTCGGCGATTTTCGCGTGATCGCGGCGGACGGCGGCGAGTTGGGTTTCCGCGGTTTCAATCGCGTCCAGCAGCACGGCGCGTCCGGCTGCGCGGGATTCAATTTCCTTCTCAAGGTCCTCGACTTCGTTGCCGTGAGTTTCGCATTCCCCGGCGAGGCGCGAGTTTTCGCCGATCGCGCTTTCGATGCGCTGGTTGAAGGTTTCGATTTCCGTTTCGCGGCGGATGGAAACCTCGCGGAGCTCAGAGAGCCGGGCCTCCATCGGTTTTTGTTGTTCTTCGGCGGACTGCTTGGCGCGGCGTTCCACCGCGAGTTCGGTGCGCAGTTCGTTGAGTGCGTTGTTGAAATCCTGCTCGCGGCGGGCGGAGGAGTCGGCTTCCGATTGCAGGCGGCGGACTTCGTTTTCGAGCGCTTCGAGGCGTTCGCGGGCGGAAGTGAGTTCGCCTTCCATGTGTTCGCGGCCTTCAGCGGCGGCGCGCTCGCGGTTCTCGAGTTCGCCGCGTTCCCAACGCACGTTTTCGATCTTGGTCTCGAAGTTTTCCACCTCGCGGGTGGCCAGGCTGAGTTGGCCTTGCAGGGTGGAGAGTTCGACTTTCTGGCGCTGCAGGCGCTCGCGGGAAACTTCGACTTCCTCGCGCAGGCGTTCGAGCTGGCCTTCCAGTTCGGTCACCCGGTTGCGGGCGGCTTCGTCGTTGGCGGCGAGCGAGTTGACCTCGGCTTCGAGCGAGCGGACTTCGTTGCGGAGTTCCAGCACCGAGGTGGAGCCCTCGGCTCCGGTGCCGCCACGCAGCATGCCTTCACCGCTGAGCATCACGCCGGCGAGCGTGACGAACGTCACTCCCGGATGACTCGCGCGAAGGCGCAGGGCGGTGGCCATGTTAGGGACGATGAGGACTTTTTCCAACAAGCGCTCGATCACGCCCGAGATGCGTTTGTCCGACTTGATACGGTCGAGGGCCCATGCGGTGGCGCCTTCGGGAAGTGACTCCATCTGAGTGCCGGCGGCGTGGGGAACGAACGATTCGGGCAGCACTGCGGCGACGCCGAGTTCCTTTTCAGTTAAGCGGCCGATGATCGCCTCGGCGACGGCCTGATCCTGGACGAGCACGGCTTGCAGGTGGCTGCCGAGGGCGGCCTCGATGGCGCGGGCGCAGGTGTTGTCGGCTTCGATGAACGAGGCGAGTACACCGTGGATTCCGGGTTTGAAATGATCCGGTTGATCGAGTCCGGCGATCACGCTTTGAGTGCCTTTTTCGAAACCTTCGCCGCTTTCCACCAGCTGGCGCACGGCTTCCAAGCGGGCGGACCGTTGGGCCAACACTTTGTTGGATTCTATGGCCGCGTTGCGTGCGGCATCGAGATCGCCACGGGTGTGCTGCCAAGCACGCTCGGCGCTTTGGAAGCCTTCTTCGAGATCGGCGAGTTGAGAGCCGGTGGCTTCCACTTCGGCGACGATGCGCAGGTGGCCGGCGCGGAATTCCTCGGTTTCGAGGGTGAGTCGCTGTTCCTCGTCGGCGAGTTGGCGGGCGCGTTCGCGGGTGCCTTCGAGTTGGGCGTGGGCACTCTCGATTTTCGCCTGCATGGTGGCGATGAGCGTCTGGGTGCGGTTCGCCTCGCCACGGGTTTCGCGCAGGGATGCCTCGATGCGTTCGCGTTCTTCCCGGGTGCCTTGGCTGCGGCTTTCCTCTTCGGCGAGCTGCAGTTCCTTTTCGGCGATGTGGCGGTTGAGTTGGTCGAGCGCCTCGTTGGCGGCGGTGAAGTCGAACTCCTGTTGGGCGAGTTTTTCGCGGGTGGCGGCGATTTCCTCGTGGTTCTGGCGGATGCGGGATTCGAGCTCGGCTTTGCGTTCGTCGTTGAAGGCCATGCGACCTTCGGCGGAGACCAAGGCATTGCGGTGCTCGTTGAGGCTGTGGCGGAGCTCGGCGAGTTCGCCTTCATAGGTGCGGGCTTCGGCGCGGGCGTCCTTGACAGCCTCCTCTTTGTCGGGAAGCTGCATTTCCAGTTCGGTGTCGCGCACTTCCAGGCCCCGGATCGAAGTGAGCAATTCATCGCGTTCGGCGGTGAGTTCGACGAACTTGCGGTGGCCGAGGTGACTGTCGAGCACACGGGTGTCGGCGGCGAGTGCCTGATAGCGGCGGGCCTTGGCGACCTGGCGCTTGAGCGAATTCATCCGGCGTTCCTGTTCGGCGAGCACGTCGGAAACTCGGAGCAGGTTGGCCTCGGTGTATTCGAGTTTGCGGAGAGCCTCCTTCTTCTCGCGCTTGAACTTGGTGATGCCAGCGGCTTCCTCGAACACCGCGCGGCGTTCCTCGGGTTTCGAGGAAAGGATCTGGTCGATCTGGCCCTGTGCCATGATCGAGTAGGCGGTGCGGCCGATGCCGGTATCCATGAGCATGTCATGGATGTCCTTGAGGCGGCAGAGCGTGTTGTTGATCCGGTATTCCGATTTGCCGTCGCGGAAAACCCGGCGGGTGATCGCCACTTCGTTGAAATCCACTTTCAACGGGCCTTCGCAATCCGCCATGGTCAGCGTGACTTCGGCCATGCCGAGCGGTTTGCGTTTTTCGGTCCCGTTGAAGATGACGTCGGCCATTTCGCCGCCGCGCAGGGCTTTGGCCGAGGTTTCGCCGAGCACCCAGCGGATGGCATCGACCACGTTCGACTTGCCGCAGCCGTTGGGACCGACAATGCCGGTCACGCCTTCGGCGAATTCGAACACGGTCTTGTCCGCGAACGACTTAAAGCCGAGGATTTCGAGAGTCTTGAGATACATGCAGATAGGAGCTTAGGGTTCCGCCCGAGAGGGAGGTGGGCGTCCAGAACACTAGCCCCAGTCATTCTCCGGTGCAATGATTCTGGGAAAAAGACACGACATGTAGTGGCAAATATAGACAACGATACAACAAATTGTGTCTGGAGATGTTTTAGTATTCCAAATCACTTTGCATACCAAGGAGTGAGGCCGCACATGCACGCACCCATTCCAAGGTGTCGCTACAAATGATTGATGCGGCCGCATCAAAAATTTGGACGGCAGGCCAGGCGGGTTGCACTGGTTTTTAGGGGAAAGGGTCCCTTTGGCTTCTGGAATTTTCAATTCGTTGGGCCACGACAAGTGAGTCATGGCTCCTTAGGGGGGCTGTGCTCCAGCCAGTCGGGAAGACCGCGGAGGAGATGGTTTGAATCAACGTATCCCAGTAGCTATCCGGATCGGGCTGCTTCAGGACTTCGGATCCGTATTCCAGAGAGGCTCGGGGAAATGGTTTTTGGGGCGTCCGCAGGATTGAAAAAAACCGGAAGCAGGGGTGCTGGGAATGAAATTCCCTATTTGATCATCCGAAATCCCCTTGAGCGATTTGAAATGGAATGGCGCGGGCGGTTTTGGCGGGCGCTGCAGGCTGGTGGGCTTCTCCAGCGGCTGGTTTGTGGTGTTCCGGGGTCATTCCTGTTTTCGGATTGCCTCGGGGGCGATCCCGGAGACGATTGCTGCGCATGGCGTATTCGGCAGACCGGGCATTTGAGTTGATTTCCTCCGCGCACGAGCGTGGCCGTTTGGCACACGCGTTTTTGATCAGCGGTGCGCATGGAGCGGGCAAGGAGAACCTCGCTGCGAGGGTGATCCAATTGGTGAGCGGGGCGAAGGAGGCGGCGGGTTTCGATCTGTTTGGCGAGCCGGTGGCGGTGGAAACCCCGCCGCTCGACGAGTTGGAAAGCGGCTGGATCCGGGTCGTCCGTCCGCGCATGAAATCCCGCCGCATCGGTGTGGACGAAATCCGCGATCTTGAACAGACGCTGCACCTCGCGGCCCCCGGCGGGGCCTGCAAAGTGGGCGTGATCACCGAGGCCGACCGCATGAACGACCAAGCGGCGAACGCGTTCCTGAAAACCTTGGAAGAGCCGCCGAAGAGCACCCTGCTGCTGCTGCTAACCGCCAATCCCCAGCGACTGCTGCCGACGATTCTTTCCCGCTGTGTGCGGCTGCCGTTGTTAGGGGGGCGTCCGCTGCTCGCCGAGGGCGGAGCGGAACTTGTCTCCGCGCTCAATCACGCGGCGTCCCGTGGGTTTGGCACTCCGGTCGCGGCTCTGCATTTGAAGGCCACTTTCAGCGCATTCCTCGCCCGTTCGCGTGAGGCGGCGGAAGCGACGGCGAAGGCTGCGGCAAAGGAAGAAACCTCCGCTTACAAGGACGCCACCGACGGTGCTTGGTTGAAAGGCCGCGAGGATTTCCACAAGGCCGCGGCCGAGGCGGAATACCTTGATTCGCGCAACCGCCTGTTCGATGTCCTGCTCTCGTGGATGGCGGATCTCTTGCGGATGAAGGTGCAATCCGGCGGGCTGGATTTTCCGGACTCCGCGCCGGCCTTGCGGAGCATCGCGGATGCCGAATCCGAAACGAAGCTGCTCCAGCGCATGCAGGCGCTCGAATCACTGCGCCGGACGCTCGAGACGAATGCCTTCGAACCGCTGGCGATCGAGGTCGGTTTCCTCAAGGCATTTGGCTGAAAACCGGGGAGGCGATTCAATAATCCCCCTCCACCGGAACCGCCGCCACGTGCGGTTTGGCGATCGTTTCCAGCCACTGGTCGAGTCCGTCGAGCACCCGGAGGATGCCGTTGGCCCAAAGTCCGTGCTCCCAGGCCGGTCCTGCGAGTTCGAGCAGATGATCGAGCGCCTCGTGGTTCAGGAACGGTTCCAGTCCGTAGCCGGGGATGATAGCCGCCTCGCCGCGGGCGGGATCGATCACTAACAGCAAGGCGTGGTTGTCCTTTCCGCGGGCCCCGTGGACATCGAACGCCGCGGCATTGAACAGCCAGAAGACGTGCATTGAAAACGGATGCTCCAGCGGAAACTCGTGCATCACCACCTGCATGGACAGTTCGGGGAAACGCCGCTGCATCGCCGTGATCCGGCGCTTGAGGTTGGTATGGTCCAAGGCGCTGAGCGAGCGGGTGGAGTCTGACACTATCGGAGTCAGACGAGGCAAGGCTCCGACGAGAGCGCTGGTCCTCGGGAACGTCAGGCGGCATGCCGGGCATTCGGGAGCACTGGCTAACAGCGGGAGGTGGCAGAACGGACAACGCATCGGGCGCTGGGGGTGCGGAGGCTATTTCTCCAGAACCGGGAGCGCCCTCGGGGGCTTGTCCATGAACCCGCCATTGGTCGCGAGGTTGTGCTTAATGAGAAACCAGATCGCGATCGCCAGAAGAAGTGAGAGGATCTTTGCGATCCAATTGTGAGCCAGGTTCAATTTCATGGGATGATTTGCCGGAGAAAAAGATGTCCGCGATTTTTTCGCGGAATTGTTTTTCGGTGAGATTGCGTTGGAGGGATCCATTCTCGCAGATCGAGATGCCGCCGGTTTCCTCGCTGACGACGACCGCCACGGCGTCGGTGCGTTCGGTCAGGCCGATGGCGGCGCGGTGGCGCAGCCCGGTCGAGCGGTCCTGCATCTCGCGCTCCGTCACGGGAAACACGCATGCCGCGCCGGCCACGCGGTCATCGGCGATGATCATGCCGCCATCATGCAGCGGCGCTTTGGGGTGGAAGACCGCCATCGAGAGTTCCGGGGAAAAGCGGGCATCGAGAACGACGCCGGTTTCAAGTTGTTCCTTGAGGCTGATATCCCGTTGGATGGCGAAGAGGGCGCCGATGCGTTTTTTCGAGAGATTGATGACCGCGTCGGCGAAACGTTCGACGAAATCGAGACGGCGCTTCGAGGAGAATGAGAACAGCCGGTTACTGCCGAGTCGCGCCAGGCCGTTGCGCAGTTCGGGTTGGAAAATCACGATGAGAGCGAAGGCGAGGACCGCGGCGGCGCGGGTGAGGAGCCACTGGATGACCTCGAATTTGAAGATGGCCGATGCCAATGTGAGAACGATCAGGATGGTGCCCAAGCCGACGAGGATTTGCGCGCCGCGGGTGGCCCGGAAGGCTCGGTAGACCTGATAGATGCAGGTGGTGAGGAGGAGGATCTCGATGGGATCCCGCCAGTGATCTTTAAGAAAGTTCCACATGGGATTGAAGTGCCCATGAGGTTAATCTCCGCGGGTCGGCTCTGACAATCCTGTAAATTCGCCGATGCGCATTCAAGGGGATGAAGTGGGCGGACCTTGCAGGACGATGTTGCCCTGCGTCGGACTGGCCGGAGCTTCCAGCGGGTCCTTGGTGAGGGTGAATCCCGTCGGCAGGACCATCGTGGAACCGAGGCTGAAATCGAACGATTCGGCCCCGGTGGTGCTGGTTGCCGGCAGGCTTCCGACGTAGACGGGTGGGTCGCCGGGTTCGGTCGTGACCCAGAGGTTGTAAACCTGACCCTCTCCGAGTTCCGGGAGATTGTTGACGACGAGGGTGCCCAAGTCCCGCGCCGAGTCATAGATGGGCATTGCGGAAGGGTAGACAGCCTGTATTTCCGGCAACTCGCCGGAGTCTTGGCCGAGGTCTTCCTCGGGAAGGGGCACCGCCCTCATCGCATCACCAAGCAGCGTGGTGATCGGAGAATCTTCGGCAGGGACGCCCGGCGGGGTCATGGTCATCACGATGGGCAGGGCTCTCCCCGGAACGGCGGCAAACAAAACCCGGTCACGGTGTTGGAACTTCTCAAGGTTCTCGCGGAGCACCACGATTTCCTGGGTCAGTCGCTTGGCTACGGCTTTCGCCGGTGTTCTGTTACCGTCATCCTTGATCTGAATCGGATCTGGTTCCTGTGAAACCGCCTGCCGTTCCACTTTCGCCTGATCCGGGCCGCTGCTGCGCCCGGTGATCAGGATGACGGCCAGGGCGACCGCCGCCGCCCAGCCGGTGATGGCGAGCCAAATGCCGAGGCGTCTCGCCGGATTGAGATTGAGACGGTTTTGAATTCGCTCGAGTTGTCCGGCTCCGGGGGCGACCGGGGGGGCCGCACTTGCCGCGATGGCGGCGGAGAGGCGGTCCATTTCAAGGGCATACTTTCGCAACGCCGGATCGCTGCTCATGGCGTCGTCAAACATCGATGACTCACTGCCGTCGAGCATTCCGAAAGCTCGCCATGCGGCGCTGTCATAAGGGTCAGAGTTCATAACGTGAGAGTTGATTACGGACCTTATGCAAGGCGCGGCGAAGGCAGGTTTTCACGCTGGCGGGTGGGGTGTCGGATGCTTCGGGGATGGCGGAACGCGCGTATCCGAGGAGGACTGCGGATTCCAAGCAGCCCAGTTCTTCCGGGGGCAACGAATCCAATGCATTCCTCAATCTCTGCCAGTCATCCGGTGGCATCACCCGCGGGTCCTCCGTAATGGCATGGCGTGTCGCCATGGCTGGCGAGCGCGGCGGAATCTTCCTGGTTTTGCTCTGGCGGTGAAGGCGGCCGATGCAAAGCTCGCGCAGCATGGTGAACGCCCATACGAACGGTGGTGACTTGTGCGGATCGTAGTCCGCCGAGCTCCGCCACAACCGGACGAACGTGTCCCGCACCACTTTCTCGGCTTGCTTTCGGTCGCCAATCATCCGCTGGGAAATGCCGAGAAAAACAGGTCCCCAGCTGGCGAAAATTTCCTCAAGCGCCCGCCGGTCTCCCTGAGCCATGCGCGCGATTATTGCGGTGGTGTCGCCCGCCGTGTCCTCGCAGAGTCCCGAGGGCATGGCGTGGACCGGACTGGGATGATCTTCGGTCATCGAGTATGCGTGTAGCATAAATCCTCCGTGGGGGCACAATCATTCTTCAGAAATTGCGGGAGTGTTTTTCCGGCCGCCCCTTGATGGGGCAGCGGTTTTCGGGAGAAACTCATCCCTTGCCGAGCGCGGGAGGCTCGTCTTAACTCCCCGCATGCACGAAGAAATCAAGCTCACGCGTGAAGTTTCCGCGATCCAGATTCCCAGCGGCGACGCCCTCTCCCTCCCTGCGGGGACCGCCGTTTTCATTACGCAGCGGCTCGGCGGCACCTACACGGTGGCCACTTCCCAAGGTCTCGCGCGGATTTCCTCGCAGGATGCGGATGCGCTCGGCGTGAATCTTGAGGAAGAGAACAAGAAGCACGAGGAGGCCGTCCGCCTCAAGGATGCGCCACTTGAAGAACAAGTCTGGTCCCAGCTCAAGGGGGTCTATGATCCCGAAATCCCGGTGGACATCGTGAACCTCGGCCTCGTTTACGACTGCGGCATCGAGGCGATCGATGGAAAAACCGTCGTCTCTGTCAAAATGACGCTCACCGCTCCTGGTTGCGGCATGGGGCCCGTCATCGCCGCGGATGCCCAAGCGAAAATCATGACCATTGATGGTATTGACGACGCCCGCGTCGAACTTGTTTGGGACCCCGCATGGAATCAGGAAATGATTTCCGAGGAAGGCCGCATGAAACTCGGAATGGTCTGATGAAAAAGTCTGCGGCTACTTTTTCGAGGTCGAGTCCACGTATGCAATGATCGCGGGGATGGCGACATCGAGTAACTTCGCCACTTCTTCGTAGGCGGCGGCCCCCATGCCGATGGGATCCGGGACGTCGATACCCTGGCGTTTGTCCGAGATCCCGGAAAACTCGCGGACGAGGAAAAACTTGTCCGACTGTTCTGGAAACCGCGCCTCGAGAACCGCCAGATGTCCTTCCGTCATGGCGAACACATGCGTCGCGGCATTGAGAACGGAGGCGGTCACCGGGCGGCTTCCAAAACCCTCGAGCGATGCGCCACGTTTCCGCAGGATGTTCCGGGTTTCCTCGCTGGCCGGAGCTCCCTTGGCGGCCGCGACGCCGGCGGAGCTGACGGCAAAATCGCAGCGTCCTGCGATCGCCTTGCGGAACAGCCCTTCGGCCATCGGGCTGCGGCAGGTGTTTCCGGTGCAAACGAAGAGCACGTGCTTGGGGTCGGACATGGCGGCGGAGTCTGCCCGGGCGGATTTGATCCGTCAAACCGCAATGGGCCTCCGCATTTTTTCCGATACCCTGCCGGTTGTCCGTTCGTTCTGGCACTGACTTGTAGCGCGTGATAGACTTTTTTCATGGACGCCTTGATTCACCACCTCGAAGCAAACCAGGAACTCTCCCCGCGCGAAGTCCGGGTGGCCGCCGATCTTCTGCTCGACTCCTCCGTGGCGGACGTCAAGAAAGAGCGCCTGCTTGAAGCGCTAGCCAGCAAGGGCGAGACGCCCGCTGAGATCGCGGGATTTGTGGAAGCCTTTCTTGAACATGCCGTGGACCCGCATCTCGGTTTGCTGGAGTTGGAGGGGCCCACACTCGACGTTTGCGGCACCGGCGGCGACCAATTGGACCTCTTCAACGTCTCCACCACCGCCATGTTTGTCGCCGCCGCCGGCGGGGCGGTTGTTGTCAAACACGGAAACCGCGGCATCACCTCGAAAAGCGGCGGTGCGGACGTTCTCGAAGCGCTCGGGATTTGCATCGACCTTTCTCCGGATGGCTTCCGCCGCTGCGTCGAGAAAGCCGGGCTCGGATTCATGTTCGCCCCCATCTATCATCCCGCGTTCAAGGAAGTTGTCGGTGTCCGGAAAGCCCTTGCCGCCCGCGGTGTGAAAACCATTTTCAATCTGATCGGCCCGTTGCTTAACCCGGCCAAGCCGCAGTGCCAACTCGTCGGCGTGTTCTCCCGGGACTATTGCCCGATCTTTTCCGAAATTTTGCAGCGTCTCGGACGCGAAAGCGCCTGGGTCGTTCATGGCACCACCGGCGACGGTCGCTCGGTGGACGAGGTCAGCCTGATGGGGTCCACCCGCATCTGCAAATCCGGAGCTTATCAGGACATGGAGGACGGGGAGATCCGGCCACGGGACTTCGGATTCAAACATGCCGAAGTCGGGGAACTTCAGGGAGGGGATGCGAAAACCAACGCTGCCATCCTGCTCGCCATCCTCTCCGGCAAGGATACCGGACCCAAGCGCGACATGGTGATCATGAACTCTGGTGCTGCCCTTGCCTGTGCCGGACTTGCCGACAACATGGGCGCGGGTATCGAAATCTCGCGCGAGCTCATCCAGAGCGGTGCCGCTCTGGAACGCCTTCACCTGCTCCGCGAGGCCTCCAGCTGATACCCCGCCAGCGCTTTCGCTTCGCACGTAAATGCTTTAGTTTGCTTGACAATTGGCGGTTTTGAGGGATTTCTCGGGCTCGGGAATGGCAAGAAAACGAATGGAGGCAGCGAAGTTGACTCGTCTGGAGGCCCGGACGCGGGCGATCCAAGGTGCGGGTAAACTCGCGCTGATGGTGTGTTGTCTCTCGCTCGGATTCGTGGTGGTCGCCACGGCGTTTCCGCAACGGCGGGCCTTGGAGAAACTCGAAGCCAAGCTCGCACTCGTCAGAGCGCGTGAATGCAAGGTGCTTGCAGAGCGGGATCACCGGAATATCGAACTCCGCGCCCTGCGCGAGGATCCGGCGTTTCTGGAAATCCACGCGCGTGACCGTCTCGATTACTGCCGCGAAGGCGAGCGGGTTCTCCGATTCAGGCGCGGTCGCTGAGCCATTCGGGAATTGGCGCTTGGTTCCGGCTTGCCGTGTTTCTAAGGGTGGTCATGCGCAACGACATTGAGCGGGTATTGATTGACGAGGTCGTAATCGAGAAACGCCTCGCCGCCATGGCGGCCGACATCGAACGCGATTTCCCGGAAGGCACACTCGTCGTAATCATCCTGCTCAAGGGGGCGCTGGTTTTCGCCGCCGACCTGCTGCGGCGGGTGCCGCGTGCGTTGGAGATCGAATGCCTGAATGTGGCGAGTTATCACGGCGGAACCGAAAGCTCAGGCAGCGTGGACTTCCTCGACCGCCATTTTCCGGAAGTCGAAGGCCGTCATGTCCTGCTGCTTGACGACATCCTTGATACCGGCAGGACCCTGCACGCGGTGTCCGGTCGGTTGATCGGGGAGGGGGCTGTCGCGGTCCACACCGCGGTTCTGTTAGCCAAGGACAAGCTACGCGCCGCAGAGGTCCAGGCGGATTATGTGGGGTTCGAAATCGGCGACGAATTCGTCGTCGGCTACGGCCTCGACTACATGGGGAAATACAGGAACCTCCCTTACGTCGGGGTGTTGAAAAGCGCGGCTATCTAACCGATCAAGTCGCCGATCGAACCGAAGTCCGGTGAGAACAGTCGCTTGTAGGTGCGCGCCGCGTAGCCATCCGTCATGCCGGCGAGGAAATCGCAAACGAGGCGCGCCTTGCCCGGTTCGTCATCGGTTTCCGCGATTTCCGCAGAGGTTTCCGCAGGCAGGAGTTGGAAATTCTGGCCGTCGATGGTTCCTCCGGTGACATATCGCTCGCCGAGGACCTCCCACATCTGCCGCAGCATGCGGCTGCCCTTGTGTTCGAGCTGTTTCAGCTGTGGTGAAAGGAACACCACCTCGAAGGCCAGCTTCTTGAACAGTGACGACTCCTCCTTCACCTCGTCATCGATCACGAGATGGAAGCGGTAACGGCTCGTCTCCGCGCTGAGGAAATTCACGTCCGGTTCAAGCCGGGTGGACTGGATGTAGCGGCCGATGCGTTTGCCCACGAACGGGTCCACACGCTTGCGCCGGATGGCGCGCATCAGGTCGCCGAGCGGCGCGTCGTCGCCGGTGGGGTGGCCGTGTTTTTCCGCCCACCCTTCGATCTTCTCGATGTTGAGAAATCCGGCCCGCACGCTGTCGGACAGGTCGTTGAGCGAATAGGCGGTGTCGTCCGCCCAATCCATCACCTGACATTCGATGGACTTGAATTTGTCGCGCGTGGCCCCCGGCGGCAGTTCCAGCGGGAAGTCATGGCCGCCCATAGTCCAGTCGAGATGGGCCTGTTGGTCATCGTAGATGAAATGATGTTCCGGTGCCTTGCCGGTGGTGGTTTTTAACTCGGACCACAGCGACTTGTATTTGAGCACGCCATCGAGAAACGCGCGCGTCGGGTTCATACCGTTGCGTTTTGCGGAAAAGATCCGTTCGGTGAGCAAGCGCAGCGTTTGGGCATTGCCCTCGAACCCTCCATGCCCGCGCATCAGATGGTTGAGCGTGCGCTCGCCGGCATGACCGAACGGCGGGTGTCCGAGGTCATGGGAAAGGCAGATCGCCTCCACCAAATCCGGATCAATGAAGAAATCGTCCTCCATCGGGCCGTCAGGCTGGGCCTTCAGCCAATGGCAGATGGATTTGCCGATCTGGGCGACTTCCAGCGAATGCGTCAGCCGCGTCCGATAGAAATCGTATTCGCCGCTCCAGAAGACCTGCGTCTTGTTCTGTAACCGCCGGAACGTCGGCGTGTGCAGCACCCGGTCGCGGTCGATTTGAAATGGCGTGCGGTAATCCGCAGCGTCGCTTCCACCGGAGCGCCGTTGCGTGTCAAATTCCCCGTAAAAGCGGTTTAACATCAGGCAGAGAATGATGGGGCCGGGTGGCGGCGGCAAACTTTTCCTGCCAGTCCGCGAGGCGGCGGCTATTTTCCTCCGCTGGACTCCATGTCGTTCCGGTTCGTGGTTTCGGGGTAGGGGCCGGGGTAGGGGCAATTGCGGCAGCCGTTTCCGCAGCAGGATCCCTGCTTGAGTAGATACCAGCTCGTGAAGACGAGATGGTCTTCTTCCATCGAGTAGTCGATGTGTTCGATAAGGCGGTCCGTGGATGGCTGCGAGATCGCGATTTCAACCGCCTCTTGGTGGCTCAGCGTGGCCAGCCGTTGCTCGATTCGCCGGCGAATCGCCATGGCCAGACAAGCGGGGCAGCGGCAGCCCATCGTGAAATCCGCGGGCATGACGGCGGGATAGTCCGCGCACCAGCAGGATCCGGTTCCGCAGCCGCAGGGAAAATCAACCCCGCATTCAGAGCATGGCTTGGTGGCGCTCATTTTTGAATCCAGCGCAGGATGGGGGGCAGTGCTTCGTTCCATGCATGGGCGATGGCGCAGCGGATGACAGCGTCCTCATCCTCCCGGCGGGGGAAGCATTTCGCCTTCCGGGACTTGGACGCAGCGCGGGTGATGGCGGCGAGTTCGGGAGGAAGCGCGAGCAATCCCAGGGCGGCCGCAAGGGCGGTGGCTCCGAGCAGGATGGCGACCGCTCCCATGACCGGGACTTTCCCCACGATCACCGCAAATACCGCAACGACTCCGCTGAGCGGAGGCACGGCGAGGCCGAAACGGCGCGTGTTTTCCCTCGCGGTGGCGGCCTTCGGATCCTGTGCCTGCCATTCGGTGAGCGCCTTGAGCCGGAGTTGGCGGCCGAATTCACCGGCAGATTCCTCGGCGCGGTGAATCACTGCCGCGTCTCCCGGTGCTGGCAGCCAACTCGTAAGATCGCAACCGCACGGGCGATCACCCTCCGCCGCCAGAATCCGCAAGCCAAACCACCAGCGGGCGATGAGCGCGATGGCGATCGGGAAGAGTGAGAGAAACAGAATCAGGCGAAACATGGTGTTGATCTGTGGCGGCGATCTATGCTCGTCGCTGGGTTTTGGCGGGCGGAACCCACTCCCGTGGATTGTCCGGCCACGGGTGTCTGGGGTAGCGGCCGGCGACTTGCTTTTTCATCTGTGCATAGCCGGACGCCCAGAAGCCTTTCAGGTCTTTGGTCATCTGCCACGGCTTTTGGCCGGGGGTTAGGATGTGGACGAGCAACGATAGGCGGCCGTTCGCGATGGTCGGGGTTTCCCAGACGCCGAAAAGGTGGGAGACGCGCACGGAAATGAATGGATCTTTCCCAAGTTCATAGGTGATCTTGGCGGACTGGCCGTTTGGCAGGTTGATGCGTTCCGGACAATAGGAATCGAGTGCCGCGCGCTGGGCGTGGCTGAGCCATTCGCGCAGCACACGCCAGACGTTGGCATCCTTGATTTCCTTGTAGCTGACGGCTCCGTGGCAGATTTGGGCGATGGCGTCCGCCTTGTCCTCGTCGGTCCAGCCGGGCATTTCGAGTTCCGGCATCGCCTTTCCTAACAGGGTGAGGCGCGCCGTCCATTGGTCGACGCCGTGGTCCCAGTTCTTGAGGACCAGTTCACCTGAAAGAACTTTTGATGCGAGGATTTCCGCGGCTTGGTCGAGGTTGATGTGTTGGTCGCTTTCCTTCGCCTCCAGCACGAGGTCTCGGAATCGGGTCTCCTTGCGGGAAACGGCGCGGCGGCGGGTTTCGTCCCATGCCGTGCCGTCGGTGACTGACAGATCATTCGGAAACAGTTCCGCGAGCCAGGCGGGACTGATGGCGGTGGCGCGGCGGAGATGAGTGATGACCTCGCGGGCCTCGACCTCGGTGATTTCCGCGGCAACGAAGGCCGGGGCGTTTTTGACGCAGGAATCCTCGTCGAGTTTGCCCTTGCGGTTGGCGACGAGGCGGCAGGCCAGGGTGCCTTGATTCGAACGGATGGCGAGTTGGTCGCTGAAGCTCGCGAGCATGGCGCGGCCGACGGCTTTGTGATGGGTTTTGAAATCCACCGGGAGCATGGCCCAGCCGAAGCGGTCGGCGAGCGAGCAAAGGCGGTGAAACCCCTGGGCCGTCTCGCGCGCGCCGCGGGCGAGGACGCCGACCTGTCCGCAACGCTGCGGATCGAACTTCATCGCCTCGGCGGATTCGAAGGCTCGCCATTCGCCGGCGAAATCCGATTCGTCGTCCGCAAAGATGAAGTCCTTGCGTCCGGTGCCGCCTCGTTTGTTGACGAACAGTCCCTCACCCTGCACGGCGGCGGCGATGAAGGCGGTTTCCGCCACGCAGCCGTTCTCGTGGCCAGCGAGCATCAGGCGGGAGAAGCGCGGTTCTAACGGAAGAGTGGCCATCTTGGCTCCTTCGTCGTTCAGGAAACCCTTGGCATCCAGCGCGCCGAGGTCGTGCAGCAGGTGTTCCGCCCTCACAAGCGCGGCTTCCGTGGGTGCGTCGAACCAGCGGAAATTCCGGATCTCGGAAACGCCGGCGGCTTTCAGCAGGAGCACGGCTTCCGCCAGATCCACTCGGTGGACTTCGGGCGCTTCGAACTCCGGGCGGCGGGCGTGGTCGGCCTCGCTCCAGAGGCGAAATGCGCGGCCAGATGCGGTTCTCCCGGCGCGGCCTGCACGTTGTTCGGCGGCGGCCCGCGAGATCTTCCTAATGAGCAGGGTGTTGATCGCACGGCGCGGTTCGTAGGAGGCGATTCGGGCGAGGCCGGAATCGATGACGGTTCGAACGCCCTCAATGGTCAGTGAGGTTTCAGCGACGTTGGTGGCGACGATGATTTTCGGCCGCGGGCCGGGCGAGATCGCGGCTTCCTGGTCTGCAGGGGGCAGTGAACTGTAGAGTGGCAGCACGTCCCAGCCGCGGCTGATGGATCCGCTTTCCAATAACTCGATGGTTCGCCGGATTTCGTGCGTTCCGGGCAGGAACATCAGGATGTTGCCGGCATCCGGCATGGTCATCGCCTCGCGGCAAACGGTTGCCATTTTTTCCCAAACGGGCTCCTCGCGTGGAGGTCCGCCGCGGCGGTCGTTCACCGGAGGGCGGTCAGGTCGATAGAGAATCTCCACGGGAAACGTCCGGCCACCGGCTTCGAGTGCGGTGGCGGGCGTCAGGAAGTCAGCGAGTCCGGCGGTTTCGAGTGTGGCGGACATGACGACGACCCGCAGGTCGGGTCTCGGGCCGTCCTGTAGATCAAGGCAACGGGCAAGCGCAATGTCCACGGCGAGGCGGCGTTCATGGAATTCATCGAAGACCACCGCGCTCACACCGTGGAGTTCCGGATTGTCCTGAATCCAGCGCTGGAAGACGCCATCGGTGAGGTAGAGGATGCGGGTGTCGTTGCGATACCTGGCATCGAATCGCACCGCGTAGCCGACCTCTCGGCCGAGCGTGGATCCGCGTTGTTTTGCGACCCATCCGGCGAGCAGGCGCGCGGCCATGCGGCGGGGCTCGATGACGAGGATGGTCCCTGGAATACCGGCGTCCACCAGCATGCCGGGCACTTCTGTGGATTTTCCGGAGCCGGTGGGAGCCTTGAGTAGCACGCGCGAACGATCGCCTGCGGAGACGGCGGCCCGCAAGTCATTGGCAATTTCAAAAACGGGCAGCTTCACGTGTGAGGTTTGGACGTGAGATGCATCATGTGAGCTGTCATGGCGGATGTGCTCCGCCTCCAAGGAATCAATGTCTGAAGTGCCGGTGACCGGTGAAGATCATGGCCATGCCTGCGGCGTCCGCGGCGGCGATGACTTCCTCGTCACGGATGGAACCACCGGGCTGGATGCAGGCGGTGGCTCCGGCGTCGATGGCGGATTGCAAACCATCGGCAAACGGGAACATGGCGTCCGAGGCGACGATGCTGCCTTTCAGATCGAGTCCGGCTTCCTTGGCTTTCCAGATGGCAATGCGTGATGAATCGACGCGGCTCATCTGGCCTGCGCCGATGCCGAGTGTGCGGTCGGTGGTGGCGTAAACGATGGCGTTTGACTTGACGTGTTTGACGATGCGCCAACCGAAACGCATAGCGCGCATCTCTTCTTCGGTGGGCGGGCGTTTGGTGACGACCTTGGATTCGAGGTTGTCGAGGCCGAGAGCGGTGTGGTCGCGGTCCATGACCATGATCCCGCCGGGGCAGGAGCGGATGACGGCCGATCTTTTCTCCACTACATAGGCGTCGTTCATTTTCATGAGACGCAGGTTTTTCTTCTTCTGGAGCAGGGCGCGGGCATCCGCCTCGAACTCGGGTGCGATGATTACGTCGGTGAAGATTTCCGAGATCACGCGGGCGAGTTCGAGGGTGAGCGGCCGGTTGCAGACGATCACGCCGCCAAAGGGAGCCTGGCGATCGGTCTCGAAGGCTTTCTGCCAGGCGATGCGGAGGTCTTGGTCGTCCTGACCGACACCGCAGGGGTTCGTGTGCTTGAGGATGGCGACGGTGGGGCGGACGAAGTCGAGAATGATGTCTGCGGCGGCTTCGATATCGAGGATGTTGGTATAACTCAACTCCTTGCCTTGGATTTGGGTGAAGAAATCGCGGAAGTTTCCATAGAGCGAGCACTTCTGGTGCGGGTTGTCGCCATAGCGGAGTTCCTGTTCGAGCGGCAGGCTGAGGGTGAAGTTGCAGCAGGTGCCCTCGCGGCACTGGCCGAGGTAGTTGGTGATGGCGGCGTCGTATTGCGAGGTGCGGAGGAAGACCTTGACCGCGAGTTGTTCACGGAAGCCCTTGGTAGTCTCGCCGTTGTTGTCCTTCATTTCTTCGATGACCCTGTGGTAGTCCGCAGGATCCACGACGACGGTGACATGCGAATGGTTTTTTGCCGCACTGCGAAGCATGGAGGGGCCTCCGATGTCGATGTTTTCGATGGCTTCTTCGAGGGTGACGTCGGGTTTCCTAATGGTTTCCTCGAAGGGGTAAAGGTTCACCACGACGAGATCAATGGGCGGGATGTCGTTGGCCTTGGCCTGGGCGGAGTGCTCCTTGTCATCGCGGCGATAAAGGAGGCCGCCATGGACCTTGGGGTGGAGGGTTTTCACGCGTCCGTCAAAAAGTTCGGATGCACCGGTGTGTTCGGAAACATCGATGACCGGGAGGCCCGCATCGCGGAGGGTTTTGGCGGTGCCACCAGTGGAGAGGAGCTCAACGCCAAGGTCGTGGAGTTCCTTGGCAAAAGCGGCGAGTCCGGATTTGTCCGAGACGGAGAGGAGGGCACGGGTGATGGGCATGGTAAATGGCTTTTGCAGGTGGATAGCGGGCCTGCGGGTGCCGACCAGCAGGGGCCCCGTAACCAAGGGCGAGGTCCGGGGCAAGCGGAATAGGCTGGGGAGGCTGCGGGGGAACGGGGCTTTATTGGAGCGGACGCCGCCGGAGATGTCTTATATGGAGGTGCCGGAATGGTTGTTTCCCGCTCTTTTTGCGGCTTTGTAGCAGACGTCAAGAATCTTGCGGATATCTGGGTTTTCAATGGCCAGTTTGCCGAAAAAGATCAGCCGTTTCCTGAGCTCCGTGCTGATTCCCTCAGGGAAGCCGTTGGCGTGAACCTCTTCGCTCTGGGACAACGGCACAGCCCGCACTTCCACGAGTTGGCCGGCATATTTCGGCATCTGGTCGCGCAGCCATGCGCAGACCAGTTCCGCCGCTTCACGCCGGGGAAGAATTTCAGTGAGCTTCGCGATCGCTTCGCGGTCTGGCTTGGACTGGCCTCGGAGCCAGCGCGAGACGTTGGCCGCATCGACTCCAGCCAAACGGGCAAGATCCAATTGGGACCTTGCTTCGGAATCCAACCAATCCCGCATCCACTCAGCGCTCCATGACATGGACTAATAATGACGATGGTTGCGGACTGCGCAATACATCGTTTGATCTTGACCGCTTTTTGCGTGATGAGCAGAGTTGCGGTAAGGGCAACCGGAGGTGAGTAATGGCAAGCGATTCTGTTTTTCTCAATGGTGAAGAAGCCTCCTCTCTGCAGGAGGCGGTCGAGCGCATTGTTTCCTCAGGGATTCGTGTGCAGGAAGCGGAGATTCAAATCCCTCCTTCGGGGAATGAAGGAGATGAAAACGGGCGTGTCGGAGAGCGGAAGGGGAGTTCCAAGGATTTATTGCCGCCGCAAGATTGATGCCACCGCCCCCTTGATGATCTAACTGAAAAGTTCCTCCCGCTCCCCCTCGGCGAGAAATCGCAACGAACTTCCCGTGAACCACTCATGACAGGGGAGGCTGTGCTACTTACGGGGCTGGGGCCGGATCAGGAGGATTCCGCCGATTTGGCGATCTGCAAGAGCTTTGCTTCACCGAGGTGGGGGCCAAGGATCTGCAGGCCGACGGGTAGGTTTTTCGCACCATCGAAATCGGTCGTGCCGCAGGGAATGGAAACGCCGGGAATGCCGGCAAGGTTGGCAGAGAGGGTGAAGATGTCCGAGAGGTATTCGTGCAGTGGATCGTTGGCAAAGGCTCCGATCTTGCGCGCCGGTGTGGGGGCAACGGGGGAAACGATGGCGTCCACTTGCTGGAAGGCGTTTTCGAAATCCCTGCGGATGAGCGTGCGAACCTTCTGGGCACGACCGTAGTAGGCATCGTAGTAGCCGGAGGAGAGCACGTAGGTTCCAAGGATGATACGGCGTTTGACTTCCGGTCCGAACCCTTCCTCGCGTGACTTTTTATAAAGGTCAAGGATGTCGGTCGGGTTCGCGGTGCGGTGGCCGTAGCGGATGCCATCGAAGCGCGAGAGGTTGGAGGAGGCTTCCGCAGGGGCGATCACATAGTAGGTGGCCACCGCGTGTTCGGTGTGAGGCAGGGAGATCTCCACGATTTCCGCGCCTTGGGCGGCGAGTTTCTGAATGGCGGCTTCGACATTTTTGCGAACCCCCGGATCGATGCCTTCTCCGAAGTATTCCTTGGGCACGCCGAGTTTCATGCCATTCACGCCATCGTTGAGGCCGGACAGATAATCCGGCACCGGCACGTCGAGGCAGGTAGAATCCTGCCGATCGTGGCCGGCGATGGCTTGGAGGACCATGGCGGCGTCCTCGACGCTTCGAGTGAGCGGGCCGATTTGATCGAGCGACGAGGCGAAGGCGACGAGTCCGTAGCGTGAAACGCGGCCATAGGAGGGTTTCAGTCCGACCACGCCACAATGCGAGGCGGGTTGGCGGATGGATCCGCCGGTGTCAGAACCGAGGGCGGCGATGGCGGTGCGGTCCGCCACGGAAGCGGCGGAGCCACCGGACGAACCGCCGGGAATACGGCCCGGGTCATGGGGGTTGCGGGTGATTTGCAGCGCGGAGTTCTCCGTGGAGGAGCCCATTGCAAATTCATCCTGGTTGAGTCTGCCGAAGGGGATGGCACCAGCGGCACGGAGTTTTTTTACCACGGTGGCGTCGTAGGGCGAGGTGTAGTTTTCCGAGAGGAACTTCGAGCCACAGGTGCAGGGTTGGCCGAGCACGTTGATGTTGTCCTTGATGGCGATGGGGATGCCGCCCAGAGGAAGCGAGAGGTCGGCACTGGCGGCCTCGGCGAGGGCGGATTCGAGGTCGTAGGACAGGTAGGCGCCGATCTGTGAATCGCGGGCGGTGATTTCGCCTGAAAGATGCTGGAGGATGGCTGCCGGAGTGGTTTCCCCAGAGAGCAGTTGCTGGCGGAGCGTGGCGAGGGTCATGATGGGTGGTCGGGAAGCGGATTTCGGAGAGCGGGAGAGGGTTTACGCGTCAGTCACGACTTTGGGGACGCGGATTTGCCCTTGGGCCTGATCGGGTGCGTTTTGCAGCACGGCAGCGGGATCGAGGCTGCCGTGGGGGGTGTCCGCACGCATCCGGTCGAAAACCGGCGCGGCATGAGCGGTGGGATCGATGCCGGTGACATCGATTCTCGTGAGGGCTTCGACGTGTTGCAGGATTGCCTCCAGTTGCGGCTGGAACTCGGCGACTTCCTCATCGGCGAGTTCAAGGCGGGCGAGATTGGCGACGTAGCGGACGTCGATATGGCTGTGCGACATGGCTGGAGCGTCGGGAAATGGCGGCTCGTTTCCAAGTGCCAAGTTGACCGGATCAAAAAGTTCAGTTTTTTTCAAATTCTTTGAACGTTTGCAAAACTTGAAGGTCTGAATCCTTTGAAAGCAACGGGTAACCGATCTTTCATGTAAGGGTGTAACAGCAGAGTTGTCAGCCAGTTCCATGGGTGTGGACGTGGGTATGACGACCTTGGCCGCCGGGGAAGGGACTCCCCGGCGGCCTTTTTGTTTTAAAAATACCAGGTGTTCCTGGGGGCTGCCCTTTACTGGGTTTCGAGCGCCTCGATTTTTTTCCAGATTTCAGCGGCCTCGTTCGGTTTTCCGGCCACTTCATATGAGGATTTGAGGCCGATGAGTGCTTCCATGTCGTTCGGGAATGTGGCGAGAGCCCTTTGATAGGCTTCAATGGCATCCGCAGGCTTTTTTGTGGCGAGGAAAAAAGCACCAAGCCGGGAGGCCATGGGGGTGAGGACCAGTGGGGGATCTAGCATGGGAGAGGGGCGTTGTCTGTCCGCGGCGGACGCATACCAATTGTAAGCGGTTTCCCGTCGTCCCTTTGGCCCGGCCATGGCGAGGCGCCCCCGCGCATCACTGGCGAGAACCTCCAACGCCCGGAACGCGCGGAGCCACTGCGAGCGCTCTCCGCTTGAGGCTGCCGCGTTTTGTGTTTGGGTCATCAATTCCCCGTGTTGAGTGAGTGCGGCGACCACCTCCCGAGCCTCATCAATTTTTCCGGAATTGATCAATCTATGGGCTTCAAGAACGAAGCGCAAACCGTCGATCCACCAATAGGCGAGCGAGTATTTCCGGTATTCCTGTAATTTATCCGGTTTGGGCAGCGAGTTGGCGGCTTCGCTGGCATTTCCGCGCAATCCACGGCGAATGAGAATGCGCGCCGGCAGGGTTTTGGCATCCCAAAGCAGGAACCGGGTGCCGGGCGATGCCGGGCGGTCCTTTGGCAACGGAGTGGCCGCCACCTGGCGGGCGGCGGCGTAGGCGGTGTCGAAATCGCCTTTGGAAAGAAGCGAGACAATCCGGTAGCACTCCGATTTGGTCCACTCCGGGCAATCGGCGACGCCCGCCTTGTTGCTTTCCATCCACCTCTGATAGAAAGTCGAGGCCCGTCCGAAGGACGAAGCGGCATCCCCATGGTTTCCGCTGCGCCACTCGTAATGACCTAGCAGATGGAAGGCAGGAGGATAGTCCGGTGCCATCCGGGAGAGCTTGCGGGCGAGATGGAGGGAACCCGAAAGCTCCGGTCCCTCGGCACGGATCATGAGTAAGGCGTTGAGGGGAATCGGGTTGTCCGGAAATTTTTCAATGAGTGCCAGAAGGGACTGCTCCGCGGCGATCTGCCCGGGAGTGGCATCGCCTGTGGTGTCATAGCCCCCCCGGCTGAAAAGCGCTGCAAAAACAGCGGCCTGGAGTTCGTTGGGAAACTTGTGGGCGACCTTACGGAAGGCCGCCGCCGCCCCGTGCGGGCCTTCCTCGATGTATTTGACCAGACCATAGGCATAGCCCCGTTCCAGTTCGGTGCCTTTTCCTTTTTCAATGAGATCAAGCAGACGGTCGGTTGCCGCGTTCCGGGCTTCGCCCGTTTCCGGAGATGGATTCAAAAGGGACATGACCATGCCCCAGTGGGCGAGAATGCACTCGGGGTCCTCGCGCATGGCTGCCGCGAAATGCCGGCTGGCCTCGAATTCCCAGCCGCCATGAAGATGGTTCAAGCCCTGAATGACGTGCGCCTGAGCGGCAGCTGTGCTGGCGCTCACGGCCATCTGGATTCCAGCGGGGAAATTCATCATCGCTGGTGTTCCGAGCGCTTTCACTGTAGCGGGAATGGCGGTCTCGACATCCGATGTTTTCGTAACAGGGGGGCTAGCAGTCGTTTCCGCCGTAAATCCAGCCGTCATCATTCCCGCGGCTAACAGCACGACCATCCGGAGTGTTCTCATGGGAGAGACCATGGCCACGCGCCCTTCCCGCCTCCAAGCAAAATGAAGCTGGTGCGCGGCTCCCGGATCCGCTTATTCTCCCGCCATGAATCTTGGAATCATAGGTTGTGGGAAAATGGGTACGGCACTGGTGGAGGGCGCGATCCGCTCCGGCGCGGTCGCGGCGGAGACTGTAATCGGCGTGGACCCTTATCAAGGGGCACGGGATCATTTCGCCAAAACAACCGGAGCCCGGGTGGCGGCTGATGTTTCCTCGCTTGCGGATTGCGAGGTGATCCTGCTTTGCACCAAGCCCTTGGATATCCGGACAGCCTTGATCGGGGTCTCGAAGGCTGGTTCCGGGAAACCGGTATTGGTGATATCCATCGCCGCCGGCATCACCGTGGCCGCCCTTGAAGAAGCGGCTTCCAAGAGCCTGCGTGTGATCCGGGCGATGCCGAACACGCCCGCGTTGGTGGGAAAAGGTGCCGCAGGGTATTGCCTCGGAAGCCGCGCCACCACGGAAGACGCGGAAACCGCCCGCCGGCTTCTTGGGGCCGTAGGCCTGGCGGTGGAAGTGCCCGAGCGCCTGATGGACGCAGTCACCGGAGTCTCCGGTAGCGGTCCGGCGTATGTCTATCTGTTTATCGAGGCTCTTGCAGACGGTGGTGTGAGGGCCGGTTTGCCACGGGCAGATGCTCTCCGGCTGGCTGCGCAGACGGTTTTCGGCGCCGCCGGCATGGTCCTTGAAACCGGCGAACACCCGGCGTTACTCAAGGACATGGTGACCTCGCCGGGAGGCACGACCATTGCCGGGTTGGCCGAACTCGAGCGTCACGGGATCCGCTCCGCGGTGATCGAAGCCGTGGGTGCCGCCACCCGCCGCGCCATCGAACTTGGCAAGTGATTCGGCCCTCTCGATTTTTGCGCTTTCCCAGTGCCTTTGTCTTCCTATGCTCCGTCCCATGCTCCAACGGCCGATCGTTTTTGCCTCCCTGTCAGTCGCCGCGCTTTTCCTCGCCTCATGCGGGACTGATTCGGACACGCTCATCCTCGCGGGAAACATCCAGTCCGCATCCTCGGAGGGCGAGACACTCTATCAGCAGGCGAAACAGGCCGACGACGCGGGAAAAGCCGGCAAGGCCATCAATCTCTACGACAAAACGGCAACACGTTATCCGTTCGCTCCGTCCGCCTCGCAGGCGCGATTTCGCCAAGCCCAGCTGCTCGATCAACAGGGTGAAATCGAAGACGCCTTCGACGCCTACGACCAGTTCCTCCAGGGTTTCCCGGGAAGTCCCCAATATACGACGGCTCTCGACCGCCAGGCGTCCATGGCCCAGGCGGCCGCCGAGGGCGACGTGAAATCCAGCTTCCTCGGCCTGAAAACCCAACTTTCGCTCGACAAGACGGTCGCGATGCTTGGCAAGGTCCGCGACCACGCCCCCAAGACCGCCACCGCGGCGAAAGCGCAGTTTACCATCGGCGAGGCCTATCAGGCGAAGAGGAAATACAGGGAGGCCATCAATGCCTTCCGCCAGCTCGTCAACGACCAGCCCTCCAGCGCCCAAGCTCCCGAGGCGCTCTTCCGGGTCGGCCAGATCCTGATGGAGAATGCCGAGCGCGGAAACCAGAATCAGGCCAACCTCGATCTCTCGCGTGAGGCGTTCAACGACTACCTGATCCAGTATCCGGGGCACTCGCGGAATGCCGAGGCCCGTAAGATGATCGAAGGACTTGGTGGCAAAGATCTTCAGCGGTCCTTTGATATCGCCGAATTCTACCTGAAAACCGGGAAGCCTGAATCCGCGAAGATTTATTACCGAGACATCGTCAGACAGACGGGCTCGGGGAAACTGCACGATGCTTCGAAAGCACGACTCAAGGAGCTAGGTGAATGATTCGTTCCATGAAAGCACTCGCTCTGTTCGCACCTGTCCTGTGGCTGGTCTCCTGTGCCGGCTATCAACTCGGCGGCGTCAAGCCGGCTTCACTCGCTGGTGTGAACACCATCGCCGTGCCGATGTTTTCGAACGCCACCTTCCATCCGCGGGCCGAAGCACTCGCCACCTCCGCTGTCGCCAATGCGATCGTTCAGGACGGGACCTACAGCATCTCACAAGTGGACAAGGCGGACGCGGTGCTCGAAGGCAGGATCAGTGATATCAGCTATTCAACTCTCCGTGGCAGCCGCATCGATACGCTTCGCCCCGAGGAACTCACCAACAAGGTGACCCTCAACTGGGTTCTTCGCGATGCCCGTGATCCGACCAAAGTGCTCGCTTCCGGCAGCTCCAGCGGCAGCAGCCAGTTGTTCGTTTCCTCAAATCTCCAGACGGCACGCAACAACGCGCTGCCCGAGGCTCTCGAACGGGCCGGGGAGGCGATGGTTTCCCGCATCGCAAACGGCTACTGATTTCAAACTTCCTGAGCGGGGGATATGCGGCAATTGCCTTGATGACCTACCACTTGGTAGGTATCCATTTTTCATGAAACAACGCAGGAAGCAGCCGCTGGTGACCCGCCAGTTGATCCTGGATGCCGCCGGTGAGGATTTTGCCAGCAACGGTTACTCCGGAACCGGGCTCGGGTCCATTGTTGCCAAGTCCGGGCTGACCAAGGGTGCCCTGTTCCATCATTTTTCCGACAAGCGCGCACTCGCCCTCGCATGGATCAGTGGTGATCTGGCGGACGCCATCCGGGATCTCTGGATCACCCCGCTGGACGCGATGGATTCCCTCAATGAGTTCCGGGCGTTCTGTCGCACGCGTTGTTTGGAAATCCAGTCCGGTGACGCGACATCCGCCCTTGTTTCCCTCTCTGCGGAAACCGCTGCGGCGGACTCGTTGTTAGGGTCGGCATTGGAAGAAGTGTTCGCCAGTTGGCGGTCTGCGGTCACCGGAGTTTTGGAGCGTGGCAAATCCGCAGGCTGGATCCACCATTCGATCCAGCCCGCAGTGGAGGCAGGCATCCTCGTTTCCACTTTCGCCGGGTTGAGTGTCACCATGAAGTGCTGCCGGGATGAAAGCTACCGCCGCAGTTGCGCAACCGGCTTGGAGGGATATCTGGAAACCCTCCGTCCGCAGTAAATCGCATCGCGGCCGCCGTGTCGTAAGCCGATCCTCCCGGCCGGCGGCCCGCCCTGATTCCGATCACCGGGAAAATGAATCGAACTTCACTGCGGGGCGTGCATGCTGTGGCCGTCCATCATGCCATCTCGCGGCCGCCATCAAAGCACCTCCAAGGAGTGTCACGAAATCCTCCGCCGGATTGAGGCGATGCCGGGCGTGGTGGCTGTGATCATCGGCCGTTCATATGGTGGAAAATCCCTCGGGGCCAATTGCCGCACGGGTTCCATCAAGGTCCAACGCAAGGTTTCCGGCGGGCTCAAGGCCGTCACTCAATCCGCCAAGGGGCTTCAGGAAATCTTTATTCGCACCGAGGCTGGCACCGAGGATGACGTTGCCGCGGCCGTCCTGAAGTTGGCGTGAGCTACGGCCACAAGAGGAGGATTGCCAGTCCGCCCAAGAAGGGGGCGGCGAAACCTATCAGCACCGGCTTGATGTAGGTCCGCGCCCCGATGCACATGACCAGTGCGGATTTGAAAGCCAGGTTGGCGAGACCTCCTGTTAGGATGACGCGCCATGCGGTGTTCGGGTCGAGTTGCCCCGAATTCGAGAGTCCGGCGGTGGAGAGCGTGATGGCGTCCATGTCGGTGAGGCCCGAAATGGCGGCCACGGCGAACATGCCAGCATGGCCGAAGTGGTCTTTGGCGTAAGAGACGGCGACGAGCACCAGCAAATACAACAGCCCGAACATGACGGCACTTTTGAGTTCCGACGGTGGAGCTTCCTCGAAGGACTGCGGCACGGCGTTGAGCATCAGGCGATAGGCGATGGCCGCCACGATCCCCGTCAACACCATCATTGCCGCCAGCGGAGGAAGAACTGTGGCAGCGACCCCCGAGCCCATTATCGCCACCTCTACGATCACGCGCACGAACACCACGGCGCCGGAAATAAGCGTGATCACGGCCAGTGATTGCGGATGGTTTTCAGTATCCTTGCTACGCCTCGCCATGCTGACCGTGGTGGCGGTGCTGGAGATCAATCCGCCGAGCAGGCCCGCGACAGCTGTGCCCCTGGCGCTTCCGAGAAACTTGCTGGCGAGATAGGCGGCAAGGCTGATGCCCACGATCAGTACGACCATTAGCCAGATGGCAAACGGATTGAGCAATTCATTGGTGCCGATGGGTTCATCGGGCAGCAGCGGGAGGACGACCAATCCGATGAGCACCAAGCGGGCGATTTCACGGAGGTCTTTTTCCCCGATTTTGTGGACCATGCCGTGAAGCGATTTCTTTTCCTGTAGCAGAACCATCACGCTGCCGGAAATGACCACTGCGGTGACCGGATGCTCCATCGTCGTGAGGGCTCCCGTGGCGAACATCACGAACATCGCGATAGTCGTGGTGAGGCCCGGATCGTCTGTGTTCAGGGTGGCGAGGTATCCGGCGATGCTGATGGCGGCGAAGGCGAAGAGTGCCGCCCCCATGACCCAGCCGCCGTAGGCTTGTGCGAGGATGGAGCTGAGCGCCCCTGCCAAGCTCACCAAGGCGAAGGTGCGCAATCCCGCGACGCGGTTATGCTCCCATTCGCGCTGCATACCGACCAGTAGGCCGAGGCCGAGAGCCACACCGAGGGGCATGAGTTGTCCGGTGTTATCAGGCATCATCGTTAAGATGCCTGTTGCTTGCCTTCGTTTCCACTGATCTTTTGGATGAGGCGGTCAAACGATGACACGCGCGGCGCCGAGTTCGCCCGGCGGGTGAGCCATGCCTTGGCCGGGGCAGCCGATGAACATGAAATTGGCGGGAATGTTCCAGTCACGGCAAAGCTGCCCGATCATATCGGGACCGAACTTTCCGCTGAGCACCACAAATTCGATATCGGGATACGCCCCATCGAGTAATTCCAAATATTGTTCGAGTTTTTCGGGAGTGAGCCGGCCGCCGCACCATGGATCGAGCGGAACAGGTAGAGCACGGCGGCGACCAACCGAAGCGCTACCGGCCCTCCGGCGTCCGCCGTGGAGGCGAGTTCGCCGAGTTTCTTCGGATGTTTCATGGCGGGTGCCGGGTGGCTCATGGATTTCGGGGGGGGCGGAAGCCATAGATTCCAGCCCTTGGGAACGGGTGGGGTAATTGGATATGTCGTCAGGATCGGAGGATGCTGCGGGCGGCCAGATTGTTGAGGCGGCGCGCCACATCGGCCAAGCCGTCCGCCACCACTTCGGGGTAGCTGCGGCCGTCGCGGGTGTCGATGCCGTGGCCGGGCTCGAGCTCGCGGAGGGCCTCGAGCGCGGGGTCCTCGTGGTCGAACATTTCAACATAGACCTGCCGGAGTTCCCCGGTTGCGGCGGTGGCGGCGAGGAGAGCGCCAATCCAACCGTCATCGGTGGACAGGCAGCCGCGGGTGGTCTTGGCGGAGGCGTGAAAAGGGCCGAGTTCGCCCGCAGCGGCGATCTTTCCGATAAGCGTCTCGTTTTGCGCCATGGAAAGGCCGGAGTCGCCGCAGTGGGCAGCATCCACCAACAGCTTGAAGAACGGTTTCGGGAGGGCCCGGTTCGCCGCGCTGACGAAGGCCCAGGCGCGGTCGAGGCTGGTAAAGGTCTTGAACTCGCCGGGGCGGAGGAACTCGATGTGCCAGTTCTCCAGGGAGGTGCCCGCGAGGCCTGCCTCCAGGAAGGCGCGGACATGGACGCGGACGTTTTGGGCGACCGCCGCCTCGAAATCAGCACCGTCGCGGCGCGGTTCGCCTTTGCTCATCCACTCTTCGATGGAGGTGGAGGAAACGTGGCGCGCGCCGTGAGCGATGGCGGCTTTGAGATTGGGCAGGAGCTGGGCGATGACGGCGTCTTCGTCGGCGGGATTCATCGGATTGACGCCGCCGATCATGAGCACGAAATCCACGCTAAGGCCGAGCGCTTTGAGGCCGGTGACGAGTTCGCTGAGGTCGCCGGGATCGGTTCCGGCAAAAAGGGAAACCTGCACGCTGTCGAAGGCGACTTGAGAGAGTGCGAGGAGGTGTCTCACGCCGGAGAGGATTCGGATCACGCCGTCCGCATCACGGGCATAGCAGCCGCTTTCATCCGGGACCAGCCCCCCGACGAAGCGGAGGTGGGTTGGGACAATGCCGAGTTTGATTGTGGTTTTCAGCGGGATGTTAGCAGGCATGCGGTCTTCTAGTGGATGGCCCATGATGCGGAAAGTTCGAAGTTTTTGAAATGGGGATCTCGTTTGATGGAATTGTTGGCTGGCAAGTTCACGAGAAACATCCGCCGGGGTGCAAACTTTTGAAAATCCACGGTTGCCAGTTCCGGAGCCACGGCAAACGCTTTGCCCCTCAAAATGACGGATTTCGATGGAAACTGGAATTATCCCGAGGAACTGCCGGTCGTCGAACACCGGGAGGAGATCCTTGAGTCCCTGAAATCCCAACAGATCATCGTGGTGGTGAGCGAAACCGGTTCGGGAAAAACCACCCAGCTGCCGAAAATGGTGGCCGAGGCGATGGGCCCGGAGGGCGGGCGCATCGGCTGCACCCAGCCGCGCCGGATCGCTGCGGCCAGCGTGGCGAAGCGGGTCGCGGAGGAACTCAGAGTGCCGCTCGGAGGCTTGGTCGGTTACCAAGTTCGTTTCGAGGACCGGACATCGCGGGACACGCGGATCAAGTTCATGACGGACGGCATCCTGCTCGCCGAGACGCAGGGCGATCCGGAACTCCGCCAATACGAGGTGCTCATCCTCGACGAGGCGCACGAGCGTTCGCTGAACATCGATTTCCTGCTCGGGTATCTGAAGCGCCTGCTGGAAAAGCGCAGGGACCTGAAACTGGTGATTTCGTCGGCTACGCTGGATGCGGGATCGTTCGCTGCGTTTTTCGGGAGCGAGAGCAAACCGGTGCCGGTGATCGAGGCCCCCGGGCGGATGTTTCCGGTGGCGGAGTTCTTCCTGCCGCCGAATGACGACGAGGACCTGCCGCAGCACGTCGCCCGTGCGGTGGACTGGCTTGGTGGTGTGGAACCGAGTGGCGACGTGCTTGTGTTCCTTCCCGGCGAGCGCGAAATACGCGAGTGTGCTGACGTTTTGGACGGCCGCCGTTATCCGGGTACCGAGGTGTTGCCGCTTTTCGCGAGGCTTGGTCTCGGCGATCAGCAGCGGGTTTTCAATCCGGGAAACCAGCGCCGGCTGATCCTCGCCACGAACGTGGCTGAAACGTCCCTCACGATTCCACGGATCGCCTGCGTCATCGATTCCGGCGTCGCACGGGTGAACCGCTGGGCACCGGGGAAAGGCGTCCAGCGTCTCCAGATCGAGCCGGTCAGCCAGGCCAGCGCCCGCCAGCGAAAGGGCCGCTGCGGACGTGTGCGGGATGGCGTCTGTGTCCGGCTCTACGAGGAACACGAACTCGAGGAACGCCCGGAGTTCACCGATCCGGAAATCCGCCGCAGCTCGCTCGCCGGAGTGATCCTGCGGATGAAGGCGCTCGGCTTGCCTGAAATTAGCGAGTTTCCATTCCTCGATCCACCGTCGCCGAAGGCGGTGTCCGAGGGTTACCGCACGCTGCGTGAGGTCGGAGCCTTCGATCGCGACAAGAATCTAACCGAATACGGTCGTCACATGGCTCGCTTGCCGGTGGATCCGCGGCTCGGCCGCATGTTGATCGAGGCGCGCAAGGAGCATTGTCTGGCAGAAATGCTGCCAGTCATCGCCGCGCTGGAGTCCAACGATCCACGTGAGCGCCCCGCCGAGAAGACCCGTGAGGCGGACGCCGCGCATGCCCGCTGGAAGGACGCCGACAGCGACTTCATCGGCATTCTGCGGATGTGGCGCGATGTTTCGAAATTCCGCGACGAGCGCGGCCGGTGGAAGCGCAACACCTTGCGCAAGTTCTGCGGGCCGGCGTTTCTCAATGCGCGGCGTGTCATGGAGTGGGCGAACGTGGCCGACGAACTCACGGCTTTGTTAGAGCGCGAGTGGCAGGTGAAACTGCCTCGGTCCGACGATGCCGCGGCATTCCCCTACGCGGCGATTCACCGTTGTCTGTTAGCGGGGGTGCCGAGGCAGTTCGGATTGTGGGATCGGGAAAACAAGGCCTACCGCAGCGCGGCGGGCGGATTTTTTGCGGTGTTTCCGGGCTCGGGGCTGTTCGGCCTGCCGAAGCGCCACGAGTGGGTGGTGGCGATGGAGTTGGTGGAAACCTCGCGCCTGTGGGCGCGGCGGGTCGCGCGAATTGATCCCAAATGGATCGAACAAGTCGCACCGCACCTCTGCCGTAGCAAGTATGGTGACGCGCACTGGGATGAAAAGCAGGGTGCGGTCTATGGCAAGGAAACCGTCGTGTGCGGCGGCCTTCCTGTCATTACCGGCCGGCGCGTGCACTATGGCCGGGTGGATGCGAAGGCGGCGCACTCGGTGTTCCTGCGCGAGGGTTTGCTAGGAAGCGGGTTGCGCAAACGTTGCGAGTTTCTGGATCACCTCACGGAAATGCGCGGTGATATCGAAGCGGTGGAGCAGAAACTGCGGCGGCCGGGAGGCCTTTGGAGCGATGAGGCGGTGTTGCGGTTTTTTGAATACCGCGTTCCCGGTGAAATCCATACGGCGGCTGCTTTTCACAAGTGGCTGGCGGATCATGAGGACGCCCTGATGCTGTCGCTCGCCGATGTGCTCGACGAGGATCTTGAGAATCTCGGTCTGGACCGGTTTCCCGACACCCTGACGCACGAGGGCGAGGAATATCAGCTCTACTATCATGCGAAACAGGGAGAGCGTGACGATGGCGTGACACTCGGAGTGCACGTCGATCAATTACCGAAACTTCCGGCGTGGCTTCCGGCATGGGGAGTGGACGGCAACCTGCGCGAACGCGCCGAGATCCTGCTGCGCTCGCTGCCCAAGGATTTCCGCCGCATTTGCCAGCCGATCGCAAGCGTGGCGGACGGCTTCGCGGAGTTGTGGAGCTACGCGCCCAAAGACCGTCCGATCTATCAGGCGCTCGCCGAGTACGTGTGCGAACGCACCAGAGCCCTGGTTCCAGCCGGGGAATTCCATCCCTTGAAGCTTCCGCCGCATCTCGTCACCAAGATATGGGTCTGCGATGACGAGGGGAATGAACTCGCGATGGGAGATGACGTGGCCGTGCTGAAGCTGCAACTCGCGGATCGGATGCGGGAGCGTTTCGAAGCTGCGGCGAACGCCGATGTCGAGCGCTCGGGCATCAGCACGTGGGATGGCGAGCAACTTCCCGAGCGGGTGGAGACCCCGGGCGGTCCCGCGTTTCCAGCACTGGTGGACGAGGGAGGGAGCGTCGGTGTACGCGCCTTCACCAGCCTGGCGGAAGCGGCGGAATCCCAACGGGCCGGCGGTGTGCGCCTGCTCTCGCTCGCCCACCCGGATCAGGTGAAGCACCTGACCCGAAAATTTCCGTTAGGCCTGATGGCGAAGGTCGAGCTGCCACGTCTGGGCACCGGCGGCACCTCGTTGGACGACCTCGTCCTGTTAGCCGCCGAGGGTGCCGCCGGGGGAGTGTTTCCAAGCTCGCCGGACGAATTCCGTGCGTTGACCGAGCGGGCGAGGGGGCATTGGTTCGATTCTGCGTCCGCGATTGGCAGGAGTTTTGACGAGATCTTTGAAATCCTGCCGGAGATCCGGACTTGGATCGCCGCCAATCGCAAGGACCGGAATCTCGGGGAGATCGCTGAAGACCTTGAGGAAGAGCTCGCCTGGCTTTTCAGGACCCGCTTCGCATGGCGCGCCGGATTTTCCGGTCTTTGTGATTACCCGCGGCGGCTGCGGGCCATTCGTTCGAGGCTCGGAAGGGTGGGGTCACTGCCCATCGTCAAGGACTTGGAGAAAATGGACCGCTTGCGTCTCCACTGGCTGCCCTGGTTTCAGCGCTGGACCGCCCGTCCCGACGACTCCGACCTCTGGCCGCATGGCTGGGCGCTTGAGGAGCTCCGCGTATCGCTCTTCGCGCCGGACGTCTCCTGCATCGGCAAGGTCTCCGAAAAGCGCATCGAGGAAATGTGGCGAGCCCTGACTTCCCGTTAGGAGTGCGGAAACCCCACTTTCCGGGATTCAGGTGGAGCCGCTGGTCGGATTTGAACCGACGACCTGCTCATTACGAATGAGCTGCTCTACCCCTGAGCTACAGCGGCTTGTGACCTTTCCGGAGGCGGGTGCGCTCAGTGCGCAGCAAGGTATCTGGAGGTCGTAACCGGGAGGTTTTTATTTCAGCGGTGGCAGGATGCAAGTCGAAATCCGGTGCCTGGCTTTCACTTGAGGGGTGGTGGAGTGCTGTCAGAGGGCTTTGGCGATTTTCTCCAATCCTTCCAGCATCCGGGAGCGCGGGCAGCCGAAGTTGAAGCGGATGTGCTGGGGCCAGCCGAAAAAGGCTCCGTCAGAGAGGAATAGGCCAGCGTTTTTCTCGAAATGGAGGGCGGGGCTTTGGTGGCCGAGAGCGCTGGCGTCGATCCATGCAAGGTAGGTGGCGTCGCCGGGTTTCGCGATGAGGCCGGAACAGTGGGTGCGGATGAATTCGAAGAGGGTGTCACGGTTTTGGCGGAGGTAGGCGACGAGTTCCAATCTCCAGGATTCGCCGTCGCGGTAGGCCGCCTCGGCGGCGTAGTAGGAAAGGGCGTTGATTTCGGTGAGGGTGTGACCGCGGGCGGCGGTGAATTTCCGGCGCAGGGAGTTGCAGGGGATCACGGCATAGGCGTAACCCAAGCCGGCTATGTTCCATGTTTTGCTCGGCGAGAGAAGGGTGATGGTCCTCTGCGCGAACCGTTCCGGGAGATTGAGCGCGGAAACGTGCGGGGTGGTGGTTTCATCGAAGACGAGGTCGCAGTGGATTTCGTCGGAAACGAGGATGAGGTCGTGGACTTCGCAGAATTCCGCGAGGCGCTCGATTTCGGATCTGGCAAACACACTACCGAGCGGGTTTTGCGGATTGCAGAGAAGGAAGGCTCTGGTTGCGGGGGTGACGGCCTTTTCCATAGCGTCCCAGTCAAAGGACCAGGCGTCGTTTTTCAGAACATGATCCACGCTGATGAGCTCGGCTTTCGCATCATGGTGAACCCCGAGAAACGGTGGATAGACCGGGGTGCAGGTCATCATGGCCTCACCCGGTTTGCAGAGGGCGCGCCCGGCAAGTGAAAGGGCGGGGACGAGGCCGCCGAGGTGGATGATTTGATCGACCGGAACGGCCGCACCACGGCGGTTCCGCAGATAGGCGAGGATGGCGTCGTTCAGTCCTTCGTGGGCTTGGGCATAGCCGAAGATTCCGTGGCCCACGCGGCGGTGGAGGGCGTCCAGAATGCAGGGGGCGGAGACAAAATCCATGTCCGCCACCCAGAACGGATCGAGTTCAGGGCGGCGGTCGTATTTGATGCAGCCGGTCCCTCGGCGGACAATCGGGGTGTCGAAATCGAATTTCATGCTGGGGCGTTTCTCAGGGGGCAACCGGTAAGTTTCAAGTATCAGAATTGATAAATCGATTTTGTCAGGGGCGGGGACGATTCGTTTGGGGCAAGCCAAGGCTTGCAGTCAGCGGGTTTGGCAGAACAGTGTGGCGCCGTGTCAGAGACAACGGACAGCGCCCGCCGATGGAGCGGCTATGTATGCCCGGATTGCCGGTTCGTGTTTCGTGTCCCGAGGAGTCACGACGGGAAGGGCGTGGTGTGTCCGGGTTGCCGCAGGATGTTACGGATCCCTATGCCTGGTGAGCGGCTTCCTCCGTTGGTTGTGCCGATCAAGAGTTTTTCGGATGAGGGTGGGGACACGGATCGTTCGGCGACCTCGGGCAAGAAGCACCTTAGAAAGCGGAAATTCCACCACGGAGAAGCCCATGATTGGGACGATGCTTCGGAATCTCTCGAAGGCTCCAGGCGTCAGATGTTCTGGATGATGATCGTAGGATCGTCGCTCTTTTTAGCGGTCGTGGCATGGGTGGTGGGGGCTCTGTTTCGGGAGGAATTGCCGATTCCGAAGAATCCGGAACCGGCGAGATCGGAAACGGTCGCGCAGGAGGTGGCCGAGGTGACGCTTCCATCGGTTCCGGAGAGGAGTGATGCGAGTATTCTGGAAGAGGCGGAACCACTGGTCCGCAGGTTTCTTGAGGCCACCCGGATCGAGGATCTTCTGCCATTGGTCCGCCATCCTGAAGTGAGCGGACCCAGAATGAGCGCTCACTTTCCGGAAGGGGAAATCAAGGCTGTGGGAATGGCGGCATTCAATACGGCGTCCCAACTCATTCGCCGCGGGTCTTTCGTTTTCATCAAAGTCCGCACCCAGGACCATGAGGAACGATCGGTGGTTTTGGTTGATGCGCCGGAGGGGCTCAGGATCGATTGGGAAAGTTGGGTGGGTTGGTCGGAAATGCCATGGGAAGAATTCATCGCCACCAAGCCGGCTTCCCCGAAGGTGTTCCGGGTGAATCTGAGTCCGGTCGAGTATTTCAATTTCTCGTTTTCGGACGACGCCAAATGGCGTTCGTATCGTCTCGAATCACCGGACGGAGAACATGCTCTGTTCGGCTATGTCCAGCGCGGGACGTTGTTGGATTCCTTGCTCAAGCCATCTCCTTACATGAAGAAGGTCGCGTTAACCTTGGCCCTGAGCTTTCCGGAAAACGCGACGTCAGGGAATCAGGTCCTCATCGATAAACGCGTTGCCGAGGGATGGGTTCTTGAAACCGAGGAAACAAAATGATCCCAACATCATACGACAAGGCCCTTGAACTGAATCTGGATCCATACGTCTACGGCACATTTGCGGAAATTGGAGCCGGGCAGGAGACAGGAAACTGGTTCTTCCGCGCTTCCGGTACCGCGGGTCTGGTGGCGAAGACCATTTCAGCCTATGACATGACCATGAGCGATGCCATTTATGGCCGCGCCGAGAGATATGTTTCGGCCGACCGTTTGTCGTCGATGCTTGACCGCGAATTCTCACTGCTGCTTGAGCGTCTTGGGCCCAAACGGGGCCTGGATACGACATTTTTTTCGTTTTGTAACACGGTGCGCGCGCGCGGCTACAACGACAGCGGTGAGTGTCACGGCTGGCTGGGCGTTCGTTTCCAGATGAAACCGGGGGACCCGCCATCTGATATCATTCTGCATGTGCGACTGCTCGATCAGCGCACGATCGACCAGATGGAGGCACTCGGCGTGATTGGATTGAACCTGATCCACTCGGCCTTCCGCTACCGCGGGCATCTCAAGCGCTTCGTGGAATCGTTGTTGGACAACCTGGCGCCGGGGCGGGTGGAGGTGGATCTGTTGAAATTCACAGGCCATGGTTACGGTTTTTTCGACAACCGCTTGTGCGCCCTCCAGTTGGTGGAAAGCGGTCTCACCGACGCGACGATGTTTTTGCCGAACGGCGAGGTCGTGCAACCCTCCGAGGCGCTTTACAAGCACCCGGTGCTCTTGTTGCGCGGCAGCTTTGATCCGGTGCTCAACTTGCATCTGGCGATGCTCGATCAGGCTCGTGCGGGCTTTTGTCATTCGCTGGGGCAAGATGACAGGAACTTGGTGATCGAACTTTGTGAAATCTCGATGGCCAATCTGCTGCGCGGGCCGGGCATCGATGCCGTGGATTTCATCGACCGCTCGGACGCCCTGCAGTCGCTGGGAAAAACCGTGCTCGTTTCCAACTGCGCCGAATTCCACCGGATCGCCGCGTTTCTGAGCCGCTGCACCAGCAAGTCGGTGGGCGTCATTCTGAGTATCGGACTGCTCAACGAATTGTTCAAAGCGAAGTGGTCGGAGAAACTTGCGGGTGGTTTGCTGGAGTCATTCGGGCGGCTGTTCAAGGAAGGCGTGACGCTGCGAGTCTTTCCATGGAAAAACCGCAAGACCGGCGAGTTGGTGACCGCAGAGACATTCCACGCTCCGGAAAACTGCGTTCATCTCTATGAGCACTTTCTGGAGAACGGGCGCATCCAGGAGGTGTCATGTGATGACGATGCCCTGCTGGCATACACCGGGCGCGATGTCTGCCGGATGATTCTCGCCGATGACGAGCATTGGCGGGACTTGGTGCCGGAAGAGGCATGGGCAATGGCCGTGCGGCATGCTCAGCTCAGGTTGTCGTGATCGGCGTGATCCTTGCTGGCAGCCGATCCATGAAGCAAGCGGGTGGGCGGCTTGAGTAGGTCAAAATCCGAGCCACAATACATGCAGCGAAATTTCTGGGTGGCTAGGATTGAGAGAGTGGCCGTGATCCCGTGGTTGAATGGAAAAATCCGTTTGGCTCGCACGTGGGTGTGTGCGCCGGAATTGACGAGTGGGGTTCCCTTGCAAAGCGGGCAATAGGTTGAGCGTCGCTTGAAGTAAGCGATGAACCATGTGATGGCGCTGAAGGCAATGCCGCCGATCAGGATGCGTGATGCCAGTTGGCTGGGTTCACGGGCGAAAGCCGCCAGTCCGGTGAATGTCACGATCAACCCTAGATAATGAAGGGCAAAGAAAAGCGCCGCCGCCCGGAAGGGGCTTGCGGAAGGCAGGGATCTCGCCCGCGGGATCCTCGCCGGGTCTTTTTGAGATGGCGTGCTGGTTGTCGGTGATTCCATCGGGCTAACGGATGGTCAATGAATCGGTGATGATTTGCAAGGCACGAAATCTTCCGAAGCAGGGGGAGGGGGAGACCGAGGGGAAATATTCCGACACCCGTTCGGCCCGTTTTGAGCGGCGCCTCAGCGGGTCCAAGGAAAGCCGCATGCCACCGATTTCGATGGCAAAAAGAAGGTCCCGTTTGACAAAGGGGGGCGCGTGGTCCGTGCGATCATCGACATCATCGCCGGGAGTTCGTCCACAAGGTGAACGAACTACTCAGAGCCTTCTTCGCCGAGTGCGGCCTCAAGTTGGTGGGCTTCAAACTTGAGTTCGACCGCCTCGCTTCCGATCCCTTGGGCATCGTTTCTGCCGATGAGATCAGACCCGATGGCCGCCGCTTGTGGCACCTGCAAGCCGGCGGAAAAATGGTAAAGGACCGCTTCCTCCGTGATTTCGGTAGGGTCATGGAAGCCTACGAAGAGGTTCCCGGTCGTGAGAAAGGAATACTCGGTTGATGTGAAACGCCGTGTTTTTCAGGGTTTTTGCCGGGTTTTTCACCTACGCATGTCTTGACACCGGACCCGCTCTAAGGCGGGATTCCCGCCCCATGGCCAAGCTATCCATTCGTGACCTCGATCTTTCCGGAAAACGTGTTCTCATTCGTGTTGATTTCAACGTCCCTCAGGACAAGGCCACCGGTGCCATCACCAACAACCAGCGCATCGTGGCGGCGCTTCCCACCATTCAATTCGCTCTCAAAAATGGAGCGTCGGTCGTTCTCATGTCCCACCTCGGACGTCCGAATGGCCAGAAGGATGAAAAGTTCACACTGAAGCCCGTCGCCGACGAGCTGGCCAAGTTGCTCGGGAATCCCGTCAAGTTCCTCACGGACTGCGTCGGCTCCGAAGTGGAAGCCGCCTGCGCGAATCTCCAGCCAGGGCAAGTCGTTCTCTTGGAAAACCTCCGTTTCCATATCGAGGAAGAGGGCAAGGCCAAGCAGGCCGATGGAAGCTCAGTCAAGGCGGATCCCTCCAAGGTCGAGTCATTCCGCACCAGCCTCACCAAGCTCGGTGATGTCTTCGTGAACGATGCCTTTGGCACCGCCCACCGCGCCCACAGTTCGATGGTTGGCGTCGATCTGCCGCAGAAAGCCGCCGGATTTCTGATGGACGCGGAAATCAAGGCCTTCACTGCCGTGCTGGAGAATCCGAAGCGCCCGCTGCTCGCCATCCTCGGCGGAGCCAAGATCGCGGACAAGATCCCGCTTATCACCAACCTGCTCGACAAGGCGAACGACATCATCATCGGCGGAGGCATGGCCTTCACCTTTCGTAAAGTCCTCGAAGGGATGGAAATCGGCGACAGTCTGTTCGATGCTGAAGGCGCCAAGATCATCCCGGAGCTTGTGGAAAAAGCTAAAGCCAAGGGAGTGAACCTCCACGTTCCCGTGGATTTCGTGACGGCCGACAAATTTGCCCCGGATGCCACCGTTTCCTACGCCACTGACAGCATCCCGGCTGGAACTATGGGGCTCGACGGTGGTCCCAAGACTCGCGAACGCTTCGCCACGGTCATCGCCGCGTCCAAGACCATCATCTGGAACGGCCCTCCAGGCGTGTTTGAATTCGACGCCTTCAGCGAAGGCACCAAGGCGATGGCCGCCGCCATCTCCGCCGCCACTGAGGCGGGTGCCATTACCGTCGTTGGAGGAGGAGATACCGCCACAGCCGCCAAGAAATTCGGTGTCGCAGACAAGGTGACCCATTGCTCGACGGGTGGTGGGGCCAGTCTCGAATTCCTTGAAGGAAAAGTCCTTCCCGGCGTTGCCGCGCTCACCGAAATCTAATTCCCAGCACTGAACTCCAACATCCGCACCCCATGAACCGCAAGCCGATCTTCGCCGCCAACTGGAAAATGAACAAAGGAGCTTCCGAAACGGAAGACTTCGTGAAAAGTTTTCTCTCGAAACTCCAAGGGCAGGATTTCCCCTGCGAAATCGTGATCGCCCCCCCGTTCGTTTCATTGCCGAAACTCGCGGACCTGCTTCACACCGCCACCGCCGGCCAAAACGCCCACGCCATCCAGATCGCCGCCCAGAATTGCTCGCAGTTCGATTCCGGCGCCTACACCGGCGAGATCAGCGTGCTCATGCTACGCGAGTTTTTCGTGCACTATGTGATCCTTGGTCACAGCGAACGCCGCGCTATTTTTGGTGAGACGGACTCCGTCATTAACGCCAAGATGAAAAAGGCCCGCGAGGCCAACCTGAAGCCGATCTTCTGCATTGGTGAAACCCTCGCCGAGCGTGAAGGCGGCAAGCTGGAAAGCGTCCTCCGCACCCAGGTGACCGAGGGCCTCAAGGACCTCACCGAAAAGGACATGGCGGAGACTGTCATCGCTTACGAGCCCGTCTGGGCCATCGGCACCGGCGTCACCGCTACTTCGCAACAAGCGCAGGACGCTCACGCCTTCGTTCGTTCGGTCGTCGCCGAGCTCTACGGCAATGACACCGCCGCCCGTATCCGCATCCAATACGGCGGCAGCGTGAAACCCGGAAACGCTGCGGAACTGATGGCCTGTCCAGACATCGATGGTGCTCTTATCGGCGGTGCTGCGCTGGAACCCCAGAGCTTCCTGGAAATCATCAGCAACGGCTCCGCGCAGTAAAAGCCGGGGGGCGAAAGCCTGATCAAGGTAGTGCTGGCATTCGGCCTGAGGTGGTTTCTTCCTGTCAAAGATCTTGCGTTGCAGCCCGGAGCGGAGTGCCTATTTTGCCGCCCATGAACGGTCGTTTTCACCTTCTGGTTCTTGCCATCCTGCTGCCGCTCATGGCTCCGGCCCAGGCCGAACACGTGATCGTTGCCGGCGGGCCAGCCATGCGCAAGTGGGAGGACTTCCGGATCACCCAAGATCAACACGATCGCTGGTGGGCGAATTTCATCCGCGCATCAACCCTCCGGATGGATGAAATCAGAAAGGCTTACGGCAGCGATGCCAAGCTGGTGTGGTTGGTTTACAGGCCCTCCTACCAAACCCGCGGACGCGAAGATGGAAAACCCTATATTTCTTGGATCTCCGGGCAGGCGGCCAAGCGGCGGGCCAGCCTCGTGTGGTTCGATAGTTCCAGCGGTTTCATCCGGGCGCTGAACTCCCGTCCGCGCGGGTCGATTGAATCCTTTGATTTCTTCGGACACTCGAACCGCCATTGCTTCATGTTCGATTACGGCAATGAAATCATGGCGGTCTCCACTGCTTGGCTGCATGAGCGCGACCTTTCGCGCATCAAGGGCTCTGTTTTCAGTCGGAACGCCTATTGCAAGAGTTGGGGCTGCCACACCGGAGAAAGCATGAGTGCCGTATGGAAAAAGTCCGTCGGTGTCCCGCTCGAAGGTGCGAAAGGCCCCACCAATTATATCGTTGTCGGGCAAGGTCGCCTGCCTGAAGTGCGTGGCAGTTGGGCGAGGTGACGTTTTCCTCATCCCACTTTTCCCTCGGCAATTTTCACTATCTGCTTCCCTCCGGCCGTCATTCACGGATCACTTGTCCCCGACCCGCACAAGATCATGACGCTTTCCGAACTCCAAGAACTCCACTCCCTGCCGTTTTTCGATCTCCTCAAGCGCGCCCACGAGGTGCATGAGAAATTCTGGCCGGAAGGAAAAATCCAGCTCTGCACGCTGCTATCGATCAAAACCGGCGGTTGTTCCGAGGATTGCGCCTATTGCGCCCAGTCCGCCCGCTACAAGACGGAACTCGAAAACCACGTCCTGCTTGAGCGTGAAGAAGTGATGAAACACGCCCGCGCCGCCAAGGAATGTGGCTCCACCCGCTTCTGCATGGGAGCCGCATGGAAGGGCGTGCGCGGCGGCACCCCCAAGTTCGAGCAAGTGCTCGATATCGTCCGCGATGTCGCCAAGCTCGACATGGAAGTCTGCGTCACCCTCGGTGAACTCGGCCCGGACGAGGCCAAGCAATTGCGTGATGCCGGGGTGAACGCCTACAACCACAACCTCGACACCTCGCCCGAGCATTATCCAAACATCGTCACCAGCCACACCTACGAAGACCGGTTGCAGACGATCCGCAACGTCCAGGACGCCGGTATTTCCGTCTGCTGCGGTGGCATCCTCGGCCTCAGCGAGACAATTACCGACCGCCTCCGCCTGCTTGAAGTGATTTCCAACTTCAATCCGCACCCGGAGAGCGTGCCGATCAACTCGCTCATGCCGATGCCCGGCACTCCGCTGGCCAACAACCCGCAGGTCGATCCCTTCGACCTCGTCCGCATGATCGCCTGCGCCCGCATCGCGGTGCCCACGGCCAAGGTGCGCCTCTCCGCCGGCCGCGACCGGCTCTCGGATGAACTCCAGTCGCTGTGCTTCTACGCCGGCGCCAACTCCATCTTCTACGGCGAAAAACTTCTCACCGGAGAAAACCCCGCCGCCGAGGCGGACCTCGCGCTGCTCAAGAAACTCGGGCTCGAGACGCTTCAGCCGGATCGCACGTTGCAGGCTCCAGAGTTGGATGACTCCGCGCCAGCCAGCCCGGCCCCCGCAGGGTGCTCTTCTGCCGCTTGCTGCTGATTCCTGTTTCTTTGCTGCTGGTCCAAAGCCCGGCAACGCCAGCCCTCAAGGAGGGGCGAAATCTGTTCGCCCGGCGAGGACGCGTGACCGCGGGATGAGCGCAGCGCGAACCCTCGCGGTTCCATCTCCATCGGCGGACGGATTCCGCCCCTCCTTGATTCATGATTCCAGCATGCCCGGGAGATCGGCGCTTATTCGGTGGCTCAGTCCCTGCGCGTCAATTCGACGAAGACGTCTTCGAGAGTCGCCGTGTGGCGGAAGAGCGATCGGAGCGGCCAGCCATACTGGTTGGCAAGGCGGGCGATGCGCTCACGGGCGTCGGTTCCGGAATCGACCCAGACGGTAAAGCGGCTCCAACCGTCATCGAGCGGTTCGGGAGTGACTTTTTTCACGTGTTCGAGACGGTTGAGGGCACCGGCGACGACGTCCGGATCGGCATGGATCTCCACTTGGATGCGGCCGGCGGCACGCATTTGCCGGGTGAGGTTGACGGGGGTGTCGGTGGCTTTGATTTTCCCGCTGTCGATGATGATGACGCGGTTGCAGGTCATTTCCACCTCATGGAGGATGTGGGTGGAAATGAGGACGGTGTGGGTCTCCGCGAGGCGGCGGATCAGTTCCCGTATCTGGCGGATTTGGTTGGGATCGAGACCGTTGGTGGGCTCGTCGAGAATGAGGAGCTCGGGGTCGTGGACGAGAGCATCGGCGAGACCGACACGCTGGCGGTAGCCTTTCGAGAGCGTTTTGATCATCTTGCGGCGGACCGATTGAAGACCGCAGGTGTCAATGACCGTGCCGACGCGGCGGCGGATGTCTCCACCGGTGAGTCCCTTGAGTTGGGCCCGGAATTTGAGGTATTCGCGAACGCGCATGTCCTCGTAGAGCGGAACATTTTCGGGCATGTAGCCGATTTTGCGGCGGGCATCGATCGACTGGCGGAAAATGTCGAAGCCAGCGATGCGTGCGTTGCCCGAAGTGGGAGGGAGATAGCCGGTGAGCATCCGCAGGGTGGTGGTTTTACCGGCACCGTTGGGGCCGAGGAAACCGACGATTTCGCCGCGGGCCACGGAAAACGAAATATCGCGGACCGCTTCGTGGCGGGCGTAGCGTTTGGTGAGGTGTTGGACTTCGATCATGGTGCTCCGGTTCGCGGCGGGCGGGGGTGAAAATCCCGCCTGTGCGGTTGACGCGGCGGGGCCGGCCCCTTAATGAATGCCCCCGCATGGCGGGCCAAGCGGTAAATTCGCGGGCTCGCCTCATAATTTGAAACATTTCCCATGAACTCTTCGGTTTCAGCGCGCCAGAATGCGGATGTATTGGAGGCGCAATATGCACGGTGGTGCGAGAATCCGCGCTCGGTGGACGAGTCGTGGTCGTCGTTTTTCGAGGGCTTTGAGCTTGGAATGGCCCAGTTGAAACGCACCGAGGAGGCCGAGCGGGCCGCGTCGACCGCCGCTGCTCCGGCCTCGGAGGAAGACCTAACGTTTTTTGGCAGGGTGGTGGCCTTGATTTACAACTACCGGACTCTGGGTCACACACAGGCCCATATCAATCCGCTGGATGACCAGCCGGAGCGTAATGCGCGACTCAATATTGAACAGTTCGGTCTGTCAGATGCGGATCTTGACCGCGAGGCATGGAACACGTATTTCCGTCACGGTGAGAAAATGAAGCTTCGCGACATGATCGCGGTGCTGGAAGCGACGTATTCGGGCAAAATCGGCTTTGAGTTCATGCACATCCACCACACACCGGTGCGGCACTGGTTGCGTGAGCGGATCGAGTCGCACGGGTTGCGCTCGGCGGGGTCGCCGGAGCAAAAGCTCAGCGCGTTGCGCTGGGTGCTGGAATCCGAGGTGTTCGAGAATTTCCTGGGCAAACGTTTCCTCGGAGAAAAGCGGTTTTCCAACGAAGGCGGGGAGGGAGTGATGATCCTGCTCAACGCGATTCTCGAGGCCTGCCCGTCGCAAGGGGTTTGCGAGATTGAAATGGGCATGTCCCATCGCGGGCGGATGAACGTGCTCGCCAACTTCGTGCGGAAATCCCTTACCACCGTGCTCTATGAGTTCACTCCCACCTACGAACCGGACCTCGTGGCCGGCGATGGCGATGTGAAATACCACCTCGGCTATGAGAGCGTCCGCGAGTTCCCTGATGGCAATGTCCGCGTCAGTCTGGCGGCGAACCCGAGCCACTTGGAAGCCGTGAACGCGATCGTCGAGGGCAAGGCCCGCGCCCGCCAACGGGTCCTCAGCGAGGGCGGGGGGGAAATCGACCGTGGGCAGGTGCTGCCGATTCTACTCCATGGTGACGCGGCCTTCGCCGGCCAAGGCTCGGTGGCGGAAGTCCTTAATCTTTCCCAACTCCCCGGCTATCGTACCGGCGGCACGATCCATATCATCATCAACAACCAGATCGGGTTCACCACCATTCCGGCGGATGCGAGATCCTCGGCCTATGCGACGGATGTCGCCAAGATGGTCGAGGCCCCTGTGCTGCATGTGAATGGCGAGGATCCCTTGGAACTCTATTGGGCGGCGCTCTTCGCACTTGAGTTCCGCCAGAAATTCGCCCGCGACATTGTCATCGACATGTATTGCTACCGTCGCCAGGGCCACAACGAAGCGGACCAAGCGGCGTTCACCCAACCCGCCATCGCCCGCATGATCGCTGAGCGCCCGACCTTCGGGAAAATGTACAAACAGCAACTTGTCAGCGAGGGGATCATTTCCCAAGCCGATGTGGAGGAACTGGAACGCGCGATGTGGGAGAAGCTCGAGGACGGCTATCAGAAAATGCTCACGCTTCAGGAGGCTGGCGACCGCACGGCCTTCAGTGGCTCCACCGCCATCGCCCAGCCCGATTATTCACACGCGCCGGTGCCCACCGGCATCCCGTGGGACAAGTTCCAGCACATCGGTCGGGTGCTGACTTTGACTCCCAACGACTTTCACGTGCACCCGATTCTCGCGAAACGCTTCATCCCGCGTCGCATCGAGGCGCTTGAAAACGGGAAGGGTATCGATTGGGCCTTCGCCGAGAGCCTTGCCTTCGGATCGCTCCTGCTGGAAGGCACTCCAGTACGCCTGTCCGGCCAGGACGTGGGACGTGGCACGTTCTCGCATCGTCACGCCGTCCTGCACGATTATGAGACCGCCGGGAAATTCATCCCTCTTGAGCATCTGTCTCCCGATCAGGCGAAAATTTGTGTGCACAACTCGTTGCTCTCGGAGTTCGCCGTGCTCGGTTTCGACTACGGCTATTCGCGGGCCTATCCGAAAATGCTGACCCTGTGGGAGGCGCAGTTCGGCGATTTCTCCAACGGCGCGCAGGTCATCATCGATCAGTTCATTTCCTCCGCCGAGTCCAAGTGGCAGCTACCTTCCGATCTGGTGATGTTGCTGCCGCACGGCTACGAGGGCATGGGTCCGGAGCATTCAAGCGCGCGCTTGGAACGATTCCTGCAGCTCTGCGCCGAGAAAAACATGATTGTCGGGAACTTCACCACGCCAGCGCAGTATTTCCACGCGCTGCGCCGCCAGAAACACCGGGACTTCCGCAAGCCGCTGATCCTGATGACGCCGAAGAGCTTGTTAGGGCGGGCGGAGGCGGTTTCCCGCGCGGAGGATTTCCTGGAGGGTTCCTGTTTCCAGGAAGTGCTACCGGATCCGCAGACTTTCGAAAACCCCGGCCAAGTCAGCCGCGTAATCTTCTGCACCGGCAAGGTGTTTTACGATCTGTTGTCCCACCGTCAGGAAAACGGCATCGAAGACGCCGCTATCATCCGCATTGAGCAACTCTATCCGTTCCATCGCGAGATGGTGGAGACGGCTGTCGGTCAATATCCGAACGCCTCGCATTTCGTCTGGTGCCAGGAAGAACCGCTCAACATGGGCGCTTGGTCCTACATTTGGCCGCGTCTCGACCGCGCCGTCGGAGCCAAGGTCCGCTATGCCGGCCGGGATGCCGCCTCCAGCCCCGCCGCTGGATCGAAGGCCGTGCATTACCGCGAACAAAAAGAGCTTCTTGAGCATGCGTTCTCTGTTTGATTCCTTATTGGATTTTCTTCAATTTCCCACACTCATCTTTTCATGACCACTGAAGTCAACGTCCCCGCTTCCGGCGAATCCGTCACCACCGCCAACGTCGCCCACTGGCACAAGAAGGATGGGGACTCCGTCCATGTAGGCGAGGTGCTGGTGACCCTTGAAACTGACAAGGTTTCCACCGACCTCGAAGCCAGCGCCGCCGGAACCCTTGAAATCCTCGTGGGCGAGGGCGAGGAAGTGGCCATCGGTGCGTTGATCGCTCGTATCCAAAACAGTCCCGGACTTCAGCCCGCCGCCACATTATCCGAATCCGCGCCCGCGCCGGAACCTTCCGCACTACCGGAATCCGCGCCGACGTTCGCTCCTCAAACAAGCGGCAGCGTGGAGCTGAGTGTCCCGGCTGCCGGTGAATCCATCACTTCCGCCAGCGTCGCCTCATGGCGCAAAAATGACGGCGATTCTGTGGTTCAGGGTGAAATCCTCGTCCTGCTCGAAACGGACAAGGTTTCCAATGAACTTGAAGCACCTACCACCGGGCGCTTGAAAATCCTCGTCCCGGAAGGAGAAGAAGTCCCCATTGGCACCGTCATCGCCAGAATCGAAACCGGAGCCGCGGAGCCCCGGCTTCAACCGACAAGTCCTGCTCCCGCACCACCTGCAGCGGAAGCGCCTCAATCCGCTCCTGCCCCCGCGCCTGCAAAACCCGAGTTCTCTGCTCCGTCCGCGCCTGTCGAGCGCCAGCTACCCGCCGCCACCAGCGATGGCCGGACGACCCGCCGCAAGATGTCGATGCTGCGCCGCAAGATCGCCACGCACCTCGTCAACGCGCAGCAGACCGCCGCCATCCTCACCACCTTCAACGAGGTGGACATGTCCGCCGTGATGGAACTTCGCAAGTCGGTGCAGGATGAGTTCGTGAAAAAACACGGCGTCAAACTCGGATTCATGTCGTTCTTCATCAAGGCCGTCACCCAGGCTCTCAAGGATGTGCCCTCCATCAACGGCCGGATCGAAGGTAACGACGTTATCGCAAACCATTTCTATGACATCGGCGTGGCCATTGGCACCGAGAAGGGCCTGTTCGTCCCCGTCATTCGCGATGCCGACCAGAAATCCTTCGCTCAAATCGAGAAGGACATCCTCGACTACGCCACCAAGGCCCGCGACGGCAAGATCACCATCGATGACCTGCAAGGCGGTGTTTTCAGCATCTCCAACGGCGGCACCTACGGATCGCTGCTCAGCACGCCGATTCTCAACCCGCCGCAAAGCGGCATCCTCGGCATGCACACCATCCAGCAGCGCCCGGTCGCGCTCAACGGCCAGGTAGTTATCCGCCCGATGATGTATCTCGCCCTCAGCTACGACCACCGCCTCGTCGATGGCAAGGAAGCCGTCACCTTCCTGATCCGCATCAAGGACTCCCTCGAATCACCGGCGCGCCTTCTGTTGGAGATGTGAGCTGTCCCGGACTCCTTCCGGGCGCTCATGTTCAGCCTCTCCCCGCCACGCTTGCGGCGCGGATTTCATCGAAAAAGGGCGTGCTCTCCTGTTTGACACAGGCCTCCGCATACAGATAGAGGGCGGCCGACCAGGTCTGCCAGTCGCGGCCGCTGGGGCGGCCGGTCTGCGCCTTGCTCCACTCGTTGAAACCCCATTCGGCTTCGTTCTCGTGCCAGGGTTTCACCAGTTCCGCCAGGTTTTCCAGCTTCCGCCTGGCCAGTTGGAACCGCCCCGCCGCGACGCATGCCGCGATGTAAAACCCACAGACGAATGGCCAGATGCCGCCGTTGTGGTAATCCCCCGGCCGGTTGTATTGCTGGTAGCGTGGCCGCCAGTCGGGGTGTTCCGGCTGGATGAAAGGGAACAGGTTCGGCGGCAGATCCACGGCCAGATCGCCACTGCGGCGCATCGCCTTGCACTCGGTTTCCACCCAGGCGATCAAGCGGCGGCTGCGGCTCGGCGACCCGACGCCGGTCAGAATCGCCAGGCTGTTGCCTAACAGGTCAAAGCGATGGCTGTTGAAAAGCTTGTAGGAATAAAGGGTGTAATACGGTTTGTAAGCCGAGACGAGGCCCTCATGGACGTGCGGATTCTTCCGTTCGCCAATCACCTCGAAGCGGTTCATCAGGTCGCGTAGCGTGCGTGCCTCCTCATGATGGCCGAACTCGACGAGATAGGCATAAACGATCGCGTTTACATAGAGGCCATAGCCGGTCACGTATTGCTCATCGCGCCAGTCGCTGGTGGGAAGCTGGGCCACCATGACCCGGTCGTCGGGGCTTTGGTATTCCATCCAGGTCAGGGCTTTCCGCGCGGCGTCATCCAGGAAATCCCGCTCGCCGGAGGTGCGGCGGTAGGCACCGAGACCGAACAGAAACAGCGGCGTGGTGTCGCTCGCTCCACGGTCCAAGGGATCGTGGGCCAGTGATGGGATGTGCCCACGTGCCGTCTGGTTTTTGGCCAGGGCCTCGAGCGTGCGGCGCAGTGCGCTCATCAAGCGCGGTTCGCCGCTGGCGCAATAGCCCAGCGAGGCGATCATCAGGTCGCGGGTGTAGGGCTCCGGGTAACCCCAACCGGCGGTCCGGGGGAGTCCGCGGAAAGGTCCGTGGGCGTTGTGAAGCAACACGTGCAACGCGGCTTCCCTGGCTTGCTCGACTAACGTTTTTTTCTGCGGGTGCATGGGGCTGTTGGGGTCTTTGATTGGTTGCCACGATTCGTCGCTTACCGGATGCCGAGGCGGTTTGACATGAGTTCGACGAAACGTTTCGCGACTTTGCGGTAGTCAAACAATTTCACCACCCGCTGGCGGCCCGCCTGGCCCATGTGTTGCCGAAGTGCGGGGTCCCTCATGAGCCGCAGCAGGTGTTCGGCGATATCCGGCACCGAGGCGCGGAAGTCCGCGGTGCGCAGGCTGGGCAGCGTGATCCGGCGGGTCTCTGGGAAACCATGGTCCTCGCCGAGCACGACTTCGCCGATCTTCACCTCCTGGGCCACGCCGGCAAGAAGCGCCGTCTCGTCATGCACCATCGTGTCCAAAAAGGCCATTGCGTGGATCGCGATCACCGGTCTTTCGCAGGCATTGGCTTCCACCTGGATCATGCCGAATCCTTCCAGTCGCGAAGGCGCGGCGTAGATGTCGCAGGCGGCCAGCAGGTAGGGCATGAAATTCCGCGACACGACGTTGGCGGTGTAGACCACGCTCTTATCGATCCCCAGCTGATACGCCAACTGGAGATCCAACTGGTTCTGGCGGGTCGTCCGGGGTTGCGGCCAGACCTTGCAGACATACTTCCAGTCCGGGGCGTCCTGATCGATCATCGCCAGCGCCCGCATGACTTCCTGCGCTCCTTTTGAGGTCGCGTCGCCACCGACGGTTAGAACCATCACTTGGTCGTCGGCCACGCCGATGGCTCCGCGGATTGCCGCCACCTTCGGGTCGTTGCGAGTGCGCGGAGTGAAACTGCCGGTATCACAGCCGACCGGCAGCACCTCGATGAGGTCCGCGTTGATGCCGTCGCGAATGTAGGTTTCCTTGACCCAGTTGGAGGTGACCAGGATCAGGGGCAGGGCGTTTAGTACTTCGTGATAGGCGGCCACATAACCATCGGCCACGAACCACGGCACGGGCGTCATTCCGCTGCGTTGCGGATGCAGCACCAAGTGGGGCGTGTGTCCCCAAAACCCAATTCCGACAACCACATCCGGCTCAAACCACCGGTAATACCACTCCTTTTCCTGTGGGGATTCGAAGTGCGCCGCATGCACATCCACGCCGATTTCTCTCAGTCCTCGGCACAGGAGATCGCCTTGGGTCGCCAAGCCGGCGGGGGTGGGGGGGTAGTCGTAAAGAGCGAGGACTTTCATGGGGTTTGGATTGAGGCTTCGAGAAATTCATCCGCGGCGGCGGGGGAGCGGAAGATCCGGAATCCCTCTACACGAGGGGTGCAGCGGGCTTCCCAGCTGTCTGCCGGGAAGCCATAGCCAGCCGTGATCAGGCGGAGTTTTTCCCGCCATGTCGCAGCGGGTAATCTGAAGCGTAAGTCGGCCCCCTCGTTCGCGCGGGGAAGCATCGCCCGATCGTTGTCGTCGTAGTCAAACAGCCAGAGTTGGTCCGTCCTGATCCGCCCGCAGCTCCATAATTCGACGACGGCGCGACAGCATTCCTCGTGTCGCTGGTGGTGGGTGTATTCGCCGTGCGGTCCGTGGGTGAGGATCAGATCGTATGGTCCGCCGGCCAGCAGGTGCTGGACGATTTGCCGCACGGCTTCGGATTGGAGTGGCCGCTGGTCCGGGCCATCGTCTAGATCCGCCATGTCACCTGTCGCGCCGAGGTGCTCGAGCATGGATCGGAATTTTGGTGCTCGGTCTGGATCGCTCGCGCGGCAGAGAGTCACGATGCGCCACCGCCACTCGGGGTGCGTCAGAATCCACCCGCCACACCACAGGATCTCATCGTCCGGATGGGCGACCACTACGGCAGCGTGGGACCGGGAAGGCGGCGTTCCGTTTGGAATCGTGGCGGCCATGATCTCGGGGGGACAGGGAGACAGGGTAACATTGGCACGTTTGCGCCGATTCTCCATCTCTATCCTTGTTTGGCCGCCTGCCGGCCGGTTTTGCTGGATTCACCTTGCGATCGGATCTCCTCAATCCGAAGGTCGCGGTTGTCCTTCACACCGCCCCGATGCTCCTCAAGATGCACCGCCGCCCCATCATGCTCGCCCTCGCTTGTCTCGCCGCTTGCGGCTGTGGCGGGAAATCCAATTCGCAAGGCAGGGCCGCGGCCCTGCGGGTCGGCATGGACCTCAGTTACCCACCCTTTGAGATGCAGGACAAATCCGGAAATCCGGATGGCGTCAGCGTCAGGCTGGCAGAGGCGCTCGCCGCGAAACTCCGGCGACCGCTCAAGGTGGTTCCCATGAATTTCTCCGGCCTGATCCCCGCTCTCAAGACGGGCAACATCGATCTCATCATTTCCTCGATGACCACCACCGACGAACGCCGGCAGTCGATCGACTTTTCCAAGCCCTACGCTTTCACCGGCCTGGCGCTACTGGTTGGCAAGGACTCCGACATTCAGTCGGTCGAGGATCTGAAAGAATCCGCCCGTACGATCGCGGTGAAGGCGGCCACCACCGGCGAAAGCTGGGCGATCCAGAACCTGCCGGATGCGAAACGCGTGGTGTTCGAGGACCAGACCGCTTGCGTGCTCGAAGTTGCGCAAGGCCGCGCGGACGCATTTATCTACGATCAACTCAGCATCTTTAAATACGCGCAGGAAAACCAAGACACCACCCGCGGCTTGCTGCAGCCGTTCGTCGAGGAATCCTGGGCCATCGGAATCGCCAAGGGAAACATATCGCTCCGCGAGCAGATTAATGCCTTCCTCAATGAATTCCGCGCCGGGGATGGCTTCGGAGAACTCGGCGACCAATACTTGGCCGACGAGAAGGGATTTCTCGAAAGCGCCGGCATTCCCTTCATTCTCCGATAATCCATGAACCGCCGCCAGTGGATCGCCAACACGCTTGTCGCACTCGCGATGGTGGCGGGCATCGCGTGGCTGTGCACCACGGTGTTTTCGATGCTCGGCAATCAGACCGATTGGTCGAAGGCGTGGGAGTATCGCGAAACGCTGTGGCGTGGCTGGCTTCTAACACTCTGGATCTCGATCGCGGCGCTTGGTGGGAGTATCGTGTTCGGTCTGCTCTTCATGCTCGGGCAGCGCTCGTCGCTGGTGGTCGTGCGCTCGACCTGCCGGGGTTTCCTCGAATTCGTGCGCGACACGCCGTTGCTGGTGCACCTGTTGTTCGGCTACTTCGTGATCTTCGCGCCGTTGATCTCACGGCCGCTCGGCGAGCATGGGTTGGATGACAAGCTGGTCATCGGCATCCTTCTGCTGTCGGTGTTTCAAGGTGCCTATCTCGGGGAAATCCTGCGCGGCGGCGTGGAGAGTATTCCGCGGACGCAGTGGGAAAGCGCCCGGGCCGTCGGCTTCAGCCCGTTCCAAGTTTATCGATATGTCATCTTCCCGCAGGCCCTGCGCCGCGTGCTGCCGGCGATGGCCGGGCTGTTCGTCTCATTGATCAAGGACTCGTCGCTGCTCAACGTCATCGGGGTGACCGAGTATTTCTACAACACCCGGAACTTCATTTCCCGCTCCTACGCCGGGCTCGAAGGCTACGTGCCGCTCGCGCTGGGTTACCTCGTCCTCACGCTTCCGGTCGCGTGGCTCTCACACTGGCTGGAAAAACGCTTTCGCCATGAAACTTGAAGTCGCCGCATTGACCAAGATCTATGGCAAGACCCGCGCGCTCGACGGGCTTTCGTTGTCGGTCGAATCTGCGCGCGTGCTGGCGCTGATCGGCCCGTCCGGCGGCGGAAAAAGCACGCTGCTACGCGCGCTTGGCGGCTTGGAAACCGCCGACTCCGGCAGTGTGAACATCAACGGTAAGCGATTGCCGACTGATCCAGCCGGACTCCAAGCCTACCGCCGGAAAAACGGATTTCTCTTCCAACAGTTCAATCTGTTTCCTCACCTCACCGCCCGGCGGAATATCGAACTACCGCTGGAAAAGGTTCACGGCCATCCGCCTGCCGAAGCCCACACGCTGGCGGAGCAGGCACTCGATCGCTTCGGCCTGCTCGACCATGCGGACAAACTTCCCGCGCAGCTTTCCGGTGGTCAGCAACAACGCGTCGGCATCGCCCGCGCAGTGGCCCGCCAACCCGAGCTTCTGTTTCTTGATGAACCGACCTCCGCACTCGATCCGGAGATGACCGCCGAGGTGCTGGAGCTCATCCAGGAACTCGCGGAGGCCGGCCAGAACATCATCCTGAGCACCCACGAGATGGGCTTCGCCAAAGCGGTGGCAGATCAGGTTGCTTTCGTGGCGGCTGGCATCATCGAAGAGATTTCGCCCCCTGCGTCCTTGTTCGGCGCGCCCGAATCCGCCCTCTGCCGGCGTTTCCTCTCACGGGTGATGCGCTACTGAGTTGGTCAGCCACACCGCCGGGTGGATGGATCTCTTGCGGGGCTAACCTAATCACGAAGCCTGGGCTGCGTCCCTGCCATTGGGCGAACTGCAAAAAGGGAAGTCATGAAAGCATGTTTTGTCGCCAGTTCGATTCAGATAGTAATTGTGATCGCCGCGGTTGTGTCCACGGGGGGTAAGCCGACGCCACAT